>CACMPM010000001.1 GCA_902615625.1 uncultured Alphaproteobacteria bacterium
ATCATTTAGAAATAGTATCAATTATAATTTAAATCAAATTGGAAGTGATCGAATAGCAAATTATGCCTATGTATATAGTAAGAAAATCAAAGACTGTATAATTCTCGACTTTGGTACAGCTACTACTTTTGATGTAATTAAAAATAATCAATATTTAGGTGGATTAATTTTTCCAGGTATAAATCTTTCAATGGAGACACTTTTAAAAAATGCTGACTTAATAAAAACTTCAAAAATCTCAAAATCAAATAAAATTGTTAATAATAATACATCAGCTTCTATTCAATCAGGTTTCTATTTTGGTTATTTGCATGCAGTTAATGGCATTTTAAAGCAAATTAGTAAGGAGAATAACTTTAAGCCCAAAGTCTATATTACAGGCGGTCTAGGTAAAATATTTAGGGATAAAATTATTTATAAACCTATATATATGGAACATTTGACATTAGAAGGAATAAAACAAATCGGTAACAAACATTTTTATGAGTAATAATTTACACCTAAATGATTTTAATGAAGGACTACACTTTTTATCTCTTGGAGGTATTGGAGAAATAGGTGCAAATTGTTATCTTTACGGATGCGATGGAAAATGGATAATGATAGATTTAGGTCTTTCATTTGCAGATGAAAAATTTCCTGGTGTAGATTTATTGGTGCCAAAAATAGATCATATTGAAAGTTTAGAAGATAATCTAGAGGCTATTATTATCAGCCATGGTCATGAAGATCATGCAGGAGCTGTTGCGTTCTTAGCAAATAAAATTAAATGTCCTGTATATGCTAGTAAATTTGCAAAATTTCTTATCGAAAATAGGCTAAAAGAATTCAATAAATTAGAAGGATTTACTTTAAAAGAGATAAATCTAGAGAAGAAATTAATACTCAATAATTTTGATATAAGTTTTATTCCAACTACACACTCAATTCCTGAACCAACTGCAATAGTAATTAAAACAACATATGGATCATTACTTCATACTGCTGATTGGAAAATAGATCATTCACCTACTTTAGGAGAATCATTTTCAAAAGAAAAATTTGAAAAATTAGGAAATGAAGGATTACTTGCCTTAATAGGTGACTCTACTAATGCAAATGTGCCTGGTAAATCAGAATCTGAAAGTGATGTTAGAGATGAACTGACAAGTATATTTTCAAGATTTTCAAATAGAATTGTTGTTACCTGTTTTTCTTCAAATATTGCACGAATGAAAAATATTATTCAAGCAGCAAAAAAGAATAAAAGAAAGGTCGCTCTTGTTGGCAGGAGTATGAAAAAAAATATCGAAGTAGCAAGAAAATGTGGTTATGTTGCAGACGATGAAATTTTTATAAGTGAAGATGAAGCCTCTTATATACCAAGAGAAAATTTAGTCATAATTTGTACTGGAAGTCAGGGTGAAAAAAGATCTGCGCTTTTCAGAATAGCTTATAATTCTCATCAACATTTACATTTAGAGCCTGAAGATGTAGTAATTTTTAGCTCTAGAGATATTCCTGGTAATGAAAAATCAATAAATAATTTAAAGAACTTACTTATTAGACAAAGAGTTGAGATAGTAACTGCTGATGATGATTTAGTACATGTTTCAGGTCATGGTTATGCAGATGAAATAAAACAAATGTATAATTGGACAAAACCTTACTTATCTATTCCTGTGCATGGTGAACCTATGCATCTAGAGGCACATAAACAATTATCTTACTCATCTCAAGTACCATTTACTAAAATTTTAGAAAATGGAAAATGTCTCAAAATTGCACCAGGCGAACCTAAAATTGTAGAAAAATTTGAAACTGGAAAGTTAATTGTTGAAGGTAAAAATCTTTACGACTCTGAATCTGCTTTTATTAAAGAGAGAAGGAAATATTCATTTGAGGGGCTAGTTTTAATTTCTTTAATTATCAATGATGATGACTATTCAATTAATAAAAATATGTTACTGACTTTAAAAGGATTGCCGGGAATACATGAAGAAAATATTAAAAATGATTTTAAAATACTTTTTATAGAAAACTATACAAAACTTAGCAAAGATCAAAAATCGTCAAATCTTATAGTATCTGACTTAGTTAAAAGTAGTTTTAGAAAGATAATAAAAAATTCAATTCAAAAAAAACCAGAAATTGAAGTTCATTTAATACGATCTTAATGGTTCTATTTACTCATGTTCTAATTTTTATCCTTGTTTGGTGGATTTTATTTTTCATACTCCTACCGATTAAGATAAAAGTACCCCAAAAAGTAGAATCTGGACATGCAAAAAGTGCTCCAAGTAAGCCATATCTTCTAATAAAATTTATAGCAACTTCATTAATATCAGCTTTAATTTTATTTTTTTTGATTTTATTTGGATTTGATTTATCAAATATATTTAATAAATGAAATATTCTAACTTTTTTCTTCCCACTATTAAAGATGCGCCATCAGATGCTGAAATAATTTCACATAAATTAATGATCAGAGCTGGTATGATTAAACAATCTAGTGCCGGTATTTATTCGTGGTTACCTCTAGGTCTACTTGTATTAAAAAAAATTGAACAGATTGTTAGAGAGGAACAAAATAATGCAGGAGCAGTAGAACTACTTATGCCTACGATTCAATCGTCTGATTTATGGATTAAATCAGGAAGATACGATGATTATGGAAAAGAAATGTTGAGGATTACAGATAGAAGTGGAAGGGAAATGCTTTACGGCCCAACAAATGAAGAGTTAATTACAGATATATTTCAAGCACATATAAATTCTTACAAAGATCTTCCAAAAAATCTTTATCATATTCAATGGAAATTCCGAGATGAAGTTAGGCCTAGGTTTGGAGTAATGCGAGGAAGAGAATTCTTAATGAAGGATAATTATTCATTTGATCTTGATGAAAACGAAGCAAAAAAATCTTATGATAATATGTTTAAAGCATACATAAAAACTTTTATTAGAATGGGTTTAACACCAATTTCCTTAAGAGCGGAAACTGGGCCAATTGGCGGTAACTTAAGTCATGAATTTCAAATACTAGCTAAGACTGGTGAAAGTACACTTTATTATGATAAAAAATTAGAAACACTAAACCCTGAAACTATAGACCCAAATGAGTTGCAGTCATTTTATGCTGCAGTTGATGATCAACATGATGCAAAAAATTGTCCAATTTCAAATGAAGATTTAAAAATTTCTAAGGGCATTGAAGTAGGTCATATATTTTATTTTGGAACAAAATATTCTGAGAAATTAAACGCATTTGTTCAAGATAAAAACGGGAAAAATGTTGCAGTACATATGGGATCATATGGCATTGGTGTTTCAAGACTTGTTGGTGCAATTATAGAAGCTTATCATGATGAAAAAGGAATTAGGTGGCCTTTAGAAGTTGCTCCATTTAAGGTTTCCATAGTTAATTTAATGCCAGAAGATCAAGATTGTGCCACAAAATCATCAGAATGTTATGAATATTTTATGAAAAATAATATTGAAGTTATTTTAGATGATAGAATCTGCAGTATAGGAAAAAAATTATCTGATAATGAGCTAATTGGGACACCATATCAAATTATTATTGGCAAAAGAGATTTAAAAGATAATTTAGTAGAAATAAAAAATCGCCAAAATAATGAAAGTGAAAAAATTTCATCCAGTAGTGTAATTGATTTTATTAATAATAAGTTAAAAAAATAGATGATTTCTAAATCAGAACGATTACTGATTTTTAGGTTTTTATTTTCTAAGAAATCCGATGGCTATGTGTCTATTTTCGCTTGGTTTTCAATAATAGGTATTAGTTTAGGAGTAGCAGCAATTATTATAGTTATGTCTGTTATGAATGGTTTTAGAATTGATCTAACTAACAGAATAATTGGACTTAATTCACACCTTAATATTTATAGTTTTGATAATGAGATAACAAATAAGCAAGCTGATGAACTTATATTGAATATTGATAATTCTTTTTTTTACAAACACTACAAATCTATTGAAACAAATGGATTAATTATAAAATCAAATAACTCAAAAGGTGTGATGATCAAAGGGTATGATGCATATGATAAAAATCATTATTTGTTTAATTCAATTAATATGGGCGTATTAATTCAAAATCCAAAAAGTGAAATATTAATTGGAGACTCCTTAGCAAACGAAATGAATTTAAGAGTGGGAGATAAGGTTAAAATTGCAATTCCAAAGACTGATAAAACAATATTAGGAAATATTCCAAGATTTAAAACATTGGAGGTAGTAGGTGTATTTGATCTAGGTTTATATGAATATGATTCAAGTTTAATTTTTTTATCTTCAGAACTTGTTAGAAAATTACTCTTATATGATGAAGATATATATAACAAAATTGAATTCTTTACATCATCTCCTAATGAAATTGAATTATTTAAAAATAAAGTAGAATTAGAAACATCTAATCTTTTATTAAATTTTTATTCAATATCTTGGAAAGATCAAAACAAAACCTTAATAAATGCACTTAAAGTGGAAAAGAATGTTATGTTTATTATCCTTTCTTTAATCATCTTAGTTGCATCATTAAATATTATTTCAGGTTTAATTATTTTTGTAAAAGAAAAAAATAAGGATATTGGCATTTTAAAAACTATTGGAATGAGTAATAAAAGTATTATAAAAATTTTTTTTACTATTGGAATCTCAATTGGCTTGATTGGCTCATTAATAGGATTAATAATTGGAATACTTTTCACAATAAATATTAAATCAATTCAAAGTTTTTTAGAATATTTACTTGGGACAAAGCTCTTTTCTGAAGAAGTCTATTATTTATCATCTTTACCTTCAAAGATTAGTATAAATGAGGTTGTTTACGTACTTTGTGTGGCTATAATCATATCAATTATCTCAACTATTTTTCCAGCTTTAAGTTCAGCCAGAATAGATCCTATTAAGAGTTTAAGAAGTGAATAACAAATATTTATTAGAGATATCTAGTTTAGGTAAAAATTATTCTAATGAAAATAATTTAAAAATTGAGATAATTAAAAATCTTAATTTTAAATTAATGCAAAACACTAAAGTTGCGATTGTTGGGCCTTCAGGTTCAGGCAAAACTACTTTTCTTAATATTATTGGTTTACTTGATTCAGAATATGATGGAAAAGTTTATTTTAAGAATAAAGATATTTCTTTATGCTCTAAAGATGAAACAAATAAAATTAGAGGATTATCAATTGGTTTTATTCATCAATTTTTTCATCTGATACCTGAACTCACTGTTATCGAGAATGTTATGCTTCCATTATTAATAAATAAAAATGAAAAGCAAAGTTATGAATTATCTAAAAAACTACTTCTTGAATTTGGTTTAGATGAAAGGATTAATTATAAACCTTTAAAGTTATCTGGAGGAGAACAACAAAGAGTCGCTATTGCAAGATCATTAATTAACAATCCAGATTTAATTTTAGCTGATGAGATGACTGGAAATCTTGATGAAGATACTGCTAACAACATTTTTAAATTTTTTATAAATTATATAGAACAAAATAAAAAAACTTTAGTATATGTTACTCATAACAAAACTTATTCTTTACTAGCTGATGAAATTTATTATTTTAAAAACAAGAATATACAATTAAAGAATGAATAATCCTTTTATTCATTTACGATCTTTATCTTCATATTCTTTATCTGAAAGTACTCTAAAAATTACTAATTTAGTAGATCTTGCTAAAAAAAATGACATGCCTGCAATTGCTATTACAGATAATAATAATATGTTTGGAGTTTTTGAGTTTTCAAAAGAATGTGTAAAAAATAATATTCAACCTATAATTGGAACTTCAATAAATTTATTAGATGTTGTTGTAAATAATCAAATTTCCCAAGTTACATTTTTAGTCAAAAATGAAATCGGGTATAGAAATCTATTAGAATTAAGCTCACTTTCTCATCTTAATGAAGGAAATTATATTGGTATATACTTTTCACAATTAGAGAAATTTTCTGAAGGTTTATTCTGTTATATAGGTGGTGAATTTAATCCTCTACTTTTATTAAAAAAAGAAAACAAAAAAAAAGATATCATTCAATTAATAAGTAATTTTAAAAAAGTTTTTAAGCAAAATTTTCTTTTTGAAATTCAAAGAATAAATGATCAAAATATCGATGCATTTGAAAAAGAATTTATTAATTTCTCAAAAGAATTTGACATACCCCTTATTGGTTCAAATAATATTAAGTATGCTAATAAAGATGATTATTCAGCTCATGATGCATTACTATGTATTGCTCAAAAATCTACAATTAACAATTCTCAAAGAAATACCTCAAATGAAAATATTTATTTTAAGTCAAATGAAGAAATGTCTTCAAATTTTGAAGATATTCCTGAAATAATACAAAATAATTTTAATATTGCTTTATCTTGTAACTATTTTCCTGAGTCAACAAAACCACAATTACCTGAATTTAAAAATGATTTAAATTTATCAGCAGAAGATTTTTTATTAAAATTCTCAGAACTGGGACTTGAAAAAAAAATAAAAGAAAAGAATATTCAGAATATACAAATTTATAGAGATAGATTGAAATATGAAAATGGAATAATAATTAGAATGGGTTTTGCAGGATATTTTTTAATAGTAGCAGATTTTGTTAATTGGGCTAAAGAGCAATTCATTCCTGTTGGCCCCGGAAGAGGATCAGGTGCTGGTAGTTTAGTAGCTTGGTGTTTAGGAATAACTGATCTAGATCCATTAGAATATGAATTATTATTTGAAAGATTCTTAAATCCAGAAAGAGTGTCAATGCCAGATTTTGATATAGATTTTTGTCAAACTAGAAGAGATGAAGTTATTGAATATGTAAATAATAAATATGGAAGTGAATGTGTTGCTCATATAATTACATTCGGTACTCTAGCATCTAGAGCTGCAGTAAGAGATATAGGTAGAGTTTTAGAAGTTCCATATGGAGAAGTAGATTCTTTTGCTAAACTGATACCTTTTAATCCATCAAATCCACTTACTTTAAGTGAGTCAATTAAATCTGAAAGAAGCTTACAAGAAAGGATAAGCAGTGATGAAAGAATTTCAAATATTATTGATGTAAGTCTAAAAATTGAAGGAACTCACAGACATGCTTCAACCCATGCTGCTGGAGTTGTAATTGGTCATGAAAAGTTATCTAAAGTAGTTCCTTTATACAAAGATCAAAATACTAATACAAATGCTACACAATTTTCAATGAAATATGTTGAAGAGGCAGGTTTAATAAAATTTGATTTTCTGGGTTTAACTACATTATCTATTATAGATGATTGCAGAAAATTAATTGTTAAAGAAAATAAAAATTTTTTAATAAATAAAATACCTCTTAATGATACAAAAACCTATAATCAGTTAAGTAAAGGGGATACAGTTGGAATATTCCAATTAGAAAGCAATGGTATGGGTAGTGTTCTTCGCCAACTACAGCCTGATAGATTTGAGGAAATCATTGCTGTTGTAGCCTTGTTTAGACCAGGGCCAATGGATAACATACCATCTTTTTGTAATAGAAAACATGGGCGTGAAGAAATTAAATACCTTCATTCTATGTTAGAGGATGTCTTAAAAGAAACTTATGGAATTATTGTTTATCAAGAACAAGTAATGCAGATTGCGCAAGTTTTATCAAATTATTCTTTAGGTGAAGCAGACTTATTAAGAAGAGCAATGGGAAAAAAAATTCAAAAGGAAATGGATATGCAAAAATCAAGATTTATTGAGGGTGCTGTTCAAAATAATATTGAAAAGAAAGAAGCTTCAAAAATTTTTGATTTAGTTGATAAATTTGCCGGTTATGGCTTTAATAAAAGTCATGCTGCAGCTTATGCTTTAATAGCTTATCAAACTGCTTATTTAAAAGCAAATTTTCCTCACGAATTTCTTACAGCAACTTTAAATTATTCTGTAGATAGAACAGAAAAAATAATTCTACTTAAACAAGAAATAGAAAGATTAAATATCAATTTTTTAAAACCAGATATAAATTTTTCTGCTCCTTTGTTTTCAATTGAAATGAATGAAAACTTAAAATCGATAAGATTTGGATTAGCAGCAATTAAAGGTGTTGGTTTAAAATCAATTTCTAGCATGGTTGATGAAAGAAATAAAAATGGCAAATTTAAAAGTATCATTGATTTTATGAATAGAGTTTCTAAAGAGGTAATAAATAAAAGACAGCTTGAAAAACTTATACAAGCTGGAGCTTTTGATAGTATTGAAGCTAACAGATCGAAATTATTTAATAATGTACCAAAATTTGTTGAACTATTTGGAGGAGAAAAAAATATTAATCAAGACATGCTTTTTGAAGAAAATGAAATTTCTTTTGAAGATAAAAACCTGTTCTATCAAAACTATAAAGAATGGAACAATGTAGAAATTTTATCTAACGAATTAGAGGTTATTGGATTTTATTTTTCTGATCACCCATTAAATCATTATCCAAAAAAGTTTTTTGAATTAGAGAATATTATGTCTTTTAAAAACTATTCAGAAAGCAATGATTCAAGTGTTATTAAAGTTTGTGGTGCTATTTTAGATATTAAGGAAAGATCAAATAAAGATGGAAAAAAATATGCATTTATAACAGTATCAGAAACTAATTTTCAATTTGAATTAACTATATTTAGTGAAAATTTATATAAGTACCGACCATTATTAAAAGAGGGAAATTTGTTAATATTCAATATAGATGTCGTAAGAAGTAATACTGAAACACGTTTTATAATAAGGTCAATAGAATCTTTGGAAAAAACATTTATTAAAAATAATTATAAATTTAATATTTACACAAACTTTAAAAATATGGATAAATGTAAAGATAATATTTTTATAAAAAAAGAAAGTGATAATAATGATAATTTTATTGATGTCTTCATTACAGTGGATCAGAAATTAGTGAATTTTAACTTTAATAAATATTCAATTAAATCATACAAAAAACTTGATGATTTGAATAAATCAAAAATTTTAGATTATTCTTTAGAATTATCTTGAAAAAATAATACTATATAATAATAAGACTACATATTAAATCTAGCACACAGAAAAAACCGGTGTTTTTATTTCTGTGGAGGTTAAACCGGGAGTTGATATGAATTTACCAGAAGTAAAAATTGAAGATCTTCTAGAGTCTGGCGTACATTTTGGGCATAACGTTAGAAGATGGAATCCAAAAATGAAAGAATACATTTATGGTGTTAGAAATAACATACATATTTTTGATTTAAGAATTACTTTAGAGTTGCTTAATGTTGCTCTTACAAAAATCCATGAAACTGTTTCTAAATCTGGGAAAATTCTTTTTGTAGGAACAAAAAAACAGTGTAGCGATGTAGTCAAAGATTTAGCCGCGTTAAATAATAATTTTTATGTAAATAAAAGATGGCTAGGTGGAACATTAACTAACTGGAAAACAATTTCAAATTCTATAAAAAGATTAGAGGAAATTGAACTATTTTTAAAAGATAATGATTTATCAAAAAACTTATCCAAAAAAGAATTATTAGATATTTCTAGAGAAAAGCAAAAACTAGAGTTAAATATAGGTGGTATTAGAACACTTAATGGGAAACCAGATCTTTTAGTTGTATTCGATGTAATTAAGGATAAAATTGCAGTAAAAGAAGCAACAAAACTCAAAATACCTGTAGTTGGAATAGTTGATAGCAATGCCGATCCAGAAAATATCGATTATATAATTCCTGGCAATGATGATGCTCTTCGCTCAATAAATTTATATAAGAATTATTTTTTAGAAACTATTCAAGATGCTTCCAGTTTTAAAGATTCAATTGAAACTAAAGAAGAAAGTGTAGAAGAAGAAAAAATAAAGGATGTTAAATAATGTCAAGTAAAACCGAATTAATTAAAGAATTAAGAGAAAAGACGGGAGCAGGTTTCTTAGATTGTAAAAAATCTTTGGAGGATAATAATAACGATATTGAAAAATCAATTGAATCATTAAGAAAAAAAGGATTAGCAAAAGCATCTAAAAAAAGTGATAGATCGGCGATTGAAGGTGCAGTAGGTATTTATTCTAATGAAAATATTACAGCGTTAATCAAAGTTAATAGTGAAACAGACTTTGCTGCTAAAAGTGATACCTTCTTAGACTTTCTTGATAGTTTAGGAAATTTAGCTTTAGAAAATAATACTAATATTGATAAAGAACAATTTCTCAAATTACAGTTCCAAAAAGGAACTGTTCAAGATTATTTTAATTCAATGATTGCAAAAATTGGGGAAAATCTTATTCTCAATGATTTAGCGATTAAAAATAAAAAAAATTCTAATCACTCATTTTACATACACAATAGTTATAGAACAAATATTGGAAAAATAATATCATTTGTAGAATATTCCACTACTGATCATAATACTGAAATTCAAGATTTATCAAAAAATTTATGTATGCATATTGCAGCAATGAAACCTGAATCTATAGATATTGATGATTTAGATAAAAACTTGATAAATAATGAAGAAAAAATCCAAAAGGAATTAATTTTAAATTCTGGAAAACCATCAAATATAGTAGAAAAGATACTAGAAGGTAAAATGAAAAAATACTTTAGTGAAGTAACACTACTTAACCAATCTTATATTTTAGATCAAGATAAGACGGTTAGAGATATAATTAATCAATATTCAAAATATAAATACAACTTAATATCATTTGATTTAATTAATTTATAGAATGAATAAAAGAATTTTACTAAAGATCTCAGGTGAATCACTTATGGGATCATCCAACTATGGTATAGATGTTTCAACAATAAACAAAATTTCTAATGAAATTAAAAATGTATACAAAAAAAAATATCAAATATGTTTAATAATTGGAGGGGGGAACATTTTTAGGGGGATTAAAGGTGCTTCTGAAGGAATTGACAGATCGACATCTGATTATATGGGTATGTTAGCTACTGTAATGAATGCATTATCTTTACAGAGTAGTCTAGAAAAAATTAATGTACCAACAAGAGTTCAATCAGCAATAACGATGTCACAAATAGCTGAACCTTATATTAGAAGAAGGGCAATCAGACACTTAGAGAGAAATAGAATTGTTATATTTGCTGCAGGAACTGGTAATCCATTTTTTTCTACAGATACCGCCGCTACCTTAAGAGCATCAGAATTAGACTGTAAATTAATTATTAAAGCAACAAAGGTTGATGGCATATACAATAAAGATCCAGTAAAAAATAAAAATGCTAATTTAATTAAAAATATTACATACAATGAGGTTATAAATAAAAATTTAAAGGTCATGGATTTAACTGCAATTAGTCTAGCAAAAGATACAAAAATACCAATTTTCATTACTAATATTTTTAAAAAAAACTCCTTAATTAATGTTTTGAATCGCAAAGGTTCATATAGTAAGATAAGTTAATTATGAGAGACTTTGAAAATAAAATGAATGCAACTGTTTCACATTTTGAAAAGGAATTAAATTCATTAAGAACTTCAAGAGCTAATCCATCAATGTTAGATAATATCTTAGTTGACGCTTATGGCTCAAAAACCCAATTAAATCAGCTTGGTAATATTTCAGTTCAGGACGCAAATACAATTACAATTCAAGTATGGGATTCATCTTTAACTAAATCGATTGAAAATGCAATTACTGAGTCAAATCTAGGTATCAATCCTCAAACAGATGGGCAACTTATCAGATTACCAATTCCCAAATTAAGTGAAGAAAGAAGGATAGAGATAATTAAAATAGCATCAGAATTTGCAGAAAATTCTAAGGTTCGAATAAGAAATATAAGAAGAGATTTTATTGAAGTATCAAAAAATGAAAAAAAAGAATTAAATCTTTCTGAAGATGAATTAAAAAGAAAATTAAATGAAATTCAAAAAATAACTGATAATAACATAGATAAAATTGACAAAATATTAGAATTAAAAAAAACTGATATTTTGAAAGTATAATTCTCGTTGAATAAATTAAATCATATCGCCTTAATACTTGATGGTAACAAACGGTGGGCTAAAAACAATAATCAATCAATCTTGAATGGATATACAAAAGGATTTGAAAATATAAAAAAAATAGTAAAATATACTTTAATTAAAAAAATTTCAAATTTAACTATCTTCGCATTGTCATCAGAAAATTTAAATCGATCTTCAGTCAATATAATCTATGAAATAATATATGACAATTTTTCTAAAACATTTAATGATTTGGTAAAAGAAAAAGGTGTAAAAATAAAAATTTTTGGTACTAAAAAAAATTTACCTCAGAAAATATTAGAAATTTTCAAAAATATTGAAGAATCCTCACTAAATAATAAAAATTTAAATTTAAATATTGCATTTAATTATGGTTTTAAAGACGAAATCAAAAACATCTTAACAAATATTATCAAAAAGGAGATCAACATTAATCTTGATAATAAAAAAAATATAGATAACTTATTTTTTTTAGGACAACTTCCTGATCCAGATATACTGATAAGGACTGGAGGTCATAAGCGATTAAGTAATTTTATTATGTATAATTTAACTTATACAGAATTATTTTTCTCTGAAACTTTGTGGCCAGACTTTTCTGAAAAAGAGTTTAACTCAATTATAAATCAATATTTAAATATTGATAGAAAATATGGATTATAATAATTTATTACTAAGGTTATTATTTTCAAGTTTTTTTATTTCAGTATATTGTATTTTTACTTATATAAATTTTGTATATGTATACTATTTAATTTTTTTAATTTATCTTTTAATTTTTATTGAAATTTATCTGTATTTTAAATCATATAAATTTATGCCATTTTTATACATATTTATTTCTTTTGCATTTTTTATAGCTATTGATTTTGATAAAATAATATTATTAAATTTTAATTTATTTATATTAATTGTCATATCTTTTGATATATTTTCTTACATTATAGGTAAAAACTTTGGAAAAAATAATTTTACTAAGCTCAGTCCAAATAAAACATACGAAGGTCTTTTTGGTGGCTTTCTATCATCTTTTTTCTTATCTTTATTATTTGCTTTTATTTTTAAGATAAATGTAAATGTAGAATTAATATTTTATATATTATTAATTATAATATGTGCTTTTATAGGTGATATGATTGAGTCATTTTTCAAAAGAAAAAATAATCTAAAGAATTCAAGTGAATTTATACCCGGTCACGGTGGAGTATTCGATAGATTTGATAGTTTTTTATTTTCAATTATTATTTATTCTATATCAATTATTATTTAACAATGAGAATTAATATTTTCGGCAGTACAGGTGTTATAGGTAAAAAAACCTTATCTCTTATTGATAAGCATTTTCCAGATTTAAATGTGGATTTATTATGTGCTAAGTCAAATTTAAAATTACTAATTAATCAAATAAAAAAATATAAACCTAAATATGCTTTTTTACACGATCATGAAAAAATTTCTAAGTTTGATTATAAAATTGGTAAAACTAAATTTCTAAATTTAGATGAATTAAAAAGCTTTTTATTATCTAGTAAATCTAATTTAAGTTTATTAGCAATATCAGGATACAAATCATTATATTTTTTAGAAAATATAATTCAAAATACAGATAATTTAGGTATTGTTTCGAAGGAGGCTATTGTTTCTGGAGGACATATTTTTAAAAAAAAAAATTTTTTTAATAAAACAAAAATATTTCCTATCGACTCTGAACATTTTTCATTATTTGAATTATTTAACAAAATAAATACTAAAATAAAAATAAATAGAATTATTTTAACTGCTTCTGGTGGTCCATTTTACAAAAAAAAATTTGATTCTTTAAAAAATATAAAATTTGAACAAGCAATTAAACACCCAAAATGGAAAATGGGATACAAAAATAGTATCGACTCAGCAACACTTGTAAACAAATGCTTAGAATTAATAGAGGCTCATTATTTATTTGATATACCTTTCAATCAAATGGAAGTACTGATTCACCCTGAAGCTCTAGTGCACTCTATTGTAGAATTTGATAATTATATAACTCAACTGAATTTATTTCAAAATGACATGGGTATTCCAATTTTAAATTTTCTTTGCCAATCAAAAACCAAATACAAATTTAATGATAAAAAATATTTAATTAATAGATATACAAATTTAAATTTTAATGATGTAAAAGAAGATATATTTCCTATCTATAAATTTTTTAATAATATAAATAAAAAAAAACCAGAAAATTTGATTAAATTTAACATTGGTAATGAGTTTGCAGTAAATCTATACAAAAATGATAAGATAAAATATACAGATATTTACAAAATAATTAAAAAAGTAACATCTTTAAATTTGTATTCTTCACTAAACACTATTAAAGATATTATTCAATATCATGAAGAAGTTGAAAAAAAACTACAAAATTTTAAAATATAAGTTAATTCTTTTTTTTGTTTTTTCCTCTTTAACAAAACCATTATTTTCTAATGAAATTTTATTTGACATACAGGGTAATGACTTTACTGATACTGAAGCAATACTATCAATTTTAAACGAAATACCAGATACTTCAAATAAAGAATCTACAAATGATATAATTAGAGTTTTAAATGAATCAAATCTTTTTTCAGATGTACAAGTAAAACTGTTAGAAAATAAATATTTAATTATTGTTAAAGAGCATCCTACTATTGACGTATTAAATTTTAAAAATAATGAAAGACTAAAAGATGAAGATTTGCAGCTTATTGCTTCTCAAATTAATTTTACAAAATTTAATAAACCTTCCATAAATTTATTTATAAAAGAATTAAAAAATACATATCAATCATTTGGATATAATAATGTACAAATTTACTATTCAGAAACAAAATATCCTCAAACAAATACTGTTGACTTAGATTTTGATATAAATGAAGGTAAAATTACAAAGATAAATAAAATAATTATTAATAGTAATAGTTCTACTTTAGATGAGGATATTAGATCGATAATTAAATCAAAAACAAAAACAATTTCTAATATCTTTGCAAATAATAATTATAAACCTAATGTTGTTGAACGAGATAAATATTTAATTAGCAATTATTTTAAAGAATATGGTTATATTGACGTAAAAGTAGAAACAAAAATTGAATATTTAAAAACTAATAGAGTTAATATTTATTTTTACATAGAAGAAGGTGATGAATATTCTTTTTCTTCAATAAATGTTGACGATAGTAAAAGTATTTTAGATAATGAAGCATTAGACAGAGTAAATAAAAAAATAGAACTATTTTTGAGTGATCATGCAATATTTTCAATTAAAAAAATTAATAATCTTAAAAAAAGTCTTTCATCTATTGTTTTAGAAAGTGGAATTGAATTTTTTGAAATTCAGACATTTGAAAAAAAAGAAAATAATAATTCAGTCGCGGTTTTATTTCAAATTTTACCAATTATACCACATTACACTAATCAAATTAATGTCATTGGTAATTCGAGAACTTTAGATCATGTAATTAGAAGAGAATTAGAAATTGTAGAGGGTGATGCAATTTACGATAGTCAAATTGAAATTATCAGAGATAAACTAATTTCATTAAATTTATTTGAAACTGTAAATCTTAAAAAAGAAGAAATTGAAGACAATAAAATTAATCTTACTATTGAGGTAGAAGAAAAGCAGACAGGTGTATTTAACGCAGGTGTTTCAGTTGGTACTCTTGATGGATTTTCAATTGTTACTGGAATGAGAGAGAGAAATTTTTATGGAACTGGGAGGTCTTTAGATGTTCTAGTAAATACCTCTGATGATAAGAATCAATTTAAATTAATTACTACAGATAGATTATCCTACGAAAATGATGCTGATATTAGTTATAGTGTTAACTACAAACAAGAAGACTTCTCTAATGCAAGTTCTTATAAATTAGATACATTTTCATCTGGTGTTGGAATTGGATATATAGTTAATGATGATCTCTATCATAATTTCGATTTTGAATATGCATTAAAGGATTATAAAGTTACAAATTCATCTACAGTTTCAAACACAATTTTAAATTCTTCTGGTTCAAATGTAAGCTTTTTGATTAAAAATAACTTGAGATATTCTACATTAAATAGAGGGTTTATTTCAAAAACTGGTAATTATATTAATTTTAATAATATTATTGAAACACCAACTAGCTCTAATAATGGGTTTGTAAAAAATCTATTTACTGTAAAAAAATACTTTAATAGTAATAATAGTATTTTTGGATTTCATGGTAAGTTTGGTAACATATTTTCATTAAACAATAATGATATTGTCACTGATGATAAATTTTCACTAGGAGGTAAGTCGCTTAGAGGATTTGATTCATATGGAGTAGGTCCCCGTAACTCAAGAACATCTTATATTGGGGGAAATAATCTAGCTGTTTTAAAATTAGATTATTCATATGAAATAACTCGCCAATCCAATTTTCCTTTATATTTAAATATTTTTAATGATTATGGATTGATTTGGGAAAATAAAACTACTCCTACTCAAAGTGATAATAATATAAGATCTTCTGTAGGATTTGGAATAAAATACTATTCACCAGTAGGCCCAATAGGATTAACATGGGGATTCCCAATAATGGATGAAGAATATGATATTAAGAGAATGTTCTTATTTTCAGTAGGCAATTTAGATTGAAGTTAATTTGTATTATAATTTTTCTTTTTATAAATATTTTCTCATTTAATATTTTTTCACAAACGATAGTTGTTGTGGATGTTCAGTCTTTGATTGATAACAATGAAACTTACCAAAAAACTTTAAATGACATTGAAATAAATCAGGAAAAACATCTAAAAGATTTTAATATAATGGAAAATAAATTAATCATAAAACTTAATGATATTGAAGAATCTAAACTAATTCTAACCGAAGAAGAAATTAATAAAAAAATTGAAGATTATAATAATGAGTTATCTCAATTTAGTATAAAAATTGAAGAATTTAATTTCCATTATGAAAATGAAATTATTAAAGTAAGGGAAGCAATTTTTAAAGAAATCTTAAAATTACTGGAAAAATATGCCCTTGAAAATAGTGTTGATTTAATATTAGACTCCACTAGTTATTTGATAGCTTCCAATTCATTAGATATAACTATTGTTATAAATAGTGAATTAGAGAAATTAAATTTAAATTTGGAATATAAAGACTTTGAAAAAAATTAAATATAAAGAAATTAAAGAAATATTAGAAAAAAATTCTTTAAAAGTTAAATCATTAATATCTAATGAAGAAATATTTTTAAGTTTTAAAACTATTTCAAATTCATCTGAAAATGACTTATCTTTTTTTTCAAATATTAGATATCTCAACGATTTAAGAAAAATAAAAGCTAAAGCATGCTTAATCGAAGAAAAGTTTATAAGTTATCTTCCTAATAATTGCTTTCCAATTATAGTTGAGGATCCATATTTAGCCTTAGCTTTTGTAACTAATTTATTTCATAATGAAGTTTTGCAATCAAATGGAGTCATTTCAAACAATACCTCTATAGATTCAAATAGTAAAATTGAAAAATATGTTCAAATTAATCCATTTACAATGATTTTTCATAATACTGAAATCAAAGAAGGTTCTTATATTGGATCAAATTCAAGTATTGGCCCAAATGTTATTATTAATAAAAAAGTTGTTATTCATGATAACGTCTCTATTTCAAATGCAATAATAATGGAAAATTGTATAATTAAGTCAGGTGCCAGAATAGGTGGTACCGGTTTTGGCTTTGAGATGAAAACTAAACAGAAAATTAGTCATAGTGGCAATGTTGTAGTTGGAAAAAATTCATCAATTGGCTCGAATACAACTATTGATAGAGCGGTTTTTGAGTCAACTTCGATAGGAGAATTTTCAAATATAGATAATTTAGTTCAAATAGCTCATAATGTTGATATTGGAAATTTCGCTGTAATTGCCGCTCAAGTTGGTATTGCTGGAAGTACTAAAATTGGTGACTATGTTACAATTGGAGGACAAGCAGGTATATCCGGTCATTTAGTAATAGGGGATAATGTTACAATAGCTGGTAAAAGTGGCGTAACAAAAAACATAAGTAACAATTCAACAATTGCTGGTTTCCCAGCAAAGGATATTAAATTATGGAAAAAAGAGATAATACGAAATAGCTTAAGAAAATGAAATTAAGCACCGAAGAAATTAAAAAATTGATACCTCATAGAGATCCATTTTTATTTGTTGATACTTGTGAAATAATCAAACCAGGCGACCATGGAAAATCTGAAAAATTATTTTCGACAAATGAATATTTTTTTAAGGGGCATTTTCCTGATAATCCAATAGTTCCTGGAGTAATTATTATTGAAGCAATGGCTCAAACAGCTGGAATAGTTGTGTCATACAAACTTAGAGAATTTAAAGAAAAGTCAGTTTTATTTATGAGTGTGAATAAAGCAAAATTTAGAAAACCTATTCGCCCAGATGAAAAAGTTTCATTTGAAGTAAAATTTATTAATAGTGTTAGAGATGTTTATAAATTTGAAGGTACTTGCTATAAAGAAGATATAAAAGTAAGTGAGGCTGAGTTTTCAGCTATGATTACATATAAGTAATAATCAGAAATATATTATTTATTTTAAGTTACATTTTCATAATTTAATAGAACTAAACATATGATCCATCCTTCATCTATTATTGCAAAAAATGCAGAAATTCATGAAACAACACATATTGGCCCTTTCTGTATCATTGGGGATGGGGTTAGAATTGGAGAAAATAATAATTTAATTTCTCATGTTTCTATCGTTGGAGATACAACTATAGAAAACAGTAACACTTTTTATCCATTTTGTTCAATTGGTTCTGAACCTCAAGATTTAAAATACAATAAAGAAAAATCTTTTTTAAAAATTGGCAGTAACAATAAATTTAGAGAAAATGTTACCGTAAATCCAGGGACATCAGGAGGCGGATTAAATACAATTATATCTAATAACTGTCTATTTATGGTAGGTTCTCACGTAGCACATGATTGTATTATTAAATCAAATGTTATTTTAGCCAACAATGCCACTCTTGCAGGACATGTAGAAATTGATCATAACGCAATTTTAGGAGGTAATTCAGCAATTCATCAATTTGTTAGAATAGGAAAATATGCAATGATTGGTGGTATGAGCGGTGTTGAAAAAGATATTATTCCATATGGTTTGTATACAGGAATAAGAGAAAATTTGAAAAGCTTAAACCTTATTGGTTTAAAAAGAAAAGGCTTAACATCTAATACAATCAATGAAATTAAAAGTCTCATAAATATAATTTTTGATAAAAATGATACAATTGAAAATAATATTAAAAATAAGTTTGTTGAAAGTTCTGAAATTTTAGAAATTAAGGAAGTAATTGAATTTTTGAACTCAAATTCAAAAAGAGGCATTACCACTTTTGAAAATGACTAAAATAGGAATAATTGCTGGGGATGGTAGTTTACCTTTATATATTGGTAAATCACTAATAAGTAAAAATTATAATGTTACATTTTTATCTTTAAATAATAAAAATAATATATTCTATAAAAACCATAATGTTGTAGATTTAGATATCTTATCAGTAAAAAAAATCTTTAAAGTTTTAGATACAAACAAAATAAAACATATAATATTTGCAGGAAGTATAAAACGACCTGGTATTAAAGATTTAGGTTTTGATTTGCCTACATTGTTACTTGCTAAAAGTCTTTTATTAGAAAAAAAAGGTGACAATAATCTTTTAATGAGTTTGAAAAAATACTTTGAAACTAAAGGATATATTTTTTTTAATTGGACCAGATATTGTAAGGAATTGTTTTCAACAGAAATAAATTTAACAAAAATCAAACCTTCTAAAAACGCAATGCTAAATTTAGAAAAAGCAAAATCTATATACCAAATTTATAAGAAACTAGATATTGGTCAGGCTATGATAATTCAAAATCAATTAGTTTTAGGATTAGAAGCTATAGAAGGAACTGATGAATTGTTAAAAAGATGTAAAGAATATAAAAGAAAAGATGATAATGGTATACTGTTTAAATTTTCAAAACAAAACCAGAGTAATCTAATTGATATACCTTTAATTGGTTTAGATACAGTAAAAAATTTAAAAAAATATAATTATGAAGGTCTATTTTTGCAAAAAAATAAATGTTTAATTTTAGATAAGAAAAAAATTATTGATTATGCTAGTCAAAATAATTTATTTATCACATCAGTTGATCTAAATTGAAAAAAATAAAAATTTTTGTTTGTTGTACGGAACAATCTGGTGAAAATATTTGCTCAAATATTTTATCTAGAATGAATATAGATAAATATCAATTTGATGGAGTTTGTGGCAAACAATCTGAAAAATATGTGTCTAATAAAATTTATGATTTATCAGAATTTAAATCTATTGGGCTTTTTGAAATAATGCTTTCAATTTCAAAATATTTAAAAATGATTAGAAGATTAAAAAACTATATTATTAAAAATGATTATGATTTGGTTTTAACTATAGATTCACCAGATTTTAATTATAATCTTGTAAACCAATTAAGAAAATCAAATTATAAGAATAAAATAATACATGTAGTTGCTCCAACTGTTTGGGCTTGGAGATCATATAGGGCAAGAAAATTTGCAAATATTTTTGATGAAATTTTTCTATTGTTTAATTTTGAAAAAAAATATTTCAATTTTGATAATCTAAATAAAACTTTTATTGGGCATCCAATTTTTCATATAAAAAAAAGAGAGAATCAAGGTAAATATAAATACCTCTCTTTTTTACCAGGTAGTAGACAAAATGAAGTATTAAAACTTATGAAATATTTCAGTTATATTGAAAAATATATATCTAAGAATAATCTTAATTATAAAATATTTATTCCAACTTTGCCTCATCTTGCCTCTTTAATTAAAGAAAAAACTAAGAAATGGAAAACTGAGACTTTAATCTCCACTGATATGAATAAATTTGATGAATATTATCAAAATGTTTACTTAAGTATAACTTGCTCTGGTACTGCCTCTTTAGAAATTGCCAAAAGGAATATTCCTCAAATAGTGATCTATAAACTTAATTATTTCACAGAAATTTTAATCAAGCCTTTTGTAAGAGTGAAATATGCTAATATTATAAATATTATAAGTAACAAAATGATTATTCCAGAAGTTGTTAACTCAAATTTAAATGAAAAAAAGCTATTAAATATTTTTCTAAATTTATTTAATGATAGAAAAAATCAAGAAACTCAAATTAACTCAATTAATATGCATCTTAAAGAAATTGTTAATGATTTCAGCCCCTATGATGTTAGTGTTAATCGTATAAATAAGTTAATCAATCTTTCTTCCAAAGCCAATTAAAAATTGATTTTTTTTCTCTAGAAGATTCCACTTGATAAGGCCTTGCTTTATAACCAGTGTATAATTGACGAGGTCTGCCAATTTTATTAATAGGATCTTCTATCATTTCTTTCCATTGTGATATCCATCCTACAGTTCTTCCTATTGCAAATAGCACAGTAAACATGCTTGTAGGGAAACCTAATGCTTTTAGAATTATCCCTGAATAGAAATCTACATTTGGGAATAATTTTTTACTAATAAAATATTCATCTTTCAAAGCTATTTTCTCTAATTCTATTGCAATTTTAAGCAATGGATCATCTTGCATATTTAACTCTTCTAAAACCTCATGTGCACTTTCTTTCATCACAGTGGCTCTTGGATCATAGTTTTTATAAACTCTATGCCCAAAACCCATTAATCTAAAAGAGTCATTTTTATCTTTAGCTTTATCTATGAATTTTTGTATATTTGATACATCACCAATCTCTTCTAACATTTTTATGACTGCTTCATTAGCTCCACCATGAGCTGGTCCCCATAAAGATGCAATACCAGCAGCAATACAAGCAAAAGGATTTGCCCCAGAGGAACCTGCCAATCTTACTGTTGAAGTGGATGCATTTTGTTCATGATCAGCATGTAAAGTAAAAAATCTATCCATTGCTCTAACAATTTTTGGGCTCACCTTGTAATCTTCTGATGGCACAGAAAATGTCATGTATAAAAAATTTTCAGCATAAGAAAGATCATTTCTTGGATAAACAAATGGTTGACCAATGGAATATTTATAAGCCATTGCACCTATTGTAGGAATTTTTGCTATTAATCTATGACATGCAATCATTCTTTGATTAATGTCTGAAAAATCAGTACTGTCATGATAAAAGGCCGAAAGGGCACCCACAACACCTACCATGATTGCCATAGGGTGTGCATCTCTTCGAAAACCTCTGTATAAATTTACTAGTTGCTCATGCAACATTGTATGATTGGTTATTACATCTTTAAATTTCTGCTTATCTTCAGGGGACGGTAATTCACCGTGCAGTAAAAGATAACAAACTTCAAGAAATTCACTTTTTGAAGCTAAATCATGTATATCATATCCCCTATGACGTAAAATTCCTTTTTCACCATCTATGTACGTTATTCCTGATTCACATGATGCAGTTGAAGTAAAACCTGGATCAAAAGTAAATAATCCTGTTTCTTGATAAAGTTTACGAATATCCAAAACATTCGGACCATCTTTACTTTCAATAAGTGGAATTTGATACGATTTACCGCTCTCATTGTTGAATAGAGTAAACTGTTTATCGTTAACTTTTTTATCTTCGTAATCAGCCATATTTAATTATCTCTATATTGCTTTAATCTATCAATAGTATCTTTTTTACCTAATATTACAAAAATATCAGAAATTGAAGGCCCTTGATAGGAATTTATTAATAAAAATCTAATTGGTTTACCTAAAACGGGGAATTTAATTTTATTATTTTTTAAAAAATCATTAATTACATTTTGAATACTATCCCTATTCCAATCCTTTATTTCTCCAATTAAATTTAAAAATTCATTAAAAATACTACCAAATTCTGAGGTCAGTTTTTCTGTCTTATTTATTTTATAATTTTCATCAAAATAAACTTTAATTGTATCATGCAAATCACTTAGTTTTTTAATATCTTTTTTATAAATATTAAAAACATTTTTCATTTTTGTCTCATCTTTTTTTAGATATATATTTAATTCAACATCATTTTCACAAAAGTTTATAAATTTTTCTATTCCGTTTTCTTTTCTTAAATAAAAATTATTAAAAAAATCTAATTTATCAAAACTAAATATACTAGATGATTTAGATAAATTTGATATTTCAAAATTTTCAATAATTTCCTCTAATTCAATAGTTTCTGATTTCTCTTGGTTATTTGACCAACCTAAAAGTATAAGGTTATTAATGATAGCTTCTTTTAAATATCCATTATTTTTCAAATCTAAAATATTAACTGCTCCGTGTCTTTTTGATAATTTTGTTCCATCCTCTCCGTGAATAAGAGGAATATGAGCATATTGAGGTATATCCCAATTCATAAATTTATATATGTAGTATTGTCTAAAAGTATTAATAAAATGATCGTCACCTCTAATAATATAATTGACTCCTAAATCATGATCATCCACTACTACAGATAACATATACGT
The DNA here is from genome assembly GCA_902615625.1 of uncultured Alphaproteobacteria bacterium. GTDB lineage: Bacteria > Pseudomonadota > Alphaproteobacteria > HIMB59 > CACPNW01. The sequence goes on from CACMPM010000001.1 coordinate 23,532, forward strand.
TGGTGATTGATCTTTTCTTAGTAAAATAAAATCATCTAACTCTAAATTTGCTACTGTAACGTCTCCTTGAATTGTATCTTTAATTTTTAAATTGCCTTCATCTGGTACATCTAATCTAACTACAAAACCTTCATCTCTACTTTGAATATCATTATCATTTTTACATTCTGTACATATTTTTTTAGAATAGTTTTTATTTTCTCTAATTATTTTTCTTTGATGAGCAATTTTTTCTTCAGAACATACACATTTAAATGCTCGCTTTTTTTGAAGTAATTCTTTAGCAACTTCTTGATGTCTTGATAATCTTTTAGACTGAACTTGAATGTCTTCATCCCAATTAAGTCCAAGCCATTTCAAAGAATTAGTTATGTTATCTGTGTATTCTTGTTTTGATCTTTCATGATCTGTATCTTCAATTCTCAAGTAAAATTTAGATGATGCTGATTTCTTACTTATAATATAATTAATTAGAGCTGTTCTAGCACCTCCAAGATGAAGATTACCAGTAGGAGAGGGTGCAAATCGTGTTTTTAACATAGTCATCTTAAAATTAAGATAAACTATTAATTATATTTTCTTATAATACCAGATAAAGTCCCTTGGACTTGGATTTCACCTGCTTCATATTCCTTTGTCTGAAAACTTTGATTAGCAGGAATTAACAAGACCTTGTCTTGATCAAATTTAATAGTTTTTAGAGTAACTTCGTTATCTTGTGTAATAACAGCTGCAATCTTTCCATTTTCAACATTATTTGTCTTCTTTATCACAGCAATATCACCGTCAAATATTCCTTTATCTATCATAGATAGACCTTTTACTTTTAATCCAAAATATTTAGCATTTGGTGATGTCATCGAAGAGGGTACAGAAACAAATTCATCAGCATTTTCAATTGCTTCTATTGCTTCACCTGCAGCTATTGCACCAATTAATGGGATATTAATGCTATTTGACAAAGCATTTTCATCAGCAATATTATCTTTATTAATAATTTCCATTGCTCTTGCTTTGTGCTTTAATCTTTTAATAAAACCTCTTTCTTCTAGACTAGTAATTAATCTATGAATACCTGACTTTGATTTTAGATTAACTGCACTTTTCATTTCTTCAAAAGATGGGGAGATTTCATTACTTGAAATATAATTTTTTAAATAATCGTATAGCTCTTTTTGTTTTTTTGTAAGCATTTGGTGTTCTATATATGTTCTTTAAGATCAAAACAAGAACAAATATAAATATCTATATTTTTCAGTTATTTAAATATTAGATTTACCACCTGTTTTCGAAACAAGGTGTATATTTTGAATTATAATTTTTTTATTTAAGTACTTACACATGTCATAAATTGTCAGACAGCTAATTGTAACGGCAGTTAATGCCTCCATTTCTACCCCAGTATTTGCGTTTGTTTTAACTGTACTTTTGACAATAAAAGTAAATTTTTTATCATTTTTTATAAGCTCGATATTTATGTGATTGATTGGAATATTATGACAAAGCGGTATCAATCTAGAAGTTTCTTTTGCCCCCATAATACCACCAATTATTGCAGTTTTTTCTAGGTTCCCCTTTTTTGTCTCAAATGATTTTATTTTTTTATATGTTTCTTTATCAAATTTAATTTCACCTGAGGCAACTGCTACTCTTTCTGTGACATCTTTATTTGATATGTCAATTATATAAGGATTTCCTTTTTTATTAATATGACTCATTTAAAAGCAATTCTCCAATTTTCTTTTCTTTATCTTTAGATTTTAACAAACTTTCTCCAATTAAAAAATTATATATCCCTGTTGAATTAAATTTTTTTATATCATCAGAAGTTTTAATTCCACTCTCTGCAATTAAAATATAATCATTAGTTAAATTTTTATTCAAATTTATTGAGTTATTTAAATTGATTTCAAGACTTTTAAGGTTTCTATTATTAATTCCAATCACAGGGTAGTCTAATTTGATTGCTCTTTTCAGTTCGTCTTCATCATGAACCTCTATAATACAATCTAATTTTAGTTCATTGGCATAATTTATAAATTCTATTGCTTGAGCGTCTGATAGTATTGATAAAATTAATAATATACAATCAGCTTGATAAATCTTACTTTCTAAAATTTGATATTTATCAATAATAAAATCTTTTCTTAAAATAGGTAAATTTGTTTTCTTTTTAACCAGAGATAAATGATCAATATTTCCTAAAAAATATTTACTTTCTGTTAAAATCGATAACGCTCCAATACCAGATCTTTCATATAAAATAGCAATGTCTTCTGGTTTATAATCTGAAATTATTTCACCCGCACTTGGACTTTGTTTTTTTACTTCACCAATTATTAAATTTTTTTTATTTTTTTGAGCTGAAATTAATTGATCTTTAAATTCACGTTTCTCTAATTTTGAGGAAATTAATTTTTCTAATGTTTTAAAAGAACATCTTTTTTTTGTTTCTTCTAATTCTTTAGATTTATCTTCACAAATTTTTTGAAGTATATTACTCATTAATTAGTGAGTTTACAAAATTTTTTGTAATTCCTTCCTCAATTGTTTTTTTTGCTAATTCAAAACTATCTTTTAGATTATTTCTTAAATTGGATAAATATATTGCCGCTCCTGCATTTATTTCTACAATCATTTGAAATTCTCTGTAATCGCCGTTAATCATTTTATTAAAACAATTTGCATTATATTCTGGATCTCCACCTTTTATATCTTCTAATTTAATTAAATCATAACCATAGTCTCTTGGATCAAAACTATATTCCAGAATTTTATTATCTTTCAATTCATTGATTAGAGTATTGTCTGATAAACTTATTTCATCTAAACCATCCAATCCATGAACAACCATCGCTTTTTCAGAGCCTAGTTCTTTTAAGCAATTACAATGCATAGAAACTAAATCTCTTGAATAGACACCTAGAAGCTGTTTACTTGCTTTAGCAGGGTTAGTAAGAGGACCTAATAAATTAAAAATTGTACGTGTAGCTAGATTCTTACGAACATTAATTACATTCTTCATGGCAGAATGATGATTTTGAGCAAATAAAAAGCAAAAATCTTTATTAGATAATGAATTTTCTAAATCTTCTAAATTATTTGTAATTTTATAACCTATTTTTTCTAGCATATCTGCAGAGCCTGATTTTGAACTAACAGAACGATTGCCATGCTTTGCTATAGTAACGCCAGCACTTGCAGCAACTATTGCTGCACTTGTTGATATATTTAATGTGTCTTTCATATCTCCACCCGTACCACAAGTATCAATCGTATTTTGTGGAGAGTTTATTTTTAGAGATTTCTCTCTCATTACTTTAGCTGCACCGATAATCTCTTCTTTTGTTTCACCTTTTAACTTTAAACCAATGAGTATTGATGTAATTTTAATATCATCTAATTCTCCACTCATAATTTTATTGAATATATACATACTCTCTTCAATATTCAGATTTTGTTGTTCGAGAATTTTATTTAATATTAAAGTTTGATCCATTATTTTGTTAAGTTTAAAAAGTTTTTTAAAATAATTTTACCCATATCAGTACCTATACTTTCTGGATGAAATTGTAGTCCAAATATTGGTAATTTTTTATGAGCAATACCCATTATAATCTTATTATTTGTTTCAGCAGTAATTAAAAAATCTTTTGGCATAGTTCTTTTATCAATTATAAGAGAGTGATATCTAGTTGCTTTAAATTTTCTTTCTACATTTTTAAATATAGAGTGGCCAAAGTGATTTATTGTATCAACTTTTCCGTGCATGATTTCTTTGCATTTAATGATTTTACCTCCAAAAGCTTGACCAATAGTTTGATGTCCTAAACAAATGCCAAGTATAGGAAATTGTTTTGATAATTCTGCAACGATATTAAGACTTATTCCAGCTTCATTTGGTGTGCATGGACCTGGTGAAATAACTATTGATTTAGGTTTTAATTTACGAATTTTATTTATCGAAATTTTGTCATTTCTAAAAACAACAACTTTCTGATTTAAGTCCAATAAGTAGTGTTTTACATTGTGAGTAAAACTATCATAATTATCTATCAGTAATATCATATATCGAATTTGTATGAATCCTCAGCTGCTGCCATTAAAGCACCAGCTTTATTCAAAATTTCTTGATGTTCATTTTTTGGGACCGAGTCATAAACTATTCCAGCACCAGCTTGGATATATAATTTATTATCTTTTACAAGCCCAGTTCTTAAACTAATGCATGTATCCATGTCTCCATTAGAATCAAAATAACCCATACAGCCTGCATAAAAACTTCTATTTAAGTTTTCAAGCTCCTCTATGATTTCCATCGCCCTTATTTTAGGGGCACCAGAAACTGTACCTGCTGGAAATCCAGCCATTAAAGCATCTAGAGCATCTAAATTATTATCTATTTTTCCCTCAACGTTTGAAACAATATGCATTACATGAGAGTAGTATTCTATAATCATCTTTTCAGTAACATTCACTGTTCCTTTTTTTGCAACGCGACCAACATCGTTCCTTCCTAAATCTAAAAGCATTAAGTGTTCTGCGAGTTCTTTCTTATCATTCAGTAAGTCATTAGATAAATAAAGATCTTCAGAGGCATTCTTTCCTCTTTTTCTTGTTCCGGCAATTGGTCTTATCGTAACTTTTTTATTTCTTAATTGAACCATTAATTCTGGACTAGATGCAACAAGGCCAATTTTATCAAAGTTAAGATTTACAAGATAAGGAGATGGATTTAGTCGTCTTAACGATCTATAAAGATTGACTGCCTTCAAATTATATTTTGTTTCAAATCTTTGTGAAGGCACAACTTGGAAAATGTCTCCATTTTTAATATATTCCTTTGCTTTATTTACAATTTTATAAAATTGCTCTTTCTTGAAATTTGATTTAAATTTTAATTTAGATTTTTTATTTTTATTTTTTGCAGGTTTTAGAATACTCTTTTCTAACTTCTTAATTGTTTTATCTATAAGTAATTTATTTTTTCTATAGGCATTTTCTGCTGATATTTTTTTACTTGGATAAGTAACTGTCATAAGAGAAATAATATCTTTAATATTATCAAAAACTGCAACAATTTTTGGTCTGATTAATATTGCATCAGGTATTTTAATATTGTCCTTATTACTTAGTTTAATTTTTTCAATATATTGAATCATTGGATATCCTAGATATCCAACTAGTGTTGGGAAAGGAACATCAATTTCATTATTTTTAAATTTTGAAATTTTTACAAGTTCTTTAAGACTATGAATTGGCTTTTGATCGAGTTTGTAATCAAAATTATGGTCCAAATATTTAATTTTTGCTTTACCTTTTTCAACTGTCCAAATTAAATCTGGATCACAACCAAGTAATGAGTAACGTCCTCTTTTACTTCCACCCTCTACTGACTCTAATAGAAAGGAATATTTTTCCGATTTACTAATTTTTAATAATGATGAAAATGGTGTTTCAATATCAGCAATAAGATTTTTTGTTAATATCTGAGGTAAGCCTTTGTTATATTGACTTATAAAATTTTTTTTTTCTAGACTCATTTATACTGAGATAAAAGACCATTTATCAGTTCATCATTGAACGAAATTTCTTTTGTCTTAATAATCTCACTACCAAATGCTGTTTTCAAATCACCTATTAAGCTAATATTTGAAGTATTTTCACCTTCTTCAGGCATCTTTATATTTTTAATATTAGCAAAATAAATAGTATTTTCATCTGATCCAAAAGCCACTTTACCAATATCAGTTTCAAAAATCTTTTGTTTAAAAGATATTGGTAATTCATCCTTAGTATTTAAAGATAAATTTAAATTTTGTGGATTAGTTGCGTAAAATTTACTTATATTTGTGAAGATCTCTTTATTATTTTCAAAAATATTTTCTGCTTGCTCGGTTTTTTTTGTAAATATAAAATCATTTAAAACACTGTCAAAGATATTATCGATACTCTCTATTTTTGATGGATATATGTCATCAATATTTACAATAAAAGAAGTATTATTATCAATGTCTACTAAATCTGATACAAAATCTTTATTTTGTGTAAAAGAAAATGAAATTACGTTACTTAAAGTAGGGTCATCTTCGTTAGTATTGTTTAAAATTTTTTTCTTATTGATTAATTTAAGATTATTTTGATCTGCTATTTCAAAAATTGAAAAACCATCAAGTATTTGTTGGTCAAGACTTGATTTTAGTTCATTGAAGTAATTATCTACTTCAAAATTGGTTAAAGTATTATTTATTTTATCCTTAACTTCATCAAATTTTAATTCTTTTTCTAGAAAAATCTCATCCAAAATAATTATATGATATGCTAAAGTAGTTTGGACTACATCCGATATACTTCCTTTGTCTAATTCAAATATTGCATTTGCAAGTTCTTCTAAAACTTTATTTCTATCAACATTTTTAAATTCATTGAAAATTATATTATTCTCTTCTGCAAACTTAATAATTTCTTCACTAGATTTTCCAGAAATACTTAATTTAAAATTATTTGCTTCTTCTTTCGATTTAAAATTAAATTGTTTAAAACTTCTTTCTTCTGGATTAATAAATAAGTTTTTATTGTTATTATAATATTCTTTAAGATTATTTTCTGAAGGTGAAAAATTTTCTCTAAAATCACTTTTATTTATTACTATATATGAAATATCTCTCTTTTCATTTGTCATATATTCAGAAGAATTATTATTAAAATAATCTAATAGTTCTATATTGTCTTTTGTAATTTGAGCTTTATCGTAATTATCAAGTTTAATGTCGTTGTACGATATTTTGAGTAATTCTATTTCTCTACTCTGATTATCATACATATTAAAATTTATTTGCAATTGTGATGGATAATTTTTTTGAAATAAAACCTGATCAAATACAAAAGCCCTAGTTTCAAAATCTATTAAATCTACTAAATCTTCTATTTTTAAACGTTGATTTCTTAAGAATGTATTTAGTCTATCATTATCTAATTTATTGTTAATGTATAGATCTGGAAAATTTTTTTTTGTTTCTTTTGCAATTGTTGTATCATCTAAAATAAAATTTATTTTGTCAAATTCATTTTCAAATACAGCTCTATTTACTAAATTTTGAAGTGCAATTTGATGAACTTGAAAGCTTCTAATTTGATCACCAGTTAGTGGACTTCCAATCATTTGAGAAAATTGATCAATATTCATATCCATTGATCTAAGAAATTTTGTTGTTGAAATAGGTGTCCCTGAAATATCAGCTACGAAGTTATCAGAATTAAATAAATTTGAATATCTTGTTGACCCTCTAAAAAAGAACAAACTTGCCGCAAAAAGAATTGCCAGTACTATCCCAATCCATGATTTTCTAAATGCTCTCATAAAATTTCTATTGCTTCTATAATATTAGTTTCTATAAATAAAAGTAATTATGGTAAATCTTGATAAATATTCCTCAATTTTTATAGCAAATTGGAAATTAAATGGAAATTCGTCATTTTTAAAAGATTATTATGAAAAATTAAAAGTTAATTCTAATAATTGTACGATTATCTGCTCACCTTCAATTTACTTAAAATCACTAAAAGGAAATAATGAAAACTTATTTTGTGGTGCACAAGATGTCTCCTCTTTTAAAGAAGGTGCATATACAGGAGAGTTATCCGCCTCAATGCTAAAGGATAATAATATAGATTTTTGTTTAGTTGGACACTCCGAGCGAAGACAACATTTCGCTGAAACAAATGATAAAGTCAATACTAAAAGTTCAAACCTTATTAAAGAAAATATTATTCCAGTGATTTGCATAGGTGAAACCTTAGAACAAAAAGAAAAAAACTTAACGGAAGAAATTTTAACTTCACAAATTAAGGATAGTGTTCCAAATTTAGCAAATCATCAAAATGCATTAATTGCTTATGAGCCAGTTTGGGCAATAGGAACTGGATTAACTCCGACCTTAGATGAAATAAATCAAGCTCACGAATTAATCAAAAATTTTGATCAAAAGTTTATTGACTTTAAAGTGCTTTATGGAGGTTCTGTTAAATCTTCAAATTCAAAAGAAATTACTAACTTGAGTCATGTAGATGGCTGCTTAATTGGTGGAGCATCATTAAAAGTTGATGAATTCAATACAATTATTTCTTGATTAATGAAATCAATTTAATATAAAGCGCAATAATGACAACTTTAGTAATAATTCAGCTTATACTTGCTCTTGCCTTGGTTGTATTAGTTTTATTACAAGGATCTGATAACGATAGCTTGGGACTTGGTGGTGGAACTTCAACTGGAATGATGTCAGCTAGAGGTACTGCAAACCTACTTTCTAGGCTAACTGCAATAACTGCTGGTTTATTCATGGTAATGAGTATCGTTCTAACAATTACAGCTTCTATTGGTTCAGATCGCAACGTTTTAGAGTCACTTCCTTCAATTAATACTGAAGAAACTTCAGAAGAGCCAACTATACCAGAAAATAATTAATAATATCTTGCTATAACAAGATCTATTATATATCACGGTATTCCGTAATGCATTTTGTTTTTATTACGGGTGGAGTAGCATCATCTCTTGGAAAAGGTATAGCCTCAGCATCCCTAGCAACACTATTAAAAAGCAGAAAATTTAAAGTAAGAATTAGAAAGTTAGATCCTTATTTAAATGTGGATCCAGGAACAATGAGTCCATATCAGCATGGAGAAGTTTATGTAACTGATGATGGTGCAGAAACAGATTTAGATCTTGGTCATTACGAAAGATTCACAAATCAATCTGCTAAACAATCAGACAGTGTATCGTCAGGTAAGATTTATTCAAATGTTCTTCTAAAAGAAAGAAAAGGAGATTATCTTGGCTCAACAATTCAGGTAATTCCTCATGTTACCAATGAAATAAAAGCATTTATTAATAGTGATTTAAAAAATGAAGATATTGCTATTTATGAAATTGGAGGCACAGTTGGAGATATTGAATCGCTTCCTTTTTTAGAAGCAATAAGACAAATTAGAAATGATAAAAATATTTCGTCAGCATTAATTCATATGACTTATATTCCGTATTTAAGTTCAGCGGGTGAGTTAAAAACAAAACCTACTCAACATTCAGTTAAAGAACTTCTAAATGCTGGTATTCAACCAGATATTATTATGTGTAGATCTGAACAACCAATAGATAAGGATTCAATTTCTAAAATATCTTTATTTTGTAATGTAAAAAAAGAATCTGTAATTCCTGCATTGAATGCTAAATCAATTTATGAAGTTCCTTCATTGTATTCCAAGTATGGTTTGGATGAAGCACTTCTTAAACAATTAGGCTATAATCCAAAAAATCACAAACTAAATTTAAAGCCTTGGATTGATCTTCAAAAGAAAATTAAAAAAAGAAAAAATAAAGTAAAAATTGCAGTAGTGGGTAAATACACAAATCTTAAAGATAGTTATAAATCACTAAATGAAGCATTGGTACATGGAGGAATAGAAAATTCTGCTGAAGTAATTATTCAATGGATTAATTCTGAAAAAGAAAACAATATCAGTTTAATAAAAAAACTAAAAGGTTGTGATGGAATTTTAATTCCAGGTGGTTTTGGTATTCGTGGAATTAATGGAAAAATTAATGCCATTAAATTTGCGAGAGAAAACAATATCCCTTTTTTTGGAATTTGTCTTGGAATGCAATTAGCTGTTATTGAAATAGCACAAAATATACTAAAAATTAAAAACGCTCATTCTTCAGAATTTAAAAAAACTACTAAATCAGTTGTAGGTTTAATGACAGAATGGGTAAATAAAAACAAGATTGAAAAAAGAGATAAAAATAGTGATAAAGGTGGAACTATGCGTCTTGGAGCATATAAAGCTATTTTGAAAAAAAATTCAAAAATCTTTTCGATATATAAAAATAAAGTAATTAGTGAGAGACACAGACATAGATACGAAGTAAATCAGAAATTTCTATCAAAATTTGAAAACAAAGGCTATTATTTTAGTGGTATGTCACCAGATGGATTATTACCTGAAGTGCTTGAGAGTAAAAAACATAAATGGTTTATTGGTGTTCAATTTCATCCAGAGTTAAAATCAAGACCATTAGATCCTCATCCTCTTTTTGTATCATTTATAAAGGCTGCAATTAATGATTAATATTAATCTAAAAAATTTTTCTATCTCAAATAATTCTCCTTTTGTTTTAATTGCAGGCCCATGTGTAATTGAAAATGAAAGTCACTCATTGATGATTGCAGAAGAGCTTAATAAAATATGTGATGAAGTTGGTATTAATTTAATTTATAAATCTAGTTTTGATAAGGCAAATAGATCAAGTATTAATAGTGATAGGGGTATTAAGCTCGATGACGCATTAAAAATTTTTGAAAAAATTAAAACTAATTTTAATTTACCAATAATAACCGATGTCCATAATGAGGATCAATGTAATCAATTAAATCAAGATAGTATTATCGACATTATTCAAATCCCTGCGTTTTTATGTCGTCAAACAGATTTATTACTAGCTGCAGGTAGTACAAATAAAATTATAAATGTTAAAAAAGGTCAATTTTTATCACCAACTGATGTAAAAAATATTTTTACAAAGATAGAAACTACAAATAATAAAAACATAATGATAACTGAAAGAGGAACAACTTTTGGTTACAATACTCTTGTGAACGATTTTAAAGGTATAGATATTATGAAAAAATATGAGTATCCAATAATTTTTGATGCAACTCATTCTGTCCAGCAACCAGGAGGACTGGGTGATAAAAGTGGTGGTCAAAGAGATCATATTCCTTCATTATGTAAAGCTGCCATATCTATTGGTGTAGCTGGTTTATTTTTAGAAACACATAATGATCCGGATAACGCTCCTAGTGATGGACCAAATATGATTAATATTAAAGAGTTAAAAAATTTATTAATTCAACTTAAACAATTTGATGATATAGCGAAAAATAATGCCTAAAATAACAAAATTAAAAGCAAGACAAATAATAGATAGCAGGGGAAATCCTACTGTTGAATGCGATATAGAGTTTGAAAATTCTACCTTCGGCAGAGCTGCGGTTCCAAGTGGAGCATCTACTGGAGTGCATGAAGCTTTAGAATTACGAGATAATGATAAATCCAAATATAAAGGTAAGGGAGTTTTAAAAGCAGTAGGTAATATCAATGATACAATTTCTAATGAACTAGTTGGAAAATCATTTGAAGATATTTCTTCTTTTGATGATTTTTTATTACAACTCGATGGTACGGAAAATAAATCTAACTTAGGTGCGAATGCAACCCTTGCCGCAAGTTTAGCTTTTGCAAAATGTTTAGCTTCTTCTGAAGGTCATGAATTGTATTCTTTTCTTGGTAAAGAACATACAATGAGTCTTCCAGTTCCAATGATGAACATTGTTAATGGTGGATCTCATGCAGATAACGATGTTGATATTCAAGAATTTATGGTTGCTCCAATTGGTGCAAATAATTTTTCAGAAGCACTTCAATATGGTTGTGAAATATTTCATTCATTAAAGTCACTTTTAAAATCAAAAGGTTTAAACACAAATGTTGGTGATGAAGGTGGATTTGCCCCCAACATAAATAGTTCTAGCGAAGTCATAGAAACTGTTTTGAAATCAGTGGAGGATGCAGGTTTTAAACCTGGTAAAGATATTTTTCTTTCACTTGATGTTGCATCAACTGAATTTTACAAAAATAATAAATATGATTTACAAGGAGAAAAAATTGTTTTGTCTTCTGATGAAATGATAAAATATTTAGAGAAATTGGTAAATGCTTATCCCATTTATTCTATTGAAGATGGAATGTCAGAGGATGATTGGGATGGTTGGTCTAATTTAACATCAACAATAGGAAAAAAAGTTCAGTTAGTTGGTGATGATTTATTTGTTACAAATAAAAAAAGATTGCAAAAAGGTATTGCAGAGAGTGCGGGAAATTCTATTTTAGTTAAAGTAAATCAAATAGGAACTCTAAAAGAAACTTTGGAGTCGATTAAATTAGCAAAAGAAAATAATTTCACTACTATTATTTCACATCGTTCTGGTGAGACTGAAGATACGACGATTGCTGATTTATCAGTTGGTGTTTCAGCAGGTCAAATTAAAACAGGATCATTATCTAGAACAGATAGAACAGCAAAATATAATCAATTGTTAAGAATTGAAGAAGCATTACAAGGTAAAGCAAATTATGCTGGATCTTCTATCTTAAATAATAATTGACAGTCTCGATCTTAAATATGCTATTTATATAGAATATGAACAAATCACTAGTTTTAAAAAATAAATTTTATTTTTATCTGTCCTTTATGTTTACTTTTTTTCTATTTGTTTATCTTCTTTATTTTCTTGTAAATGGTGAGAGGGGATTACTGAAATATTTCAGTCTTAAAAATCTTAATGCTCAATACAATACACAATATATGTCTTTAAAAAAGGAAAATGAATTTTACCTAGATAGAATTAAAAGATTACAACCAAATACTATAGATTTGGACTATTTAGATGAGACATTTAGGAAGGTTACAGGATTTACTTCAGAAAACGAAACAGTTATAATTATAGAATAATTGATTTATTTGACAAAAAATCACCCTAATTATAATTAAAGATTATCATATGAAGAAACTTCAAAAAGCAGATTACATTAAAATGTATTCATTTATGCTCAAAATAAGAAGATTTGAGGAAAGAGCAGCTCAACTTTATGGAATGGGTAAAATAGGTGGTTTTTGCCATTTGTATATCGGCCAAGAAGCAGTTGTTGTTGGTGTATTAATGACAATTGATAAGAATGATTCAGTTGTAACAACTTACAGAGATCATGGCCATATGATCGCTAGGGGGTTAGATCCAAAACGTATTATGGCAGAGTTGACTGGTAGAGAAGATGGCTATTCTGCTGGTAAGGGCGGTTCAATGCATATGTTTTCAAAAGAAAATAATTTTTACGGAGGGCATGGTATTGTAGGAGCTCAAGTACCAATTGGAACTGGAATAGCATTCACGCATAAATATAATGGAGAAAAAAATATATGCAGAACATATATTGGTGATGGAGCGATGAACAATGGACAAGTTTTTGAAGCTTTTAATCTAGCTTCTTTATGGAAGCTCCCTGTTTTATACATTATTGAAAACAACAAATATGGAATGGGCACATCTGTAGATAGAGCGGCGGCTGGATTAGACTTATATAAGAGAGGAGAGGCATTTGGTATTCCTGGTGAGAAGGTAGATGGGATGAATGTGTTCTCTGTTATAGAAGCAGCAGATAAAGCAGGTAAGTATGTCAGAGAAGGGAATGGGCCTTATATTATTGAAGTACAAACATATCGATATAGAGGACATTCAATGTCAGATCCTGCAAAATATAGAACAAAAGAAGAATTAGATAACTATAAGCAAACTGATCCTATTGAAATAGTTAAAGCAGAAATGTTAAAGAAAAAATTTGCAACTAATGATGAAATTGAAAAAATTAATAAAGATACTTTAGAAGAAATAAAAAATGCAGCTGAGTTTGCAATCAATAGTCCTTTTCCAAAGGATAGTGAACTTTATACGGACGTTTATTTATAAATTATGAGCACAGAAATTTTAATGCCTGCATTATCTCCAACAATGACAGAAGGAAATCTGTCTAAGTGGTTAATTAAAAAAGGAGATACTGTTAAAGCTGGTGATTTGATTGCTGAAATTGAAACTGATAAAGCAACAATGGAAGTAGAGGCGGTAGATGAAGGTGTTGTTCTTGATCTTTTATTTAAAGAAGGAGAAGCTAATATTCCAGTAAATAAAGCTATAGCGATTATTGGCGATCCAAATGAAAAAGTTGAAGTAAAAAAAGAAGCTCCCATTGAAAAAGTGATTGAAGAAAAGAAAATTGAAAAAAATATTGAGACAAAAATTGAGAATAAGAAAGCTGATATAATCGATACACCATCACCTAAAATAGAAGAAGATAGAAATTTAAGTTCAGTAGAAATTACTATGCGTCAAGCGCTTAGAGATACAATGGCCGAAGAAATGAGAAAGGATAATAAAGTTTTCATACTTGGAGAGGAAGTTGCCGAGTATCAAGGTGCGTATAAAGTAACACAAGGTCTTCTAGAAGAATTTGGTAAGGAAAGAGTATTAGATACTCCTATTTCTGAACATGGATTTACTGGATTAGCAGTTGGAGCAGCATTTAAGGGATTGAGACCAATCTTAGAATTCATGACTTTTAATTTTTCTATGCAAGCAATTGATCAAATTATAAATTCAGCTGCAAAAACACTTTACATGTCTGGAGGACAAATTAATTGCCCTATTGTTTTCAGAGGACCTAATGGTGCTGCGGCCCAAGTTGCTGCACAACATAGTCAGGATTTTTCTTCCTGGTATTCTCAAGTGCCAGGTTTAAAAGTTATTGCGCCATCTACTCCTTATAACGCAAAAGGTTTGTTAAGATCTGCAATATCAGATCCAAATCCCGTAATTTTTCTAGAAAATGAAATTCTTTATGGATTAAAAGGTCCCGTTAATAATGATGTTAACTTCTCAATACCAATTGGAAAAGCAAATATAGAAAAAGAAGGAAAAGATTTAACGATTGTAACGTATTCAATAATGTTGCAGAAATCAAAAGAAGCGGCATTAAGATTAAAAGAGGAATACAATTTAGATATAGAAATTATTGATTTACAAACTTTACGACCTTTGGATACGGAAACAATTTTAAATTCAGTTAAAAAAACTAATAGACTAATTACTGTCGAAGAGTCCTGGCCATTTGGTAGTGTTGGTTCTGAAATTTCAAATATTGTTCAAAGGGATGCATTTGATTATTTAGATTCACCAGTGATAAAAGTTAATAGTGCGGATGTTCCAATGCCATACGCATTGAGCTTAGAAAAATTATATCTTCCTCAAGTTGATGATATTATAAATGCTGCAAAAAAAGTAAGTTATATAAAATAAATGGCCATTAAAGTTTTAATGCCTGCATTATCACCCACAATGTCAGAGGGTGTAATTAATAAGTGGTTAGTTAATGTCGGTGATACTGTTTCAGCTGGAGATATATTAGCTGAAATTGAAACAGATAAAGCAACAATGGAAGTTGAAGCAGTTGATGAGGGAGAAATTACACATTTAATTGATACAACACTAGATAAACAAATTGCTGTTAACTCTGTCATTGCTCTAATCAATGGTAGCAAAGATGAAAGATTAGAAGATTATAATGATAAAGGTCAAACTGTAAGCAGTGAAGAAAAAAATGAAGTTTCAGAAACACCTAAATTAAATACTGAAGTAGATAACAGTCAAATAATAGAAAGAATTAAAGATTCAAACACTAAACAAAAAACTAATTTTGCTTCACCGTTTGTTAAAAAATTTTCGAAAGATAACAATATTGATCTAACTCTTATTAAAGGGTCTGGACCTGATGGTAGGATAATAAAAAAAGATATTCAAAATTTTGAACTTCATACTAATGATGAAAATATATCTGTAATTGAGCCTTCTAGTATTAGAAAAATAATTGCTGAAAGAACAACACAAACAAAAAATGAGGTTCCACATTTTTATCTTACTATTGAAACAAGAATGGATAAGCTAATAAATTTAAGAAAAAAAATAAACTCAAATAGTAATATCAAAATCTCGTTTAATGACCTTATTGTTAAAGCATGTGCAATGGCAATAGCGAAAAATCCAGAAACAAATATTTCTTGGGTGAATGGTAAAATTCACCAATATAAAAATATCGATATTGCTATAGCGGTAGCTTTAAAAGAAGGATTGATTACACCTATTGTTAAAGAAGCCGATACAAAAGGATTAGCTGAAATCTCAACAGAAATTAAATCATTAGTAAAAAAAGCTAATCAAAATAAATTATTACCAGAAGAATATAGTGGAGGATCTATAACTATCTCAAACCTAGGCATGTTTGGAATCACAGAATTTCAAGCAATTATTAATCCGCCACAATCAAGTATTATTGCAATTGGATCTATAATTGAAAAACCTGTTGTGAACTCTGGCAGTATTGAAATAGGGCATACAATGAAATCTACTATTTCAGCAGATCATAGATCATTAGATGGTGCCGTTGCGGCAAAATTACTCAAAGATTTTAGCGATATTTTGGAAGATCCCTTCCAAATATGGTTGAATAGCATGGATATGGAAGTTATTTAACCTGCATGAGTGGACCACGTCATCCTGAAAAGGTTAAAAACAAATCAAATCCAATTCCTAAAAAACCAAGTTGGATTAGAGTAAAAGCACCAACTTCAAAATTTTTCAAAGAAACAAATAAACTTTTAAAAGATAAAAAAATTATAACTGTATGTGAAGAAGCTGCATGTCCAAATATAGCTGAATGTTGGCAAAAAAAACATGCAACATTTATGATACTCGGAGATATATGTACTAGAGCTTGCGCATTTTGTAATATTAAAACTGGCAAACCTCATTATATTGACCACGGTGAAGCTATAAGAATTGCTGAGTCAGTTAAGCAATTGAATTTAGAACATGTTGTAATAACAAGTGTTGACAGAGACGATCTAATAGATGGTGGAGCACTACATTTTATCAACGTAATAGATTCAATTAAATCTTTAAATCCAAGTTGCACAATTGAAATTTTAACTCCTGACTTTAAAAATAAACCTGAAGCTATAGATATTTTATCAAAAAATTTACCTGACGTCTTCAATCATAACTTAGAAACAGTGCCAAGATTATATCCATCAATTCGTCCGGGCTCACGTTACTTTGTAAGTTTAAATTTACTTAGTCAAATTAAAGAAAAAAATCCAAGTATATTTACAAAATCAGGTCTAATGGTTGGTTTAGGTGAAACTAAAGAAGAAGTATATCAGGTAATGGATGATTTAAGAGCAGCTAATGTTGATTTTATTACAATAGGGCAATACTTACCTCCAACAGCTAAACACGCTAAGCTAGAAAAATTTATTACTCCTCAAGAATTTGATGAATATAAAAAAATGGCATACGCAAAAGGTTTTCTAATGGTGGCATCATCACCGTTAACTCGTTCAAGTTATCATGCTTCTGATGATTTTAAAATCATGCAAGAAAATAGGAAAAATAAACTTTATTCAATTCAATGAAATCTTCAAATAGAGAGGAAATAGTCGATCACGACGCAAAAGGACTTTTTGATATTGTTTTAGATATTGAAAGTTATCCATATTTTATTCCTTGGTGTTCAGCAATGAGAATTCATTCAAAAAATAAAAATGAAATATATGCTGATATGGTCGTATGGTATAAATATTTTATGCCCCAAACTTTTGGTTCTCACGTCACTTTTGATAAAAAAAAACTTTCAATAAGTACAACTTATATTGAAGGACCTTTAAAAGACCTTAAAACTAATTGGATTTTTGAATCATTAAAAAAAAATCAAACAAGAATTCATTTTAATGTTGAATTTGAATTTAAACAATTTTTTCACCAAAAAATTGCTGAAGCCTTTTTTCCTTTAATTGAAAACAAAATGATTGAATCATTTAAAGTTCGTGCTGATGAAATTTTAGATTAATTGATTAATTTTGCTAAATATAAAATCTCTAGTTTTTCTCTGTATGTCCAATCGTTTCCCTTTGTATATTTTCTTGAAAATATAATTACTTTTATTAACTTTAATTCCAATATACACTAATCCTACTGGCTTTAACTTTGTCCCACCATTTGGACCTGCTATACCAGTTGTAGAAATACAAATTTTTGTTTTTTCATTTTTATACAGACCATTTATCATGTCCTCAGCTACTTCTTTACTTACAGCTCCAAATTTAGAGAGATTACTTTTTGAAACAGATAAATATTTAGATTTAGCTTTATTTGAATAACTAATAATCCCGTAAGAGAAAATTTTTGAAACTCCACTATATTTTGAGATAGTGTTTGCTATTAACCCACCTGTGCATGACTCAGCAACTGAAATTGAGATATTTTTTTTTATTAATTTATCTATAACTTTTTTAATAATAGGCATTTACAATATAAAGAATTATTATTGTATATATTCCTGCTATTAAATCATCAAGAATTACACCAAAAGCTGATTTAAGTTTCCTGTCTACTATGTTAGCTGGAAAAATTTTTAATATATCAAAAAATCGAAATAAAATAAAAATTAGCGCTATTGTTACATAAGGATTTATTATTTTAATTTGATCATAAAATATTAAAATTAAGTATACTCCTATGAATTCATCAATAACTATTACTTTTGAGTCATGTGATTGGTTGTGTGAAGAGAATTTATTAATAAAAAATAAAGATAGTAAAAAGATTACAAAAAAAATAACTACAAATATTTCTAAAGAAATAATTTTGTATTCAACAATAGGAAATAAAATTACTATTGATAAAAAAGATGCAAAGGTTCCTGATGGTATTAATTTAATATATCCAGCAAAAGATAAAGATACAAAAAAATTAGCTAATTTTACCATCTGTTATATGCACTATTGACTCGGCTGCAATTCCTTCGCCATTACCAATAAAACCAATTTTTTCATTTGTAGTTGCTTTAATAGACACAGAGCTATTTTTAATTTGAAGTAATGTTGAAATATTTTTAATCATTTTTGAAACATATTTATTAATTTTAGGTTTTTCAGTTATTATATTTATATCTAGATTGATTACAGAATAACCTTTTTCTTTAAGCTTATTTCTGCAATAAATAATGAACTTAGATGAATCTGCATTTTTCCATTTTTTATCTGTGTTTGGAAAGTGATAACCTATGTCTCTCATAGATAACGCTCCAAAAATACTATCACAAATTGCATGCAGTACAACGTCCGCATCAGAATGACCAATTAACTTAGAGAACGGAATTTTAACACCCCCTAATTTTAATCCATTTTTGGTTTTTTTATCAATTTGATGAATATCATAACCAATACCATATTTTGTTATGGGCTTTCTGTATAAATTAAATAATTGAATATCTTCTGGGTATGTAATTTTAATATTATTTTTTTCACCTTTGATCAAATTTGTTTTTATTTTTGATTTTTGTAATAGCCCTGCATCATCATTAAATTCAATATTTTTATATTTGATATGTTCTTTTAATATTAAATTATAATTAAAACCCTGGGGTGTTTGTACGTTAATTGTTTTTGTTTCCAATTTACTTTTCTTTATTAGTTGTCTGTCATTATATTCAACATATGGAATTGCATTAGTATTTTTGCCTAATTTGGATATAATTCTTTTAATTAATTTATTACTACATAATGGACGCGCAGCATCATGTATTAATACATTTTTAATTTTAAATTTTTTTAAATTTTTTAAAGCATTAAAAGATGAAATTTGTCTTGTAAGCCCAGGTTTTGAATAGGTAATTTTTATTTTCTCAGAAACAGCCTTATGATTAAAGTAAGTGTTTTGATATTTTTTATCTATTGAAATATTAATAATATCGAAGTTTGATAAATCTAAATTTGAAATAAAATAATTTAAAAAATTTGTATTCCCAATTTTTAAGAATTGTTTTGGAATTTTTTGACCAAATCTCTTTCCTTTTCCACCAGCTAGAATTACAAGTGCATTTTTCATCATTTTAATTTATATACTATACTGTTTTACTATCATTATTTAAAAACTAACTAAAGTATACAGTGTTTAACCTATCAAAATTACTTAAATCTATTCATCTTTCAAGATTATCTTTTTATTTTTTAATCTTTTTAATCATATTGAGTTTTTCGATCACATTCTACTTAATGCTTCCAAATAACGATCTAGTAAAAGATCCAAGAAGACTACAATTTTTTTTATTGGCGGATGTAATTTTTGTCATTTTATTGATATCCATAATTATTAGACAAATTGTATTGATCTTAGTGAGAAGAAGAAAAAGTTATGATGAATCTCGATTATATATAAAATTTGTAAATTTATTTGCTGCAATGGCTTTAGGACCAGCCATTGGTTTAGTTATTATAACATCATTATTCTTTAATTTAGAATTAAGAACTTGGTATGGTGATGCTGTAAGGGATGCAGTTGTAAATTCTAATATTGTAGCAAGAAATTATGAAAATGAAATACAGGCAGAAATTGTGTCTGATACTCAGTTAATAATGAGAGAAATATTAAAAGTTTCTCAAAATAATGAGGTTAATATTCAATCAATTAGAACAGCTTTAAGTGAATTTATTAACTTAAGAACAATTTCAAGTATTTATATTTTTAATACGGAAGGCAACATATATTTAAGTTTAAAAGATCCTGATAATAAAAATTTTTCAGTGCCATCAAATGAAATATTTAAGGTTGTTAATCAAAATCGTGTTTATATTTTTCAATTAAATAAAAATTCTATTACAGCTTATAAAAAAATAAATTTTTTAAATGATGTTTACATGCAGGTTAATAGAAATCTAAATACCAATATCTGGGATCATATTAGCTCTACAAAAGAGGCATTTGAAATTTATACTATGAAAGAAGAGGAAAGTTCAGGAATTCAAATAACGTATTCAATGATATTTGTTCTTTTTTCCATTTGTTTTATATTAGTGGCTATTTTGATTGGATTTAATCTAGCTAGCAATCTTAGTAAACCAATTACAAATTTAATCAAATCAGCGAATAAGATATCAGAAGGGAATTTTGATGCTAAAGTTAGTGAGGCAGATCAATTTCAAGAGATAAAAGTATTACTATCATCTTATAATAAAATGATTTCTGAAATTGAGAATAAACAAAATGAGCTAATATCAAAAAGTCAAGAAGATGAAGAAAAAAGAATTTTTATAGAGGCAATCTTAAGTCTTTTAACAATAGGTGTAATTTCTTTAGATAAAAATTTTAATATTTTGTTATTCAATAAAACTTTAACAAAACTTTTTAGAAGCACTAAAAGTTTTAAAATAAATGAAAATTTTCTATCCTATTTCCCTGAATGGAAAAAAATATTCGAGAACTTTGAAATCTCAAATAAAGTATTATTAAATTTTCAATACGATTTTACATTATATGATGATCAGAGGAATTTTAATATTAGAGTCATTAAAGAAATTAAAGATAATAAAATTGAGGGATATGTTGTTGCCCTAGATGATGCTACATCTTTAATTTTAGCAGAAAAACATTCTGCTTGGTCTGATATTGCAAGAAAGATAGCACATGAAGTTAAAAATCCTCTAACCCCCATTAAACTTTCAGCTGAAAGAATAGAAAAGAAATTTTTAGATGCAAAAACAGATAAGGAGGATATTTCACTTCTAACTAAAACAATATCAAGGCAAGTAGATGATATTGGAAAGTTAGTTGATGAATTTTCATCTTTTGCGAGAATGCCTGAAGCAGAAATTAAGCTTGATAACCTATCAAAATGTTTAGAAGATGCATACCTTTTATATTTCAATACAAGGAAGGATATAAAGCTTAATTTAATTAAACCTGAAAATGATATTTATTTTCATTTTGACACTCTTCAAATCTCAAGAAGTTTTAATAACTTAATTAAAAATGCTATTGAAGCTGTAGAAAAAATACCTAACCCTGCAGTAGAAGTATTAATGGCTACTGATGATAAAAATATAAAAATTGAAATAAAGGATAATGGCGTGGGAATTGATGAAAAAATGTTGAGTAAAATTTTTGAACCTTATTTTACTACTAAAACAAAAGGAACCGGTCTTGGTCTATCTATTGTAAAAAGAATTATTGAAGATCATGGCGGTAAAATAAAAATTGAGAAAAATAAAAATATGGCAGGAACAACATCACTAATTAATTTTGAATACAATGCATAAAGTTTTAATTATAGATGATGAAAAAGATATTTGTTTTCTTATTTCAGAAATTTTAAAAGATGAAAATTATAATACTTCAATTGCACTTAATTCAGATGAAGCAATTAATAAATTCAATGAAATTAAACCTGATTTAGTTATTTTAGATGTATGGCTATCTAATAGTAAATTAGACGGTATTGAAATTTTAAAAGAATTCAAATCAATTAATAGCAATATTCCAATTATTATTATAAGTGGTCATGGTACTGTTGATCTTGCAGTAAAATCTATAAAAAATGGAGCATACGACTTTTTAGAAAAGCCATTTAATAGTGATAAATTAATTATTCTTACTAAGAGAGCAATAGAAAGTTCATCATTATTGAGCGAAAATAAAAATTTAAAAGATACCTTAATTAAAAGTATACCACTAATAGGGAAATCAGAATTCATTAAAAAAATTAACAAACATTTAAATGATCAGATTTCAAGTAATTCAAGATTATTAATTGAAGGGCCATTTGGAACAGGAAAAAAACATTTTACAAATTTAATACATCAAAATTCTCAATATAAAGATAAGCTTCCTATATCAATTGATTTTAAAAAACTTACAAATGAAGCATTGGATAACATGTTTGTGGAAGATAAAAATGCAATTAATGAAAATATTTTTTATCGATCAAACAATAATTCACTAATACTACTCAATATTGAAACTTTACCAAATATTTATCAAAAAAAACTTTTAAATTTTTTAGAAAACAAAAAATTTTTTGAAGATCTTGATATTAAATTAAATCATAAAATTATTACAATTACTGAGAAAAATTTAGAAATAGAAATTGAAAAAGGTAATTTCATTAAAAGACTATATGATAGAATTTCAACAGACTTTATAAAATTTAAATCTCTCTCTGATAGGAGAGATGATGTTCTTCCTATCCTTGATTTTTACTTAAATGAAAAAAGTGGGGGAAATTTAAATTTTAAATTTTCTTCTAAAGCCTTAACTAAGTTACAAATGTATGATTGGCCTGGAAATATCTCTCAATTAATTAACTACGTAGAGAAAAGTCTGATACTTAACCAAGATCAAAATATAAAAGAGTTAGAGGTTGATGATTTAGCGTTACAAATGGGAGATGAAACTGCGTCAAATTCTTCCAATAATTCATTGGATTTGTCTTTAAAAGAAGCAAGATCAGAGTTTGAAAAAAATTATTTAATATCGCAAATAAAGAGATTTAATGGTAATATAACGAAAGTTTCTGAATTTACAGGAATGGAAAGAACTGCTCTTTATAGAAAACTTAAATCACTAGATATAAAAGTAGAATAACTAATCAATGAAAACAATTATTTGTGGTGCTGGAGACGTTGGATATAGCATAGCTGATAAACTATCTCGTGAAAATTTTGAAGTTACAGTTATTGATGAAGATGAAAATAGATTAAATAAAGTATCTGAAAATTTGGATGTTAAAACAATAAATGGAATTCCTAGCATGCCATCAGTTTTAGAGAATGCAGGTGCAAATGATTGTGAAATACTAATTGCAGTTACTAAAAGTGATGAAACTAACATGGTTACTTGTCAAATTGGCCATTCTTTATTTAAGATTAAAAAGAAAATAGCAAGAATTAGGCAGCAGGATTATTTAAAAAATGATTGGAAAGATTTATATAATGATGAAAATTTTCCAATAGATGCAATAATTTCTCCAGAACAAGAGGTTGCAAAAGGGATATTCAGAAGATTAATCTCTCCAGGAACTATAGATATGGTTGAGTTATCTGATAAAAAATTGAAATTAATTGGATTAAAATGTGAAGATAATTTTTTACATTCAGGTCTAACAGTAAGAGAATTATCAGAAAAATTTCCTGATTACCTTGCTAACATAATGTTTATATTTAGAGGTGATCAAAAATTTACTGTAAATTCATCTACAAAAATTGAAAAAAAAGATACAATTTTTTTAGTTGTTGAAACTGACAATTTGACTGATGTTTTATCTGAGTTTGGACATCAAGAGTTACAAGCTAAAAAGGCTGTTGTTATCGGTGGTGGCAATATTGGATTTTCGTTGGCACAATTAATTGAAGGTTCTGAGACTTATATAAAAACTGAATTAATTGAAGCTAATAAAGAACGTGCTGAATTTCTTGCGTCAAATTTGGAAAATATCACGGTTACATGTGGAGATGGTTTGGACAATCAGATACTTGAAGAGGTTAACATATCAGATGCTGGTTATTGTATATCCATAACAGAAGACGATGAAGTCAATATATTATCATCTTTATTAGCTAAAAGAGCAGGGGCTGATACATCAATAACTTTAATTAATAATAGTAATTATTCATCTTTGTTGTCTAATATCGGGGTTGATATGACAATAGATCCAAAAATAATAACAATTTCTAAAATTTTAGAAAAAGTTAGAGGCGTAAAAATAAGAAACGATTATTCAATAGGTGAAGGTTTTGGAGAAGTAATTGAGGCAGATATTCAGTCAGAATCATTTCTCTGTAATAAAAATCTTAAAGAATTAGAATTACCAAAGGGTATACGTATTGGCTCTATTGTAAGGGATAAAAAAATTATAATCCCTAATAGCCAAACTGTTTTTAAAGAAAATGATGATGTTGTTTTTTTTGCTGAAACTAACTGCATAAAAAAACTAGAAAAAATTTTATCAAAAGTTTAAATTAATGCCAAATTTTGCTTATATAAACAACAAATTTGTAAATTTTAAATCAGCAAAAATTCATATAGAGGATAGAGGATTACAATTTGCAGATAGTGTTTATGAAGTTATCGCAGTTTTAGATAATAATTTAATTGATTTAGATTTTCATCTTAACAGATTAAAATATTCTCTTCGAGAACTAGAAATCAAATTTAAAATTAATAAAAAAAACTTAACTAATATCTTTCTAAACCTAATAAAAAAAAATAAAACAAGAAATGGTATAATATATTTACAAATTACAAGAGGTATTCAATTTAGAGAACACAAATATCAAAAAAATTTAACTCCAACTTTGATTGTATACACAAGAAATAAAAGTTTTAATTTACCTGGAAAAGAATTTGTAGGGGTAAATACAATTACATATCAAGATCTTCGATGGAAAAGACGTGATATTAAAACAGTAAATTTACTTCCAAATATTATAGCAGCAAATATGGCCAAAAAGAAAAATGCTTATGAGGCAATTTTAATACAAAATGGAAAAGTAACTGAGGGTACATCTTCAAATATTTGGATTATAAAAAGAAATAATTTAATAACTCATCCAGCTAATTCCGATATTTTAAAAGGAGTGACTAGAACATCTCTTTTAAAAATTATAAAAAAAACTAAACTTAAACTAATAGAAAAACAATTTACCCAAAAGCAATTAA
Source organism: uncultured Alphaproteobacteria bacterium (assembly GCA_902615625.1). Taxonomy (GTDB): domain Bacteria; phylum Pseudomonadota; class Alphaproteobacteria; order HIMB59; genus CACPNW01. The sequence goes on from CACMPM010000001.1 coordinate 48,746, forward strand.
TTAATGCTGATGAAGTTTTCTTAACAAGCTCTGGAAGTTTTATTACTCCTATTTTAAAAATTGATAATAAAAAAATTAATAATGGTAAAATTGGCAATATTACATTGAAACTAGCAGAAATGTATACTGAAGCATGTATAAATGGATAATATAAAGCAAGAGGACATAGAAGACATTTGTTTTAACGTAAGTCAAAATATTATCTTACCAAAATTTAAAAATTTATCAGAGGATGAAATTAATTATAAAAATGGATCTGATTTAGTAACAGCAGCTGATATAGAGGCAGAAAAAGAATTAAAAAAAAATTTGTTAAAAATTTTACCAACTGCAAATTTTATAGGTGAAGAGGAATATTCTAGAAATGAAAATATATTAAATTTTTATAATGAAGATGCATATTGTTGGACTGTTGACCCAATAGATGGAACAACAAATTTTGCTAATGGTAGAGATAAATTTGCAATTATGATAGCCTTAACATTTAAAGAAAAAATTTTACGTTCTTGGATATATAAACCATTAGATAAAATTATGTGTTCAGCTATTTTAAATGAAGGTGCTTTTATCAATAATAATAAAATTATTACAAAAGAGGCAAAAATAATTGAAGAAACTATAGGATCGATAAGTACAAAGTATTGGGAACCAGGATTTAAAGATAAGTTAAAAATATTTAAAAACATATTTAAAGAAGTTAACTCTTATAGATGCATTGGTTTTGAATATATAGATATAGGTATTGGCATTAGAAATTTTGCTATTTTATCAAAATTATCTCCATGGGATCATATTCCAGGTATTCTTTTTGTCAGAGAAGCAGGAGGTTCTGACATTGATTTGGATAAAAATAAATATGACTTTACAAAAAAGAATAAGAATTTAATTGTTAGTAATTCAGAAGATTTGAATTTTAAAATTTTAGATAAATTAGGAGAATATTCATGAGTATTAAAAATGTCTCTTTTATTGGCTTAGGAGTAATGGGTTACCCAATGGCAGGCCATCTTCAAAACAATGGTTATAATGTAACTGTTTATAATAGAACAACTGTTAAAGCAGAAAAATGGGTAGAAGAGTACAAAGGCAGCATGGCTAAAACTCCTGGTGAAGCTTCTCAAAATTCTGAAATTGTTTTTATGTGTGTTGGACGTGATGAAGATATTATTGAAGTAATGGAAGGTGAAGATGGAATTCTTTCAAAAATAGCTGACGGATCAATTATTGTTGATCACACAACAGCTTCCGCAGAGATAGCAAGAAATTACAATCAAAAACTTAAAAATAAAAAATTAAGTTTTCTTGATGCCCCTGTATCTGGCGGTCAAGCAGGTGCAGAAAATGGTGTTCTTTCTATTATGATAGGTGGTGATGAAAAAGATTATAATACTGTAAAACCAGTTCTCACATCTTATGGTAAAGCTGTTGAGCTTATAGGGCCTTCTGGTTCGGGTCAAATTGCTAAAATGATAAATCAAATTTGTATAGCCGGACTAGTCCAAGGCTTATCAGAAGCAATGGCTTTTGGAAAAAAATCCAATGTAGATATGGAAAAAGTTCTTAGCGTTATATCCAAGGGAGCAGCTCAATCATGGCAGATGGAAAATAGATATAGAACTATGCTTGATGGAAAGTTTGATTATGGTTTTGCTGTAGATTGGATGCGTAAGGATTTATCAATATGTTTTAACGAGGCCAGCAAAAATGGCGCAATACTTCCTATTACAAAAATAGTTGATAAATATTATGAAGAAGTTCAAAAAAATGGTGGGAATAGGTTTGATACATCATCCTTAATGACTCTTGTAGACAAATAAATGTCAAGAAACTTAATGTTAGCAGTCATATTGTTAATAGCCTCTTCTTTATTTTGGTCAGGAAATTTCTTTTTTGGGAAAGTTGCTCACTTAACTGATCTTTCACCATTTAAATTAAGTTTTTTTAGATGGTCTTTAGCTTTGCTTTTACTACTACCTTTCACCATTAAAAGCATTTTGGTAAATTTTAATTATTACAAAGAGAACTTTTTACTAATGACTACATTAAGTATTTTAAGTGTTACAATATTTAACTCATTTACATATATTTCATTGCAGACAACTTTAGTTTTAAATTCAACTATAATGGCATCTACTGCACCTGTAATTATGATTGGTTTCTCTTGGCTAATGTTTCGAACTAAAATCTCTAAACTTCAACTAATTGGTATAATTTTATCTTTATTAGGTGCTTTAGCTATAATTTTAAAAGGAAATTTAAATAATCTATATACCCTTAATTTTACTATTGGTGATATTTGGATGTTTGCTGCTGTAATATCTTGGTGCTTATATTCCGTCCTGTTAAAAAAGATGGATACATCAATCCCTCAACTAGCAAGTTTAGAAGTAATGATTATTATTGGCTTATTTTTTATTATTCCATTTTATCTTTTTGAATCTTTCAATGGTACCTTTTTACTTTCATCTTCTTATGACTTTTTCATTATTATTTATGTTGCTATCTTTGCAAGTATTGCTGCTTATTTTGCTTGGAACAAGGGTGTCTATTTAATTGGACCAAATAGAGCTGGTTTATTTTTACACTTGATACCTGTCTTTGCTGCAATTTGGGCAATAACTTTTTTAAATGAAAGTTTTGCAATATTTCATATTGTAGGTGTTTTTTTTATAATTACAGGAATTATATTATCTAATATAAGATTTAAAAATGAACAAAATAGTCAAAACTGATCAGGAATGGAAATCTCTTCTCACAGAAGATGAATATTACGTAACAAGACAAAAGGGAACAGAACCACCTTTTTCTGGTAAAAATTTTGAAATTATTAATGGCGGTATTTTTAAATGTAAATGCTGTGGTAATGAATTATTTAATAGTTCTACAAAATATGATTCTTATTGTGGATGGCCAAGTTTTTTTGAACAAATATCACCTGAAGCTATTAAAACAGAGACTGATAGATCTCATGGAATGGTGCGTATTGAAATTATGTGCGCCAAATGTGATGCTCATTTAGGTCATGTCTTTGATGACGGTCCAGAGCCTACTGGCAAAAGATATTGTGTAAATTCTCTTTCTATTAATTACGAAGAATTTGAATAATACTTTTTATACACTCCTATTTTCATCAATAGGTCATGCACTCATGCATATGTTTGCAGCATTTTATTTTGTGATCGTTCTGACTATAGAAAAAGAATGGAATATTTCTTATGATCAATTAATTAGATTATGGTCTCTTGGAGCTCTACTAATTGGCTTAGGGGCAATTCCTTTCGGATGGTTAAGTGATAGATGGTCTCGTTCAGGAACAATGACAATTATGTTTATTGGAATGGGATTAGCCTCCATTTTATGTGGTTTAAGTACATCAGTTTCTTTTTTATTTTTTTCCTTATCTCTTCTTGGACTTTTCTGTTCAATTTACCATCCTGTAGGCATTCCTTGGGTAATTCACGCAGCAAACAAACAAGGAAGAGCGCTTGGTGTAAATGGTATTTTTGGTGGGGTAGGGATAGGCTCTGGAGCATTTGTAGCTGGTACTCTAACAGAATTACTAAATTGGCAACTAGCTTTTATATTACCTGGTTTAATATCAATTATTATTGGGTTTATTCTTATTTACTTTATCCTAATTGATAAAATATCTTACAAAAATTATTTTATTAAAAATGATAATCAAGATCATTCTCGTAATGAGATGATTTTAATTGCATTAATAATGCTATTATCAATGTTTGCTCTTGGATTATCTTTTCACAATACACAAACAGCCTTACCAAAAGTATTTGAAATACGAATTGGTAACACAAGCTCAATTCAAATTGGATTTATGATAGCAATTATCTATTTTATTTCTGGTGCTACAACATTTGTTGGAGGCTTACTTGCTGATCGATTTAATTTAAAAACCATTTACTTAATTGGTATATTTCTTCAGTTTCCGTGTTATCTTGGTATAGCTTACATATCTGGTTACTCTTTAGTAGTGTTATGTATTCTAGCTGCCGTATTTAATGCAAGTATTCTGCCTACAGAAAATCTCCTACTTGGGAGATTTACGCCTCAAAAGTATCATGGTGTTGTATACGGAATTAAGTTTATTCTTGCATTTGGATCAGGACCAATTTCGGTATTCTTAATTTCAGAAATATATTCCATAACTTTAGAGTTTACTTATTTGTTTTTAATTAATGCAATAATGATGGCTATAGTTTCAATCTTTATAATTTTCTTACCCATTCAAGGTAATCAAAGAACAGCTACTCAGGATTAGATTTTATCTCTTCAAGATAATTAATAACTTCATTAAACTTTTCATCAGGTATATCTTTATAGGTCATACCAAAATGATTTTTTACCTCTAATGCAACATGAGCATAAGGATTTCTACCCTTTGGATGATTAGGATGATCAGGTAATTTCCCTTTTAAAAAGTCGCCTGTTTCTTGAATTAATATCCAAATTTTAGATGCTTTTTCTTTATTCAATTTATCTAGCTAAAGCACCCATTGGATCCCAAGGTGCTAGCGCTACTGGTTCCATATCTAAGTATTTTAAAAGTCTTTTGTTTAGATATTTTTTATCAATGACAACTTCATAGGTATATTCATCAAACCATTCATCGGTCATCATCATATATCCTTGATTGCCACTTTTTGTTCCCCAGCTATTTTCAATTTTCCATTTTGTTGAATTTCTTTTTTTAATATCGACACCTGTTAAAAGCATGGCATGAGTCATTTCACTATCACCATACTCTAAACGAGTTTGTTTATTCATCTTAAATGAAGTTTGGAAGACATTTTCATAGTCGTAAATGCCCATATCAAGAACACCCATATCACGACTAAAACGTTTTCCAACATCACAACCAAACCATACAGCTTCATTGTTTTTAATTGAGTCCATCGCAGATTTTTTTAATTCTTTAATATCTACATTTAAATATTTAATAATTTGACCTTCAACAACATTACCTAGATATTCAACTGTATACATTGTATTGAATTTTTTATTACTCATTGGAGCATGAATTAAGCAAACTTTATCTTTAATATTGATATCGGCATATTTTTTGCAGAAATCAATTGGTGTCATATCTGAAATGACAATGTGTCTATTATCTTTATTTCGAGTAGACCAATTGATAGCATCTGGTGGTTGACCAAGAAATATTGCTAGTAAATTATAAATTGTTTCCATCATGTCTTTTTTTAGAGCTGAAGAATTTTTAGCTGGTTTCTTTCTTAGTATAGAAGCAAACTCTCTTAATTTGTGAGTCAAAATATAATTCATAGCACCAGATTTACTGCTGTGATTTGTTTCAGGCATTACATCTTTTGGAACTGCACCGTACTTATTAATTAAGTTTACAAACATATCCCACTGTCCACCATCTTGCACAGGCGCTTTTAAAAGATGCGTAATTAATCTGCTTTCATATGATTCATCTCTTGATTTGATAATATTCTCTAAAAAATAGTTGGCTTTCTCTAACTTATCCCAAAACATGAAATAATTTTGTGAAAACTCAAATGTATTTAGTTCAAGACTGTCAACAACTTGCAAACGCATAAGATTTAATCCTGCAAATCCCCAACATCTACCTGATGCCATTTGATTTGTTGCAGGTAGTTCTTTTTCAATTAGATTGGAAAAATTATGATTGATTTGACTAAAGTTTTCCCAATTGAGTGCAACATTGGCTAAATCATTTTTTATTAATGCATTTCGTGAAGCTGTGTTTTTATTATTTCTTAAAAATTTATTTTTGAAAGTTTTGATTGTTGAAAGAGATATATTTTTTGCCATATTCTCTATTTAAAACTATTTCAGCTTAATTCAATTCTTAACTGTTTTTTTCTTTTTTTTGAGACCCATTTTAGCTTTTCTTTCATCAATTAACCTAATGGCATCTTCTAGTTTTAAGCTATCAATTGTTTGATCACCAAGAATTGATGCATTTATTTTTCCACATTTTACATATGGTCCAAATTTTCCATCATGAGCAGTAATATTTTTCTTTTCTGTTGGATGCTCTCCAAATGTTTTTAACGTCGCATTACCTCTCTGTGTAGGTTTAGCAATTAATTCAATGGCTCTTTCAAGTTCAATATCAAGAATATTATCTGTTTTTTCGAGAGCTTTATATTTTTTATCATGCAGAATATATGGTCCGTACATTCCTATACCTGCACTAACCGTTTTAGTTGTTTCTGGATGAAAACCTAATTTACGTGGTAAGCCAAGTAATTGAATAGCTGTGTTTAATCCTATTTCATCTGGCTCAAAATTTTTAGGAATAGAAACTCTTTTTGGTTTCTTTTCTTTTGTCCCTTCACCAACTTGCATATAAAATCCATAAGGACCTTTTCGAAGAGTAATCATTTCTCCTGTTTCAGGATAAATACCAATTTCTTTTGGTCCACTAAGAGCAGCGCCATCTTTATCGTTTAATTGATTAAACTGAACCGTGTATTTGCAATCAGGATAATTAGAGCAGCCAATAAATCCTCCAAACTTTCCAACTTTAATTCCTAGTCTTCCATTATCACAGGTTGGACATTTTCTTTTTTCATCTGCTCCGTTTGGTGGAAAGAAATGAGGACCTAGTGCTTCATCTAACACATCAATGACCTCTCTATTTGATTTGCCTACAGTTTCGTCACAAAGTTGTTTAAATGTTTCCCAAAATTTTCTTAGAACTTCTTTCCAATCAAGTTTACCATCAGATATTTCATCAAGTTGATTTTCAAGATCAGCGGTAAAATCATATTCGACATATTGATTGAAATATTTCTCTAAAAATATCGATACTATTCTTCCTCTATCATGAGGATTAAAACGTTTTTTATCTAAAATTACATAATCTCTATCTTGTAGAACTTTAATAATAGAAGCATAAGTAGATGGTCTGCCAATACCAAGTTCTTCAAGTTTTTTAACTAAGCTTGCTTCGGTGTAACGAGGAGGAGGGGAGGTAAAATGTTGTGTCTTTTCAACTTCTTTTAAATTTAAACTCTCTCCTTCACTCATGGCAGGAAGAATTGTTTCTTTTTCTTCATCTTTATCATCATCTTTAGCTTCTTGATAAACTTTGTACATTCCAGGAAACTTAATTGTTGATCCATTTGCTCGTAAAACAATTTTTTTATCTTCGTTTGTAATATCAACAGCTACCTGGTCTAATACAGCACTTGCCATTTGTGAGCTTACCGCTCTTTGCCAAATAATTTCATATAGCTTATATTCTTCTAAGGTAATATATTGCTTAATATCTTTTGGTGTTAGGTAAATATTTGTTGGTCTAATGCATTCATGTGCTTCTTGGGCATTTTTAGCCTTCGATTTATAAACTCTTGGCACTTCTGGTAAATAGTTTGCACCATAATTATCAGTAACAAAACCTCGAACTTGGTTAATAGCTTCTTTTGACATCACTACACTGTCTGTTCGCATATAAGTTATTAAGCCAGTTGTTTCTCCTTTAATATCCGTTCCTTCGTATAGACGTTGAGCTGTACGCATTGTTTGGCTCGCGCTAAGACCAAGTTTACGACTAGACTCAATTTGCATTGTAGATGTAGTAAAAGCAGGGTAGGGGTTTCTTCTAGCTTCTTTTTTCGTAATATTTCCAACAGTGAAAGTAGAATTTTTAATATCATTAAATATTTTTGTCGCTTCACCTTCATTTTTAATATCAAGTTTATCTACTTTATTCCCATCATAAACTGTAAGTCTTGAATTAATGATTTTATCTTCTTTATTTCTAAACTCACCTTGTAAAGACCAATATTCCTGTGGAATAAATTTTTCTATTTCAAGTTCTCTTTCACTAATTATTCTTAATGCAACAGATTGAACTCTACCTGCTGACTTTGATCCTGGTAATTTTCTCCATAGTACTGGAGAAAGTGTAAAGCCGACAAGAAAATCTAGAGCTCTTCTTGCAAGATATGCATTAACTAAATTTTCATCTATTTCTCTTGGCTCTTTAAGACTATCAAGAACGGCATTTTTAGTAATTTCATTAAATGTAACACGGTGAATATTTAATTTTGAAAGTGAAGAATTATCTCTAAGTAGTTTTTCTACATGCCAAGCTATGGCTTCACCTTCACGGTCGGGGTCAGTTGCCAGATATAAATTTTCAGATTTTTTTGCAGCATCTGTTATTTCTTTTATTACTTTTTTTCCACGATCACTGGTTTCCCATTTCATTTGGAAATCATTTTCAGTATCTATCGCATCATTTTTTGCTGATAAATCTCGAACATGTCCCACACTTGCGAGAACTTTGAAGTCAGAGCCTAAATATTTATTAATAGACTTTGCCTTTGATGGTGATTCAACAATTAATACATTCATAAATTTGGGCCCCAAATTTCAGTTTAAAGATAATTCGTCAAGAAATTTTAAAAAAAAGTATATTTTTACTTGGATAATTTAATTTTACTTTCAGTTTTGTTTATGAGTCTTTTAATGTTTTCTGTGTGTTTAAGAAAAATAATAAAGGTCAAATAAATAAAGAAAATTAGAATATAAAAATTAAAATTAATAAAAATATAATAAGATGGTGCTACTAAAATTCCAATTAAAGATCCAAGAGAAGAGTATTTACTTACAAAAGCAGTAACAAGCCATACTAATAAAAATAAAATTGCAATGTAAGGATTAAAACCAAATAAAAAGCCAATATACGTTGCTACTCCTTTTCCGCCTTTGAATTTTAACCAAACAGGATAGATATGACCTAATATGGCAAAGTGGCAGAGAAGTATTTTATTCAACAAAGAAATATCTTGAAAATACATTTGTAAAATGAGGAATGGAAGAAAGCCTTTAAAAATATCAAAACAAAGAACAATGAATGCTAAAAATTTATTTCCTGTTCTTAAAACATTGGTTGCACCTACATTGCCAGAACCAACCTTTCTAATATCTCCCAAGCCAAATAATTTTGTAAAAATCAATGCAAAGGGTAATGATCCTATTACATAAAAAAATATGATTAATGATAAACTACTTACTAAAGTCATCTCTGTTTTTAATAATTAAGTCTAAGCATGCCATTCGTACTGCAACACCCATAGCTACCTGTTCTTGTATTAAGCTCCTCGTGACGTCATCGGCAAGTTTTGAGTCTATTTCTACACCACGGTTCATTGGGCCTGGATGCATAACGAAAGCATTTTTTTTTGCATATTTAAGTTTATTGTAATCTAAACCATACTTTTTAAAATAAGTCTTTTGATTTGGCATTATTTTCCCAACTATTCTTTCTTTTTGAATACGTAGCATCATAACGATATCACAATTTTGTAATCCCTTTTTCATTTCCGTATAAACGTACACAGGTAGTTTATTTAAACTTTTTGGTAACCATTCCTTAGGCCCAATAACATTTATTTTTGCACCTAACTTTGAAAGTATAATTATGTTTGATCGAGCAACACGGCTATGTAAAATATCCCCGCATATAGCAATTTTTAATTTTGAAAAATTTTCAAATTTATTTTTTATAGTAAGTGCGTCTAATAAGGCTTGTGTGGGATGCTCATGACTACCGTCACCAGCGTTAATTACAGACGCATCTACTGTTTCTGAAATTTTTTTACTAATTCCCTCCTCTGGATGTCTCACAATTAAAACGTCAGGATTCATTGAATTAATAGTAGTCATAGTATCAAGCAAGGTTTCACCTTTATTTATAGAACTATCTTTTACAACTACATTAATGAGATCTGCTCCTAGTCTTTTAGCAGCAACTTCAAAACTTGTTCTTGTTCTTGTTGAATCTTCAAAAAAAAGATTAAATATTGTTCTTCCCTCTAGAACATTAATTTTTTTAATTTTCCTTTTATTAAAAGTTATATATTTTTTAGATTCATCTAAGATGTGCTCAATTTCTTTCTTGGTTAAATCAGCTGTTTCGACTAAATGAATTTTTTTAAAAATATTTTTACTTCTTTTTAATTTGATATTTGTTTTTGAAGAAATTGATGCATAATATTTTAAAGCTATTTTTTCTGCGTCTTTAAGAATTTTTGAACCTGTAGATGATCTGATTGCTTTTATTTTTGGCATTTTTATTTTCATTTGCCAATATTTTGAATTTTCTCTTTTATATAATTTTATATGTCCTGATTTAAGTAGCTTTGAATTCATATGTGTTAATAATGTGTCAATATGTGTAAACTAATTTATTAATGATTTCTATATCTATCTAAATATCCTTGTAAGATATAAGCAGCCGATTGTTGATCAAGTTTACTTTTTATCTTTGTTTTACTTAAATCGGCTTTTCTCATTTCTTTAAAGATTACATCTGATGAATATCTTTCATCCCAAAGAGCCGTAGGTTTTTTAAAAAAGGTTTGAAGATTAATATTAAAATCTCTTACTAATTGGCTTTGTTTGTTTTCACTATTATCCAGGCTAATCGGCAAACCAAGAATAAATCCACCAATTTCATACTCTTTCAAAATATCTTTCATGATAATTAAATCTTTATTAGTTCCTTTTCTTTGGATAATTGAAAGAGGTGTAGCGATTATTTTTGATCTATCACTTACTGCAACACCAATCGTTTTAGTTCCTAGGTCTAGACCTACAAGTATTTGTGATGTATTAAGGCCATCGATTAAATTATTTTGATCATTCATATAATGGAGCTCATAAATTGAAGATTGATAAAAATACAATAAATAAAATTGCTCGTCTATCTAGAATAAAGTTAGATGATAAAGAATCTGAAGATTATATTAATGATCTTAATTCCATTTTAGACTGGGTAGAGCAGCTAAATGAAGTAAATACTGAAAATGTAGAACCGTTAAGTAACATATCATCATCAATTTTACCTAAAAGAGAAGATGTATCTAATGATTCTAATTCTAGTGAGGAAATTCTCGAAAACGCTCCTGATAAACTCGAAGGGTTTTTCGCAGTACCAAAGGTTGTAGAATAATGTTTAAATCATCTTTGAAACAAACGTTAAAAGATCTCGAGACAAAAAAAATATCAATAAGAGAATTAAATCAGGATTATTTAAAAAGAATTAAGGAAAATGAAAATTTAAATGTTTTTATTCATTTTAGTGAAGATAATGTTTTAAAGCAGATAGATAACTTAGAGAAAGATAATTCTGCTAAAAAATTAAAAGGTATTCCGATTGCAATCAAGGATCTATTTTGTACTAAAAGTATGCCTACAACCGCAGCTTCAAAGATTTTAGAAAATTTTAATCCAACTTATGAATCATTTGTTACTCAAAAATTATTAGATGAAGGATCTATTTTTGTTGGTAAAACAAATTTAGATGAGTTTGCTATGGGTTCAGCGACTAATACAAGTTTTTTTGGAAATACAATTAATCCATTATCAAAAGAGAATATGCCTTTGGCTCCTGGTGGATCTTCTGGTGGTTCCGCAGCCGCAGTTGCTGCAGATTTATGTTTAGGAGCAACTGGAACAGATACAGGTGGATCAATAAGACAACCAGCTAGCTTTTGTGGTGTTGTTGGTATCAAACCAACATATGGTTTATGTTCACGATGGGGTATAGCTGCATTTGCATCCAGTTTGGATCAAGCAGGAATTTTTTCTCATAATGTTGAAGATGCATCAATATTATTACAATCAATCGCTGGGTTTGATCAAAGAGATAGTACAAGTGCTAAAGTAGATATTCCAAATTATTTTGAAAATTTAGATGATGATCTAAATGGGAAAACTGTTGGTATACCAAAAGAGTATTCAATTGATGGTACACCAATGGAAATAAGTCAGATATGGCAAGATGCTATCAAGTTTTTAGAAAAAAAAGGTGTTAAAATTAAAAATATTTCACTTCCTCACACTAAATATGCACTTCCTACTTATTATATAATAGCTCCTGCTGAAGCTTCTTCAAATTTAGCTCGCTATGATGGAGTAAAATATGGTTTTAGATCTGATGAAATTAATTCCCTTGATGAAATGTATGAAAATACAAGAGCTCAAGGTTTTGGAAGAGAAGTAAAAAGAAGAATTTTAATAGGAACATACGTATTATCTGCAGGCTATTATGATGCATATTATCTTAAGGCACAAAAAGTAAGAAAATTAATTGCCGATGATTTTAATAGAGCTTTTAAAGAATGTGATTTTATAGTTACTCCTACTGCACCAAGTGCTGCATTTCCCTTAAATGAAAAACAAAATGATCCTATCAAAATGTATTTAAATGATGTGTTTACGGTTCCTGCTTCTTTAGCTGGCCTACCAGGTATTTCCATTCCCTTTGGTAAAGATAAAAATAATTTACCACTAGGTATTCAAATATTAGGAAAACATTTTGATGAACAACAAGTTTTTAATGCCGCTATATCTCTAGAAAGATCATATGAATAATTTAATAAAAGGTGAAAAGCATGATTGGGAGATGGTAATCGGTCTTGAAATACATGCTCAAGTAAAATCAAATTCTAAATTATTTTCTTCATCATCGACAAAATTTGGCTCATCACCAAATAGTCAAGTATCTTTAGTCGATGCTGCTATGCCAGGAATGTTGCCTGTTATTAATAAGTATTGCGTGGAACAGGCAGTAAAAACTGGAGTCGGTTTAAATGCTAAAATTAATAATTATTCTGTCTTTGATAGAAAAAATTACTTTTATGCTGATCTTCCACAAGGATATCAAATTAGTCAGTATAAATATCCAATTGTTGGAGAAGGAAAAGTTACAATTGATTTTAAAGATGGAACATCGAAAGATATTAGAATTGTGAGATTACATTTAGAGCAAGATGCTGGTAAAAGTTTACACGATCAAAATCCTTCAAAAACATATGTAGATCTCAACAGATCTGGTGTTGCTTTAATGGAAATTGTTAGTGAACCTGACATCAGAACGCCTGATGAAGCTGGAATGTATATATCCAAAATCAGATCAATTTTAATGTATCTAGATACATGTGATGGAAATATGCAAGAGGGTTCTTTAAGAGCAGATGTAAATATTTCAGTAAGAAAACCTGGAGATGAATATGGAACTCGATGTGAAATTAAAAACTTAAACTCTATAAAGTTTATTAAGCAGGCTATTAATTATGAAGCAAAAAGACAAATAGAAATATTGGAGTCTGGTGGTTTTATTGAACAAAACACAATGCTCTTTAATACATCTACTGGCAAAACTAGACCCATGAGAAATAAAGAAGAAGCTCATGATTATAGATACTTTCCTGATCCAGATTTATTACCACTAGAAATTTCTAAAGAAGAAATAGGGAAAATTAAATCATCAATACCAGAGCTTCCAGATGAGCTTAAGAATAAATTTATTGAGACTTTTAAATTGTCTAATTATGATGCCTCAGTATTAACTGCAGAGAAACAAACATCTGATTATTTTAATGAAACAATTAATTCAGATCCAGAATTAAAAAATCATGCAAAAATAGTTGTAAATTGGATTACTTCTGAATTGTTTTCATTATTAAACAAAAATAATCAAGATTTAAATAACTCTCCAGTATCACCTGAAAACTTGGGACAACTTATAAAGTTAATTTCTACAAATGAAATTTCTGGCAAAATTGCAAAAGATGTATTGGAAGACATGTTTTCTTCAGGAAAAACACCTAGACAAATCGTAGATGAAAAGGGTTTGCAACAAGTTACAGATCAGGATGAAATAGCAAAAGTTATTGATGAGGTCATTGCAGAAAATCCAAAAATGGTCGAACAGTATCTAGCAGGTAAAGATAAGTTGTTAGGTTTCTTTGTTGGCCAAGCTATGAAATTTACTAAAGGAAAAGCTAATCCAAAAATGCTAAATGATATTTTAAAACAAAAATTAAATAAAAAAAATTAAACGTAAAGAATAGCATCTATAAGCAATAATTATAAATGTTAAAACTATCCAAATAATACTTCCTTTGTAATTTTCTGCTGCTCTCCAAATTCCAATAGAAATAAATATTGTCCAAATAAAAATAAAAATTTTTGAGATTAGTGCAAGATTAGTAAAATCTAAAAATGGTATTTGCGAAACAGAGCTATCTGTATTAAAAAAATAAATTTCAAGATTAAATATAACAAGCAAAACAATACCATTTAGTAGTTCACCAACTAACCAATAGGATTTCCAAAGTTTTATTTTTCCTTCAAAAAAATCTTTTATTATATTTGTATTAGTCATTTCTATTTATCTTCAATATTATAATTATTCATAAAATTTTTAATAGCAATTCAACATTCTTAAATCATTTATTGGTTGTTTTTAATGTATAAGAAGTCCACAAAGAATGCCATTTAGCATAATTATCTTTTTTCTTATTACTGCCTTCAATTATAACAACACTTTCAATTAAATATTTTGTGTTTTCTTTAAATAAGTAATTAAAATATCCACCCTTGTTTGTTCTAACGTATTCTTTTCTAAAATAACCATTATTTAAACTCATAATAGAAACCTTATGATCAGCTAGTATTTTATTTTTATATTCTAATAGAATTCTTTTACTTTCATTTAAATTTTTAAGAGGATTGTCTAAAAAAATTAATTCAAAGTCCATATTTGTATCGATATCTTTACCATCAAAATTTTCCACGCTAATTAATGACTTTGCATATCTTTTATAACTTTCAAAAAAATTTTCTGGGTAGTTATTTTCTCTATGTTTTTGAGCTAAATTTGGATATCCTTTCTCTCTTGTGAAAATTTCAAATTTTATTAATTTTTCATACTCAACATATTTAGTAACTGATTCAACTTGTATTACATTTAATCCTTTGAACGCTTTTTTAATATTAAGAGCGGGAATATCACCTAATCTACCTTTAATTTTTAATTTATTATCTTCAGCATACAGGAATGCAATTTTAAAATATTCTTTTGTAAATGGTATTGGTGATCCTTCAAAATTTTCTCCTATAAAGATATTCGCCACAGCTTTTTCATTATTTGATAAATGATAATTCTTTGGATCAATCCAAAATTCATGACATAAAGAGATTTTTGTTATTGAAGTTAAGATAATAATAAATATTAATCTTTTTAAAGTAAATTTCATCATGTTCTCTTATATAAAAATTATAAAGTTATATCTATTTTTAATTATATTGTGTTTTTTAAATTTATTTTCAACATCTTCTATTAGTCATGAAATCAAGCCATCTATTGCAGATTTTACTTATGATGAAAGTTATTTGAATTTTAAAATAAGATTAAATGCTGAATTGATATTATCTAAAATTGATGCATCTACTGTTTCTAATACAGACTCTTCATCACTAAGTGAAATTTATGATAAATTTAGAATTTTAAGCAAAAAAGACCTTGAAGAAATGTTTCAAAATTCTTGGAGTGAAATAAGTTCTAATATTGATATTAAAATTAATAATGAAACAAAGAAAATAAATTTAATTAAAACTGAAGTTGAAGATATAAAAAATTTTGAAATAAGTAGAGATACGCATGTTTATTTTAGAGTATTATTGGATGAAAATTCTGAACAATTTACATTTAGGTGGGTTAAAAACTACGGTCCAATTATTCTAAGAGAGAATAACAATAACAAATTAGAAGATGAATTAGTTACAGAATATTTGCAATCAGGAATGGAGTCAAGTCAATTTTCATTTAAGGAAAATAATTTTAGTAAAACATTTAATAGCTTCGCAAAATTTTTTGTACTTGGAATTCAACATATAATTCCAAAAGGATTAGATCATATTTTGTTCATATTTGGACTTTTTTTATTTTCATCATCTTTAAAAAAATTAATTTCTCAAATAACTATATTTACTATTGCTCATTCAATTACTCTCATATTTGTTTCTTTATCTCTAATGAGAATCAATCCTCAAATTGTTGAACCTATAATTGCACTCTCTATAGTCTATATAGGATTAGAAAATATTTTTAAAAAATATATTAAAGAATATTTAAGATATGTTGTAATCTTATTTTTTGGATTACTTCATGGTTTAGGATTTGCATTAGTTTTGAGTGATATAGGTTATAGGAGTACAGACTTGTTTATAAATCTTGTATCTTTTAATATTGGTATTGAAGTAGCGCAAATATCTATAGTAATGGTTTTATATCTATTGATTGCGTTAAACTTTGCAAAAAATAAAAATTATAGAATATTTTTTCAAGTTCCATCTTCTATATTAATATCAAGTGTTGGGTTATATTGGTTTTTTGAAAGAATTAATTTTTTTTAATAATAGCTAATCAATCTAAATCAGCAAAATACCATTAATTTAATAAAGGACTTTGGGAGCAAAATTGGAGCAGTAAAAGATCAACTTTCTTATATATTCTTATTTAATCCCATGATATTATTTCACTTGATATAGAGAGATTGGAACTGTAATAATCTTTGTTTATCAAGAAAAATTAAACATGGAAGCTTATTAGAAGATCATGATTAACGAACAGGAGAGATGGGTGAGTGGCTTAAACCACAGGTTTGCTAAACCTGCGAAGGAAGTAATTCCTTCCGAGGGTTCGAATCCCTCTCTCTCCGCCATATAAAATGTTTAAAGGAAGTATACCTGCTGTTATTACTCCATTTATTGAAGATAAAGTTGATTATGATTCATTGATTAAAGTATTAACTTATTTAATAGATAATGGATCAAACGGACTTGTTCCATGCGGTACAACTGGAGAGTCTCCAACTTTATCACATGCAGAACATAAAAAAATAATTGAAGAAACTATCAAAATTACTGACAAACGAATCCCAGTTATAGCTGGAACTGGTTCAAATAATACTTTAGAAGCAATTGAATACACTAATCATGCTGAAAAATCAGGCGCTGATGCTGCTTTAGTTGTAACACCATACTATAATAAACCAACGCAATCAGGATTATACGAACATTTCAAAACGATTGCTGATAAAACTAATATCCCAATAATCATATATAATATTCCTGGTAGATCGATTGTTGATATGACTATCGAAACAATGATTGAGTTATCAAAAATAAAAAACATAATCGGGGTTAAAGATGCAACTAATGATTTGTTTAGACCACTAATTACTAGAAAAAAAATGCAAGAAGAATTTTGTTATCTCTCTGGAGAAGATGGAACTGCTCTTGCTTATTTAGCACAAGGTGGACACGGCTGCATATCTGTTACAGCTAATGTTGCTCCAAAATTATGCTCAGAGATGCATTCAGCATGGCAAGAAAAAAATATTTCTAAAGCTCAAGAAATAAATTTAAAATTATCTTCTTTACACAATGCCTTGTTTATAGAATCAAGTCCAGGGCCAGTTAAATATGCTGCTTCGTTGCTAGGGTTGTGTAATAAGGACACAAGACTTCCATTAACTGGAATTAAAGATGATACAAAGAAATTAGTTGAAAGTTGCCTTCAAGAATTAGAACTAATATAAATGAAAATAATTGCTGCTAACAATAGGGCAAATTACAATTATACAATATCAAATAAAATAGAGGCTGGTATTGTACTAACTGGCTCTGAAGTAAAATCTTTACGTACTAACACAGGGTCTATTAGAGGATCATATATAATTGAACAAAATGGTGAATTATGGCTTTCAAATGCATTTATAAAAAAATATCAAAATTCTAATGATAATAGTTATGATCCAAGTAGAAACAGAAAGTTATTAGTAACAAAAAAAGAATTTTACAAAATATCTGGATCTATAAAACAAGGCGGTTTTACAATTATCCCAATTTCTTTATATTTTTCAGATAAAGGTATTGCGAAACTTTCATGTGGGATTGCAAAAGGTAAGAAAAAAATTGATAAAAGACAATCAATAAAACAAAGGGATTGGAATGTAAAAAAACAAAGATTACTAAAAAATAATTAACTATTTACTTTTAAAATTTGATGACTATAAGCCTCATATGGCTAGAATAACAGTAGAAGATTGTATTGATAAATTTTCAAGTAGATTTGAATTGGTCTTAGTCGCCTCTAATAGAGCCAGAAAACTTCACTCTGGTGAGGATCCTACTGTTAAAATTGACAATGACAAAAATACAGTAATCGCACTTAGAGAAATAGCTGAGGAGACCGTTACAGCAGAACAACTTAAAAATGATTTAATTGAAGAATACCAAACTAATACTTTTATAGAAGATGAAGATATAAACGAAATTGAAGATAATAGTGATGAAAATCAACTTGAAACAAGTAATTTAGAAATTAATCAAGCAACTCAAGATGAAAAAACTATTGCTCCGCCTGAAGAAGAATCACATATTGAAAATTCACAAGATAAATTAGCTAATTCATCTGATGAAGAGAAAGTACAAGATTTATAATAAAGCTAATTTATAATATAAGTAAATAATTTTAAAATTATTTATGGTCAAAGAAATTCACAATGAAATAGAACTAATTACCTCTTATCTAAAGCCTGAAGAAAAAAATAAAGTAAGACATGCACTTAGATTGAGTGAAGAAGCTCATAGTAACCAGCTCAGAAAATCCGGTGATCCTTTTATAACACATCCATTAGAAGTTGCAAAAATTTTGACTTCTATAAAGTTAGATGCAGATTCTATTGTAGCTGGCCTTCTTCATGATACTCTTGAAGATACAAATTTAAATATAGATGAAATTTATAAAAAATTTGGTAATCAAATAGTCGAGCTTGTTGATGGATTAACAAAAATAAATAAATATTCGTTAAAGGTTAATAATCAAAAATTTGGAGAAAATTATAAAAAATTAATTTTAGCCACTACAAAAGATTTAAGAGTAATTTTAGTAAAATTAGCTGATAGATTACACAATATGAGAACTATTCAATTTTTAAAAGATGAAAATAAAAAAACTAAAATAGCGCTAGAAACATTAGAAGTATTTGCACCTTTGGCACAACGATTAGGTATGAAGGAATGGCAAGATGAGTTGGAAGATATTTCATTTGAAGTAATAAATCCTGATGCGAAAAAAACAATTATAGAAAGATTAGAATATTTAAAATCAAAGGACGATAATATAATCGATGAAATTAGATATGAGTTAAAAAATATTTTTTTTCAAGAAGATTTATTTTGTAAAGTAGAGGGTAGGATAAAATCTCCATATTCAATATGGAATAAAATCAAAAATAAAAACATCTCTTTTGAACAACTTTCAGACATTATGGCTTTTAGGGTTATTACTAATTCTACTCGAGAGTGTTATAGATGTTTAGGTATAATCCATAGGCAATATCAATATATACAAGGTCGATTTAAGGATTTTATTTCTGCACCCAAATCAAATGGATATAGAGCTCTGCATACATCAGTTATGGGACCAAAAAACAAAAAAATTGAGATTCAATTTCGCTCAAACATAATGAATCAAATTGCTGATTTTGGTGTAGCATCTCATTGGAAATATAAAGACCCAAAAAAAATAAAAGAAAAAGATGCTAGAGAATATAAGTGGGTTTATGATTTAGTTGACTCAATGAATTCTTCATCTTCTCAAGATGAATTAATTCAAAATTCAAAATTAAAAGTATTTCAGAACGATATTTATGTTTTTACTCCCAAAGGCGATCTAATAGAGCTACCTAAAAATGCAACTCCTGTTGACTTTGCATATGCTATACATAGTCAAATTGGTGATAAATGTGTGGCTGCAAAAATTAATGATAAGTTACAACCATTAAAAACTATTTTAAAAAATGGCGATCAAATAGAAATAATTACATCAGAAACTTCACAGCCATCACCTTTATGGCAAAGATTTGCAGTTACAACAAAAGTTAAATCTCAACTAAGAAGATTTTTTAGATATAAAAAGAAAGAGGAACACATAATATTTGGTAGAGAAATATTAATAAATTATTTTCAAAAAGAAAATTATGAGCTTAATAAAAATATTAAACAAAAAATACTTGAAGATTTTAATTATGAATCAATAGATGATGTATATGCTTCTATAGGCTCAGGAGAAATTACAGCACTTTCCGTAATTAAAAAAATTTACCCTGAATATAATTTTGTTCCAGTTTCTAAATTTAGTGAAAATATACAAAATCCTATAAAATTAAAAGGCTTAACTGCTGGAATGTCTTATCATTTGGCCGGCTGTTGCTCCCCCTTAAAGGGTGATAGCATAGTAGGTATAGTTACTGCTGGAATAGGTGTGGCAGTTCATACTCTTGATTGTGATACTCTTTCTTCATATCAAGATGCACCTGATAGATGGCTAAATATATCATGGGATAGTCAAAATAATTTAGATACTGTATCAAATGCAAGAATTGTTGTTGTGTTGTTCAACAAACCAGGAAGTCTTGGAAAAGTAACTACTGTCATTGCAAAAAATAATGGGAATATTTCAAATATTCTTTTCTCGTTAAGAAAACCTGACTTTTTTGAGATTATAATAGACATCGAAGTTAGAGACGCTAATCATTTACAAAATATTATTGCAGCATTAAGAATGGAAAAAGAAGTATCTTCCTTAGAGAGATTGAAAGGTTAAAATGATTTATGGAAATGGCATAGATATTATTGATATAAATAGGATAAGAAAAGTAATTGATAAATATGGTAATAGATTTAAAAAAAGATGTTTTAGTCTTTCTGAGATAGAAAGATCAGAGAAAAGAATAAATTCAGTTGAATCATATGCAAAAAGATATGCAGCCAAAGAAGCTTGTGCTAAAGCTTTAGGAACAGGTTTAGCTAGAGGTGTGTTTTGGAAAGATATTGAAGTTGAAAATAACCAATATGGCAAACCATTGATAAAACTTCATGGAAAAGCAAAAGAAATTTTTAAAAATATGAATAAATATTCAAATACACAAATCGAAGTATCACTTTCTGATGAAAAAAAATATGCAATAGCAAATGTTATAATCTATGACTAAAGGTAAAAAAAATAGTTTTTTTGGTAATTTAAAATCAATATTTATAGCAATCTTCATAGCTTTATTAATTAGATCATTTGTATTTGAACCATTCAATATACCTTCAGGATCAATGAAGCCAAATCTTCTTGTAGGAGATTTTATTTTTGTTTCAAAATATTCATACGGTTTTTCAAAACACTCTCTTCCATTTTCCATACCTTTAATACCCGGTAAAATATTTTCAAACACGCCTGAGAGAGGTGATGTAGTAGTTTTTAAAACTCCTGAAAATAATAGAACTGATTATATTAAAAGAGTTATTGGTCTTCCTGGTGATAAAATAGAAATTAAAAATGGTATTATTTTTATTAATGGATCAGAAATTCTAAGAAAAAAACTAAATGATTTTATAGATACAGATAACAAATCGAGTAATAAAAGAGTTAGAATGTATAATGAATATTTTTTTAACAAAGAAATCAACATTCTTGATATCACAGACAATGGTATAGCGGACAATACTCAGTTATTTAATGTTCCAGAAAATCATTTCTTTGTAATGGGTGATAATAGAGATAATTCACAAGATAGTAGATTTATAAGTACAGTTGGTTTCATTCCTTATGAAAATTTAGTTGGTAAAGCGCAGTTTATTTTCTTTTCTTTAGAAAATGCAAGATTTTTACAAATATGGAAATGGCCTAATTCAATTAGATATGAAAGAATTTTTCAAAAAATTCAATGATAGACAGTAAAAAAATCAAACTATTTGAAAAAAAAATAAATTATAAGTTTAAAAATAGCAAATTGTTAATTCAATCCTTAACTCATCCCAGTTTCTATTTAGAAAATGAAAAAAAAATTAAAATAAATGAATTTGAAAGATTTGAATTTTTGGGTGATCGAGTACTAGGATTAATAATAGCAAATTTATTATTTTCAAAATATAAAAAGTTTAATGAAGGTGATTTATCTAAAAAATATTCTTATTTAGTTCAAAAAAAATTTTTGTTTAAAATTTCTCAAGAATTGCAAATAGAAGATGTGCTTCAATATAATTTTAAGAAAAAAAATAATAAAATGTTAAATTCAATTTTTTCAGATTCAGTAGAGTCATTAATTGGAGCAATATTTATAGATGGTGGATATAATTCTTCATTTGGTTTTATAAGTAAATTTTGGTCAAAATATCTAGATATTGAAGTTTCTAAAACTTTAGACCCAAAAACATTATTACAAGAAATATCACAACAACTTTATAAAAAACTTCCTGAATATAAATTAATCAAAAAAAAAGGGCCACCTCATTCACCCACATTCACTGTTTCAGTTAAAGTGGTAAATCTAAATAAGATTAATTCAAAAGGTTATTCAATAAGAGAGGCAGAGAAAAATGCAGCAGAAATTGCATTAAAAAAAATTAATGAAAAGAAAAATATTAAAAATTAGTCTTGTCGGTAAGACTAATGCAGGTAAATCAACTCTATTAAATAACCTTGTTGGTGAGAAAATTTCAATAACAAACAAAAAAATTAATACCACTGAAGATTTTGTAATTGGTATTGTTAATATTAAAAATACTCAATTAGTTCTATATGATACACCTGGTATTAGTTTTCTTAGAGATAATAAATCTCAAAAAACTAAATTGAAGAAAAATTTATGGGAAGCTTTAAATCAATCAGATATTATTATTTATTTAATTGATTCAAAAAGGATTGAATTAAATGATTTAAAAAATGACTTTCCTAAACTTTATGAATTAAATAAAAATATTTCAATTATTTTTAATAAAACCGATTTAATAAAAGCTGAAAATTTACTTAAGCATATAAAATTAATTATAGAAAAATATAAAATAGAGAAATTTTTTAACATATCAGCTAAAAAAAAATTAGGTTTTGAAAATTTAATTGATTATCTTTTAGAAAAATCAAAATATGGAAGGTGGCTATATAAGAATAATGAAATCACAGACAAAGATGATATATTTATCACCAATGAATGCACGAGAAATGAAATACTATCATTAATTCATAAAGAAATTCCATATAATATAGAAGTAACAAATAAAACTTTTAAATATTTGAAAAATGGACAGCTAAAAATAAAGCAAGATATTATTATTAATAATGACAGATACAAAAAAATATTATTGGGTAGAAAAGGATCTAAAATAAAAGACATTAGAATAAAAAGTCAAAAAGAAATTTCTAATATTTTAGATGTAAAAACTCATCTTTATATTAATGTTATTTCATCAGATGCAAAAAAAATTTAACGGAATACTTATACATTCAAAAGTTTTTAAAGATAATGATTTATTAATTAAATTTTTATCAGATACAGATGAGATATTCTCAGGAATTGTATACGGAGGACTGTCAAAGAGTAAGAAAAATATAATGCAACTTGGTTTTTTTTTAAATTTGGATGTGACTTTCATTGGAAATCGTCCTCCATCAATAAAAGCTGAATTATCAAAACCTTATTTATCAAGTGTTATTAATGATAAATATAAACTAAGCTGCCTACTTTCAGTTGTATCTTTAATTAATGCCTCAGTAATTGAAGGACAGAAAATAAATCAAATATTTAAAATTTCTAAAGAGTTTTTAGAAATTATGATTAGTAAAAAAAAATGGTTAAATTTCTTTTGTATCTACTTATTTGATCTACTTAAATATATTGGATACGAATTAGATTATGTTAACAATAATAGATTGAAATATTTTGATACAGATACTTTAGAATTTAAAGAAAATTACTCAAACTATACTATTGATTTTCCTCATCATCTTTTTGTAAGTAATTCAAATATTGCATTCGATTATAAGTCTTTAAATAATTTTTTTAAAATTTTTGAAATTATTTTTATTAAAAATCATTTATCAAATTTAAATCATAAATTGCCAAATCAGTATATTTTATTTAAGAAAAATATAATCAGTTTTTTAGAAAAGAATGAACAAAATAATTGAGTCTAACTTAGATACTATACTTAGTGAAAAATACCTTTCTTATGCAATATCAACTATTGTTTCAAGATCGTTACCTGATGTAAGGGATGGATTAAAACCTGTTCACCGCAGAATAATTTATTCAATGTATCAATTAAAACTTTTCAAAAGTTCAAGTTATAAAAAATGTGCAAGAATTGTTGGTGATGTAATGGGTAAATTTCATCCTCATGGAGATCAAGCTATTTATGATAGTTTGGTAAGGATGGCTCAGGATTTTTCTACAAGAATTACATTAGTAGACGGTCAGGGTAATTTTGGAAATATTGATGGTGATAATCCTGCAGCAATGCGATACACCGAAGCAAGATTACAAGATTATACAAATTATTTTTTTGATGGTATCGAAGAAAACTCTGTAGATTTTAAAGATAATTACGATGGTCAAAATTTAGAACCTGTAGTTCTACCATCTCAACTTCCTAATATTTTAATTAATGGAGCAATGGGAATAGCTGTAGGCATGGCTACAAACATTCCTCCTCATAATATTGTTGAATTAATCGATGCATTAAAATTAATAATAAAAAAAGATAAAGCTTCCCTAACTGAAATTTTAAAAATTATTAATGGACCAGATCTTCCCACAGGTGGTGAAATAATTTTAGATAGTAATGAAAAAAAGCAAATTTATAAGAATGGCAAGGGATCATTTAATATTAACGCTAAATACCAAATAGAAGAATTAAAAAATGGTTTGTATCAAATCATTATTACTGAAATTCCATATCAAGTTAATAAAGTTAAAATAATCGAACAACTTGCTAATAACATCAATAACAAAAAATTACCATTGGATGATGTTATTGATGAGTCAGATGAAAATATAAGAATAGTCTTAAAACCCAAAACAAGAAATATTGATTCAGAAAAATTAATACGCTTATGTTTTAAATTAACTGACTTATCTATTAAGTACTCTTGTAATTTTAACGTTTTAATTGATGGTATAGAACCCAAACAAATTGGAATTATTGAAATACTATCTAATTTTTTAGAACATAGAAAAATTACAATTAAAAGAAAATCCAAATTTAATATTGAAAAGATAAAAAAAAGATTAGAAATTCTTAAGGGGTATCAAATTGTCTTTAAAAATTTAAATTCTATAATTAAAATAATAAGAACAAAGGATAATCCCAAAAAAGAATTAATAAAAAAATACAAATTGTCTGATTTACAAAGTGAGTCTATTTTAAGTATGCGTTTAGGATCTCTAAGAAAGATTGATGAAAAAAATATTAAAGATGAAATCCAAAAATTAAATGAAGAATTAAAATATCTTAATAAATTAATTAAAGATAAAAAAACATTAGATAAATTTATAGTTAGTGAATTAGATCTTATAAAGGGTGATTTAGATACTGATATAAAGGAGAGAAAATCTGTAATTTTATCAGAACAAATTAATGATATTGATATTAGTATTGATGAATTTAAAGAAATTGAAAAATTTACCATTATCATTAATAAAGATTTTCAACTAAAGAGAATTAAAGAGATAACTGATGAAAAGGAAATTGAAAAAATAAAAAAAGAAAATCTATTTGCAGTTAATTTAAATTCAAATCAAAAAATACTTTTGTTTGTTTCATCCGGTAAAGTTTACACGATAGATCCAAATATTTTACCAGGCGGAAATAGTAACCCCAAATCATTTATTTATTTTGTTGATAGTATGCCTAAAGATAAAATTGCTGGATTACTTTCATCAATTGATCAAGAACTCTTAATTGTATCAAAATATGGTAAAGGATTTATTAGTAATACTGAAACTCTTGTAACAAACCAAAAGAAAGGTAAGCAATTATTTAATTTAAAAAATAATGATTCAGTAATTAAGATTTTAAATCTTACAAAAAAACACATTGTTTGTGTCACAAAGCTGCAAAAAATGCTAATTTTTGATATAGATTCTTTACCCAAATTGCAAAAGGGTGGGGGGGTTCAATTAATAAAAATCAAGAAAGATGATTTTTTATCTGATGTCACTCAATTAACTATTGAGGATGGTTTAGAATGGAGTACTGGTTCTAAAAATAGAAAGTTAGAAGATGTCGATTTTTGGATTGGAAAGAGAGCTCAGGCTGGTAAAAAAGTTCCTAAGTTTTTCAATAAAAATCAGAAATTTGATGGCTAATTTTGTTTATTTAAATATATTTAAGTTTACTGATACATTCCAATAGTAAATATGAAAAATATCTCTCTTATTTTAAGTACAATTAATAAATATGCTGGTTACTTTTGTGCATTTCTAGTAGTTCTCATGACAATAAACGTTTTTTTAGTAGTAGTATTAAGGTACTTATTTGGAATCAGTTTTATATGGATGCAAGAAACATATGTATGGATGCATGCATATATTTTTATGGTTGGTGCTGGTTTCACATATTTAAATGACGATCATGTACGTATTGATATAATTTATAGAAACTCATCAAAATTGTATCGTGTAATAGTTGATTTAGTAGGCAACATAGTTTTACTATTACCTTTTTTGTATATAATTTGGTCTTATAGCTTTCCTTTTGTTTACAAATCTTGGCAAATGAATGAAGTGTCTAGAGAAGCAGGCGGTTTGACAATGATATTTTTATTAAAACTAGCAATTCTTATTTTTGCTTTTCTTCTTTTCATACAGGTAATTTCAAAAATTATTAATAATTTTATCAGTTTAAATTCAAATGACTCCTGAAGTATTAGCAGTAATAATGTTTTTAACAACTTTGTTGTTTTTGTTATTTGGTTTTCCTGTTGCTTTTACTTTAGCAGGATCATCTTTAATTTTTGCTTTTGTAGGCGATCTATTAGGAGTGTTTAATTTTAAAATGCTTCTTTTCTTCCCTCAAAGAATTTATGGTGTGATGATTAATGAAGCTCTTGTCGCTGTACCTCTATTTATTTTTATGGGAGTCATGCTGGAAAAAACAAAAATTGCAGCTAAACTTTTAGAGTCTATAGGAGATTTATTTGGTTCAGTAAGAGGTGGATTAGGAATAGGTGTTATCTTAGTTGGGATGTTGCTTGCTGCCTCTACAGGAATAGTTGGAGCAACAGTAGTAACTATGGGTATGCTTGCATTGCCAAGTATGCTCAAAGCAGGTTATGATGAAAAAATTGCTACTGGAACAATTTGTGCTTCAGGAACCTTAGGGCAAATAATACCTCCTTCAATTGTTTTAATACTGCTAGCTGAAATGTTGCAGGGGGCAAATGAAGAGGCTGGTCTTTTAACAGGAGACTTGGCACCACTACCAGTAACTGCAATAGATTTATTTGCTGGAGCTCTTTTACCTGGATTAATGTTAGTTGGATTTTTCATTATCTACATTCTTTTTACTGCTAGATTACATCCAGATAAATTACCTCTTAAAATTTCTAATAAACCTAAAGCTGAAATATGGAAAAATGCTCTGTTTGAAGTAATCCCACCTATATTTTTAATTTTAGCAGTTCTTGGATCAATTTTTCTTGGTGTAGCTACTCCAACTGAATCTGCTTCTGTCGGTGCTGCAGGTGCTGCTATTTTAGCTTTATTAAGAAGGGATCTAAATCTTAAAAATATTTCAGAAGCTGCAATTACCACAGTAAAAATGAGTTCATTTGTTTTTATCATTTTAATTGGGGCATCAATGTTTTCTTTAGTATTCAGAGGATTTCAGGGAGATGAAATGATTAGTAATTTTTTAACTAATATACCAGGTGGAGAGTATGGTGCTTTAATTATAGTAATGCTAACTATTTTTATATTGGGTTTTTTCCTTGATTATATTGAAATTATATTTGTTATTATCCCATTAGTAGGTCCAGGATTAATTGCGAACGGAGCTGATCCTTTGTGGTTAGGAATTTTAATTTCTCTTAATTTACAAACAAGTTTTCTAACGCCTCCATTTGGATTTTCATTATTTTTTTTAAGAGGTGTTGCTCCAGAAAATGTTAAAACATCTAATATATATGCCGGTGTAATTCCTTTTATTTTTATACAAATACTTGCAATAATCTTAGTATTCGCGTTTCCACAAATAGCAACTTGGCTTCCTAGGTTAATAAACTAAAAAAAAAAGAGGTCTCAAAAGAGACCTCTTAAAAATTAAATATTTCAAATATTATACTGAATCAGGAAATTTAAATGGTAAATCTCTTATACGTGAGAAGTTTTGCTCACCTTTAGTAAACCATTCTTTAATGACTTTTCTGAAAGATAATAAGTGATTTGTTATAGCTTTTGTTTCAGAGTTAATAGAACCCCTCTCAAAAACAACTTCACCTGCTGCATTACCAAGAGCTATTAAAACCTCATCTGGGAAAGTTTTAATTTCTACGTTATGTTCATTAACAAGTTTTTGTAATGCTGGTCCATTAATAGCTTGGAAACGACTAAATACAGTCATGTTGAAAGATTTAGCTAAATCATCGATTAAGCCTTGAGTGTCACTATCAAGTGCTTCCCATGCTTTAAGATCCATAGATAAATCTAGAAGAGTAGATGGTTCATGCCATCCTGGTCCATAATAATACTTTGCAGCTTGATATAATCCAGCACCTAAATCTGCTGCTGGGCATATCCATTCTGCTGCATCAACTGCACCAGAAGTTAAAGCTGGTAAAACATCAGGTCCTGCAAGCAATACAGGTGTAGCTCCAAGTTTTTCAATAGTTCTACCACCTAAGCCAGGCATTCTCATTTTTAGACCTTTATAGTCATCAGGAGTATTGATTTCTTTATTAAACCAACCACCCATTTGGTTTCCTGTGTTACCCATAGGTAAAAATTTAACACCAAGTGCATTATAAATTTTGTCAGCAGCTTCAATCCCACCTCCATAATAACACCATGCATTTTGCTCCATTGCATTCATTCCAAATGGGCATGTTGCTACGAACTCAATTGCATCTGATAGGTTTGGCCAATAATAAGGAGCTCCATAAGCTGCTTGAGCTGCACCAGATCTTACTGCATCTAATGCTTCAAGTCCTGGAACAAGTTCACCAGCATGATAAACTTTCACTTTAAGCTTTTCAGAATACCTATTTATGTTATCTCCAAAACCTTGGATAGCCTGTCCTAATGGACCAGCTTTACCAAAAGCACTACAAATGATCCACTCTTGATGACCGCCAGCTATTGCTGGAGCTGCTAAAGTAGAAGCACCAACTGCAGCAGCACCTGCTACACCAGCTTTCTTTAGAAACTCACGTCTTTTTAAACTTTTTTTCATATGTCCTCCCGAGATAATATGAATTAATGTCTGAGATTTATACAAAAATCTTATTTGTATCAATTTCTAATGGTATTAAATATTAACAAAATTTACTAAATCAAACCTCTAAAACTAGAAATTACTTTTAAAAACTTGATATTCCAGTCTGATTTTTTCCTAAAATTAATGAATGAATATCCTCTGCGCCTTCGTAAGTTTTAACAGTTTCTAAGTTAACCAAATGTCTCATGATATGATATTCTTCTAATAATCCATTTGCCCCAAGCATATCACGTGCATTTCTAATTATATCTAAAGATTTTTTACAGTTATTTTTTTTTAAAATACTAATTGCATTAATAATATCTTTTCCCTCATCTAAAGCTTTAGAACTTAAAAGACATGATGCTAATCCCAGATTTATCTCTATTTGCATCTCTGATAATTTTTTTTGAATTAATTGATTTGATGCTAAGGGTTTTTTAAACATAATTCTATTTTCTACATAGTTTTTTGCAATTAACCAACATTCAGATGCAGAACCTAAAACACCCCAACTAATTCCAAATCTTGCTTTATTGAGACAACTAAAAACTGATTTCCATCCTTCAGTATTTTCTAAACACAAATTACTTGGAACAAAAACATTATTTAAAATTATTTGCCCAGTTGGACTGATTTTTAAGCTCGTTTTATTTTCTATTGTTGAAGTATTTAATCCTTCAGTATTTTTTTCAATTATAAAACCTTTGATACTTTTGTGATCTTTATTTTCTTCAATTGCCCAAATAATAAATATATCAGCAATTGGTGCATTCGTAATCCAGTTTTTAGATCCATTTAAAATATATCCATCTTTAGTTTGTTTAAATGAAGTTTTCATTGAAGCAGGATCAGAACCAGCTTCACTTTCTGTTAAACCAAAGCAACCAATTTTTTCTCCTTTAATTAATTGTGGAAGGTATTTATCTTTTTGTTCCTGAGATCCAAATTCATTAATTGGATGTATCACGAGAGAAGATTGAACAGATATCGAAGATCTGTAGCTGCTATCTATTTTTTCAAACTCATATGCTACAAGTCCATACGATAAATTTGATGTACCAGAACCACCGTGTGTTTTAACTGTTTGCCCTAAAACTCCAAGTGACCCAAACTTTGGATAGAGGCTTTGATCAAATTCATTTTTTCTATTTCTTTCAACTACTGTAGGTTTAAGTTCATTATTACAAAAATCTCTAACATTTTTCTGAATATTACTTTCTTCTTCACTTAAATGACTTTGAATATAAAATGGATCAAACCAATTATTTTCTTTCATACAATATTAGCCAATATCATTATTTTAATGTAAATAACCACAAAAATTATTATGCAAAATAAGAATATATACATTGCCTCAGACCATGCTGGATTTGACCTCAAAACTAAATTGTTAAAGAATTTTCCAAAAATTAATGATTTAGGAACAAAGACAGATGAGAGTGTTGATTATCCTGATTTTGCACACAAATTAACTAAAGAGGTTCTTAAGAATAAGAAAAACGTTGGTATTCTAATCTGTGGAACTGGTGTTGGTATGAGTATTGCAGCTAATAGAAAAAAAGGAATTAGGGCTGGTCTTGCTAATAATTCAAAAATAGCAAGATTGATAAGAAAGCACAATGATGCTAATGTACTTGTTTTACCAGGTAGATTTATAAATACTAGCGAGGCAAAAAAAAGTGTTCAGGCTTTTCTTTCTACAAAGTTTGAGTCAGGACGACATAAAAGAAGGATTAAAAAATTATGATTTCAGATTTGTTTACTAAAGGAATTAAAGAAGCAGACCCAGAGGTTTATGGAACACTAAGCCGTGAATTAGAAAGACAACAAAACCAAATAGAGTTGATAGCATCTGAAAATATTGCTTCAAGATCAATTTTAAATGCTCAAGGCTCTGTCATGACAAATAAATATGCAGAAGGGTATCCTGGTAAACGATATTATGGAGGATGTGAATTCGTAGATCAAGCAGAAGAGATTGCTTTAGAAAGAGTTAAAAAACTTTTTAATTGTAAATTTGCAAATCTACAACCGCATAGTGGAGCACAGGCAAACCAAGCAGTTTTTCTAGCTTTACTTCAACCACATGATACTATTTTAGGTATGTCTCTTGCATCAGGTGGTCACCTAACTCATGGAGCAAAACCTAATCTATCTGGTAAATGGTTTAATGCTGTTCAATATGGTGTAAAAAAAGATGGTAATGATAAAGATTTAATTGATTATGATGAAGTTGAAGCTTTAGCTTTAGAGCATAAACCAAAAATGATAATAGCGGGAGCTTCCGCTTATCCTAGAACAATAGATTGGAAAAAATTTAGAGAAATAGCTGATAAAGTAGGAGCATATTTTTTAGTTGATATGGCTCACTACTCTGGTTTGGTGGCTGGTAAACAATATCCAAATCCGATTGAGCATGCCCATGTAGTAACTTCAACAACTCACAAAACTTTAAGAGGTGCAAGAAGTGCAATGATCTTAACTAATCATGAAGATTTATATAAAAAAATTAATTCTGCTGTTTTCCCTGGATTACAAGGTGGTCCACTAATGCATGTAATTGCGGCTAGAGCTGTTTGCTTTGGTGAGGCACTTAAACCTGAATTCGAAGAATATATTAAAAATGTAATTGCTAGTGCTAAAATTATGGCACAAACTTTAGTTGATAGAGGATTTAGAATTGTAACTGGAGGCACAGATTCACATATAGTTTGGTTAGACTTAACACCAAAAGGCTTAACTGGAGATAAAGCTGAAAAAATTTTAGAAGAAGTTGGATTGGCATGTAATAAAAATGCAATTCCTTATGATCCTAATCCACCAAAAATAACTAGTGGACTTAGATTTGGAACTGCCGCTGCTACGACTAGAGGTTTTAATCAGAAAGACTTTGAACAGGTTGGAAATATGATTGCTGATATTTTGGATAGTCTTTTACTTGAAGAAAATGAAAGAAGTGAAGTTTTTAATAAAACAAGAAAAGATGTAATTGAACTTTGTAAAAAATATCCAATTTATAGTGAGGCATTTTAAATGAGATGCCCCTTCTGTAGCAATGAAGATACACAAGTAAAAGATTCAAGACCTACAGAAGATAATACAGCTATAAGAAGAAGAAGAGTTTGCGATGCATGCGGCTCTAGATTTACTACTTTTGAAAGAATTCAGTTAAGAGATTTGGTCGTAATGAAAAGTAACGGTCAAAAAGAAAATTTTGATAGAGATAAAATGTACAGATCTCTTTCTTTAGCTTTAAGAAAAAGAAATGTTGATAATGAAAAAATTGAAAAAATTGTTAATGCTATTGTAAGAAAATTAGAAAACTCAGGTGAAACTGATATAAAATCGAATATTATCGGTCAGTACATCATGGAAGCTTTAATGCATTTAGATCAGGTAGCATATGTCAGATTTGCATCTGTTTACAAAAATTTTAGAGAAGCAAAAGATTTTGAAGATTTCTTAGGTAATTTAGAAGAAAAATAATTTTTAGTGTCTCAACAAAATCTAAAGATGATGAATTTAGCTCATGATATTGCAAAAAAAAAATTTGGAAAAACTTTCCCAAACCCTACTGTTGGCTGTGTAATTGCAAAAAATTCAAAAATAATTTCTAAAGCTGTAACAAATAAATCTGGAAGACCTCATGCCGAAGAAATAGCTTTAGCTAAAGCTGGTCATAAAGCTAAAGGAGCTTCAATGTATGTTACTTTAGAACCATGTTTTCATAGTTCGAAAGATGGATCATGCACAGATCAAATATTAAGATCTGGAATTAAAGAAATATTTATATCTGCGGCTGATCCAGATGTTAGAACTAATTATAAAAGTATTAAAAAGTTAAAAAAAAATAATTTAATTGTAAATGTAGGTTTAGAAAAGAATAGAACATATAATTTAAATAAATTTTTTTTTAAAAGTGTTTTAAAGAAAAAACCATTTACAAAAGTCAAAATTGCAACTTCTACAGATGAAAAAATTGCATGGCATGATTATAAAAGTAAATGGATATCTAATAAATTAAGTAGAGATTATGGGCATAAGTTAAGATCAATGAGTCAAGCTATTTTAACTACTTCAAAAACTGTAATAAAAGATGATCCAAGATTGACTATAAGATTAAAAAAAACTTTAGAGCAACATATTCCAATTATAATAATTGATAATAATCTAAAAATACCAATGAGATCAAAAATATTAAAAGATATATCTAAAAAAAGAATTATTATCTTTACTTCTAAAAAAAATAAAAAATCTGAAAATTTAATTAAATTTGGATGTGAAATTATTTTTTGTAAATTAAATAAAAACAAAAAACTAAATTTAAAAAATATTTTTCGTAAAATATACTCATTAAAAATATCAGATTTATTAGTTGAAGCAGGGGGTATTTTTTTTACAGAATTGTTAAATAACAATTTAGTAGATGAAATTCATTTATTTAAATCCAAAATTATTATAGGAAAACATGGTAAACCAGCAATTGTTGGAAAAAAATTTAGTCAATTAAATTTATCTTTAAATGAAAGAAAAAAATTCAAAGACGATATATATACAAACTATCAGGTAAATTAATGTTTACAGGTATTATTCAAGATTTAGGTTCAATTAAAAACAAAGATGTGGGTCTTTATCAAATATCTACAAATCTTGATTTGAGTAATTGTAAGGAAGGTTCTTCAATTTCTTGTAATGGAGTTTGTCTTACAGCAAAAAATATAACTCCATCAAACAACAATTCATTTAGCTTTGATGTGAACATAGGTGAAGAAACTTTGCAAAGAACAAATCTAGCTAATTCTATTTTAAAAAATGAAAAAATTAATTTAGAAAAATCACTTCAGATAGGTGATGAAATCAGTGGTCACTTTGTTTATGGTCATGTTGACACCACAACTATTGTTAGTGAAATCTTAGAACTTGAAAATAGTTGGGAATATCATTTTGAAAAAAAATTCAATAAAAATAATAGGTTTATTGTAGAAAAGGGATCTATTTCAATAAATGGTATTTCTTTAACGGTAGCAAAAGTAGAAAATAATACATTTATGATTTCTGTAATAGACCATACATTTAATCATACTAATTTAAAATATTTAAATAAAAGTGATCAAGTTAATATTGAATTTGATTATCTTGCACGTTTTATTTTTGACAATGAATAAAGATAATATGGAAGAGTATCTATCTTCTATTGAAGATATTATTGAAGATGCAAGAAATGGAAAAATGTATATTCTTGTTGATGATCCTGATAGAGAAAATGAAGGCGATCTAATCATTCCAGCTCAATATGCTAACCCGCAAGCTATTAATTTTATGGCAAAACATGGAAGAGGATTAATTTGTTTAGCTTTAACTAAGGAAAGAATAGAAGAATTGGAACTTCCCTTAATGAATCCAAGTAATATAAAAAATGATTTAACTGCATTTACTGTTTCTATTGAAGCAAAAGAAGGAGTGACTACTGGAATATCTGCAGCTGATAGAGCTCATACTATATCAGTAGCTGTAAATAATAATAGAAACAAAAATGATCTTGTTTATCCTGGGCACGTTTTTCCTCTTATGGCTTGGGATGGTGGAGTATTAGTACGTGCTGGTCATACAGAAGCAGCAGTTGATATTTCAAAACTAGCAGATCTAAATCCTTCTGGTGTTATTTGTGAAATAATGAGCGAAGATGGCTCTATGGCGACGTTACCAGAAATTATTAAGTTTGCAAAATTACATAATTTAAAAGTAGGATCTGTTAGTGACTTAATTAAATTTAGACTTAAAAAAACTAAAATTGTTGAAAAGATAGCCGAAAGACCATTTGAAAGTGAAATGGGGTCGCAGTTTACTTTAAAAGTATTTCAAAATTCTATTTCTGGTGAAAAGCATTACGCTCTAGTAAAAAATCTAATTGATGTAAATGAACCTGTGCTTGTTAGAATGCACAGATTGGATGTCACAAAGGATATATTTGAAGAAAAAAATATTTTTGGAAGTGAAATTAAGTCTGCCTTTCAACTTATAGAGAAGAATGGATCAGGAGCTATAGTTTTAATAAATAGTGATATGTCACCAAATATACTTAAAATGTTCAATAAAAGAAAAAGATCAAAAAATAAATTAGAACTAAGAGAATATGGCGTAGGCGCTCAGATTTTATCATTACTACAAATCAATAAAATTATATTATTAACAAACACTAAGAAAAGAATTATTGCCTTGGATGGATTTAATATTGAAATTGTCGATCAGAAAAAAATATGAATAATAAAATTCTAATAGTTTCAGCAAATTATTATAAAGAAATATCGAAAAATCTTGAGTTGGGAGCAATCAATACCCTTAAAGAAAATGGTTTTGAATATGAAGTTATTAATGCACCGGGTTGTTTTGAAATCCCCTATTTAATTAAAAAAAATATTGATAATTTTAATGGATTTATTTCCCTTGGATGTATTATTAAAGGTGATACATATCATTTTGAAGTTATTGCTAATGAAACAACTAGAAAAATTATGGATCTATCTGTTGACTTTAATTTACCAATTGGATTTGGTGTCTTAACTTGTTACGATTTAGAGCAAGCAAAAATCAGAAGTGACATTAATCAAAAAAATAAAGGTCAAGAAGCTGCTTTAGCTTGCATAGAGTTACTTAAATAAAAAATGCAAAATTATACCAAGTCACAAACAAGACTTGCATTTGTTCAATATATTTTTCAGAATGAATTCTTAAATGCAGATTCTTCAGAGAGTATCGAAGATTTTCAAAAGCATTTTTATGATACTAATATTGCTATAATTGATGAGAAAAAAGAATTTAAACTCAAGTTTAATAAAAATTTTTTAAATAAACTTTTTTCCAGTCTTTTGAACAATATTGATAAAAAAAACATAATTGATGATTTAAACGACTTTATTGATATTAATCGAAAATTTGAAAAATGGGATAATATTTTGAAGTCAATAATGTTTGCAATAATTGCAGAATTATTAATTACAGAAAAAAATAAATTTAAAATTGTCCTTAACGACTATTTGAATATAAGTAAAAGCCTTGTTTCTCATAAAGAAACTAAATTAATTAATGCTATAATTCAAAAATATATAGATAAAAATGAAATTAATAAAAAATAATTTATCTGAAAAATTAATAATTAATAAATATTTTAAAAAATTAAATTTAAAAAAAAAAGGAACATTTAATTTTGAAAATGATGGAGCTTATTTAGAATTAAAAAATAAAAATTATAAATTGACTGTTACGACTGATAGTATTTCTGAAGATATAGATTTTTTCAATCATGATGACCCAAAGTCAATAGCTCAAAAAATTACAACAGTAAATTTATCTGACATATATGCAATGGGAGCCTTACCTCACTCTTATCTTTTGAATTTACATTTACCAAAGCATATTAATGAAAACTGGTTAAATTCATTTTCAAATCAATTAAAGAAAATACAACGTAAGTATGGTTTTTATCTTTTAGGGGGAGATTTATCACAATCAAATAAACTTATTGTTTCTTCAACTTTTTTTGGATCTATAAAAAAGAAATTAGAGGTATTTCAAAATAAATTGAATTTACATGATGATATTTTAATAACTGGAAGTATTGGTGAGTCAAAGATTGGTTTAGAAATTTTAAAAAAAAAATTTTCATCTAATATAATTTTAAATCAATATTTTATTCAAAAATATTTATACCCTACGCCTTGTAAGTTAGGACCGCTAATTGCAAGTCATGTTAATTCAATGAAAGATATTTCCGATGGTTTGATTGGAGATTTAACTGATATGTTAAATGGTAAATATGGAGCACTAATTAATGTTAATAAAATTCCATTAAGTGTTAAGACAAAAAAAATTCTGAATGTTCAAAATAACTTTAGAATAGAAAACCTTCTAAATTCTGGTGATGATTATGGGTTGATAATCATATCAAGTAAAAAAAATAGAAATAAAATTATTAGTATTGCTAATGAAAATGATATTAAAGTTAGTTACATAGGAAAAATAATCAGCGAAAAAGGCATTCATTTCGATTCATATATTGACATGAAGAACATCAAGAAATTTGATCATTTCTGCTAAAAACTTGATTTTTTCTATAGTTTCTGACATATCACCCAAAATTTTAAGGAGTTTTCAATGACAACACTGCAGGTATTAATTGTTTTATGCGGTCTAGCGGCCGTACTATATGGTCTAGTAACATCTAGGCAAATTTTATCACTTGGTTCTGGAAATGATAAAATGCAAGAAATTGCTGGCGCAATTCAAGAGGGAGCTAGAGCTTATTTAAACAGACAGTACATGACTATAGCAATTGTAGGAGTTGTTATTTTTGCTCTTATATGGATAGTTTTTGATTTGGCATCCGGAATTGGTTTTTTGATTGGAGCTTTTTTTTCTGGTGCTGCAGGTTATGTTGGAATGAATATATCTGTTAGATCTAATGTTCGTACAACACACGCAGCAAGTAAAAGCTTAGCTGAGGGTTTATCTGTTTCTTTTAAGGCTGGTGCAGTTACAGGTATGCTAGTCGCAGGATTTGCACTTCTTTCTATTGCAATTTTTTATTTTGTTTTGCACAATTCTGGTTCATTTCCGGGTAGAGAGATTGTAGCTCCTTTAGTTTCATTGGGATTTGGTGCCTCTTTAATTTCAATATTTGCAAGACTCGGTGGTGGTATTTTTACTAAAGGTGCAGATGTTGGTGCAGATTTAGTTGGTAAAGTAGAGGCTGGTATTCCTGAAGATGATCCAAGAAATCCAGCTGTTATTGCAGACAACGTTGGTGATAATGTTGGTGATTGCGCAGGTATGGCTGCAGATCTTTTTGAGACTTATGTTGTAACAGTGGTAGCTACAATGGTTTTGGCATCAATATTTTTCATAGAAAACTCATATACAATGATGATATTTCCTCTAGCTATTGCAGGAGTTTGTGCATTAACAAGTATAATCGGAACTTATTTTGTTAGGCTTGGTAAAAATAATAATATTATGGCAGCGCTTTATAGAGGATTTGCAGTATCAGCTATTTTATCTGCAGCTTTATTGTATTTTGTTACTGATTATATAGTTGGTTTAAATAATGTTTTAGTAGTTGAAGGAACATCAACACAATTTACAGGAATGTCACTTTTTATTTGTGGTTTACTTGGATTAATAATTACTGGTTTAATAATATGGGTAACAGAATATTACACAGGCACAAATTATCGGCCTGTTCAAAGTATTGCTCAATCATCAACAACAGGTCACGGTACCAATGTAATACAAGGTCTTGCAATTAGTTTAGAAGCTACTGCTCTTCCTGCACTTATTATTGTTGCAGGGATTATTTCAACTTATTCCCTTGCTGGATTATTTGGTATCGCTATTGCTGTTACAACTATGTTAGCTTTAGCTGGTATGGTAGTTGCATTAGATGCATATGGACCTGTTACAGATAATGCTGGCGGTATCGCAGAGATGTCTAACTTAGATGAAAATGTAAGAAAAACAACTGATGCCCTTGATGCAGTAGGGAATACTACTAAAGCTGTTACGAAAGGTTATGCTATTGGGTCTGCAGGATTAGGTGCGCTCGTACTATTTGCAGCCTATACTGAGGATCTTGATCATTTTGCTAAAGACACAAGTAGTCCCTTGTATGGAATAGAAGTTTCATTTGATTTATCCAACCCTTATGTAGTTGTTGGTTTATTACTAGGAGGATTATTACCTTTCCTATTTGGAGCTCTTAGTATGACAGCAGTTGGTAGAGCAGCGGGTTCTGTTGTATTAGAGGTGAGAAGACAGTTTAAAGAAATTCCTGGTATAATGGAGGGTAAAGGAAAACCAGAATATGGAACATGTGTAGATATTCTTACTAAATCTGCAATTAAAGAAATGATCGTACCATCTATGTTACCGGTTTTATCACCAATAGTCGTTTATTTTGTTATATTGTTAATAGCTGGTCAATCTGCAGCATTATCATGTTTAGGTGCATTATTGCTAGGTGTTATTATTACAGGGTTATTTGTTGCAATAAGTATGACTGCTGGTGGTGGAGCTTGGGATAATGCAAAAAAATATATTGAAGACGGTAACCATGGTGGCAAAGGGAGTGAAGCTCATAAGGCAGCAGTAACTGGAGATACCGTTGGAGATCCATATAAAGATACTGCTGGTCCTGCTGTAAACCCTATGATTAAAATTACAAATATAGTGGCTTTGTTACTTTTAGCTGCAATTTCACTATAAAAATAAATTAAGGAGTAGTTGGTAATTCTTGTTGAGTTCCAACTCCTCCAAATATTTTTTCTAATAAACCTCTTTTTACTATTTCATTTGAAGTTTTATCATTTGAAAATTTAATATCTTTAATGTCCTTGGTATTGTATACTTTTGATTCAACTATTTGATCATATTCATCTACTTTAAAAACAAAAACATAACTATATTTAATCTCTTTTTTAAGAACTGATTTTTTTTCACTTATCTCCGTATAATAAAAAAACTTATTTTCTATTGGATCAATATAGCTTGGATAACCTAATTTACTAATCAACTTATTTTTATTCTCAAAATTTATGTTTTGTAATGTATCATGGTTTATAATTTTTCCAGAATAAGTTATTTTATTTGAACAATTTGCCAAAATAAAAAAAATACATATATAAATTATAAATTTACTCATTGAATGATATTACAATACTTAAAAAAAAAAGAAAATAAAGAACAAATAATTGCAACTAAACAATATAAACAAGTTATTTTTGAAAGTAAGATATTTTTAAATGATAATAATTTTTTTATAACAAAGGATTACAAAACATCGTTCGAAATAGTTTCAATTTTTTTGATCATGTTTATTCGTATAAATTTATTAAAAAATAATAGAAAAAAATATCTTATAGTTAATGATGAATTGATTTCTTTATTTATCACTGATCTCGATGAATCTCTAAGAGAGAAAGGTATTGGAGATATGTCTATAGGAAAATATGTAAAATCATATGTTAAAAAGTTTTATTTTAGGGTTAGTAAATTTCCTGATGATAATAATCTCTACAATAACAAAATATTTATTGAATATCTTAAAATAACAAATTTAATTAAAAACGATGATTATATTAATGTTTCAAGAAAATTTAACGACAAATTTGTTGATTTTATAAACTCTACAAACTAACAATTTAAATATAATCTAAATTATTGTAGAATTATCTTGAATTAATTTTAAAAACTAATAAGTGGACAAAAATGGCTGTACCTAAAAGAAAAACAAGTGTTTCAAAAAGGAATATGAGAAGATCTCATGATTCTTTAAAAAAAATAAATGTTATTTTAGATAAGGAATCTGGTGAACCTAGATTATCTCATAAGATTGATCTTGCCACAGGTATGTATAAAGGGCGAGAAATTCTAAAAAAGAAAACAAAAGAAATCAATTAAAATAATGTCTGCAGGGCAAGTTGAAATTGCCATTGATGCAATGGGTGGAGAAAATAGTCCTTATAAAGTTTTAAAGGGTGTTGAAATATTTCTAGAAAAAGAAAAAAATACTAAAATAATTTTTTTTGGTGATGAGTCCATCATTAATCAAAATATAAATAAACATAATTTAAATATTTTTAATTACGAAGTTTTTAATACTCGGGACATTATTTCTGACGAAGATAGTGTAAACACTATTTTAAGATCAAAAAAAAATAGCAGTATTTATAAAGGATTAGAATTTGCTAAAATAAATCAGAACTCAGGTTTTGTTTCTTCAGGAAGTACAGCTGCTATTATGATTCTTTCTCGACTTCACATGGGTATGATCGAGGGTATTGATAGACCTGCAATATGTTCTTTGGTTCCAAACAAAAAAAATTACTCACTAATGTTAGATTTAGGAGCAAATGTTATAGTTAGTGGATCAAATTTATTTCAATTTGCTTTAATGGGCTTTTGTTATTTTTCAATAATTAATAAAAAAAGAAAACCGACAATTGGTATTTTAAATATTGGAACTGAAAATAATAAAGGTTTAGAGTTTCTTCAAGAAGCAGCCGATCTAATTGTTTCAAGTTTTCTTAAAGAATACTTTATTGGTTTTATAGAACCAAATAAAATAACATCTGGAGATTGTGATATAATCGTATCTGATGGTTATACAGGAAATATCATGCTTAAATCGGCTGAAGGAATTGCGAATTTTATTACATCTAATTTAAGAGATATTTACAATAAATCCATAATAAATAAAATTTCATATAAATTAATTGAAAAAGACTTAAAAAAATTAAAAGATCAAGTTAACCCAGATATATATAATGGAGCTACCTTAATTGGCTTAAATGGCATCTCAGTTAAAAGTCATGGAAATGCTAATCCGATTGCATTTAGTTATGCATTGAAACAGTGTCATAATTTTATTACTAATGGTCTTAACAAACAAATTATCAAATCTATAAAAAATATCTAATGGATAAACACAATATATCTAGGGATGAAATTGCTGAAGCAATGAAAAATGAATTTGGTTTTAATAGAAAGCAATGTTTAGATATCGTAAATGATATTGTAGATATTATAATAGAAGGGCTTCAAAGTGATAAAAAAGTTAAAATTCATAATTTTGGAACTTTTAAAATGAATAATAAGAAAAGCAGAATAGGAAGAAATCCGAAAACTAAAGAAGAATATAATATATCTAGTAGAAATGTTGTAACATTTAAAGCAAGTAAAGTTTTATTAAAATTTATTAATAATACAAATAATGATTAATAAAAAATATTTAAATATATCTGAGGTATCTAAAATGCTTCAAATTGAAGTACATAAAATCAGGTACTGGGACTCCATAGACCCAAAAACAAATAAATTTAGAGTTGAGGGTATTTCTACAAAAAGTAAGGGCGGAACAAGATATTTTAACAAAGATAATATAAAGAAATTAGAAAAATTAAAAAGTATTCTATATGATGGAAATAATCATAATTATTCAATAAATTTAGCTGAGAAAATTTTATCCTCAAATTACAAATCATCTAATAACAAAGATGAAAATTATCCAAACCATAAACATGTAAATAACATAGAAAAAATTGAACAGATTCTTAATAAAATGAGATTATTGTTGAATAATAATTAAAAAAAAAATTTTGAATAAAAAAAATATATATATTTCAGTTACTTATGTAACTAATTTATACAAAAAATAAGAAAAAAAAAGTTATTTTTAATGTTTTATTTGTCCGTCAATTAAAATATATGAAGCTGATCTTATTAGTAAGGAAACAAACTATAAGGAGTTTTTATGTTAAATAAGACTAGTCTACTAGGTATCATTGCTGCTACTATAGCATTCATTGCTGTTCCAGCATTTGCTGCCGAAACTTTCTTAGGTGAAGGCGATTTCGTAGGTATTACTTTCTGGATTGTTTCAATCGGAATGTGGGCATCTACAATTTTCTTTTTTTATGAAGGTATGAGAGTTTCTTCTAAATGGAGAACTTCAATGGTTGTTGCAGGGTTAATTACATTTATAGCCGCTGTACATTACATGTATATGAGAGACTTTTGGGTTGCTACAGGTGAGTCACCAACAGTATATAGATATATTGATTGGATACTAACTGTACCACTTCAAATGGTTGAATTCTTTTTAATTCTAGTTGCTGCCGGCGCAGCTGTATCTAGTGGTGCTTTCTACAGATTGCTCATTGGTACACTTGTTATGATTGTTGGTGGATATCTTGGAGAAGCAGGTCATATTTCGGTATTACTTGGTTTCATCATTGGTATGATCGGTTGGGCTGTAATCATTTGGGAAATTTTCCGAGGTGAAGCAAGTCAGGCTGCTACAACTAAAGAGTCAGTAACTTCAGCATTTAATGCAATGAGATTAATTGTATTAGTTGGATGGGCAATTTATCCTCTTGGATATGTATTTGGTTTAATGATGGGTTCAGTTGATGCTGATACCCTAAACTGGATCTATAACCTTGCTGATTTTATTAATAAAATCCTATTTGGTTTAATTATCTGGAACGCTGCTGCTAAAGACTCAGCAACTGCATAATTTTACTTATTAAATACTATTTAAAACCCTCTGTTTAGAGGGTTTTTTTTATTAAAATATTGACTTAATTTTTCAATATATGTATTTGGGCACGCGATGAAAACATTTTCTTTGAAAAAAAATGATATTAAAAAAAAATGGGTCTTGATTGATGCTAAAGATGCAGTTTTAGGAAGATTGGCAGTTATTTCAGCAAATATTCTCAGAGGTAAAAATAAACCCGAATATACCCCCAACCAAGACTGTGGTGATAATTTGATTATAATTAACTCCGATAAAATTCATCTAAAAGGTAAAAAAGCTGATAATAAAATATATTACAGGCACACTGGATATCCTGGAGGAATTAAAGAGACAACTCCTAATAAAATGAAGGAAAAAAACAAATCTGATGAAATTATCAAGCTTGCAATTAAAAGAATGATACCGAGAGGACCTTTAGGAAGACAACAATTATCCAATTGCAAGGTATATAGAGATGAAAACCATAATCATGAAGCTCAAAACC
The DNA here is from genome assembly GCA_902615625.1 of uncultured Alphaproteobacteria bacterium. Lineage (GTDB taxonomy): Bacteria > Pseudomonadota > Alphaproteobacteria > HIMB59 > CACPNW01. The sequence goes on from CACMPM010000001.1 coordinate 92,446, forward strand.
CTCAAATCATAGATATAGAATCAATGAATATTAAAAACAAAATTTAATTATGGAAAATCAAGAAAATCAAACAGAAAACATTTTAGATAATAAAGAAAGAGCTTACGCTACTGGAAAAAGAAAAAATTCTATTGCAAGAGTTTGGTTAAAAAGAGGTAGTGGTGAGATTAAAATCAATGGTAAACCTCTTGATAAATACTTTTCAAGACCCGTACTACAAATGATAGTTAATCAGCCATTGGATGTTGTTAAGGCTGATAACTCTTATGAGATTATGGCTTCAGTTAAAGGCGGAGGTCTTTCTGGTCAAGCTGGCGCTATTAGACATGGTATTAGTAAAGCATTAAGTTTGTACGATCAGTCAAATAGACCACCTCTCAAAAAAGTTGGATTTTTAACTAGAGATCCAAGAGTTGTTGAAAGAAAAAAAGCTGGTTTAGCAAAAGCTAGAAGAAGTTACCAATTCTCTAAGAGATAAATTTTCATGAATAATAAGATTAGAGTAGCCGTTTTAGGCTCAACAGGCTATGTTGGAATGGAATTAGTAAAAATTCTATCAAATCATCCTTACGTAGAAATAAATTTTTTAGGATCAGAAACTATTTATGGTAGATATCTAAATAATATTGATAATACAGAAGAATATAATCAATTTCCTCTTTTAAAGCCGAATGATAGTTTTAATGCAGATGATAGTGATTATGTGTTCTTAGCTTTACCTCATGCAGTATCAAATAAATATGTAAAAAATTTTTTTAAAAAAATTAATATTATAGATTTATCAGCGGATTTTAGATTAGATAATTTTGATATTTATAAAAAAAATTATGGTGATGAACATGACTGCAAAGAGCATTTAAAAAATTTTATTTATGGTCTTGCTGAAATAAATAGAGAAAAAATAATTGGTTCAAAAAATATAGCTGTACCTGGCTGCTATCCAACTTCTATTTTATTACCATTAATACCTTTAATAAAAAATAAACTAATCAATACCGAGAATATAATCATAGACTCGAAATCAGGTTATAGTGGAGCAGGAAAGAAATTTGATTTCAATAAATTAAAATCAAAAAATGATTATAATTTTTATAATTATAATACAAATAATCACAGACATATTACAGAAATCAAACAAGAACTTAATAAGCATAATTCAGGAAATGAAGTAAAGTTTTCATTTAATCCTCATATACTTCCTAATTTTAGAGGTATGATTTCTACAATCTATTGTGATCTAAATAATGGGATTCAAAAAACTGATATTATAAATCTATTCCAGAACTTACAAAAAATAAATCCTTTCATAAAGTATATAGATAACGATGAAATGCTTGATTTTTTTTCTATTCAAAACTCTAATTATTGTAAAATTAAAACTTTTGATCATTATAGTGAAGATAAATTGATTATAGTCAGCGCAATAGATAATTTAATAAAGGGTGCTGCTGGTCAAGCAGTACAATGTTTTAATATAGCAGAAAATATTGAAGAAACACTATCTTTAGTATGATTAAATACTTTACAGCTTTCCTCCTTCACCTTTTTATCTTTTCATGCGCATACCCTGATATTGATAATGTTCCTGATTTTAAAGACACAAAATTAACTGATGAAGAATTATTAGAATATTGTAGTATTTCTAATACAGATAAAAAAGATATAGATAAATGTATTAATGATTATAGAAGTTAAATTTATTTATGAGTAAACTTAATATTGGTATAGCAGGATTGGGAAATGTTGGGTCAGCACTAGTTGAAACAATAGAAGAAAATAAAAATTATTTCCTTGATAAAACAGATGTAGAATTGAACATAGTTGGTATATCTGCCAAAACCAAAAATAAAAAAAGGAATTTTAATATATCAAATTATGTTTGGTATGATGACCCAAGAAAAATGTCTAAAGATGATAATTGTAACGTAATTGTTGAATTGATTGGTGAAGAAAAAGGAATTAGCTATGAAATAATTCAAACAGCATTAAAAAATAAAAAACATGTTATAACAGGGAATAAAGCTTTAATAGCTAATCATGGAAAAGAATTATTTGAATTAGCTAATATAAATTCATTAGCCTTATCGTATGAAGCTGCTGTTGCAGGTGGCATACCAGTAATAAAAACAATAAAAAATTCAATTAGTTTAGATAAAATTAATAAAATTTCTGGAATTTTAAATGGAACTACAAATTACATTTTAACAAAAATGCAACAAGATAATTTGTCCTTTGATGCAGTTCTAAAAGTTGCTAAAGATAAAGGATTTACTTCTGATCAGGAATCAAAATTAGATATTGGTGGCTATGATGCTGCACACAAGTTAACAATATTATCAACCCTATGTTTTAAATCAAATTTAAACTTTAATAATAATTATATTGAAGGAATTTCAAATATTAAAATTGAAGATATTAATTTTGCTGAAAAATTAGGGTATAAGATAAAATTAATATCTGAAGCTTGCATAATTGATGGAAAGATTTCAAACTTTACTTCACCAAAATTAGTTTCAGTTGATAATCCCTTAGCGAATGTTGATAATGCTCTTAATGCGATTAATATTGAAACTATACATTTAGAAAATTTATTTTTAGAGGGTGAAGGAGCAGGGGGAAAACCAACTGCCAGCTCTGTCTTGTCTGATTTATATGATATATCTCAGAATGAAAAATTTGATAATTTGGGTTTTAAAATTGATAAGTTAAAAAGCTTTGAAAAATATTCAGCAGAAAATATAATTAATAGCTATTACCTAAGAATAATGACTGAAGACAAACCTGGCGTTCTCTCATCAATTACTAATTATTTTAGTGATTTTGATATATCTGTTAAAAAAATACTTCAACTCCCCGAGAGTTCTGAAGCAGATAAACCTATACCTATTATAATAACTACTCATAATATTCAGAAAGTAAAATTAAGTAATGTAATTAATAAAATTGAAGGTTTAGAATTTGTAAAAGAAAAAATTACTGTTCTTGCTATTCATGATAATTAATTAATGTGAATATTGAAAAATCATTATCCGATAAATTTTGGGAAGAAAAGCAAATAGACTTTAAACACATTCAAGCTCTTTCACAAAACAAATCAATATCTGAAATTTTTTCAAAACTTCTAATTTCAAGAGGTGTCTTCGAAGATAATTATGATAACTATATAAATCCAAATCCTTTAAATAATCTTCCGGATCCTTTTGAACTTAAAGATATGAAAAAAGGAATTGAAAGATGTATTGAGGCTTTAAAGAATAATGAAAAGATTGGAATAATAGCTGATTATGATGTTGATGGATCTACTTCTGCTTCAATTTTATATAAATTTTTAAATAATTTTACCAATAATATTGTTTGTAAAATTCCGCATAGATTATCGGAGGGTTATGGTCCAAATGTTAGGCTTATGAATGAAATGCTTAATGAAAAAATTACACTATTGTTTACACTGGATTGTGGTACATCAGCATTTAACTCGATTGATTTGCCAAATTTCAAAGATATTGAAGTTATAGTTATAGATCATCATTTAAGTGAATTTAAACTGCCAAAAGTTCACTCAGTAATTAATCCAAATAGATTTGATGAAAACAATGATTATAAAGATTTTGCTGCAGTAGCAGTAACCTTTCTTTTTTTAATGGGTTTAAGAAAGCAAATTAGAGAATTAAAATTATTTCCAAATATAAAAGAGCCAAATTTGATGTCATATTTAGACTTAGTTGCTGTTGGAACAATTTGCGATATTGTTAATATTAATAATTATAATAGATCAATTGTCAGTAAAGGTTTGGAGCTCATTAGAAGTCGAAAAAATAAATCAATAACTAAAATATTAGATAACTCTAATATAAATCATGAACCTTTAGCTAAAGATATTGGTTTTGTCTTAGGACCACAAATTAATGCTGCGAGTAGAATTGATGACTCTTCTTTATCCTCCAGACTTCTGATATCAAAAGATGATTCTGAAATAGAAACTATTTCTAGAAAACTATTTTTAATTAATGAAAAAAGAAAATTAATTGAACAAAATATATTCAATGAAGCAATTGAGCAAATAAAAGATCAAGAAAATAAAAAATTTATTATTGTTTATAAAGAGAATTGGCACCAAGGTGTTCTAGGTATAGTTGCCAGTAAAATAGTAGCTCTTTATAACAAGCCAACATTTGTATTTTCTTTTATTAATAATATTGGATCAGGTTCAGGCAGATCTATAGATCATATTGATATTGGAAGTATTGTCCTTGAGCTTAAGGCTAATGATTTAATAGAAGATGGGGGTGGCCATAAAATGGCAGTAGGTTTAAAAATAAATAAAAAAAAATTAGATAAAATAGATAAATTCTTAGTTAAAAAATTTGATTCATATCACGATAATTTTTTCGAAAAAAAAATATTTTATGACAGTGAAATTTCTGTGAATCAAATAAATAAAGATTTTTTAGATAATTTAGAATTATTAGAACCTCACGGCAAAGGTAATGAAGAGCCTCAATTTTTAATCAAAGATATAGTAATTGATCAGGTAAAAAAATTAAAAAATAAACATATTTTAATTTTTTTTAAAAATGATGTAGGCGAAAATTTAAAAGGTATATCATTCAACACTATGAATACCCTAATTGGTGATTATCTTATGAACTTTAATAAATTTAAATTTCATATTTTATGTTCTATTAAAAAAGATAACTTCTCAAGTAGTCAGATGCCTCAAATATTGATCCATGACGTGAAAGTAATCAATTAAATAATTTGAAAAAAATCAAAATATCTACTATATACCAATCACGTGTCCCCTTCGTCTATCGGTTAGGACATCAGGTTTTCATCCTGAAAAGAGGAGTTCGACTCTCCTAGGGGATGCCACTAATTTAAGGGCATAGAATTATTGACCCTACTGAATTCCTTGATTGAATTAACTCGTGAGCCTGACCTGCTTCAGATAATTTAAATTTTTTGAATATATTAGGCTTTATTTCTTTATTTTTAATTTTTGAAAATAATTTGTTACTGCACTTCATTAATTCCTCTGAATTACGGATATAATGCATTAATGTTGGTCTAGTATAATATAAACTTTTAGGATTAAATGTACTATGAAGATTGACATCATTTACCATTCCAGATGATTGTCCGAAAGATACCATTAGTCCTCTAAATTTTAGACATTTTAAAGATATATCAAATGTATCTTTACCAACTCCATCATAAACAACATTTACTCCTTCATTGTTTGTCAATTTTAAAACACTACTATGAACATCATTTTGTTTATAATTAACAGTGAATTCGCATCCGTTTTGTTTTGCTAAAGATGCCTTTTCATCTGTACTAACAGTGCCAATCATTTTAGCTCCTATGGATTTGGCCCATTGACTAGCAATTAAGCCAACACCTCCTGCAGCTGCATGAAATAAAAAAACTTCATCTTTTTGTAATTTGTACAATCTTTCAAAAAGGTATTCTACAGTCATTCCCTGCAATAATATTGAAGCAGCTTCATCATTTGAAATATATTCTGGTAATTTTACAACTCTTCGGGCATCAAAATCTCTAACTTCGCAATAAGCGCCAATTGGAGGGCTAAAGGAGTAAGCTACTCTATCACCAACTTTTAAGTTTGATACATTATCTCCAATTTCTATAACATCTCCTGCTGCTTCTACCCCTAAACAAAAAGGGATTTCTAAAGGTAGCGGGTATATGCCTGTTCTATGATACGTATCGATGTAGTTAATACCAATTGAAGTTTGGTTAATTCTAACCATATTTTCTTCAACATTTTTAGGTAAGTCATAGTTTTCATATTTTAAAACTTCTGGACCACCCAGTTTACTGACTACAACTCTATTTGGCATAATTATTCTTTAAGTTTTTATATACTAATTCGAATTCTTTTAAACATTCTGGGTTAGCCAATGATTCTTCATTTTCAATACTTTCACCATTAATTAATTTTTTAATTAAAATTTCAACTATTTTACCACTTCTAGTTCTTGGTATTTCACTTATAGCATATATTTGTGAGGGAATATGCTTGTAAGAAAGATTAATTTTTATTTCATCTATTATTTTAGACCTTAAATTTTCATTAAATTCAAAATTTTTATTCAAGACAACAAATAATATAATTTGTGTATCATTTTTTAATTTATATTCCACTGCAACAGCTTCCTGAACTTCTGTAATATTTTCAATTACTCTATAAATTTCTGCAGTACCTATTCTTACTCCTCCAGAATTTAGAGTTGCATCTGATCGGCCATAAATTACATAACCGCCATTTATAGTTTTTTCAATATAATCTCCATGATACCAAATGTTTTTATATTTACTAAAATAAGAATTAAAATATTTTTTATTATCATGATCGTTCCAAAAATATAAAGGCATTGATGGAAAAGAAGATTTACATACTAGTTCTCCTTTTTGATTTTCAATTGAATTTCCTTTTTCATCAAATACATCAACATCCATTCCAAGAGCTTTACACTGAATTTCACCACTATAGACATCCATTAACGGATTACCGGTAACAAAACACGAAACTAAATCAGTACCACCACTTATAGATTCAAGATGAATATTTGATTTGATGTTTTTATAAACGTATTCAAATGATTCATTAACCAAAGGAGATCCTGTTGAAGCTAGGGTATTTAAACTATTTAATTTAAAACTTTCTTTAATTTTAATTTTATTATTTTTTAAAGTATCTAAATATTTTGCACCAGTCCCAAAAAAATTAATGCTTTCTTCTTCTGCTATTTCAAAAAGATGTTTATTATCGGGAATAAAAGGGGATCCATCATATAAAATTATTGTTGCTTTTGACGCCAAAGCAGAAACTAACCAATTCCACATCATCCACCCACAAGTAGTAAAATAAAAAACTCTATCTTTTTCATTAATATCACAATGTAGTACATGTTCTTTTTTATGTTGTATTAGCGCTCCGCCAGAACTGTGAACAATACATTTTGGTACTCCAGTAGTTCCACTCGAATAAAGAATATACAGTGGGTGATTAAAATTAAACTTTTCAAATTTACTATACGCAATTTCTTGTTGTAAAATCTTACACAAATTATCGTATTCAAAATCTAATTGATAATCTTTTTCATTAAATTCATATGGTATTAAAATAATTTTCTCTATACTTGGGATATTATATACAACATCTTTTATAATTTTTGTCGTATCAACTTTTTTATTGTTGTAAAAATAATAATCTGAAAATAATAATACTTTTGGTTCAATTTGTTTAAATCTGTCTATAATTGCTTTTTTACCAAAATCTGATGAACATGATGACCAAATAGCACCTAATTGTGCTGAAGATAAAAATGAAATTACAGTTTCAGGTATATTAGGAAGTATAGCAGCTATCCTATCATTTTTTTCAATGTTATTATTTTTTAAATAATTTGCAAATTTCAAAACTGCACTTTTAAGCTCTTTCCAAGAGTAATTTCTTTTAATTTTTTTTTCAGAGTGAAATATTATTGCATCATCATCATCATCTCTTGTTAAACAATTTTCAGCATAATTTATCTTACATTCATCAAAAAATTTATTATTAGTAAACTCAGGTGCTGATTTAAAAATTTTACCTTTTTTTTCACCAACAAAATTTGTGAAATCCCATACATTAGTCCAAAATTCATTTTTATGTTTTATGCTCCAATTATGCAAGTCAGCATAATTTTTTATATTTAAACTTTTATCTAGTTGATTAATAAACTTGTGGAGATTTGTTTTTTTATTATTTGGAGACCACAACTTTATGTTGTGCATAACAATTTAATTCTTTTTTTGGTCTTCTTTAAGAGATCTAACTCTGACAATAACATCAATATTATGCAATGAGAGACAAGCAGGAATAGAAGGTATATCAAGATTAATATTTTTTGTAGGTATATCATGAATCTTACCTTCATCTTCAATATACAAATGATAATGAGATTTATTATTATTACAATAGAGTGATTTATTTTGATCAACAACTATTTCTCTTATTAATCCTAATGAGGTAAATTGTTTTAAGGTGTTATAAATTGTAGCCATAGAAATTTTTCTATCTTCTTTTTTTACTTCATCAAAAAGATTTTCAGCAGAAATATGCCTGTCACCTTTTTCAAAAATTAATTTAGCTAAAATTCTTCTTTGTTTTGTTGGTCTTATACCACTTTCCTCTATTTTTTTTAGTGCGCGGCTGTAAGGGCTTAGAGGATCAATTACTTTGTTTTCTATTCTCATAATATTATAATACGTAATGAATTACATTTTTTCTGCAATTTTTCTATATTTTTTTTTAGGTTTTCTCTTGTATATCTTTCAAAGACGCATTGTTTTTAATAAATCAGGACATCCAGGCGCGCCAAAGGATTATAACTTGGATAATACAGAAGAAGTTTATATTAAAACTGAGGATAACTTAAAGCTGTTATCATGGTATCATAAAGGGAATAATTCACTTCCTTTAATAGTCTATTTTCATGGTAATTCTTTTCATATCGGAGATAGAGCTTACAGAATCCAGAGGTATATCGAAAAAAATTGGAGCGTACTTTTAGTTTCCTGGAGAGGTTTTGGAGGTAACAAAGGAAATCCAACAGAAAAAAATTTATATAAAGATGCAGAAGCAGTATTAAAATGGATTAAAAATAATACCGAATTTAAATTCAAAGAATTAGTTATTTATGGAGAATCACTCGGATCTGGTGCTGCAGTTGAAATGGGCACAAAGTACGAATTTTTATCTATTGTTTTAGAAGCGCCATTTACATCTATCAATGATATTGCAAAAAAAAGATATAAAATATTTCCAACAAAATATTTAGTTAAAGATAAATTTGATAACTTCAGTAAAATTGATAAAATAACCTCGCCATTACTCATCATTAGTGGAAAAAAGGATGAAATTGTACCGCATGAACACAGTATTAGGCTTTATGATAAAGCAAAAGTAATAAAAAAGAGTGTTTTTATTGACGAAGCAATACACAATAATCTATATGATTTCGGGATTGAAAAAGACGTAATTGGCTTTAATTTAAAACTATGGAAATAGATCTTACAACATCATATGTAGGCATTTTAAGCCTTATTGTATTTGTTCTTGCATATGCTGTTGTAATGGCCGAAGAATTTAGCCATTTAAGAAAATCTAAACCAGTTATTATTTCAGCTGCTGTAATATGGGGTATTATAGCTTTCCATTTTTCTTCTGATAAGCAATATGCCAAAGAAATTGAGTATGCTTTAGAGCATAATATCTTAGAATTTGCAGAACTTTTCCTATTTCTTCTCGTTGCTATGACTTACATCAATGCTTTAGAAGAAAGAAAAGTTTTTGATGTAGTCAGATACCAATTAACATCAAGGGGATTTAGCTTTAGACAATTATTTATATTTACAGGTATAATTACTTTTTTCTTATCTCCTATAGCTGATAACTTAACAACTGCACTAGTCATGTGCTCTGTAGTAATGGCCTGCGGTAAAGGCAATACAAAATTTATATCGATTGGTTGTATTAATATAGTTGTTGCAGCAAATGCAGGTGGTGCTTTTAGTCCATTTGGAGATATAACTACCTTAATGGTATGGCAGGCTGGTATTGTCGAATTTTTTACATTTTTTAAAATATTTTTTCCTTCTGTGGTTAATTACATAATTCCTGCAGCAGTTATGTATTTCTTTATTCCAAATGAAAAACCACAAATTAGTTCTGATAGAGAATATATGAAAAGAGGCGGACGAGTAATTATCTTTTTAGGTTTGCTTACAATTTTTAGTGCTGTAAACTTCCATAATATTCTTCACTTGCCTCCAATGCTTGGCATGATGTTTGGTCTTGGTCTTCTTGGGTTATATTCTTTTTATTTACAAATTACACATGATCCATCTGTTGAAGACGAAAAATTTGATTTCTTTAGAAAAGTTTCAAGAGCTGAATGGGACACTTTATTATTCTTCTTTGGAGTTATTTTAAGTGTAGGTGGTTTAGGATTTATAGGTTACTTAACTGTTGTTTCAGAATTATTATATATTGGTCTTGGCCCAACAATGGCAAATTCTATAGTAGGTGTTCTGTCAGCTATCGTAGATAATATACCAGTGATGTTTGCTGTAATTACTATGAGACCGGAAATGTCAATTGATCAGTGGTTACTAGTTACATTAACAACAGGAGTGGGTGGTAGCCTATTGTCAATTGGTTCAGCTGCAGGGGTAGCACTTATGGGACAAGCAAGAGGATATTACACGTTTTTTGGACATTTAAAATGGACTCCAGTTATATTTATTGGTTATGTAGCAAGTATTTATCTTCACGTTTTAATGGCTGACTTGCCTTGGTAATTTAAATTATCAATTAATAAAAAAATAATCATACTTAGTATTAAAATTACACCAGCAACAAAAGAAGCTTCGTTAAATTTATAGACACTAATCAATTTATATAAGTAAGATGGTAAGGTATCAAAGTTTTGATCTTTAAAAAATGATATTATTGTAAAATCACCAAAAGTAATAACTGTCGAAAATGCAAAAACAAAAATTATATTTTTCTTAATCATTGGGAGTAAAATAATAAAATAATTTCTTATGCTAATACGAAAAGTTTGCTGAAAATTTTCAAAATTTAAAAAAATATTTTTCAGGTTATTAAAAAGTATTAATATAGAAAAAGGTAATAAGAATAGACAATTTATCAAAACTATCACAAAATATTTAAAAAATTGCACATATCTTAATTCACCTAATATAATAAAATAACCAAGACTAAAAATAATCGGAGAAATAATTATTATTGAAGAGCTTATTAAAAAAATTGATTGCTGAAAAATCATATTTTTATAATTTATTACAAGTATAGATGAAATTATAAACCCAGATATACAAACAATTATTCCTGTAGTAACTGAAATAATAAGAGAGTTAAAAAAAGATCCTAAAAATTTCTCATTAATTAAAGATAAATAAATACCATTATTTATAAAATGATAAATTACAGAAAGTATTGGAGAAAAAAGAAATATCGAAAAAAATACAATTGTTAAAAAATCTATAATTTTTATAGCTTTGTATTCTTTATGAGGATGAATAAAATTAATTTGATCTATTTCAAAAAAATTTGAACCTTTTAATTTGTAAAAACCAATAAATAAAAAAAATAAACAGATAAAAATTTGTAAAAAACTGAGTAATATTGCTTTATTAAAATTTAGTTCAAAAAGTGCATATTGATAAATTGCCACCTCAATTGTAGAATACATAGGTCCACCACCTAACGCCATAACTATTGCAAAACTTAAAAAACAAAGAGAGAATATTATTGAGAACACAGTAAAAAAATTTTGTCTTATATACGGCATCTCTAATTTTAGAAGATTGCCAAAAAAAGTAATGTTTAGAGAGCTAGATATTTCATAATATTTTAAAGGGATGCTATTTAAGGATTGAAAAAATAATCGGGTAGCAAATGGTGTATTTAGAAGTATATGGGCAATTAAAATTGCTTTTATTCCAAAAATTGTCTCTATCGATAAATTCTCGTACAAATTAAAATATGAGTTATAAAAACCATTATTTCCAAAGAGTTTAATTACTGCAAACACTATTAAGATTGTCGGTATTACAAAGCAAAAACCACAAAGAGAAATGATAAATTTAATAATTTTTAAATTCTTATGTCTATTTAATGCTAATGCGAATGGAATAGCTAAAAAACAACTTAATAGTGCTGAAAGAAAAGCTTGATAGAGTGAGAAATAAATTAGACGATGTGTATAAGAATTTTGAAAAAAATTATAAATTACCTCTAAATCAAAGCTAATTTTTGAAAAAATACCTACGAAAGGCAATAAGATTATTAATCCAAAAAAAAATAATACTGAATAATTATATTTATAATACAATTTATTTACGAGGCATTAAGCCACTCATTAATCCATTTTTCTTTATTCTTATTAATTTCTTTTGGATCCATTTGAATAAAGTTAGGAACATTTAGTTTATCAAATGCTTCAGGTAAATCTTTTATATTAGTAACAGGGTACATAATATTTGTTGAAGGTATGACTGATTGAAATTCTTCTGATAACATAAAGTTAAGAAATTTATTTGCTAAATCTTTATTTTGTGAATTATTTAAAATGCCGGCAAATTCAATTGTTATATAATTTCCCTCTTCAAAAGTTGTAGCAAGAATATCATATCTTTCTTCAAACATTATATGTGCGGCTGGAGATGTAGTATAACTTAATACCATGTCAGCTTCTCCTGCCATAAAAAAATTATAATAGGCATCTGTCCATCCTTTGGTAACGGAAATAATTTTTTTATTTAATTTTTTCCATTCATCCCCAGCTTTATCTCCATATAATGCTTTCATCCAAGTTAATAATCCTAAACCAGGGGTAGAAGTTCTCGGGTCTTGAATTACAATTCTAGCATTAGTTGAATTAATCAACTCATCCATTGATTTTGGAGGTGTTGCTAAATTTGCTTCATTATACACAAAAGAAAAGTATCCATAATTATATGGAACAAATTTATTACTTTCCCATTTTAATGGTAAATTAATTAAGTTATTTATGTCATTGATATTATGAGTTGTGAAAAACTCAGATTGTTCAGCTAAATCAAATAAATTCATATCAAGACCTAAAACTATATCTGCCTTGGAAGTATCACCTTCTAAAATAACTTTATTCAATAATGTTGCTGCACTGTCTACAGCAACAAATTCTACATCTACATTATGTTTTTCTTCAAATATTTTTTCAATTATGGGCCCTGGACCCCATTCTGATACAAAAGAGTCATATGTATAAATGATTAGTTTCTCAGCATAGATTGAGAAAGAAATAAATAAGGTAGTTAAAAAAATTAGTATTGATTTCATGTTTCCTCCGCTGGCATTATCCAGATCAGGTTAAAAGGGTATAAATCTCAGCATTTAAGCACCCCTAATATAATTATAATAAATATTATTTTAGAAAACAAACATAAAAGATTGTTTTTAGGTTATTTATGAATATAACAAATTTTTTCGGGGAGTAGCGCAGCCTGGTAGCGCACCTGGTTTGGGACCAGGGGGTCGAAGGTTCGAATCCTTTCTCCCCGACCATTATTTAATTTTCTTCTTTAAAATTATCATATTTGCTTTAGTAAAAATTGATGGATTTGAAACTAATATATGGCAACATGAGAGCTCTTTGTGAAGCTCCCCAGATGATGCTTCATTACGCAGATATTCCGTATGAATATAAAATGGTATGGGATCATTATGGAAGTAGCTGGGCTGAAGTTAAAAAAGATATTATTTTTAATAGATTACCTATTTTAATAATAAATGAAGATAAATATCTTTGGCAAAGCAATACAATTATTCGATATCTCTCTAATTTAACAAAAACAAAACCTTCTGATGAATTTCAATTAGCGTACTGTGATGCTGTTTTTGAATCAACTCATGAAATGTTTTTTCCTTTGAATCCAACTATAAATATGACTTTTGGTGAAAAATATAATTCTAATAAAAAGAAACTTTTAGAAGATATTTTACCAAATTCTTTAAATAATTTTGAAAAACTTTTACAAAATAGTTCAGGTAATTTTTTTATAGGCAATGATCCATTCTACTGTGATTTCAATGCTTATCATCATTTTTCTATGTGCTTAATATTAGATAAAAATATTTTCTCAAATTTTCCAAATTTAAAAAAATTTATCAATAATTTTGAAAAACTTAATAATATTAAAAATTATTTAGATGGTAGACCAGAGTTGGTAGAACTAGGAAAATCACCTCATTTTCTTATTGATGGAAAAAAAATTCCCACAGGTTTAAACCCAAATAAAAAGTATTAATTTATTTTGATTTTTAATGTTTAATTTTTACTCTACTGCAGGATTAATTTTTGGTAATGAAACTTCTCTTAATTCTTGTAGTCAGATTATTGATGCATTGGGTAAAAATATATTTGTAGTATCTGATAGAGGTCTTACTGAATTAGGCTTGATTGAGCCAACAATTAAAAAACTTAAAAAAAATTGTAATATTAAAATATTTAATGATGTTGAGTCTGATCCATCAAAAAAAACATTATTAAATGCATTTAGTGATGCAAGAGAATTTGAATCTACTGGAGTTTTAGGTTTTGGTGGTGGTTCATCTATGGATGTTGCAAAGCTTGTATCTTTACTTCTTGGATCAAATCAGCAAATAGAAACAATATGGGGTGTTAATAATGCAAAAGGCCCAAGGCTACCACTTGTACTTATTCCTACAACAGCAGGAACTGGATCAGAGGTAACACCAATTTCAATAATTACGACGGATGATAAAGAAAAAAAAGGAGTTTCTTCTAAATTTATATTACCTGATCTTGCAATTTTAGATCCATTGTTAACAACTAATTTACCCGCTAATATAACTGCATCAACCGGAATAGATGCAATGGTTCATGCAATTGAAGCTTTTACATCTATAAATTCAAACAATAATCCTGTTTCAAAAATGTTATCTATAGAAGCACTCAAACTTCTTGGCTCATCAATTAAAACTGCTGTATTTGATGGACATAATATAAATGCAAGATCAAATATGCTACTTGGATCAATGCTAGCAGGAAAAGCTTTTGCAAATTCTCCAGTAGCAGCAGTTCATGCATTAGCATATCCTATCGGAGGTTTATTTAATATCTCTCATGGGTTATCAAATTCTTTAGTTCTTACAAGTGTTATGAAATTCAACTCCAAAAATGAAGAAACAAAAAAAAATTATGCTCATCTTGCACCATACGTATTTAAAAATTTAGATAATAGTAAAAATGATGAGTTTTTGTGTAACAATTTTATTGATGGTTTAGAAAGATTGTGTAAGGAACTTAATTTACCTTATAGACTTAGAGATTTAGAAATTCCTGAAGAAGCTTGCAAGTTGATGGCTAGTGAAGCAATGAAACAAACCAGATTATTAGTTAATAATCCTCAGAAAATTGAAGAATCTGATGCCTATAATATATACAAATCTGTTTGGTAGATTTTGTTTACTTATAAATTAATTTACCTATTTAATTAACATAGATCTTAATGATAAAATCAACAGTTAATCAATTTGCAAATTCTCTTGGATTAAATAAGGATGAATATATTCCAAAGGGAAAAGCTTCCTTTTCACTTTTTAAAATTGAAATTCTATCTGGATTAACTGTTGCAATAGCACTTGTTCCAGAAGCAATTGCTTTCGCATTTGTAGCAGGTGTAACTCCACTTTCAGGATTATATGCTGCTTTTATTGTAGGATTAGTAACTGCAATTTTTGGTGGAAGACCTGGAATGATTTCTGGAGCAACAGGAGCATTAGCTGTGGTTATGGTGTCATTAGTATCGGAACATGGAGTCCAATACTTATTTGCCACTGTAATCCTTATGGGAATTTTACAATTTCTTGCAGGTATTTTTAAATTAGGAAAATTTATGCGCATGGTTCCTCAACCTGTAATGTTAGGTTTTGTAAACGGTTTAGCTATCGTAATCGGTTTATCTCAATTGCATCAATTTCAAATATATAATTTTGATGGAACATTTACATGGATGTCTGGAGAGGTGCTTACATATTCTTTAGTATTAGTTTTCTTAACCATGTTAATCATATGGTACTTACCAAGGGTTACTAAATTCATACCATCTACATTAGCTGCAATTCTTCTTGTTACTTTTCTAGTTTTACTTTTAGATTTACCTGTTCCAAGAGTAGGGGATTTAGCAAGTGTAGCAGGAGGGCTTCCAAATTTTTCTATTCCAACAGTTCCACTTAATTTAGATACTTTTTTCATTATTTTTCCTTATGCAATTATTTTGGCAGCTATTGGATTAATTGAAAGTCTTCTAACTCTTAATCTAGTAGGAGAAATAACAAACAAAAAGGGTGGGACAAGACAAGAATGTTTAGCGCAAGGTGTTGCCAATGGTATCACAGGTTTTTTTGGTGGTATGGGTGGTTGCGCTATGATTGGACAATCGATGATAAATGTAAAGTCAGGAGGCAGAACAAGAATTGCTGGCATATCAGCAGCAATTTTTTTACTAATTTTCATTCTTTATACTTCAAATTTAATTGAACTTATTCCTATTGCATCATTAGTAGGGGTTATGTTTATGGTCGTAATTGGAACATTTGCTTGGAATTCACTAAAATTATTATTTGTTGTTCCTCGCTCGGATGCGTTGGTAATTGTTTTAGTTACTTTAATAACTGTATTAGAAGATTTAGCAGTTGCTGTAGTTGCTGGTGTTATTATTAATGCACTAGTATTTGCGTGGAAATCTGCTTCAAGAATTAGAGCAATTGAGAGACAATCAAGAACAGAAAAGGGTGCTAAGGTATATGAAATTGAAGGACCTCTTTTTTTTAGTTCTACTAATAGTTTTTTAGAAATTTTTAAGCCTTCCGAAGATCCTAATTTAGTAATAATAGATTTTGCAAATTCAAAAGTTATTGATCAATCTGCTTTAAAAGCAATTGAGGATATCGCAGAAAGATATTCCAAATTAGGAAAACAAGTAAAGTTAAGACATCTTACAAAGGACTGCCACAGCCTTTTAAGAAAAACAGGTCAATTGATAGTTGATAGTGATGATGATCCTGATTATGGAATTGCAGTTGATTACGGTGTTAAATTAGGAATTTTTGGTAAATAACTAAAACTCTAATGATCCTTCAGCAGAATACTGTAAAATATTTACAATCTCATCAACGTTTTTTGTAACAGCAAGTGCCGCTGCATCTACTTCTTTTAAAGCATGTTGATGTTCATCACTATGCATGATTATGAGAGATTTATTCAAGGCTGATGCATATCCTGCATCAAAAGCAGCATTCCATTGTTTATATTTCTCACCAAAACGTACTACAACTATATCTGCTTTTTCAATCGAATTTCTAGTTCGTATAGCATTTATTTTGGCCCCTTTGTTATCGTGCCAAAATTTTTTTTCTTCTTCACCAAGTATTTTTACACCAACATCATCTGATAATTCATGATTAGTAGTCGGGCTTGAAAATTCTATTTCTAAATTCTTAGATTTACATTTATTTATAATCTCATCTCGCCAATTAGTATGAATTTCACCAGATAAATAAACTTTTAATTTCATTTTTTAAATTAACCTAAATATGCCGCTGTTAATACTGGAAAACTTGTAAATCCGAAATTACCTACTTTTTCAGATTTATTTAATTGTTTTTTCCAATCATCTACTTTGTCTTCTGAAACACCTTGGCTTAAAGCAAACTTACTTAACATAGTTTCATAAAAAATTGCTGGTGAATTATTATCTCTATTTGTAATTAAATACGATAAATTTTGAGAACTGATATTTTTATATCCAAGTTTTTTTAATTTACCATTTAAATCGAGTGGAAGCATTTGATGAAAACAATGTGCTCTAAATGCCTCATGAATAAGATCATTAATTTCTTTTTCTGGTCCATAAAATCTAAAATAGTCCCAGAGAATTGAGACATTAACAAATTTAGAATTAGTTTTAGAAATTCTTTTTATTTCTTTTAGAGAGGTATCTATATCTTCGATATATTCTAACGTTTGAGTAGCTGTAATTTTATCACATGAAGCATCTTCTATTTTGATATCATCGGCTGTAGTACAAATAAGTTCTACATTATTTTGATCTTTACATTTATCGCTTGCAACATCTAACTGATCTTGACTGGGATCAATTCCTATTACTTTGCCTTGTTCTCCAATAGATAATGAAATTTCTTGGACTAAATGACCACCACCACAACCAATATCAATAACAGTTTCATTAGTTTTTAAATTTAAGGCATTTACAATAGCTAGTCTTCGTGAAACCCCAGCATAACCATTCGCTATTTTTTGTTGAATAATACTTGTTTCGTTATCAAATTTCATTTTATTATTTTTCTTATATATTTTTTAGTTATATAAAAAATACATATAAATGGAATATCAAATAACAAAAATATTAATTATTTCTTTTTTTAGCTCTATATTAATTTTATTATTTTTAAACACAAGATACATTATTTTTTTCAAAAAATTTTCAAAAAATAAAAAAATCTTATTAAATTTTTTTATTTGCTCTTTTTCTTTTTTGTCGTTAATTTTTATTAATTATTTGTTGAGTCTAAATGGATTTACTTCTTTAATAATTTTTAATGCTGCAATCATTACACTTATATACTTTGAATTAGCTCTATATTTAGAAAAAGTTTTTTGGGATGATTTTTTAGGAAATTCACTCCCTAAATCGATCAATATGCTTATTAGTTTTGTTGTAATGATGAATTTTGGTTATTTTACTCTTATGTTTTACATAAAGATTTTAGACATTGATTATTTTGTCACATAAGTATCTTTGTAAATTAATATACAAAATATTTACAATTTTTATGAAATAATATTTTCATATTAATAAAATATTAATTATTAATAATTTAGTATGAATAAAGTTTTGTTTGTATTGCATCAAAAAACTTCAGTTCCAGGAGATGTAGGAAATAAATTTAGAGATAGAGGATATGTTGCTGAAATATGTAGACCACCTTTAGGTGAAGAACTTCCTTCAAATATTAACCAATATTCAGCTATAGTTGTATTTGGTGCACCAGGAAGCATAAACGATGAAGATGAATATATAAATAAAGAATTAGAATGGATAAACAAAGTTATAAAAACTGACATTCCTTATCTTGGAATTTGTTTTGGCGCACAGTTATTAGCTAAATGTTTAGGTTCAGAAATAACAACTAATAAAGACGGGCTTTCAGAAATTGGTTTTTATAAAATTGAACCAACTGAAAATGCAAAAAATCTTTTTAATTCTCAAAAGATTTTTTTTCAATTCCATTCTGAAGGATTTTCCCTTCCTACGGGCTGTGAGTTATTAGCAAGGGGTGATATTTTTAATAATCAAGCTTTTAAATATCAAAATTGTTATGCGCTCCAATTTCATCCAGAAGTAAATTTTAAACTTCATATGAGATGGCTGTATTTAGTTTTATTAAAAAATCCTAAAAAATTATTCGTTAAAGGTGCTCAAAATATATTTGTTCAACTTTATTATCGTTATAAATATAATAAGAATATATCAAATTGGTTAGATTCATTTTTAGATCAGTATTTTTTAAAAAAAACTTAAATGCTAATATAAGTGAAAATTAAAAACCTATATTTTTCACCTGTAAAATCTCTTTCTTTCAATAATGTAGATAATTTAGAGATAATTAAAAATATTGGTATAAAAAATGATCGAATATTTGCTTTCACTAATAATCTTAATCTTAAAGATATAGAATTAATAAAAAATAATCCTTTAAAACGAGAAATATACAAATTTTTATCATTAAAAAAATATCCTGAGTTAAATCAATATAATTTTTTATTAGAAGATAATTTTTTAATACTAGAATTTGAAAATAAAATAATTTTAAAAACAGATATTGATAATCAACATGAAGTAAAAATTTTATGTAGTAAACTTGAGGATATTTTACCAAATATAAATAAAATTAATTTATTAAAAGATAGAATTAATCCTTTTTTTGATACAATGCCCAATAAATCAATATCATTAATAAATTTAAACAGTATTAAAGACTTTGAAAACCTATCTAATCATCAAGTTGAACATGAGCGTTTTAGAGGAAATATATATGTAGAAGATTTAGATAAATGGGAAGAAAGGAAACTGGTAGGTAAAGTTTTATCAATCAGTAATATAAAATTTAAAGTTATTAAAGAAATTCCCAGATGTTCAGCAACTAATATTAAGCCCAAAACTTCTGAAATAAATCTTAATATTCCTTTAATTCTAAAAAAAATATACAACCATATAAATTTAGGAATATATTTAGATCCTTTAAATGATGGTAAAATAAATAAAGGTGATCTTATAAAAATTAATGAATAAATTCTTATTAAATCATTCAGAAAAACTTACAGGATATCTATTAATTCTTCCTGCTGTTTCAATAATCAGTCTATTTGGAATTTTTCCTGTTTTTTTCGGAATGTACATGAGTGTACACAAGTGGAAAGTTTTTAAAGGGAGATTTTTAGGATTTGAGAATTACCAAAGAATACTTGGAGACATATCAGCTTTTTGGTTATTTGTTTTAGGATTATTATTATTGATATTGAGTTATGGACTGTGGAGTGAATTTAAAAACAAAGTAAAAAATAAAATCTATTTAGCATTTTTATCTATAGCAATATTAATTATTGGAATGATATTAATTAATATCAACTGGGAAAAAATGCTTTTAACAGGTGATGAAGACTATCTTTACTCTCTTATTTATACTTTTTATTATTCGTTTTTCACTATAATTTTTGAGGTTGGATTAGGATTAATAATAGCATTTGCTTTGTATCAAAAATTAGCTGGTAAACAATTCTTTCAAATGATTTTACTATTTCCCTACATTACTCCAGCAGTAATGGGTGCTGCAGTATTTTTTTTAATATTTGGTAAAGCTGAAAATTCTTTTTTAAATCAGCTAATAGGAATATTTGGTTTTGAGCCTCAAATGTGGTTATTTGATAAAAGACCTATTACCGAAGTTTTATTTGGTATCAAAATAGAAGGTCTACTAGCTGGACCAAGTTTAGCTCTAATGTCATCAATCATATATGGAATATGGTCTTATACTGGCTACTATGCAATAATTTTACTCGCGGGTTTATCAATTATACCCTCTGATTTATATGAGGCTGCGAAAGCAGAGGGAGCTAGTAGATGGCAAACATTTATTAAGATTACCATACCACTATTAATGCCTATTATATTTTTTCTAATGTTGACTGGTTTTATAAATACCTTTCAAGCTTTCAATAGTATTTTTGTTATGCAAACTTCTTCTGCTGGAGATACAATGGATGTTGTGACAATAGAAATTTTTGATCATTTTTGGGGTAGGGTGAAATATGGTTATGCTGCTGCTGAAGGAGTAATTTTATTTATACTGCTAAATATTTTAGCAATATCTCAATATGTAATTTTTAGAAAAAGGTTAAGTTATGATTAGAATTATTAATGCTGAAACAAGGATACCTTATTTAATTTTATTAATAGTTTTTATTATTTCAATTTACCCATTTTTTTACATGATATCAACATCATTGATGACAGCTGGAGAAGCATCAAATCAATATTTATTTCCAAAAAAATTGATGTTTGAAAATTATTATGAAGTTTGGACATCTAATAGATTTCAACGTTATACGTTTAATAGTTTAATAATAAGTTCAATAATTGTAATTGGTGTTTTATTAACTAGCATTCCAGCAGCATACTCTTTTGCTAAAATAGAATTCCCATTTAAAAATATCATATTCTATATGTTGTTAATTTCATTGATGATTCCAGAAATCATTACATTATTACCTCATTTACTAATTATTAGAGGAGAAATTATTCCATTGCCATTTGGACCTTCTTGGATGAATAGTCTTCAAGGTTTAACAGTTCCATTTATGGGAAATATTTTTGTAATTTTCTTATTAAGACAATATTTTAAAAAGATACCAAATGAATTATGGGATGCTGCAAGACTAGATGGATCTTCTCATTTAAATTTTTTAATCAAGGTAGTAATCCCAATGAGTAAACCTATTATTGTGACAGTCTCTTTATTTACTTTTATTATAGCATGGAATAGTTTTGCTTGGCCTTTACTTATATTAACTAGAGATGATTGGTATCCTGTAACAGTTTCTATCTATAGTTTTGTAAGAGAAGTGGGACCTAATTTTAATTTATTGATGGCAGCTTGCTTAATTGCAATCTTCCCGATTTTAGTATTATATTTTTTTACTCAGAAGTTATTCATAGAAAGTATATCAAACTTTGGATTAAAAGAATAAATCAGTAAATTTTTTGTAACAAAACTTTAATTTTACCTCTATATTAATGAATATTTTTTACGGGGTGATTATGAAATTTTATAAATATATTTTAAATTTTTTCTTAGCTTCTTTATTTTTTATCTCCTCGCAATCATTCGCAATTACTGCACAAGATATTGAAAATGCAGATCCTTCAGGTCAAACTGTTGAATTCTGGGTTCAGTATTCAGATGAAAGATTAGATGCAATGATGGCAAGAGCTGAAAGATTTGAAGCTGAAACAGGAATAAAAGTTAATGTTGTTCACAAAGGACATTATGGGAAAGTTCAATCCGCTATGATGTCTGCTGCAGGAACAAAAGATATAGCAGACGTTGCAAGAGGTTATGGTAACGCTGCTGCAGATATGTACTTAATTGGTGCTGCAATTGATCAAAATATTTTAGCAAATAGTAAAAAATGGGGTGTTTCTCAAGATGATATAGCAGATTGGGGTGCAAATTGGACTGTTGGCTTTTCACCATATTTTGATGGAAATCCAAAACTATTACATGAAGTTGGAAAATCAATAGAGATCCTTTATTACAATGCAGATTGGTTAAAGGAATTAGGTCTAGATGCTCCTAAAACTCCTGCTGATTTTGCGGAAGCAGCATGTGCTGCAACCAATCAAGATTATAGCGGTAAGATGGGTGAAGACGTTCCAAGTTATGGATATGAAATAGATACTGATGCAAGTAACTTTGCGGCATGGGTATTTGCACATGGAGGTGATGTATTTGATTATGATAATGGTCAATATATATACAATGGCCCTAAAGCCATTGAAGCTATGGAATTTATTCAAGGAATGGCTAATAAAGGATGTGCAATAGTTGCAAGAGGTAAATACACTGATCAACAATATTTAGGACAAGGCTCTGTTTTATTTGCTGCTGGTTCTACTTCCGGTATTACATATTTTCAAAAAGCTATTGAAGAGGGTTACAATGGTAATTGGGATGTAGCTCCAATATCGTACACGACTAATGAACCAGTGCTTAATTTATATGGCGGTGGTTTAATTATGGGAAATTCAGGTGATGCTAATAGAATGGTAGCAGCATATCAGTGGATGAAATATATTTCTAATACTGAGAACTCCGCAGTTTGGTCAACTGAAAGTGGGTATGGTTTTGTTAGAACTTCTTCTGCAGATCATCCATTAATTGCTGAAAAAAGAGCTGAATTACCTCAATATGATAAATCATTAACAATGGTTAAATACGGAAAAGGTGAACCATCAGTCCCTGGTTACTATTCAGTTAGAGGTGAGGTTGAAAAAGCTTATGCAGCAATCATTAATGGTGATGATATCATTTCAACATTAAATCAATTAAATGAAGATGCTAATGCAATATTAGCTGATGCAACTGCAGAGTAGTTTAATTATTTTACTTTTATTAAGGGTGGTTTATACCACCCTTTTTTTATGATCATAGTTTGCTCTCTTAATGATTTATCGAATGTGTGTGAAAGCATACAGCCCAAATATCTTGTATCAGTAATTGATCCTGGATATGCACCAGAAACACCTAAGGGTGTAAAAAATCATTTAAAGTTAGGATTTGACGATATTATTGAAATTAGTAGCAATAATAAAATATTTCGATTGAATACTAATGAAATACCACAAATTCTACCTGCGGAAGAACATGTAAATTCAATAGCTAATTTTACTTCTTCATATACTTATGATGAAGATATAGTTATTCATTGTTGGTGCGGTGTCTCAAGATCAATGGCAACAGCTACTTATTTACTGTGTAGAGAAAACAAAACTAATATTGAAAATACAATTAAATATATTCGAAATCTTGCACCACATGCAAACCCAAATAAATTATTGATAAATCACTTCGAAAAGAAATTAGATGTTAGCAACCAAATCTCAAAATCATTTTTAAAATTCCCTCATACTAAAACATACGATTGTTCTTCAAATTTTGCACCTGTTACTTTATTTGATATAAAAGACATTGAAAAAAACTAATGAAAGAATACGTTCGAACAATTGCTGATTATCCTGTTGAAGGAATTCAGTTTAGAGATATTACAACATTGTTGCAAAATGCAGGACACTTTAAACAAGTCATTGATGACATGGTAAAACCATGGCAAAATAAAAAAATAGATGCAGTTTTAAGTATAGAATCACGTGGATTTATTATGGCGGGTGCAATAGCTTATTTTTTAAATGCAGCATTTGTTCCGTTGAGAAAGCCTCATAAACTTCCATTTGATACTTTCAAAACTTCATACGACTTAGAATATGGATCAACTGAAATGCATATTCATAAGGATGCTTTAGATAGTCATAAAGATTTACTAATTATAGATGATCTTTTAGCAACAGGTGGAACCGCACTTGCGGCAGTAGAGTTAATTAAAAAGTTTGAAGACAAAAATATTGTTGGTGCAGGTTTTATTATAAATTTACCAGATTTAAGTGGTGATAAAAAACTAATTGAAAAAGGGATTGAGATACATTCATTAATGGAGTTTTAAATGAGAAATGCAGTTATTGTAGGTTACAAAAGATCACCTTTCACTTTTGCTCGTAAAGGTGAAATGGCTAATATAAGACCGGAAGACATACTGTCACAAACAATAAATCAATTACTTAATGAAATACAAATTAATAAAAATGACATAGAGGACATTATTACCGGTTGTGCGTATCCTGAAGGAGCACAGGGAAATAATATTGCAAAAATTGTTTCTTTCATGACAGATATGCCAGAACATGTAGCAGGTATGACAGTTAATAGATGGTGCGGTTCTTCAATGCAGGCTATTCATGATGCAACTGGTGCAATTGCAATTAACTCTGGAGACGTTTTTTTATGTTGTGGTGTAGAAAGCATGACATTTATACCTATGAATGGATTAACATATGATCCTCATCCTCAATTGAGTAAAGATAATCCAAATGTATATATGTCTATGGGGATTACAGCTGAAAATGTTGCAAAAAAATTTGATATTTCTCGGAAGGAACAACAAGATTTTGCTATTAGCAGCCATTACAAAGCCAATTTAGCTAGAGAATCAAATATGTTTGACAATGAAATAGTCTCCATCTCAAATAATGATGAGAAAATTAATAAAGATGGTGGAATTCGACCTAACACCTCACATGAAATTTTAGATGGGTTAAAACTTGCTTTTGATGAAAATGGAACAGTTACAGCTGGTACAGCCTCACCATTAACAGATGGAGCATCAGCAGTAATTGTTTGTGAGGAAGAATATGCAAAAAAAAATAATCTAAATATTTTAGCTCGAATTAAATCTACAGCTGTAGTTGGTTGTCCACCAGAATTAATGGGTCTTGGTCCAATTAATGCATCTAAAAAAGCTCTAAAAAGAGCTAATTTATCTATTTCTGATATTGATATTGTGGAACTAAATGAGGCATTTGCTTCTCAATCTTTAGCATGTATTAAAGAATTAAAGATGGACATAAATAAAGTAAATATACATGGTGGAGCAATAGCATTAGGCCACCCTTTAGGTGCTACTGGAGCAAGGATTACTGGTAAAGTTGCAACTTTATTACAAAATAATAATAAAAAGTATGGATTAGCGACACAATGTATAGGTTTAGGTCAAGGTATTGCAACTGTGTTAGAAAATATTAATTAAATATCATGCAAATTTATAAAACACCGCTACGTGAGTTTAAATTTCTAATTGAAGATTTTTTAAATCTTAAGGAAAGTCAAACATTAAAAAAATTAGATTTAGAAACAAGCGATCTAATGCTTATCATTGAAGAAGCAGCAAAACTATGTGAGGAAACCTTACTCCCGCTTAATCAAAGTGGAGATAGTGAAGGATGTTCTTTTAATAATGGAGTTGTAACTGCACCAAAAGGATTTAAAGAAGCTTACAAAACATTTTCTGAAAATGGCTGGCAGGGACTGAAAGTAAAAGAAGAATTTGGTGGTCAAAACCTACCTTATATTATGAATATGATATTAGATGAAATGATAAGCTCTACTAATATGTCATTTGGTCTTTATCCAGGTCTTACAGCAAATGCAATCGATGCAATTGAAAAGAGTGCTAATGAAGATTTGAAAAATACTTATCTACCAAATTTAACTAGTGGTAAGTGGACAGGAACAATGAATTTGACTGAACCTCAATGTGGAACAGATCTTGGATTAAGTAAAACAATGGCAACACCATTAGATGATGGAAGTTATAGCATTACTGGTACCAAAATTTTTATTACATGTGGAGAGCATGATCTAAGTGATAACATTATTCATTTAGTACTAGCAAGGACACCAAATGCGCCCCCTGGCATAAAAGGTATAAGTTTATTCTTGGTTCCTAAATTTTTACCAAATGAAAGTGGTGATTTTGTTGAAAGAAATAATGTTGAATGTGGATCAATAGAAAAGAAGATGGGTATTCATGCTAGTCCAACCTGTGTAATGCATTACAATGAAGCTAAGGGCTGGCTTGTAGGCGATATTAATAAAGGAATGAGAGCGATGTTTATAATGATGAATGGAGCTCGTTTGTTTGTAGGCATACAAGGATTAGGTTTATCAGAAACTGCTTATCAATCAGCACTTTATTATTCGAAAGAACGTTTACAAGGAAAATTATCTTCCAGCAATCAGGTAGCTGATCCTATAATTGTCCACCCTGAAATAAGAAAAAACTTATTGTATATAAAATCCATTAATGAGGCAGTTAGAGGTTTAACTTTATTGGCTGGAAACCACTTTGATAATATCGAAAATTCTTCAGATGATAAAGAGAAGAAATTATCTGAAAATTTTATAGCACTCATGACGCCAATTATTAAATCATATGCTTCAGACAAATCTGTAGAAAATACAAATCGAGCTATGCAAATTTATGGCGGTCATGGTTTTATTACTGATCATGGAATGGAACAATTAGTAAGAGATGCTAGAATTACAACAATCTATGAAGGAACGAATGGAATTCAAGCTCTAGATTTGATAGGAAGAAAATTACAAACTGATAATGGTGCATTATTTAATGAATTTTTTACGATGATTGATAATTATCAAGTCAAAATTTCTAATAATCAAGATATGAAAAAATACATTGATTTATTTATGCCTTCATATGATTCTTACAAAAGTATTTTTGAATATATTAAATCCTTAAATGATGAAAACGAGATTAATTCTCATGCTGTAGAATTTTTAAATTTATCATCTTTGATTTCTCTAGGTTATATTTGGTTACAATATATAGAAATTTCATTAGCAAAATTAGAAAAGCGAGATGAAAGTTTTTATAAATCTAAAATTGAAACTGGTAACTTCTTTTTAACTAAATTATTAAGTGAAACTCAAGTTCTTTGTCAAAATATAAAATCTGGTGGAAAATACTATAATGATTATAATGATAAATATTTTGAAACAGCAATCTAATGACTATAAAAATTTATAAACCTTCAAAAACTTCTATGCAGTCAGGTTTCAAAAAAACTAAATTATGGTTAGCTGAATATATTTCTGAAGTAGAAAAAGTAAAAGATTCTTTAATGGGGTGGAACAGTTCTTTAGATACCAAATCCCAGATCAAACTTTTTTTTGATACGAAAGAACAAGCCATTGAATGGGCAAAAAAAAATAATTATCAATATTTTGTCGAAGAACCAAAGCAAAGAAAAATTAAACCTAAAAGTTATGCTTCAAATTTCGATACAAATAGAAAAGAGCCTTGGACACACTAAGTATAATTTCTTTCTTTATTTTTTAGACTATGATAAATGCAAATTATGCGCCCGTAGCTCAGTGGATAGAGCAACCGCCTTCTAAGCGGTAGGTCAAATGTTCGAATCATTTCGGGCGCGCCACTTAAATGTAATTATTTATTATGATAAATAATATATTTTCCAAATTTTTGTTAAGATTTCTTCTTCTTTTGTTTTGTTCCTTTTTTATTCTTGAAATATTTATTAGAGTTGTTGATGAGAATTGCTATTCATTTTTCCCAGTCTATATTGAAAATGAAATAGAAACATTGCCAAAAAATAAAAATTTTTGTGCGAAATATACTGGTCATCCCAAAGCATTTTATTCAACAGATGATTATGGCTTAAGAGTAAAAAATAATAAAATTAAAAATAATCAAAATACTTATTTATTAATTGGAGATAGTCAGGCAATGGGATATGGCATTAATTTTGATGATCATTTTCTACATAAATATCTAAGTTCTAATAAAAATGCTCATTTAGAAATACTGGCTTCACCAACTTTTAGATTGAAAAGTTTGAATAATTTTAAAAAAGTAAATGATGACTTTAATTTCCAAAAATATGAAAAAATATTTTTCTTTCTAAACTTATGGGTAGATATTGATAGATTTGTATTAAGTTGGGATGAGAATTGGATAATAAAAAACAAAAAATTTGATATTGAGATTAGTAAATATTTTAGATCATACGAATATATAAAAAAAATTGTTAACTTTTCACAAAAAAGAAAAGGTCAGCCGTATAATTTATATTTTGATTTTCTAACTGATGATGAGATAGAATATTTAATATATGCAATAGTAGATCAATACAAATTATTTATTGATACAAATTCAATTAAACAATATCAATTTATAATACTACCACCTGCTTGGTATTTTGATAAAAATCAGTTAAAAAAATTTAATTATGGCTTTGAAAATGAAGAATTTTTAAGTTTATTTAATGATTATGAT
Organism: uncultured Alphaproteobacteria bacterium; assembly: GCA_902615625.1. Classification (GTDB taxonomy): domain Bacteria; phylum Pseudomonadota; class Alphaproteobacteria; order HIMB59; genus CACPNW01. Next base: position 121,116 of record CACMPM010000001.1, read on the forward strand.
TACTATTATAATAAAATGCAAAATAATTTAGAAATTATTTCTAAAAAACTTAAAAAAGATGGGATTGATTATTTTTTAATTGATCACTTCGATAATCCAGAAAGAGGTTTTCTTAAAACAGATTATCATTTAAATGAAATTGGTCATGATGAAGTATTTAAAAAATTTTAGTTTATTATTTTTAATATTTATTATTTCAAAAACATTTTCTTCAAATGCAAATAATGTATATTTCATTAATTCAACGGCTAATAATTTAACTGAAATAGATCAATATTCACTTAAAAATTTTTTAGATATGAAAAGTGTATATCTAATTAGTGATTTTAAAAATATTAATTCGATTTTTGATCAAGCTGATATTTATGAAGAAATTGCTCAACAAAATACAAATAAAAAAATAATCTTTGTTGATAAATATTATTTAGAATCAATTTTATTTGAGTCTGATTATTTTTTATTATCTTGTTCAAGGGATCAAATAGTATGCAATGAAAAAAAAATAATTACCTATAATCAGATGTTTTATCCTTTAATAAACATTCTTCATCAAAGATTATTAAATTTATATTTTGATTATTATGATCAAAATTTACTATTAATTTTTAATAATACAAATAATGACACTTTACTTAGAAAATATTTTACAAACAATTCATTTTTATTTAAGGATATTTTTTACTGTATTGCAGAATCTTTATACCAAATCGAAAGTTGTATTAATGAATTCATTAGTAAGTAGATTAAAACAAGTTTTTATATTTCTATTCTTTGCACTTATTTTTATTAATGAAAGCGATGTTAAGGCTGACTCTCATGATCAATTAAGTGAAAGTTTAAAACAAAGCCTTACAATAGTTATTAATGAAAACGTTTCTGAAGATTTACAAAAAGCAATAGCAAAATATGCAATTGCAATATCACAAAATATATCTGATAAAAATAAAACTACATTATCACAATCGACAAGGGAAATGCTTTCTATTTCCGCGAATGGAGAAATAAATGATTTTGCCAAAGTTTACGATTTATTAGCAAATTTAGAAACAATTATAGATATCATTTATCCTCATATTTTAGATGAAATGAAAAAACAAAATATTTCGAATGATCTTCAAATTAATGCTTGGTTAGCTTTTAGTGATCTAAAAACAGGTATAAAGAATTTTGATGAATCTCAAATCAAAAATTCTCTTAAGGTCATAAGTAAAGCGTTAGTAGCTGATAGTATAAAAGTAGCTAATCAAGAAGTAGCAGAAAAAGAAACTGAAACGGACAATGCACAAAATAATGAAAATAAAAAAGCTAATTACAATATTGATGATAAAAAGGAGGTAATAGGTAAAGTTCAAAAATCAGGAAAAAAAGGCTTTTTTGTTGACGATATACAACTTAAAAAAAGAAATAAAGTTTCAACTAATTCCCTTTTGACATGTGGAGAAAGTTCAACAGGATGTCAATTTATATTAGATAAAAAAACATCTTTTTACTTAAAAAATAAAACTAAAATTATTATAAATTCTTATTCTGTCGACGCTGATGGTACTCAATTTATCAAAGCTTGTCTTCTTGAGGGAGGGTTTTATTTTAAGACATTAAGAAAAACAAATTCACAACTTACCACTAATATAAAAAATAATGGTACAAATTATTATGATTCTGTAATTTCTAAAGGTCCCGATGCAAAATTAGGAGTATCAATTGAAAATAATCTTGATGTCGTCAATGCGGGCGGAACTGATGTTGCTATATTTAGAATCTATTCTGAAAATGCTGCTACTAAACTAGCTAATATTAGTACTTCAAGCATTTCAGATATCTCTAACAAATATAATGTTCCTTTAATCGATGTTCTTCCATCTATAACAAATGATTATGGCGATCCTTGTATTAATCCAAATTTTGGTGAAATATCTATTAAAGTACAAGAAACAAATACAAGTACATGTACTCATGATCATGCTCATAATGAAAATGAATCACATGAAGATGATTTTGATGAAGGAGAATATGATTTAGGTGACAATTGTAATCCAGATATTGTAATTCCATATATTATTTGTCCTGATGATTTTAGTTGTACTTTACATGGAAAAGATCCAAAAAAAGATCCAAATGTTACACCTGATCCAAATGTTGATCCAGGTGATGATCATCACTCAGGATAATATAATTAAGTTTGCATGACATCATTTAATTTCAAATCAATATTTAAAACAATTAATAAAAAAAATAATTCCTTAAATAATCAAGAATCTGATTTTTTGAATAATTTTGGTTTAGCTGAATTTGGAAGTGCTTTAGATATGCTTGCTGCTGCTGAATTAACTACAACTAATAAATTAAAAAAAGGGTATTTAAATCACGCCATAGATGAATTCAGGCACGCGCAATTATTTTTTAAGCATGCCAAAAATTTAATTAATAATTCTAATAATAATTCCGCTAATGTTTCTGGTGTTGCTGAAATTGGTGAAAGAATAAGATATCTAAATTTTATTGGAGAAAAACCAATTTACAGTGAATTAAATGAGCTTGATTTTATCAATTTTGTAATGATATCAGAAGCTGCAGCAGAGAAATATTTTACAAAACTCTCAAATAATAAAAATTTTAATTCAGAAACAAGAGCACTATTCTCATTAATAGCTAAAGAGGAGGGTCATCATGTTTTATATGCAAAGAAGGAATTAGAAAAGAGACGAAAGAGTGGTGTTAAAGGAATATATAAATCTTACCTTTATATTAAATGGTTTCGATTTAAAACTGATTTACTTTCTAATACGAGAAAAATTTGGACAAAAATTGGAGACTTAATTCTTGCATTAATATTTTTCATTTTTATTCCAATAAATAAAATATTTTTTAAAAAAAATTACAAATTTAATACATATGATCCTCGATCTATGATATGAATAAATATGTCCTTGGAATATCATGTTATTTCCACGACTCCTCTGTCTCTTTAGTTAAAAATGGTAAAATAATATCAGCAGTCCAAGAAGAGCGTTTCACTGGAATTAAAGGTGATTCATCATTTCCTTCTAGGTCAATAGAGTGGTGTTTAAATTCAAATAATCTTAAAATTTCTGATATTAATTATATTGTTTTTTATGAAAAACCTCTTAAAAAATTTCTTCGTATTTTAAATTCTTCAATAGAATATTTTCCCAAATCAAGAAGTTTTTTTGTTTCACAAATGAAGAGATGGTTGTCAGAAAAAATATGGACAAAAACAAATATAGTTAAAAAATTAAAATTTTCTTCCGATAAAATATTATTTTGTCAACATCACCTATCACATGCTTCAAGTATTTATTATACGAATAACCTAAGCCATAGTTGTATCATGGTTAATGATGGTATTGGAGAAGATCAAAGTTTTTCTATATGGTCAGGAGAAAAAAATAAAATTAAATTGCTAGATGAAATTTTATTTCCTAAATCTTTAGGTTTATTTTATTCAACGATGACGTCTTTTCTCGGGCATCAAATAAATGAAGGGGAAAATAAAGTTATGAGTATGTCTGCTTATGGTAATAATTCCCTAGATAATAAATTAAATAAAGTCATATCAATTTCAGACAAAAATATTTTTCATCAAAATATGGATTATTTTGAATATCAATTTAGTCTATACAATAATTTTTCAAATAAACTTACTAATTTACTAGGAGATCCTAGAACACCTAACACTGAATTTTTAAATAAAGATCTCGTTCTTCTTAGTGATAAATCTAAAAAATACGCCAACATTGCTTATTCTACTCAAAAAATTACAGAAGACATAATTGAAAGACAATCTAATCATGCATATGAAATTTTTCCTTCAGATAATATGTGTTTATCAGGTGGTGTACATTTAAATTGTAAAGCAAATAATGAGTCATTTAAAAATTCTAAATTTAAAAACATTTATATAAATTTCTGCCCTTCTGACTCCGGGGGTTCTATTGGTGCTTCATTGTGGGCTTGGAATAATGTTATAGAAAAAAATGAAAATATATTAAATCAAGATGTGTATTTAGGCCCTTCTTTTGATAATGACTTCATTGAAGAGACTCTAAAAGATCTAAAAATTAACTACACTAAATTTAATACTTACAAAGAGTTACTTTCAGATGCTTCAAACTATTTACTTAAAAATAAAATAATATGTTGGTTTCAAGGTAAATTAGAGTTTGGAAAAAGAGCTCTAGGGAATAGATCGATATTAGCAAGACCTGATAATAAAAAATTATCCCAAAAGATAAATAATGAAATTAAAAATAGAGAATCCTTTCAGCCATTTGCATCATCAGTTTTATATGAAAAGGCTGAAGAATATTTTGATATCGATAGTAAATTTAAAAATAGTTACAAATATATGAGTGTTGTTGCATATGACAATAAAAAAAATACTAATAAACTCAGTGGTGTTCTTCATGTAGATAATTCTTGCAGAATACAATTAGTTGAAGAAACAGATAACACTTTATATTATAATTTAATAAAAAATTTTTTTCATTTATCAAACATACCTCTTTTACTGAATACTTCGTTAAATTTAAAAGGAGAACCAATTGTTGATAATCCAATAAAAGCTATTTCAACTTTTTTAAGATCTAATTGTGACTTAATGTATATTGGTAATTTTAAAATTTATAAAAATGATTAATTTTATAAAAAGTTTTATTTCTAGAATTGAAACATTTTTTCAACTTTTTTCCTTTGTTTTTAAAAATCTTGATTTTGGAAAATTATTGTTAATCTTCGCCTTATTTATTGCATCAATTTTATTTTTGGTATTTAAACTTTTTGAGTTTATGGCACCGTTTACATACTTAGCCTTATAATTTAAATTAAATTTAAATATTATTATATTTATGATATTATAATAAATAAATAATTATGAAATATAATCTAAGTTGTCATTGCGGAGCTGTTCAAATTGAAGTTTTATCAGATTTAAAAACTATAAAACAATGTAACTGTTCGATTTGTAAAAGAAAAAACGCTAAAATGGCAATGGTATCTAAAGAATCTTTATCAATAATTAAGGGAGAAGAATATTTAACTTCATATAAATTTAATACAATGATTGCTGAACATTTTTTTTGTAGGATTTGTGGTATATACACTCATCACAATAGGAGAAGTGATCCAAATGGTGCTGCAGTAAACATAGGTTGCATAGATGCAATTGATCCTTTTGAATACAATGCTGATTTTATTGATATGAAAAATAAATAATTCTATGTCATTTGAATTTTTAATTTCTAAAATTCAAAAAAATAATTTTTTACTTATAGGAAGAGCAGGAGTGGATATATACCCTGACCCACCAGGAACAAAAACTGAAAATGCTAAATCATTTGTTACTCATCTGGGAGGATCTTCTGCAAATATGGGTGTTCAATTAACTCTGTTTGGTGGTAATTGTAACTTACTCACCCGAGTCTCTGACGATGCTTTAGGCAGATTTGCAATTAATCAACTAAATCATTATGGTGTTAAGAATAAATTAGTAAAATTTGAAAAAAATGAAACAAGAATTTCATTTGCTATAGTTGAAACCACAGTTAAAGATCATCAATCAATTATTTACAGACATAAAGCTTCTGATTTATTTTTAAATAAAGATGATATTGAGAATGCTAATATACAAAACTTTGATTGTCTATTAATTACCGGAACTTCTCTAGCAGCTGAACCTTCAAGGAGTGCTACTTTATATGCTTTAGATATAGCAAATAAAAATAATATTCCTGTAATTATGGATATTGATTATAGACCATATACTTGGGAATCATCAAATAAAGCAAAAGAAGTTTATAATTTAGCAGTAAATAAATGTAGTGGTGTAATTGGAAATGATGATGAGTTTGGAGTATTAGCTGGTGATTACAATAATGGTTTGGATCATGCTAAACAATTAGCAAAAAATGTAAGCTTAATTATTTATAAAAAAGGTGAAAAAGGTTCTATTACTTTTGCAATGAATAAAGAAATAAAAAAAGGTATATTTCCCGTAAAACCTTTAAAACCAACTGGAGCTGGTGATGCATTTATGGGATCATTAATAGGATCAATGTTAAAGGCTAATGATTTAGAAAAATCTATAGAGATAGGTTCAGCCGCAGCAGCAATTGTAGTAACAAAAGTTGGTTGTGCACCAGCAATGCCTAATTTGAATGAAATTTTGGAGTTTATCAAATATAATAAAATTAATGAAGGAGAATAATATGCATATTCCACCATTTGATAATAAGAACAAGCCAATTGTAGATATTGAAGACAGTAGAGTTCCTTTAAATTATTTTAACATTGTAAAATTAAATAAAGATCAATCTTTTGAATATCAAACACCTGGTTATGAAACATGTATAGTGCCTGCTACTGGAACAATTAATGTAGAAATTGAAGGAATAAAAGTTGAGTCATTAGGCACTAGAACAGTTGATGTGTGGGATGGAGAACCAGAAGGTGTTTATGTTCCGTCTAACACAAAAGCTCAATTTACATCTTTAGTCGATAATTCAGAAATTTTTATTGCTGGTGCAAAGTATGATAAAACGCTGGAACCATTTGCTGTTCGAGCAAATGAAATTGATTTAGTTCAGTATGGCTCAGATGATACAAAAACTCATAGAAAAATTAAACATATTCTAGGTGCTAAGCATCACGATAAAGTTGGAAGATTGCTTTGTAATGAACTTTATACAGTGGGACAGGGAGGTTGGTCGGGGTTTCCACCTCATAAGCATGATACAGATCGTCTGCCTGATGAAACTAGACACGATGAAACATATAATTACAGATTTAAACCTAATAATGGATTTGGTTTTCAGATGTTTCAGCAAGTTGATGATAAAGTTGGGAAAGCTGAACATATAATTGATGGCTCAACCATTATGATTAGAACGGGCTATCATCCTTGTGTTGTGGCACCAGGGTATGAGATGTATTATTTCACAATTCTTGGCGGACTATCTCAAAGATCTCTTGTGCAATTTTTTCAACCTGAACATGCATATCAAGTTGAGACCATTCCTGGCATTAAAGATATGATTGCTAAATATAAATGACAGCAGTAAATTTAAAAACTTTACTAACTAAAGCTAATCGTAATAATTATTCTGTAGCTGGACTAGTTGTAATTTGTTGGGAAGATGCTATTGCTTACACAGAGGCTGCACATGAAACAAAAATTCCAATTATTTTACAAGCAGGACCTTCTTGTAGACAATACACTCCTGTTTCTATTTTGGGAAAAATGTTTAGACATCTTGCTGAACAAACTAAAACGCCTATTTGTTGTCATTTAGATCATGGATTTTCATATGATGAATGTATCGAAGGAATAGAATCTGGTTTTACATCAGTAATGTTCGACGGATCAAAACTTCCATTAAATAAAAATATCAAAATTAGCTCTAAAATATCAAATATTGCTCATAAACATAATGTTTCAGTTGAGGGGGAGGTAGGTATAGTTGGCTATCATAATGGTAATAATTCTTTTGGGACAGATATTGAGGAAGCAAAAAAATATAGTTTAGAGAGTGGAGTCGATGCTATGGCAATATCAGTTGGTAATACACATTTACAACAATCAAAGATAGCAAAAATAGATTATAATAAAATTTTAAAAATTCAAAAAATATCAAAACTACCTTTAGTTTTACATGGTAGTAGTGGTATAAATTCTAATATGAGAAAAAAAATAGCAAGAAACACGAAAGTAGCTAAACTTAACATAGGAACCGAATTAAGAATAACAGCATGTAAAAGTTTAAGACAAAGTTATAATAAAAAAAAATCAAGTTTTGATAAAATAGAAATAATAAAACCTTCTATAATTGAATTGAAAAAACATACAAAAAAAATAATAAAAAATATTGGGCCAATATTATGAATGTCTTAGGCTTTATTGGTGGAAGTGGAATTTATAAACTAGAATTTTTAACTGAAATAAAAGAACATCAAATTAAATCTTCATTTGGCGAACCCTCAGGTCCAATTATTGAAGGTAAAATAGATAATAACACTGTATATTTTTTATCTCGTCATGGAGAAGGCCATACTTTGTCACCATCTTCCATTAACTATTGTGCTAATATTGATTGTTTAAAACAAGTTGGTGTAACCGATTTGATATCTCTTTCAGCTGTAGGTTCTTTAAAAGATAATTTAAAACCAGGTACATTTGTTATTGTTGATCAGTTTATAGATAGAACAATAAACAGAAAAAAAAGTTTTTTTGATAAAGGAATAGTTGCTCATGTTCCTATGGCTCATCCAACATGTGAAGTTTTGATGAATTTGTCAAAAAATATATGTGAAAATATTAAAATCAATTACTCATTTGGTGGCACATATCTTGCAATGGAAGGACCTCAGTTTTCAACTTATGCTGAGTCAAATCTTTATATTGATTGGGGTTGTGATGTTGTAGGAATGACAAATATGCCAGAAGCAAAATTAGCAAGAGAAGCGGAAATTAGATATTGCTCTATTTCCATGGTTACGGATTATGATTGCTGGCATCCAGATCATGATAAAGTAGATTTAAGTATGATTATAAAAACCTTAAATGATAATGTTGATAATTCAAAAAATTTTATTAAAAATTTTAGCTCAAAATACTATGAAGGTGTATCTTTTGAAAATGATAATACATCCAATATTTTAGATACATCTATAATTACAAAAAAAGAATTTTGGGATAAGAACTTAGAGAATAATTTATCCAATATATTAAAAAGATATAAGAAAAATTCTAATGCTAGTAAATGATAAACATTTAACAACTATTTGGTATGATAAAGCTAGAGAAGTTGTAAAAATAATAGATCAAAGGCTTCTACCATTTGAATTAAAGATTGTAGAATTAAAAACATTAGAAGATTTTTGTTTTGCTATTAAAGAAATGCAAGTCAGGGGTGCTCCCCTAATAGGTGTCACTGCTGCATATGGAATGTATGTAGCATCTAAAACTACTAAAAATTTTTCAGAATTAGAAAAAGCAGGTGATAGTCTTAAGTCAACGAGACCCACAGCAGTTAATTTATCCTGGGCTGTAGATAAAATTATTACTAAGATTAAAGATATGGAAAAATCTAACTTTCAGGAAATAATTCTTTCAATTGCAAATGAGATCAGAGATCAAGATATAGTCAATTGCAAAACTATAGGTGAAAATGGATCTAAACTTATTGAAAATATTTACAAAAAAACACAAAAAAAAGTAAATGTTTTGACTCACTGTAATGCTGGGTGGTTAGCTGCTGTTGACTGGGGAACTGCATTAGCACCAATATTTATTGCAAATCAAAAAAAAATCCCAATACATGTTTGGATTGATGAAACCAGACCTAGAAATCAAGGTTTCAGTCTTACAGCTTGGGAATTAATGCATGAAAAGATAGAAAATTCATTAATCGTAGACAACGTTGGCGGTCATCTAATGCAAAATGGCATGATAGATCTTTGTATAACTGGAACAGACAGAACCTCTTTAAATGGTGATGTTTGCAATAAAATTGGCACATACTTAAAGGCTCTAGCTGCAAAAGATAATGATATTCCTTTTTACGTTGCAGCTCCAATTTCTAGTATAGATTTTAATATTAAAAACGGAGTAAAAGAAATACCTATAGAAGAAAGAGATCCAGACGAAGTATCCATTATTGAAGGTATTGACGAAAATAATAATAGAAAGAAAATTAAAATTATACCTGAAGGTTCAAACTGTAAAAACTATGCTTTTGATATAACTCCAGCAAAATATATTACTAAATTGATTACAGAAAAAGGAGTTGTAGATAGCAATGAAGAATCTATAAGTGGATTAAAAAATTAATATGAAAAATGAGTGGAAAGAAAGTTTAGCTAAAAAATATATTAAAGAATATCAGTTAAAGAAAGTCAGAAAAGATTTAGCATTAAGAATATATTCAACGCATTTATTAGGTAATAATCCCGAACTTGTTTTACATGGAGGAGGCAATACATCTGTAAAATCAATTAAAAAAAATTTATTTGGAAAAGATAACGATGTACTTTTTGTAAAAGGAAGTGGATGGGATATGTCAAACCTAAGCGAAAGAGGATTGCCAGGTCTGTATCTTGATCCTTTACTTAAAACTCTATCTTTAAAAAAAATGAGTGATGAAAAGATGGTTAATTATTTGAGATCTAACTTACTTGACTCCAGTTCTCCTAATCCATCAATTGAAACTCTTTTACATGCTTATTTACCATTTAAATATGTAGATCATACACATTCAAATGCGATTTTAAGTTTAGTCAATCTAGATAATTCAAAAGAAATATTAAATAAAATTTATAAAGATAAAATAGCAATAGTTCCCTACGTAATGCCAGGATTTGAACTTGCTAAATTATGTCATATGGTAATTTCAAAAAATCATAAAGTTGAAGGATTAATACTTTTAAATCATGGCATTTTCACTTTTGGAAGTTCAGCAAAACAAAGTTATGATAGAATGATTAAGCTTGTAACATTAGCTGAAAATTTTTTAAATAAGCAAAAAAAATTAATAAAATACAATATTTATAACAAAAAAATAAATATTACTGATGTTCAGCTATGTATTAGAAATTTATACCATTACTTTACAAACAAAAGATGGATAATTAAATTTAATAATAATGTTGAAGATGTAAAATTTACAAATCGAAAAGATTTATTTAATTTATTTAATAAAGGACCTGTTACGCCTGATCATGTTATCAGAATAAAATCAGAACCATTAATAATACCCAATAAACATTTATCATCTAGCAAAATGATATCTAATCATATTAATGTATATATTAAAAAATATAAAAATTATTTTAAAAAATATAAAAAAAATATTACAAATTCCAAAATTGCTGATCCTTTACCAAGAATTATTATTTTAGAAGGAATAGGTTTTCTATCAATAGGTATTAATAAAAAAGAAATGCAAGTTTCCTACGATATATTTGATGCAATGAAAAAAGTTATAATTAAAGCAAATTTAGTTTCAAAATTTAAATCAATTAACAATACAGATATTTTTAAAATGGAATACTGGCCATTAGAAAGAGCAAAATTGAATAATCAAAATACAAAAAAATTTAATGGAAATGTTGCAGTAATTACAGGTGGAGCTGGAAAAATTGGAAGTGCGATTGCAAATAAATTTATAAATGAAAATATTGAAGTTATACTTTTAGATAAAAACTTTAAAAATCTTGATATAAATATTAAAAAGAAATGTCTATGTATTGTATGTGATTTAACTAATAATTCTCAAATTAATAAAGCATTAAATAAGATATTAAAATTATTTGGCGGTATAGATATTCTAATTGCAAATTCTGGTGCTGCATTTCAAGGTAGTATGCTAAATGTAAAAAAAGATATTTTGGAAAAAAGTTTAGAGGTAAATTTTTATAGTCATCATAACATAGTTCAAAAAATTGCAAATATTATGGTATCACAAGGTTTGGGAGGTTCCATTTCTCTTAATTTGTCAAAACAATCTATAAATCCTGGTAAGAATTTTGGACCATATGGTATCGCAAAAGCTAGCTCATTATTTTCTATGAAACAATATGCTTTAGAATTTGGAAAATATAATATTCGGGTTAATGGAATTAATGCTGATCGTATAAAAAGTGGTTTATTAACTGATCAGTTTATTAAAGAAAGAGCAAAAGCTAGAAATATGTCTTCTACTGAATATTTAAATAATAATTTACTTCAAAAGCAAGTGACTGCAGAAGATGTTGCTGAAGCATTTTTTGCTCAATTATCCTTTGAAAAAACAACTGGGAATATTATTACTGTTGATGGAGGTAATATTGAGGCTAGTTTAAGATAGGTGTTATTAAAATTTTTAGAAAAACTTGGAAGAAAGAAAATTGTTCTAGATAGAGGACCATCTCATCCAGAATTTCATAAAGCAAAACCATGGATGGAAAGATACTACCTATTATTTAGAAAAAGACCAAAATGGTTTCCATTTAATATCCTGATTCATAAAATGCTAGATGATGATCACGGTGAAGGAGTTCATAACCATCTTTGTCCATATATTACAATTATTTTAAAAGGCGGTTATTGGGAAACAACAAAAAAAGGAAAATTTTGGAGATCCCCTGGATACATCGGTTTTAGGTCTGCAGATCATTTGCACAGAGTTGACTTAAAACCTAATACAAACACAATGACATTATTTATTCCCGGACCTTTTGGTTTTAGAAAAAATAAAAGAGCTGATTATAAAACAAAAATATAATTGTTTATATAAATTAAATTATTCCGTCATATATTAACTTACATCCACTCAAAAAAAGTAAAACATAAACAATATTGAAAAATAATTTTTCTGGAATTCTTTTTTGTAGAAAGTACCCAAGTAAAACACTAATAAAAGCTAGTGGCAGTAAATAGAGAGAAACCATAAGATTAGAAGGCGCTAATAATCCTACAAAATAATATGGAATTAATTTAACAAGATTTATAACCATAAATGCCAAGGTCATTGTTCCAATGAATGAAATTTTATCTAGCTTTAAAGGCAGCATATAAAAATTAATTGGTGGATTTCCTGCATGAATTAAAAAACTTGTATATCCAGCAATAGATGACCAAAAGTATCCTTTAAGTTTTGTTGGTTTAAGTAAATAATTATTTTTCTGAATAAATGAAACTAGAACAAAAATAATTGATATAACACCTACCATTATTCTTATCTGATCTTCGTTTGTAAACTCAAATGTTAATGTTCCAAATAAAATACCAATTATAGATGCTGGGATTATAATTTTTAAAATACTGTTTATCCATTTTTTCCAATACAAATAGATTGCCGAAAAATCCATTATTATTAAAAGTGGCAACAATATTCCTGCAGCTTGCAAAGGACTCATTGCAAACGACATTACTGGCACTGCTAGCATCGCGATAGGTCCTGGAACACCACCTTTAGATAAACCAAATACAAAAACTCCCATTGATGCAAAAATATAAAAATATAAATCCATTTAATTGAAAATTTTTAATGCATTTTTAATATCTTTTATTTGATCATCAATGTCTTCCAATCCACAATATAATCTAATTAAAGTTCCAGAATTTCTATTTATAAACTCTCTTTTATCTAATGGAGGAAAGGTAATGAGACTATCAAATCCACCCCAACTGTATCCCAATTTGAATATTTTAAGTTTATTAAAAAATTTTTCAATTTGATTGTTTGAGTATTTCTTTTTCAGCATAAATGAAAATAAGCCTGTACTACCAGAGAAATCTCTTTTCCATATTTTATGATTTTTTGTATGCGGTAATGCTGGGTGGAAAACATCAGATACAAGATCATGTTCTAATAAATATTTTGCCATTAACAATGCATTTTTTTCAATTTCTCTCATTCGAATTTCAAGTGTTGGCAATCCTCTAATTGCTAAATAAACTTCTTCCGAACCAGGACATATTCCTAAAGTTTTTGAAGATGCTCTTATTTTTTTGGAATATTTTTTATTAGAAGAAACGAAACCAATTAATACATCCGAGTGGCCGTTTATATATTTAGTTCCTGCATCTATAATAATATCAATACCTAATTTAATTGGATTACAAAATAAAGGTGAGGCCCAAGTATTGTCCATAACAGTTGGTATTTTATTTTTTTTAGCAATTTTTGTAATGAAAGGTATATCAATAATATCAAAAGTTGCTGTTCCCGGTGATTCTAAATAAATTAACTTTGTTTTACTGTTAATTAATTTCTTAAAATTATTAATATTTTTAGTTGGATGAAAATATTTTATTTTAACATTATATTGTTTAAGGATGTTTTCACAAAAAGTTCTAGTAGGACTATAAACACTATCATTTATTAAAACCTCATCACCAGATTTTAAAAAGGTAAAAAAGGGAATTACTATAGAGGCTAATCCTGATGGTGATAGTACTGTATCATTGCAGTTATATAAAAAAGAAATACTGTCTTCTAATTGCTTATGAAATGGATTTTTATTTATTCCATAAAATGTTGTTCTATCGTCAAAATTTTTAATATCGTTTAAGTAATCTTTAAATGTATTAAAGATCATTGTAGAGCCCTTATAGGTACCAGGATTGATAAACCCTTTTTGTTTAAAAGGATTTCTACCTATTTTGGTTAATTTTGTTTTTATTTTCATAAACAACTAAATATTGTATAAGCCAAAATCTTTATACACAAATTATAGTAGGCAATTTTAAGCTTAACAAATCTATTATTGGGATTAACTTATTAATTTGTTATAGGGAAGCAATCTTTGAAAAAAGATATTTAAATAATTATTTAAACGGAGAAAATAATATGAAAAAACTATTATCTATCTTTGCAGTTGTAGCATTTGCTTTTTCAGCACATGCTGGAACTCTTGATGATGTTAAAAATAGAGGTTTTCTAAAATGTGGAGTAACAACTGGTCTTGCTGGTTTTGCTGCTCCAGATGATAACGGTGAATGGGCTGGTCTTGATGCAGATATGTGTCGTGCAGTTGCTGTAGCTGTTTTTGGAGACCGTTCAAAAGTAGAATTTATTACTACTACTGGTAAATCTCGTTTCCCAACATTAGCTTCAGGTGAAGTCGATATGTTAGCGAGAAATACAACTTGGACAATTAGCCGTGATGTTAATCTTGGTTTTGAGTTCGTAGGTGTAAACTTCTATGATGGACAAGGTTTCATGGTTCCATCTGCTCTTGGTGTATCAAGTGCAACTGAGCTTGATGGTGCTACTGTATGTATCCAAACTGGTACAACTACAGAGTTAAACCTTGCTGACTTCTTTAGATTAAATGGAATTAGCTACGAAGCACTTCCAATTGAAACTAATGATGAAGGTAAAGAAAACTTATTTGCTGGAAGATGTGATGTATACACAACTGACGCATCAGGACTTTCTTCAACAAGAGCTGCTGCTTCTAATCCAGATAAATGGGTTGTATTACCAGAAATTATTTCAAAAGAACCACTTGGTCCACTAGTAAGACATGGTGATCACCAGTGGGGTGACGTAGTTCGTTGGTCTTTAAATGCAATGATTATTGCTGAAGAACTAGGTATTACATCTGAAAACGTTGATGCTCAAACGAGCTCTAATGTTCCTGAAGTACTAAGACTTCTTGGTGTTGAAGGTAACTATGGAGAAATGCTTGAGCTAAGTAACGATTGGGCTTACCAAATTATCAAACAAATTGGTAACTACTCTGAATCTTACGAAGCAAACGTAGGTCCAGACACACCTCTAGAAATTGCAAGAGGTTTAAATGCTTTATGGACTCAAGGTGGTATTTTATACGCACCTCCATTCAGATAAATCTTAATTAAATATAAAACGGGGGGTTTTAAACCCCCCATTTTTTTTGTATATAATAGTATGCGATCTAACTTAGGTTTCTTTTCTGATGAAAAATTTAGATCGATTTTTTTTCAAACTTTAGTTGTAGGTTTATTTGCGTTGGGTTTGTTCTTTGTAATAAGCACAACCTCTTACAACTTAGAAAAAAGAAATATCGCAACTGGTTGGAGTTTTCTTCAAAATCCAGCTGGCTTTGATATAAGTTTTTCACCCTTCTTAGAATTTAAATCAACCGATACTCATTTAAAAGTTTATTTTGTTGGAGTCTTAAATACTCTTTTGGTATCAATTACAGGTTGTATAGCTGCTACCATTTTAGGTTTTATATTGGGCATAGTAAGACTATCTTCAAATTGGTTATTAAGTCGACTAGTTTATATTTACGTTGAATTTTCAAGAAATGTACCCTTACTTCTTCAAATAATATTATGGTATAGTATTTTAATTCAACTTCCTCGTGTTAAGCAATCATTACAAGTTCTTGATGTATTTTATATTTCAAACAGAGGATTGTATTCTCCAAGACCAATATTTGAAAGTGGATTTTCATATGTATTAATTGCAATTGTATTGGCTTTAATTTCAAGTTTCTTAATAAATAGATGGGCAAAAAAAAGACAAGATAAGACAGGACAACAATTCCCAGTATTCTCAAGTTCAATCGGATTAATATTCATTGTTCCATTAATTTTATTTTTTATTCTTGGCTCACCTTTGTCTTTTGAGCATCCAGAATTAAAAGGTTTTAACTTTAAAGGCGGTTTAGTAATTAGACCTGAATTTATAGCAATGTTTTTAGCATTATCAATTTACACTGCAGCCTTCATTTCTGAAATTGTTAGAGCAGGTATAATGTCTGTCTCAAAAGGACAAAGAGAGGCATCTGCTGCTATTGGCTTAAAACAAACATGGATAATGAGACTAATCATTATACCCCAAGCTCTTAGAGTGATTGTCCCTCCACTAACAAGTCAGTATCTAAATTTAACTAAAAATTCTTCTTTAGGAATTGCTGTCGGATATGCTGACCTTGTTCACGGTTTCGGAGGGATAAGTTTAAATCAAACTGGTCAAGCTATTGAATGTATGGCAATTGTTATGGCAACTTATTTGTCAATTAGTCTGACAATATCTTTCTTTATGAACATTTATAATAGAAGTATACAATTTAAGGAAAAGTAATGAACGAAATGAATGAAGTTAGAAAACCACCAGTAGCAACAACAGGTATTATTGGTTGGTTACGAATAAATTTATTCTTCAATTGGACAAACTCATTAATAACTTTATTTGTTATTTATTGTTTGTATCAGTTTATTCCTTGGATTTTAGATTGGACAATATTTTCAGCTGACTTCAAATATAATTATCTTGGTGAACAAATTACTAACCAAGAAATGTGTTCACGAAATTTAGATCCTGAAAATGGTGGAGCTTGTTGGGCAGTTATATATGTAAGGTTTTATCAATTCATTTATGGATTTTATCCAAAGGTTGAAGTTTGGAGAGTAAATATAGCTTATGCAATGTTAGCATTAGCATTGTTACCTCTTTTGTATGCAAAACTTCCATATAGAAAGTACTTCTTATATTTTACATACATTTTTCCTGTTATTGCTTATTTTTTACTTAATGGAGGATTAGGCTTTACTGAAGTCTCCACTAACAAATGGGGCGGTCTTCTAGTAACACTCGTCCTAGGCTGTACTGGAATAGCTTTAGCTTTTCCTATTGGGATTATGCTCGCACTAGGGAGAAGATCTAAATTACCAGTTATAAGCATGATGTGTACATTGTTTATTGAATTTATCAGAGGGGTTCCTCTAATTACCTTATTATTTTTTGGGATGGTAATGCTACCTTTATTTTTACCAGAAGGAATAGATATGGATGGTTTAGTAAGAGTGCTAGTAGCTGTTACATTATTCCAATCAGCTTATATGGCAGAAGTTATAAGAGGAGGGCTACAAGCAATACCTCCTGGTCAATATGAAGCTGCTAAATCACTAGGGATGTCTTATTGGAGAATGAATTTATTAATTATTCTTCCTCAAGCTATTAGAATTTCTATACCCCCAATTGTCAACACATCTATAGGTTTATTTAAGGACACAACTTTAGTTATAATTGTAGGAATATTAGATTTATTAGGTATTGGGAGAGGTACTTTAGCAGATACTAATTGGTTAGGCTTATCTTATGAAATTTACTTTTTTGTTAGTTTGGTATTTTTTATATTCACATTTGGAATGTCTAGATACAGTTTGTATTTGGAAAAGAAATTAAAAACAGGTATTAATATGGGGGCTGATTAAAATGAGTGAAGAATCAATAATTTCATTAAAAAATGTTAACAAATGGTTTGGAGATTTTCATGTATTACAAGATGTAAATCTGGAAGTGAAGAAGAAAGAAAGAATCGTAGTTTGCGGCCCTTCTGGTTCTGGTAAATCTACAATGATCAGATGTATTAATAGATTGGAAGAACATCAAGAAGGCTCAATAGTTGTTGATGGAATTGAGTTAACTGGAAATTTAAAAAATATTGATAATGTTAGGAAAGAAGTTGGAATGGTATTCCAGCAATTTAATTTATTCCCTCATTTATCTGTAAAAGAAAATATAACACTTGCTCCAATTTGGGTTAAAAAAATGCCAAAAGCAGAAGCAGAGGAACTGGCTATGAGACAGTTAGAAATAGTAAAAATTCCTGAACAGGCTAACAAATATCCTGGCCAATTATCTGGTGGTCAACAACAAAGAGTAGCAATTGCTAGATCTCTTGCAATGAATCCTAACATCATGCTTTTTGATGAACCAACTTCAGCTCTTGATCCTGAAATGATTAAAGAAGTTTTAGATGTTATGGTTGATTTGGCAAACGGTGGAATGACTATGATTGTTGTTACGCATGAAATGGGTTTTGCTAAAACAGTTGCTGATAGAATGGTGTTTATGGATGAAGGTAAAATTGTTGAGGAAGCTAGCCCAGATAAGTTTTTTAATAATCCAGAGAGTGATCGTACTAAGTTATTTTTAAGTCAAATTCTTCATCAGTAATTTAAGAAGATAACAATAAATTAACTCTTCTATTCATTTTACCTTTGTTTTCTATTTTGCCTATTTGAATTTTACCAATCTCATTAGTTGATTTCACATGTGTACCACCACAAGGTTGTAAATCAATATCACCAATTCTAATTAATCTTATTTTGCCATCTACTTGCGGAGGTTTTACTGACATAGTTCTGACTAGCTCAGGTTTTTCTTCCAATATACTACTTTCAATTACTTCACTAGTAACGGTATGATTATCTTCAACCAACAAATTTATTTTTTCTTCCAATTCTTCTTTATTTATTTGTTTATCTGGATCATTAAAATCTAATCGACTTTTTTCATAACCAATTTGACCGCCAGTTACTCCTAAAGGTACTATAGAACACAACAAGTGCAGTGCAGTATGCATTCTCATATGTTTGTATCGTAAATCCCAATTTATTTTTCCAATTATATCAACATTCTCTTCAAGATCTTTGAGATCATCTACAATATTTATTATTTTATTATTTTCTTTAATAGTATCTAAAACTTGTATTTTTATACTTTCAGCTTCTATTGCACCGGTGTCCCCAGGTTGACCACCACTTTTTGCATAAAATGCTGTCTTATCTAACTCAATACGATTTTCTTCTTTCGCAATACCTATAATTTTTGCTTTAAATTCTTTAAGGTATGCATCATCTTCGAATAATTTTGTCATAGCGTTTTTTAACAGTATTTTAAAAATATTATATTGACTTTTTTCTCATTCTGAATAAATTAGAACAAAAGTAGAACAAATAATTTTATAAATAATATAATTATTATTTATCAATTATTTAAATATTTTTTCTAATATTATGTCTAAAAAAATAGAAAATTTAATATTTAAAGCTGAATCCAAAGGAGATCAAATAACTCCTTATTTTCTTGATACAGTATCTGCAGGTTTTCCATCTCCAGCTACTGATTATATGGAAAACAAACTTGATCTTAATGAATATTTGGTTCAACGTCCAACAGCAACCTATATCGTTAAAGCTAATGGCCCTTCTATGACTGATGCAGGCATATTATCAGGTGATTTACTTATTGTTGATAGAAGTATTACACCTCGTAACGACAATATTGTTATAGCCTCCATCTTTGGTGACCTAACAGTTAAAAAACTGAAAAAGAAAGATCAGTCACTATTTTTAATTTCTGCCAATAGTGAGTATCCTAGTATTCAAGTTAAAGAAGAAATGGAGTGTTTTATATGGGGGGTAGTGACATATGTCATACACAAAACTACTTAATAGAAATCATAACTCAGTAAATCAATCTATAGCATTGATAGATTGCAATAATTTTTATGCCTCATGTGAAAGAATATTTAATCCAAAACTTATAGGAAAACCAATTGTTGTGCTTTCAAATAATGATGGTTGTATTATTGCACGATCAAAAGAAGCAAAAAAATTAGGGATAAAAATGGGTGAACCTTATTTTAAAGCAAAAAATATTATTGATAAAAATGATGTTAAAGTTTTTTCATCTAATTATTCTTTATATGGTGATATTTCTCAGAGAGTAATGGAGACTTTATCAAGTTTCTCTTCAGAGATAGAAATCTACTCTATAGATGAAGCATTTCTTGGTTTAAATGGTTTTGAGAACTATGAGTTAAACACTTATTGTAGGTATATTAGACAAACAATTAAGAGGTGGGTTGGTATTCCAGTTAGTATTGGAGTGGGCCCAACAAAAACACTATCAAAAATAGCTAATCATTTAGCAAAAAAACAACCAGACTATAAAGGTGTATGCATACTAAAAAATAAAATAGAAATAAAAAAAGCATTAGAATTAACATCCATTGAAGAAGTATGGGGCATTGGAAGAAGATTATCTCTTTTCCTAAAAAAATATAATATTCATAATGCTTATCAATTTTCACAAATGGACAGAGGATGGATAAGACAAAATATGGGTGTAGTGGGAGAGAAGACATACCTAGAATTAAATAGTGTATCGTGTTTAGACCTTGATTTGGTTCCAAGTGATAAACAAAGTTGCTGTGTTTCAAGATCATTTAGTCAGCCAATAGAAAAATTATTTGATTTGGAGGAATCAATATCAACTTATGGATCAAGAGTATCAGAGAAGGTAAGGGAAGAGGGGTTAGTCGCTGAATCGATGAGTATTTTTGTTTTGACAAATCATTTTAATAGAAGAGAGAAACAATATTCAAATTCAATAAAACTACACTTACCTTTTCCAACAAATAATAGCATAAAAATTGTTAAAAGAGCTCTTGAAGGAATTAGAAAAATATACCGACCAGGATTTCGTTATAAAAAAGCTGGAATAATATTATATGGTCTTAGCAGGCACAATGTAACTAGAGGATTGCTTGATTACGATCGTGATACATCGGATAGAATAATGAATACTATTGATAATATTAATTCTAGATATGGAAGTTCAACGTTAAAGATAGCTTCTGAAGGTATAGAAAAAATATGGAAGATGAAAAGAGAGAATGTTTCTCCATGTTATACAACAAGATTTGATGATTTAGTTCAAGTCAAATGTTGATTAAGCTAATAATTATATAGTAACAAAATATTATTATTGATTGCTAATATTGTTGTTCAAAAAAAATTGTTATAAAATAAATTAATGGAAAGAGTATTGGAAAATAAAGAATTAGTTATTTATTCAAAAGCAAAAGTTGCTTGCATGGTTGGAATTGCATTTCCATTGATGATGTGGGTATTCATGCTTGGACATATTCCGATTATTTATGAGAAACTCAATTTATCTGAAATAGGTTGGGGGTTCTTCTTGTTGATTTTTGGATCCACACAAATTTTAACTGGTCAAATATGCTCAAGATTATTTACTCCAAAATTTGGAACTAAATTAATGATGCTATTAGGAATACTAATACTTTCAATAAGTTTTTTAATCATAATATTTGTTACAAATTATTTAACATTTTTGATAATTGCCAGTTTGTTTGGAATTTCGTTAGGCCTTATAATGCCTTCAGCAAACTCTCATTTAACTTTAATTGAAGAACAAACAAAAGAAATTTTACAACCAATTTTTTGGGCTTTTATGAGTTTAGGAGCTGTAATAGGAGCTTTCTTATCAATTTATTTATTGAGTTTAAATTTTGCAATAACATATTCTTTTCCTATAATTTTTATTATAGGTTTAATTGTAGCATATATTGTTTTTTCTTTTGGATTACCAATTAATAAAGACTATTTTGGAAAAGCAGAAAAATTTACATTACCTGATAAAAAAGTTTTAATTTTTGGTTTAATTCTATTTTTAGAATTTGGTACAGTTGGAATTATTATGGAGTGGTCACCCTTGTGGATGACGCAAGACTTAAATTCACCATTATACTTAGGCGCTCTTATTTTAATTTCTTTTCATTTAGGTGAAATTCCCTCAAGGTTATTTGGAGCAAATTTAATAAATTATTTTGGAGAAGTAAAAATTGGTTTTCATTTAGTATTGATTGGATGTTTTTGCTTATTGCTATCTTTATTAACAATGGATTACTATCTTATAGCATTAGGTGCTTTTTTATTTGGTTTTGCAACTGGAAACACTAATCCAATAGTAATTCGACAAGCTATTAAATCAACATCTGAAAATATTCCTACGACAATAGCTAATCTAATGACATTAGCCTTTTCAGGATTAATGATAGGTCCCGGTTTAGTTGGAGTTTCAGCAAAATATTTAGGAATGACTTTTAATATGTATATGTTACCGATTATTTGGGCTTTGTGCGCATTTATTTTTATTAAAAATTTTAATAAATGAATAATGGCTCCCCGGGCCGGGCTCGAACCAGCGACCGATCGGTTAACAGCCGATTGCTCTACCACTGAGCTACCGAGGAACACAATTTTGTTGATAATAAAAAAAAAATTAAAAAACAAGAAAAATTTGGAGGCTCGGAGCGGAATCGAACCGCTGTGCAAGGCTTTGCAGGCCCCTACATCACCACTCTGCCACCGAGCCTAAAAAAAATGACAATTATCACTATATTATTTCTAGTCAATTAATGAAAAAAAATTCTAAAGATTAGTAATATAATTTAAATAATTTATTATATAATGGTTTATATTAAGCATCCTTTAAGAAATGAGTGAAACATTTGAAATTGCAAGAAAAAATATGGTTGCTAATCAGTTGAGACCAAACAAGATTAATGAAGAAAATATCTTACAAATATTTGAAAATACTCCTAAAGAAAATTATTTAGATGTAAGCTTAGGTAAGAATTGTTACCTAGATAATAATTTAGATATAACTGAGAAAAGAGGATATCTTAAAAATTTACACCTAGCTCAAATTATAAAATATTCGAAAATTTTACCTAATGATAAAGTATTGCACATAGGTGGCTTAACGGGCTACTTTTCTGCGCTAATTAGTTCACTATGTAAAGAACTTCATGTTGTAGAAGAAAATAGAGAACTATTTAAATTATTAGAACAAAATATTAACAATACTGATAATACTAATATTAGTTTATTTAATCATAATTTATTAGATGGATTATCTGATAAAGCTCCATTTAGTTTAATTATTATTGACGGACCTATATTTAAAATAACTGATAAGTTAAAGAATCAACTAGCAATGAATGGAGGAAGGTTAATATATATTAAAAAAATATATGATAATTTGGGTAAAGCTTATAAAATTATAAGAAATGAAGATTTGTATTCATCTAAGTATTTATTTGATGTAATGAGTAGTTATCAAATTCAAGAACAACAAGAGGATTTTAAATTTTAAATGAGATTATTTATATTATTATTATTATTACTTATTTATTCCAAATCTATATTTGCTCTATCGATTGATGATTCTGTAAAAAGTACGATTGAAAATAATTTGAAAGTAAAAATTGCTTTTGAAAAACTTAATGAAAGCAAAGAAACCATTGAGGTAGCTATAGGCAAAAAACTTCCAACAGTTACTGGCACAATTTCTGGTACATATAGTAATAATGATACAACATCAGCAGCTGGTGTATCAACAACACCAGAGACTTTTACAGATAAATATAAAATTAGTATTACTCAAAATTTGTATGATGGCGGTGAAAAAAATTTAGAAATAGAAAGATCAAAAATTATTTACGAAAATGCAGTTATAAACTTTTATAAAACAGTTCAAGATTTATCGCTAACAGCTGTAGAAGGTTATTTAACCGTAATAAATTATGAAAAATCATTAGAGGCTTCTGAAAAAAATTTTGATTCTGTTTCTAGATTTTTAGAAGAAGTTAAATTAAAATATGAATTGGGATCAGCAACCATAACTGAATTGAAAAATGCTGAGAGTGCTTTTTCAATTGCTGAAACAAATCTTTTTTCAGCCGAACAAAATTACAAAGTCAGTTTAAAAACATTTAAATCAATTGTTGGTAAAGAAGCTAATAATTTAGAAGATTATGTAAATATAGAAGAGGATTTGAATTTTGATAACATACTCTCTGAAATTTATAAGAATAATTTTAATATTTTAATTGCTCAAAATAATATTAAAATTAAAGAACTTGATCTCTCAAAAGAAAAAGGTTCTAATAGACCTACCTTAGATATAACAGCTTCGACTGAGTATTCGGACGGTTCACGAATAGATGCAGGAAGTGAAAATACCAATGCATCAATAGGCTTAACTTTAACAATTCCAATATTTCAGCAAAACATTGATAAATCTGATATTAGAAAAATAAATTCTCAAATTTTACAAACTGAAATTGAGTTAGAGGATCTTAAAGAAAGTTTATATATTGAGGTATCAAACTATTATAAAAACTATTTAGTTAGTAAATCAAATTTAAATACATCCTTATTAACTATAGAGTATGCAAATACTCTCCTAGAAAGTACTCAGGAGGAATACAACCTTGGGACAAAATCTATCACTGATCTAATAGAAGCAGAAACTAATCTTTTAAACGTAAATGTGGAATATTTTAATGCAAATAAAAACTATCTGATTAATTATTTTAATTTACTAGCTTTAGATACTTCACTGATTAAATTATTTGAGGAGTATCTTCCTAGCTATAATTAGAGTTTTATTAATTTAATTAAACATTTATAATACTTATATGAATACAAAAAATTCTATCAATGAATCTCTTGAAATCATACGAAGAGCACTAGAAGATGAAAAAAATGATTTAAATAAACATTCTGGATCTAATATTTTAATACTTAATCAAAAGGTTAATAGTGATGGAACAATAAAATTACTTCAACAAGACGAAGATATAAATAATGAAATTAATGATATTATAGAGCAAAAACTCTCCCATCTTGTAGAAAATAAAATTGAAAAAATACTTGATGAGAAAGTTCCAAAATTACTAAAAAATTATCTCGATTCAAAATAGTTACTATGCAGCTTGATAAATTTTTTGATTTTTTAAAAGATGAAAAAAATCTTTATTCCCAATGGGAGCAATCAAATTGTTTTAAACCACAAAAAGGAGGTCAACCTTATTCTATAATGATGCCACCACCAAATGTTACAGGTAGCTTACATATGGGTCATGCTTTAACCTTCACAATTCAAGATATATTAATCAGATACCATAGAATGAAGGGTATGGAAGTGTTGTGGCAAGCAGGGACAGATCATGCAGGAATAGCTACTCAGATGGTTGTTGAAAGAAAATTAAGTGAGTCAAACCTAGATCGACGATCTCTAGGTAGAGAAAAGTTTATTGAAAAGGTATGGGAATGGAAAAAAGAGTCAGGTGATCAGATAATTAATCAATTAAGAAGACTTGGTGCTTCTGCGGATTGGTCAAGAGAAAGATTTACTATGGATGAGGGTCTTTCTAATGCAGTTAAGAAAGTTTTTGTTAATTTATTTAATGATGGAATTATTTATAAAGATAAGAGATTGGTGAATTGGGACCCAAAACTTTTAACGGCTATTTCTGATCTAGAAGTAGAGCAAAGAGATACTGAAGGAAGTTTATGGCATATTAAATATCCTATAGATGAAAATAATCATATTATAGTTGCAACAACACGACCTGAGACGATGTTAGGAGATTCTGCAGTTGCTGTTCATCCAGATGATAAAAAATATAAAAATTTAATTGGTAAATTTTGTAACCTACCAATTTCAAATAAAAAAATACCAATCATTGCTGATGAATATGCAGATCCTGAAAAAGGTTCTGGGGCTGTGAAAATTACTCCTGCACATGACTTTAATGATTTTGAGGTAGGAAAAAGACATGATTTAGAATTTATTAATATTTTTGATGAAAATGCTAAACTCAACTCAAATGTGCCTGAAGAATTTCAAAATTTAGATCGATTTGAAGCAAGAAAACTAATTTTAAAAAAATTAGATGAAATGAATTTACTAATTAAAGAAGAAAAACAGCAAATGGTCATACCATATGGCGATAGATCAGGTGTCGTTATTGAACCATGGCTAACAGACCAATGGTTTTGTGATGCAAAAAAATTATCAGTGGATCCAATATCTGCTGTTAAAGATAATAGGTCTAAATTTATTCCCAAACAATGGGAAAATACATTTTATAATTGGATGGAAAATATTCAACCGTGGTGTATTTCAAGACAGTTATGGTGGGGACATCAAATTCCTGCTTGGTATGGCCCTGATAATAAATATTTTGTTAGTGAAACTCTAGAAGGGGCGCAAAATCAAGCAAAAGAATTTTATAGAAAGGATGTTGAGCTTAGACAAGATGAAGATGTTCTAGATACTTGGTTTTCTTCTGCTCTATGGACATTCTCTACTTTAGATTGGCCAAATAAAACGTATGAATTAGATAAATTTTATCCTGGTAACGTTTTGGTTACTGGTTTTGATATCATATTTTTTTGGGTCGCCCGGATGATGATGATGGGTTCTTATTTCATGAAGGAAACTCCATTTAAAGATATTTATATTCATCCTTTAATACGTGATGAAAAAGGACAAAAAATGTCTAAATCAAAAGGGAACATAATTGATCCTTTAGAGTTATTAGATAAATATGGTGCAGATACATTAAGATTTACACTAACAGCACTATTAAATCCTGGACGAGATGTAAAATTATCTGAAGCTAGAGTTAAAGGATATAAATCATTCACAAATAAAATTTGGAATGCTGGAAAATTTTTACAATTGAATAATTCAATTTTTATAGATGATATTTCAATTGATTCAATTATTTTTGATGCAAACAAATGGATAATAAAAGAATTGAATGATTTGAACACTCAACTTGATCAATTAACTAAAAAGTATTTGTTTCATGAAATAGCCAATAAAATTTATCATTTCGTTTGGCATACTTATTGTGATTGGTACATTGAAATTATTAAACAAAATTATGAAAATGAAAAATTTGCTGATGAAATTAAAAAAGTTTCCGGATGGACATTTATTCAAGTTTTAAAGATAATACATCCCATTATGCCATATATAAGTGAAAAATTATGGAGATCTTTAGTTGACGATAAGTCATATTTAATGAACCAAGTTTTTCAAAATTATTCAACAAATAATTCTTTTAATAATTCTAAAAAAAACTTCGAAATATTTATTGAATTCATAACATCTATTAGAAATTTGAGATCAGAACTAAATATACCCTATAAACAATTAATCAATATCTCCATAGAAGCAAAAAATGAAGAACTGAATAATTTTTTAATTGCCTATAAAAATGAAATAAGTAATTTTTTAAAAACTAAAGATATTAGTTTTGATAAAATTCAACCTAATAAGAATTCAGCTTTAATTGTATTAACATCATTATCAGTTTTAATCCCTTTGGATGGTATTATTGATTCAGAAGCAGAACTAAAAAAATTAAATAAGAAAAAGCAAGTTGAGCAAGAAAAATTTAATAAAGTTAATGACAAATTAAACAATGATAACTTCATGAATAAAGCTTCAGAAGAAATTATTAATAAATTTAAAAATGAGGCAAATATTTATAAATCTTCTATTGAAAAAATTGATCAAATAATAAATACTATCAAATAGAATGGAAGATAAGGGATCAAATAGAAAATCTAATCTACCTAGTAGATATGTTAGTGTAGGGCCTAAAAGTGCGCCTCATAGATCTTATTATTATGCTATGGGTTTGAAAGAACATGAAATTTATCAACCATTTGTTGGTGTTGTTAGCACCTGGAATGAATCAGCTCCTTGCAACATTACTCTTCAGGATCAAGCGCAACATGTGAAGACAGGTGTGAAAGATGCTGGAGGAACACCAAGAGAATTTACAACTATAACAGTAACAGATGGAATTGCCATGGGCCATGAGGCAATGAAATCCTCTCTTATTAGTAGAGAAGTTATTGCAGATTCCATTGAATTATCTGTGAGAGGTCATTGTTATGATGCAATAGTTGGACTTGCTGGCTGTGATAAATCTTTGCCAGGTTTAATGATGGCTATGGTTAGATTAAATGTACCATCTGTATTCATTTATGGGGGTTCAATATTACCAGGAAAATACAAGGGTAAAGATGTTACTGTTATTGATGTTTTTGAAGCAGTTGGAAAACATGCTGCCGGAACTATCTCAGATCAAGATTTAAAAGATATTGAACAAGTTGCTTGCCCGTCTGCTGGATCGTGTGGAGGTCAGTTTACAGCAAATACAATGGCATGTATTTCTGAAGCAGTTGGTTTAGCTTTAACAAATTCAGCTATGCCACCAGCAGTAAATACTGAAGAAAGAAAAGCTTATGGTGAAAAGAGTGGTAAAGCTATAATGAATTTATTAGAAAAGAATATAAGACCAAGGGACATAGTAACTATTGATTCATTAGTAAATGCTGCAAGAGTAGTTGCAGCTACTGGAGGTTCAACTAATGCAGCACTCCATCTTCCTGCAATAGCTAATGAAGCGGGTTTAAAATTTACATTAAGAGACGTTGTAGAAATTTATAATTCGACTCCCTATATCGGAGATATGCAACCAGGTGGAAAGTACGTTGCTAAAGATTTATATGATGTAGGAGGTGTGCCAGTTGTTATAAAATCTTTATTAGATGGTGGTTATATAAACGGAGACTGCATAACTGTTACAGGAAAAACAATAGCTGAAAATCATAAAGAAGTAATATTCCCTACAAATCAAGATGTTGTTTATAAATGTGATAATCCAATTAGTGAAAATAGTTCAGTCGTAGGTTTGTGGGGCAATCTTGCACCAGATGGATGTATATCAAAAATCGCAGGTTTGAAAAATTTAACATTTAAAGGAAAAGCTAAATGTTTTGACTCAGAAGAAGACGCTTTAACTGCAGTTTTAAAAAATGAAATTAAAGCAGGAGATGCGGTAATAATCAGATATGAAGGCCCCAAAGGAGGACCTGGTATGCGTGAAATGCTTTCAACAACAGGTGCAATATATGGGCAAGGGTTAGGTGAAACTGTTGCTTTAATTACAGACGGACGGTTTTCAGGCGGCACAAGAGGATTTTGCATTGGTCATGTAGGACCAGAAGCAGCTGTAGGAGGTATGATAGGCTTACTTAAAGATGGCGATGAGATTATTATCGATGCTGTTAAAGGCGAAATCAACGTTACACTTTCAGATCAAGAAATAAAAAAGAGAAAAAAAGATTGGAAGCCAAGAAAAACTAATCATAATTCTGGATCTATATGGAAATATTCTCAAACTGTTGGGCCAGCTTACGAGGGTGCTGTTACTCAGCCAGGAGCAAAAGACGAAACGCATACATACGCTGATATTTAATATTAATTAACTAATTCAATTGTAACTGGTGTATGATCAGATGCCTTTTCCCATCCTCTTGGTTCACGATTAACATTAACTGATTTAATCAAATCAGTTACTTCTGGTGTAGTAAGAAAATGATCAATTCGTAGACCATTGCCTTTTTGCCAATTTCCACCTCTGTAACCCCAAAAGGTCCAGTTTGTATTTCCATCAACAAAGTATTTAACTGTATCAACGAAACCTAAATTTAAAAGATTTCTAAATTTTTCTCTTGTTAATGGATGGGCACAAGCATCATTTTTAAAATTTTCTGGTGAATACACATCTTCATCATTAGGTATTACATTAAAATCTCCACCTATAATTATTGGTTGATTATTATAAATTAATTCTTTGATATATTTATTAAAATTTATCATCCAATCAATTTTGTAATCAAATTTTTCTGTTTCAATTGGATTTCCATTTGGAAGATAAATATTTATTAATTTAATTTTATTTTTTATATTTTTTAAGGATATTTCTGTTTCAATAAATCTGGAATTTACATCTTGGTAATTAGGGATTTTTAAGTTTGAAATTTCAATACTTTCTTTGCTTAGTATGGCTACCCCATTCCAAGCTTTTTGCCCATTTACATAACATTTATAATTAATATTTTCTAATTCCTCTTTTGGAAAGCTTTCATTTGTGCATTTTAATTCTTGAATTAAATATATATCTGATTGATCTTTTTTTATAAATTTTATTAAATGCTCTATCCTTGCATTAACTGAATTTACATTCCATGTAGTAATTTTCATTTATATTGAAAAAGAAGTACCACATCCACATGATGAAGATGCTAGTGGATTAGAAATTTTAAATGACGATCCAATCAATTCATTAACATAATCAATTTTCGATCCTTTTATTAATTCAATTGAAGTTTTATCTATCAATACATCAGCATTTTTATAATTAAAGATTAAATCATCGTCATTTGGTTTATCAGAAAAATCAAATTTATATTGAAATCCAGCACAACCACCACCTAGTACGGTAATTCTGAAATATTTAGATTTTTCAGAGAGAAGTATCTTGTTGATATGATTCTGAGCACTTTCTGTTACTTCAATTATATTGTCCATTTATCTAAATATTGTTATTAGTTATTTTTTTACAACTATAATATAAATTTTCTTATGTTCAAACATTTAGCTTCCAATCCAGATAATTCAAATGGAAGATTATATAATGAGCTAGATGATGATTTGAGAAATCCATTTGAAAGAGATAGAGCTAGAGTTATTCACTCTAATTCTTTTAGAAAATTAAAACACAAAACCCAAGTTTTTATTGAAAGTGAGAGTGATTATTTTAGGACTAGACTAACTCATTCTTTGGAAGTTGCTCAAATATCAAGATCAATTTGTAGATTACTTGAATTAGATGAAGATCTAGGTGAAACAGTTGCTCTTGCACATGATTTAGGTCATCCTCCTTTTGGTCATATTGGCGAAGATGCACTTGATTATTCAATGAAAAAGTTTGGAGGTTTTAATCATAATGATCAAACCTTGAGAGTTTTAACATTTATAGAAAAAAGACACCCTGATTTTGATGGATTAAATCTAACATGGGAGAGCTTAGAGGGAATAATAAAACATAATGGAATTTTGAGTGATCATTTACC
Source organism: uncultured Alphaproteobacteria bacterium (assembly GCA_902615625.1). GTDB lineage: Bacteria > Pseudomonadota > Alphaproteobacteria > HIMB59 > CACPNW01. The sequence goes on from CACMPM010000001.1 coordinate 151,999, forward strand.
TTATCACTTAGATAATTATTCAAAATTACAAAATCTCAATCTAACTGATCAACCTTATTTAGAATCACAGATAGCAAGTATATCTGATGATATTGCTTATAATAATCACGATGTAGAGGATGCTATTAGAGCAAACTTAATATCATTAGATGATATTGCAGAGTTAAGTTTTTTTGAAAAAATTATAATTGATTTAAGAGATCACTATAAAGATATTCCAAATAAACTTCTCGTGTATCAAGTTTTAAGAAATTCCATATCTAATATGATAAATGATATATATGAGACTACAAAAAAAAATTTAATTGAAAATAATATTAATTCTATTGATGAAATACGTAAAAAAAATAATTTCGTTGTTTCATTTTCAAATGAAATGAAGAAAAATTGTGACATAATTAAAAAATTTTTATTTGATAAAGTTTATAATCACAGTCATTTATTAGATAAGAGACAGTATTCAAAAAAGGTTATATCTACTTTGTTTACTTATTTCGTAAAAAATAATAATAAACTACCTATAGATTGGAGAAATCAAAATATTGAAATTGAAAGATTAATTTGTGATTATATTTCAGGAATGACTGATAGATTTGCTCTTAATTTATATAAGGAGATTAGTGAATAATTTTATAAAAGACCTTTCAGATTTTTTATTTGATTTTACAGATTTTTTAGAGAGTAACGAATTTATATCTCCAATCAATAAAAAACAGATTAGCATCGATTACTCTTCAAATAATAAACAAGGTGATTTAGCCACAAATTTTTATTTAATTGTTAAAAGAAAAATTATTAATCAAAATTTAAATATTGAAAAAGAACTAAATGATAGAATTGAATCAATTGAATTTATCGATCATTTTGTGGTTTCAAAAAATGGTTTTATAAATTTTTTTCTCAAAGATAAGTTTGTATTAAGAAGTTTAAATGAAATTTATAGTAAAAATTTTTTAGATTATATTAATTATGGTGCAGGTAAAAAAATAAATGTTGAATTTGTTTCCGCTAATCCAACCGGACCATTACATATAGCCCATATAAGAGGGGCTGTATTCGGAGATGTATTAAGCTCTCTTTATACTAAAACAGGTTTTGATGTTACTAGAGAGTATTACGTAAATGATGCGGGTTCTCAAATTCATAAATTATCAAACTCTCTTTTGAAACGATATTTACAATTATTTGATAAAAAAATTGAATTAGAAGAAGATGAGTATCCTGGTGAATACCTAAAAGATATTGCAAAAAAAATTAAAAATGAAGATGGTGATAAGTGGTTAAACTTTCAGCAAGAAGAAACTATTCAATATTTTAAAAATTTTGCGTTAAAAAATATACTTTTAAGCATAAAATCAGATTTAGAATTAATAAATATAAGATTTGATAAATTTACTCATGAGAGTGAAATAGAAAAAAGTAAAATTATTGACGAACTTTTTTCAATTTTAGATGAAAAAAAATTACTATATGAAGGTATTTTAGAGAAACCAAAGGGTGATGATTCTGATTGGGAGCCAAGAGAGCAACTATTATTTAGATCCTCTAAATTATTAGACAATGAAGATCGAGCATTAAAAAAATCAAATGGTGAATGGACGTATTTTGCTAATGATGCAGCATATCATTTAGATAAATGTAAAAGAAATTTCGATAGATTAGTAAATATTTGGGGGTCTGATCATATTGGCTATATTCCAAGAATGAATTCGTTGATTAAAGCTATTAAAGATGATGAAACTTATTTAAACATTTTAACTTGTCAGATTGTAAGTTTAATTCAAAATAAACAAAAAATTAAAATGTCAAAAAGATCTGGAAATTTTGTGACATTAGCTAATGTTCATTCTAAGGTTGGAAAAGATCCTATAAGGTACTACATGATTTCTACTAAAAATGAGACAGCAATTGACTTTGATTTAGATGCTGTTGTTGAAAAAAATAAAGATAACAAAGTTTTTTATTGTCAATACGCACACGCTAGAGCTTCATCAGTAATTAATAAAGCAAACGAATTAGGTATAAAAATTAAAAAAGATTATAATTTTACTGAAATACAAAATCTATCTGATGAGGAGGTAAAATTAATCAAAAAGTTAATTTGTTATCCTTATTTATTGTATCAATCATCATATTATAATGAACCACATAGACTAATCAATTACTTAGAAGAAATATCCTCTGATTTCCATTCAATTTGGAATAAAGGTAAAGATAATGAATCACTTCGTTTTATAGATGAAAAAAATATAGAAAAGACAATTTCAAAAATATTTTGGTTGGAGTCATTTAGAGTTGTTTTAAAAGATATTTTTTCAATTATTGATATAAGCGCACCTGAAACAATGTAATGATTAAAAGAATTATTTTTAAAAGAAAAAATAATCACATTTTAAAATATTCTTTATTATTATTGCTATTTATTATTATTCTTTATCTTATCTCATTTTATTATTTTAGTAATAGGGAGTATTTTGTTATTCCTAAATTTACTGATAAATATTTTGTTATTCCTACTAATAAAGAAGGTGAGGTTGTTGATTATTTAGACAAGAAAAGTTTAAATAAAATAGATAATGAAATTCAAGATTTTGATTTTAAAAATATAGACGAACTTGATTTTACAATTCAATTATATAGCAATGATAATTTTGAAGATATTAATAAATACTTGTATAGTTTATTAGAAAATAAAAAAGAAATTATAGATCATGAAGATATTTTTGTTTTTTATAAAAAAACTGAAATAGGTACTCAATATTTTATTACCTATAAAAATTACATCTCTAAGAATAACGCTTCTGAAGCTTGCGATTTATTAACTATTGTTAAAAGTTGCATAATACTTAATTTACAAAATTAATAATATTGAGAGAATCTCAATAATTTTATATAAAAAATTGTGTTAAATGTTTCAGATACAGAAATAAAAGAAGGTCAATTTAACCTATTATTAGGCAACTTTGAGGGCCCGATAGACCTTTTGTTGGTTTTGGCTAGATCACAGAAGGTTGATTTATCTGATATATCTATATCCGAATTAGCTGATCAATATATTAATTTTATAAATCAATATAGAAATATTCATATTGAAATAGCTGCTGATTATTTAGTGATGGCAGCATGGCTAACATATTTGAAATCAAGATTACTACTACCAAAAGAAGAAAAAACAGATGAATATACAGCCGATGAGTTAGAAGAGGCTTTAAAATATCAATTACAGAGACTAGAGGCTTTTCAAAATATTTCTAAAATCATATATTCAAGACCTCTTGTTAATAGAGATGTATTTTATGGTGGGTCATCTGAAGGTCTCAAAGTTAAATATAATATTAATTATACTTCTAATTTATATGACTTACTAAAATCATATAGTCAAATACTTAAATCGAATGACCAGGTAAAACAATTAACTATTGAGTATTCAGAACTTTATTCAGTTGATCAAGCAGTTAAAAGATTAAAAGGTATTTTTGGAAATATTACAGAATGGACTAATTTTTTAAATGTAATTCCAAATTTGATTAAAGCTAATAAGACAATTAATAAATCAATTATTTCATCTAACTTTGTTGCTTCTTTAGAATTATCAAAAAATGGCTTTATTGATTTAAAACAAGATGAAAGTTTTGGTAATATTTATATAAAATTTAATCAAAATGGATAATAAAGATATTAAAATTTTAGAAGCAATATTATTTGCATCAGGAGAGCCACTTGATGAAAATGATTTAAAAGAAAAAATTAAAGATACAAATAATATAAGTAAGCTATTACTAGAAATTAAAGATTTTTATAAAAATAGAGGTATTAATTTAATAAAAACTGGCAACAAATGGTCTTTTAGAACTGCTGAAGATCTCAGTGATGAATTAACTATTTTTAAAACACAGAAAAGAAAATTATCAAGAGCAGCACTTGAAACATTATCTATAATTGCTTACCAACAACCAATAACAAGATCAGAAATTGAAAATATTAGAGGTGTTCAAATGGGTAGAGGCTCTTTAGATCATTTAATGGAAATAGGATGGATACGTCCTTCAGGTAGGAAAAGTATACCTGGTAAACCTACATTATGGTCTACCACAGATTTGTTTGTTGAACATTTTGGATTGAATAGTTTATCCGATTTACCTAATAAAGAGGAGCTAAAGGCAAGTGGTTTTCTAGATAAACGTGCTGCGATTGCAACTATAAGTGATATTGCCAAAAATGAAGAAAATTTACAAAGTAATGATAATTTAGAACAGGATGATGAAAATAATATTGATGATTTTATTTCAAATAATTAATTAATTCTTTTATTTTGTAAAATTTAACAAAAAATTATCTAAAATGATTCTGAACATAATTAAAACTTCTTAAAGCACCATCAAATGGATCATCCCACGCATCAAGCTCATTTGTAATCCAACCTTTAAAGTTTATTTTTTTCAGAGTATCTATAACTTTTGAATTGTCTAGTTCACCTTCATCTAGAGGTGTAAATGAAAAAGGATTATTTTGAAATCCTTTTAGATGAACATAAGAAACTTTATCTTTTAAATCTAATATTAATTTACTAGGATCACCTCCTGCGGCGTATAAATGTGCTGTATCGGGACAGAAATTGATAGAAGTTAAATTAAAAATTTTTTTTACTTCATCTGGTCCTTCTACAATAGTAGATAAATGTGGATGATAATGTCCTTCAAGATCACTTTTCTCACATAATAAATCAATTTTATTTAATGAGTCTGCAAGTTTGTTATAATCATCATCATTTGTGCCATTAGATTTTTTTGCACCTCCACCAACAACAAAATGAATAGCTCCAAGTTCTTTAGAAATGTCTATAGATTTTTTGATTTTATCAATTTCTTCATTTAAAATGTCATTAAATATTAAATTGCCACCGGAATAACTTGCAATTAACTTTAATCCAGAATTTGATAACATTGTCTTTAATTCACTTAATCTATCTTTATATTCAAACAAATTACCATCAAAAATTTCTATGCCTGTATAACCTGCTTTTGCAATATCTGTGAGTGGATCTTCTAATTTGCAGAAAGTCATATATGTTAGTTGAGTTATAGAAGTAACACCTACTGCATTACCTCCTAAATGACCCCAACAATTTGCGTGATATGCTAATTTTTCATACATTTTATGAAATTTAAAGTAACTTAAATATTACTCTGATGTTTATATAAATATTATCTATAAAAATTATATATAAAATTGAAAAAAACTATTTTTTTTAATGAAAAAAAGTAAATCAAAAATTTTAATAATTTTTTTATAAAATTTTTTTTCAGAATATTTTTATTTAAAACATGTATATTTATTACATTAAAAAATTATAGGGAGTATTAAATGTTATATAATTACAAAAAATTCTTATTATTACCTCTTTTAATAATAATAAGTTTTTCATTTACAAAAATTAGTTATGCTATTGATCCAGATCAAGCACTAATTGATTTACAGAAAACAACTTTAAGTTCTGGACCTCAGGGAGAAAGTCCAGTTTCTGCATCAGAAATTAATTTAACTGATGATGAGATTGCTAAAATTAAATCTATGAACGCAACTGCTGTTATTCCCATGCACATTATGAGTGGTGATTGGAGTCAAGCGCAAATCAATGGTTTAAAATATCAATTTGAAATTATGGGAGTGGAAGTTTTAGCTGTAACGGATGCAGGATTTAAAGCTGAAAAACAAGTTTCTGATATTGAAACTCTACTTGCCAAAAATCCTGATATATTAGTGTCAATTCCAACTGATCCTACTGCAACAGCTCCAGCTTATAGAAAAGCTGCAGAGCAAGGAGTGATTTTAGTATTTATGGATAATGTACCTTATGGTTTTGAGGCTGGTAAAGATTATATTTCCGCAGTTTCTGCAGATAACATGGGTAATGGAGTAGCTTCAGCACATCTAATGGCTAAAGCATTAAATCAAAAAGGTGAAATAGGAATTGTTTTTCACGCTGCTGATTTCTTTGTTACTGCTCAACGTTATGAAGGTTTCAAAAAAACAATAAATGAAAACTATCCTGATATCAAAATAGTTGCAGAACAAGGAATAGGTGGACCTGATTTTCCAGGTGATGCTGAAAAAGCTGCTTCAGCAATGATTGTATCTAATCCAAATTTAGATGGAATTTGGGCAGTTTGGGATCAACCAGCAGAAGGTGTAATGGAGGCCGCAAGAGCAAATGGTAAAGATGACCTAATTATTACAACTATAGACTTAGGAGAAAATGTTGCGATATCTATTGCAAAAGGTGGACCTGTTTATGGCTTAGGTGCGCAAAGACCATTTGATCAAGGTGTTACAGAGGCAAAATTAGCAGGATATGGGTTATTAGGTAAAGAAGCTCCTCCTTATGTAGCTTTACCAGCTCTACCTGTTGAAAAAGACAACATTTTAGATGCTTGGAATGCTGTTTATTATCAAGATGCTCCTGAAAGCATCGTAAAATCTTTGGATTAAGATTTTATATTTCTATTAAGGTGAAGTTTATCTTCACCTTAATTTCTAATTCTTGGAGGATAAAATGAAAAAATTAAATGTCGCAGTAATCGGTGGTGGATTTATGGCAAAAGCACACTCAATGGCTTATGCTTGTATGCCAATGTTTTTTTGGCCAGCACCTGCAATTCCAATTCGTAAAGTAATAGTTGATATTAATGATAAAGCAGCTGAAGAAGCAAAGAACAAATTAGGATTTGAAAGCTATTCTTCTAATTGGAAAGAGGTCATAAATAATAAAGATGTTGACGTAGTTGATATCTGCACACCAAATGACACTCATCTACCTATGGCTATAGAAGCTGCAAAAGCAGGTAAACATATTATCTGTGAAAAACCATTGGCTAGAAATTCTAATGAAGCTAAAGAAATGTATGAAGCTGTAAAAAATAATAATATTATTCATATGGTAGCATTTAATTATAGAAGGACACCTGCAGTTGCTTTGGCAAAAAAAATTATTTCTGAAAAGAAAATAGGAAAGATTTTAAATTTTCGAGGTACTTATTTACAGGATTGGCCAGCTGATCCAAATGGCCCTCTTTCTTGGAGATTTCAAAAAGAGATATCGGGATCTGGTACTTTGGGAGATATAGGCACACATGTTATTGATTTTGCGAGATATTTAGTAGGTGAAATTTCAAGTGTAAATTCAATTGCTAAAACATATGTGGAAACTCGTCCTGTTCAGCAAAGTGACAATGATACAATGGATATTAGAGTTGGTAATTCTGATGCAGAAAGAGCAAAGGTAGATGTAGATGACGAAATAATCACTATGTTAAAGTTTTCAAATGGAGCGGTTGGTAGTATTGAGGCAACAAGGAATGGTTATGGACGAAACAATTACTTAACCTTTGAAATACATGGTACAGAAGGTTCAATCTGTTTTAATTATGAAAGAAGAGATGAGCTAAAAGTAATGTTTGCTAATATGCCAAGTGAAACAAGAGGATTTCAAACTATTTACACAGGACCAGCTCATCCTTATGGAGAAGGATTATGGCCAATACCAGGTCTTGGTATAGGTTATGGTGAGACAAAGATAATTGAGTGTTTTGATTTCTTTACTGCTATTAAAGAAAATCAACAACCTTCACCTAATTTCGAAGATGGGTATATTATTGCAAAAATTGCTGACTCAATAATAGAATCTAGTAATAAAGGAGAATGGATCCAAATTTAAAAAATACTAATCTAGTTTCCAAAATAGCAGTTGAAATGCAAAATATTTCAAAGAGTTTTGGAGGAATAAAAGCTCTTGATAACGTAAACATTTCTTTTGGTTATGGTAAAATACATGCTTTACTTGGAGAAAATGGCGCAGGTAAATCTACTATTTTAAAAATACTGAGAGGTATTTATTCACCTAATCATGGAAAAATAATAGTTGATAATAATCTATTAGAAAATTTGACACCTCAATCTGCTAAAAAATTTGGAATAGGTATGATTTTTCAAGAAATGAGCTTAGTGCAATCTTTGACAGTTGCTCAAAATATTTATTTAGGTAATGAGCCATCAAAGAAATTTGGTTTTATTAATGATAATTTATTGATTAAAAATTCAAATAAAATTTTTGAATCAATGGGTATTAATATTGATGGAAAAGAAAAATTAGAAAACTTATCTACAGGCCAACAACAACTTGTAGAAATTGCCAAAGCAATATCACAGGAAGCAAAGATTTTGGTATTAGATGAACCCACCTCTGCCTTAACATCTTCAGAAGTCAAAATATTATTTAAATTGTTAATTAAGCTTAAGTCTGAGGGAAAATGTATTGTTTATGTATCTCATAGAATGGAGGAAATTTTTCAAATATCTGATCTAATAACAGTATTAAGAGATGGCAAGATAATTAATACAAAAAAAATAATTGATTATAACTTAAAAACATTAATTTCAGATATAATGGGTAAGGATACTCGTAATCTATCCGATATTAATAAGCAAAATAATATAAAATCTTCAAATATTTTAGAAGTTAAAAATTTATCTAGTTTTTCAAAAGGAGGAAACTATAATTTTAAACTTCGTAAAGGTGAAGTTCTTGGCATAGCGGGATTATTAGGTTCAGGAAGAAGTAGAATTGCAAGACTTCTTTTTGGGATAGAGCCCATAGGTTCAGGTAATATTAAATATAATGGTAAAAAAATTAAAATTAAAAATACTTCAGACTCTAAAAAACTGAAAATTGCTTTAGTTCCTGAAGATAGGAGATTGCAAGGCTTAATACTTAATCATTCAATAAAAAGTAATATAGAACTGCCTAATTTAAATTTTTATACAAATTATTTATTTTTGAATGATTATAAATCTAAAAAAGATGCACAAAAAGTTATTGATGATCTTAATATTAAGACTTTAAATAAAAATGATATTGTAACAACTCTATCAGGAGGTAATCAGCAAAAAGTAGTTATAGGAAAATGGAACATTTCAGAACCAGATATTTTAATATTAGATGAGGCTACAGCTGGGATTGACATCGGATCAAAGGGTGAAATTCTAGAATTAATTAATTCTTTGTCCAAAAAAGGAAAATCTATTATTTTTATTTCTTCTGAATTAACAGAACTCATTGCAATAAGTGACCGTATTGCAATAGTTTCAAACGGTGAAATTAATAAAATAATAAATAAAAAAGATCTTCTTTCTAACAAAAGAGAAGATGATACTACTGAACAGTATTTGCAATTTCTAATACAAACTAATAGTGGAAGCTTAAATGAGAATTATGAATATAATTAGTCAAATATTTACAAATTTTAAAAAAACTTGGAGACAAAATATTATTTATATTGGTTTTATTTGTGTTTTCTTATTTTTTTCTATTACTTTATACGATAGCGGCTTTCTCAGTACAAATAATCTACTAAATATTGGCAGACAAACTGCCATTATAGCTATTATGGCAGTTGCAATGACTTTAGTGTTATCTTGTGGTGAAATTGATCTTTCAGTAGGTTCTGTTGCAGGCTTAGCTTCAGTGACAACTGCTCTGGCCATTAAATATTATGGTATTTTCATTGGAATTTCAGTTGGTTTAAGTACAGGATTGATTATTGGAATATTGAATGGATTGATATCTACAAGGTTAATGGTTCCAACATTCTTAACTACTTTAGCAATGATGGGTATTGCTAAGGGTGTTTCAATGTGGATTTCAGGAACCCGGTCAATATCAATAATCGATGACTCATATACAAATTTTTTTGGGTCTGGTGATTTATTTGGTTTGCCAAGTTTATTATTTTGGATGTTAATAATTGGTCTAATTGGACATTTTGTTTATAGACATACAAAATTTGGAAGGCAAATATTAGCAGTTGGGGGAAATGTTGTTTCAGCAAATTACAGTGGGATAAATACTAATAAAATAAAATTTTATGTATTAATTATTTCATCACTTATGGCTTCACTTGCTGGCATGTTATATGCTGGTAGATTGCATACTGGAAGATTTCAATTAGGTGAAGGTGATGAACTTTCTGTAATAGCTGCTGCGGTACTTGGTGGAACTAGTTTGTTTGGAGGCAAGGGAACTGTTATTGGTTCAATTATAGGTGCTCTAATGATAGGGGTAATTAATAATGGATTAATTTTAATGGGTTTAGAATATCCACAGCAACTTATAGCTAGAGGATCAATAATTATTTTAGCAGTTGCAATTAGTGAATCTGGTAAAAATAAACGTTAAGCTTGTTGAATATTAAATTACGATTTTATTAATTAAAAAAATTCTTATAACGTAATATCTTTTTTAATTATTTCTATATTATATTTAATATATAATAATAAAATATATGGCTTTGCTAAATAAAAATGAATGTGAAAAATATGTTTCATCATTTATTGATATGATTGATTATAGGCAATCAAATAAAACATTTAAACATATAACTAGAAATAATGATTATTGGAAAATGATTAATTATATTATGTTAGATTACTATACTGGCAAAAATACAAGTGAGTATGAACTAATTAAGAAGCTTAATTGTTCTACAATGACAGCTAATAACTATATTTATGATTTGGTTGAATCAAAATTAATATTTAAAAAACCTAATAAGCAAGATTTAAGGAAAATTCATTTAGTCCCAACCAAAATACTAATTGAACACATGTCCGAATATATAAAAAGATTTAAAGAATTTTATGCTCAAACAAAATTTTAATTTATAATAATGTATAGACCCAAGTTTCATATTACTACTAAAAGTTTTCTACAAAACTCTATGCTTACTTTTTATAATAAAGAGTATCATATTTTTTTTCTGACTCCAGATAGATTAAGAGAAACAAATTATCATGCATGGGGTCATGTAAGATCAAAAGATTTAATTAATTGGAAGGAAGAAACCATAGCAATAAATCCAGATAAAGAATACGATAAGTATGGATGTTGGAATGGTAGTGTAATCGTTAGTAATGATATTCCATACTTATTTTATACTGGTATTAATCCTGAATCTCAGTGTTTAGCTGTAGGAGATAAAAATTTTAAAAATTTTGAAAAATATGAACAGAATCCAATTATTAAAAATAGACCTGAAGAATTAAATATTACTGGTTTCAGAGATCCCTTTGTATGGCTCGATAAAGATAATAAATGGAAAATGATTTTAGGTTGTGGAATTCATGGCATTATAGGTACTCATTATTCAGGTGGCGGTATATTAATATATGAATCAACTAATTTATATTCATGGGAATATAAAGGAGTGATGTTTAAAAGAAGTTTAGCAGAGGGTGGTTTTTATTTTGAGACTCCAAACTTTGCAAATATAGGAGAATTAGATATTTTAATGGTTTCACCAAACTCACCAGTCATATACTGGTTGGGAGAGTTTTCAAATAATAATTTTGAATCTAAGACTTCAGCTAAAAGATTAGATTTTGGTGATTGTTTTTACGCACCTAGTATTTTTAAAGATAATTTACAAAATCGAACTTTGTTATCAGGGTGGATAACTGAAGCAGGTGAAAATCATAGACAAAAAAACTTTGGTTGTATTGCTATTCCAAAAGAGATTAGTTTAATAGAAAATTTAAAACTAAAAATAGTTCCTGCTCACGAATTAAAAAATTTAAGAAGTGAATGCATTATTAATAAAAAAATAATAATTGGATCAAAAAAAAATTATTTAAAAAATTTTGAAAGTAATACTTTTGAAATACAATTATCTTTTAACGGAAATAATAAAGGAAAGATAAATTTTAATTTTTGCAAAAATCCAAAAACAGATGAAAAAACAACCATATTAATTGATTTTAATAATAATAAATTTGAATTAAACAGATCTTTGTCATCAAAAAAAGAGGGTTCTGATTTATCCTTGATTGAAACAAAAATATCTACCTCGAAATTAATGGTGCATATGTTCGTTGATGTTTCTGTAATTGAAATTTTTCTCAATTATGAAAGAGTTATTACTAGCAGGATCTACCCAAGTCCAAATTCTAAAAAATTAGAATTATTCTCATTAAATGATAATATAGAAGCAGATATTAAATTATGGGATCTAGTAAGGTATAAATAATTGCACAAATATTAAATTAATTCTTATAATTCTTGTTTTTTTCCATAGTTTCCGTATAAGCCATTTATGACACCTAGTATTTGGCAATTATTAATTGTACTCGTTATAGTTCTACTTCTTTTCGGTAGAGGTAAGATACCTCAACTAATGGGTGATATGGCAAAAGGGATCAAATCATTCAAGAGAGGAATGTCTGACGAAGAAAAAAAAGAAGATAAAAATTTAGAGAATAAAAACGACGAAGAAAAGTAAATATAATGTTTACTTTTGGTTGGAGTGAAATTTTCTTAATTGGAATAATCGTTGTAGTAGTAATTGGCCCTAAAGATCTACCAAAATTCATTAAACAGGTCGGATCCCTTTCTAAATATATCAAAAAAATTTCAACAGAATTTAAATCTTCTTTAAATGAAATTGCAGACGAAGAAGAAATTAAAGAATTAGCAAAATCTGTTAAAGAAGTTAAAAAAATTAAAGATGGTATTAATATCAAAAAAAATTTTGAAAACGAAATTAAAGAAGTTCAGAAAACAGTAAAAATGACTGAGGATGAATTTTCAAATAAAAAATAACTTATAGATTTTATAATGGCAGAAGAAAAATTTGAAGAAATGTCTCTTATAGGACATCTTACTGAGTTACGAAAAAGACTTTTGTGGAGTTTTTTATATATTTTACTAATTTTTATTGTTTGTTTTTATTTTGCAGATGAATTATTTGCTTTTTTAGCTAGTCCTCTTGTGGAGTTATTTGATAAAGATAAAGGTCAAGGATTTATATATACTGCTTTACAAGAAGCTTTTTTTACAGAATTAAAAATAGCATTTTTCTTTGCTTTATTTTTTTCATTCCCATTAATTGCAATACAAATATGGAGATTTATTGCACCCGGATTATACAAAAAGGAGAAGAGAGCTTTTTTACCATACTTAGTTGCGACTCCAATTTTATTTTTTGCAGGTGGCTCAATGGTTTATTATATTATCGCACCTTTGGCATGGTCTTTTTTCTTATCATATCAAAATCTCGGATCTAGTGGAGTTCCTATTCGATTAGAAGCTAAAATGGGAGAATATTTATCTCTAATGATGAGATTTATTTTTGCTTTTGGTTTAGCATTTCAACTACCAGTTGTTTTATCTTTAATGGCAAGAGTAGGTATGGTTACTTATGAGTCTCTAAAAAAATTTAGAAAATATGCAATTGTGTTAGCATTTTTGTCGGCTGCTTTTCTAACACCGCCTGATCCATTTAGTCAAATTAGTTTAGCATTACCAATTATATTTTTATACGAAGTTTCAATTTATATTGCAAAACTAATTCAAAAAAATAAAGATAAGTAATGCATAATATTAATTTCATTAGAGAAAATCCTACTGAGTTTGACAACTATATGAAACAAAGGGGGGAAAAACCAATATCAAATAAAATTTTAGAACTAGATAAAGTTAAAAGAGAGACTCAGACTGTACTTCAGAACCTTTTAGCTGAAAGAAACTCTATTTCAAAAAGTATCGGTAAACTTAAAAGTGAAAATAAAGATGCTTCATCAGAAATGGGTAAAGTTGATGAAATTAAAAATAAAATTAATAATTTAAAGGAACTTGAGACAATTAAAGACGAGGAGCTAAAAACTATCCTCTCAAGACTTCCAAATATAGCTGATAAGACTGTACCTATAGGAAGCAATGAAGCAGACAATACAAAATATAGAGAATGGGGTGCAAAACCAGGATTTGATTTTAATCCTAAAACACATTTTGAATTAGGGGAAAATTTAGGTTTAATGAATTTTGAAACTGCATCTAAATTATCAGGATCCAGATTTGTATTATTAAAAAATCAACTTTCTAAACTGGAAAGAGCAATAGCAAATTTTATGTTAGATAAGCATACGAATGATAATGGTTACATTGAGATGCATGTTCCTTATTTAGTAAAAGCAGATACGTTATACGGGACCGGTCAATTACCTAAGTTTGCAGAAGACTTGTTTACCGCAGGTGATGACCACTGGCTAATACCCACAGCTGAAATTCCGTTGACCGCCCTGCATAGTAATGAAATACTAAATATTAATCAGCTCCCATTGCGTGTTACTTCTTATACACCATGTTTTAGATCTGAAGCAGGTGCAGCTGGAAAAGATACTAGAGGTATGCTTAGACAACATCAATTTACCAAAGTTGAATTAGTATCACTAGTGGAGCCAGAGCACTCAAATGATGAGCTTGAGAGAATGTTAAGTTGTGCTGAAGGAATTCTTCAAGACTTAAATCTTCACTATAGAGTAATGACTTTATGTACAGGTGATATGGGTTTTAATGCTAATAAAACTTATGACATAGAGGTATGGCTTCCCGGTGAAGATAAATATAGAGAAATATCAAGTTGTTCAAATTGCGGTGATTTTCAAGCTAGAAGAATGAATACTAGATATAAATTAGAAAATAAAAATGTTTTTGTTCATACACTTAATGGATCTGGGTTAGCAGTAGGAAGAACACTTATTGCTATTCTTGAAAATTATCAAATGAAAGATGGAAATATTAAAATTCCAGAAGTTTTGAAAAAATATTTCAATAATTCTGATACTCTTATCTAGTGCTTGATGTAAGAAAAATAAGATTGATACTTGAGTTACGAGAGTCTGGAATTAGTAATGCTGAAGTTCTCTCTGCAATAGAAAAAATTCCAAGAGAAAAGTTTATTAGTGAAGCTTACAGAAATCAAGCTTATGAAAATATAGCTTTACCAATTGAAAATAATCAAACAATTAGTCAACCCTACGTTGTAGCAAGGATGACTGAATTACTTGATGTTAAAAGTAACCACAAAGTGTTAGAAATAGGCACTGGTAGTGGATATCAGTGTGCAGTGTTATCAATCTTGGCACGACGTGTATATACGATTGAAAGAATTAAAAATTTACATGAAGGCTCCAATAATATTTTTGAAAAATTAAAATTAACTAATATTGTTTCAAAATATGAAGATGGTAATAATGGTTGGATTGAACAAATACCTTTTGATAGAATAATATTTACAGCAGCATCAAAAAAAATAAATAATGAAATTTTTTCTCATATTGAAAATGAAGGAATTATTGTTTGTCCTATTGTTAAAAATAATAAGCAAATACTTGTAAAATATATAAAACAAAATAATAAAATTATTTCTGAAGAATATGATGATGTTTTATTTGTTCCAAATCTTCAAGGTGTAGTATAGCTACTTTGAATATTTCGAATTTTATTTGAAGAATAAAAATAATATAAGATACCAATTATCCAATGAACAAGAGTTAATGCAATAAACATATAGATATAGTTTTCTTCTATAAAATTATTTACAAATAATATTACAATTATAGGTACTAATACAAACCTAAGTATGGCCATATACATTACTATTATTGCTTTTTTAAGCCCTTGGAATGAAGCATTAGAAATAAAGAAGAATGGAAAAGCGGGAAAACCTAGTGCGTATATTTTAAGATATATTGATCCATAGTAAATTACTTCTTTATCATCAGTAAATAATCTCATGGAATCTTCTGCAGTTATAAATAAAATTAATCCTGCTATAGTTAATATTAATACACCAGTAATCATAGCTTTATTGTAAGTTTCTAAAATTCTTTCATAGTTTTTAGCGCCAAAATTTTGACCCACAATTGCGGTTACTGCTGTACTTAATCCTAACAAGGGTAAGAAAAGCAGTTGTTCGTATCTTCCAGCTGAGGAAAAACCTGCAATTGCATCATTACCAAAACGACTGACAAAAAATAATAATATATATGATCCAAGAGCAATCATCATCAATCCTAATGCTGCTGGAATAGCCTGAAATGAAATTTCCTTAATTAAACTTAATTTGGGCATTAAATAATTATTTTTAAAATTTTCAAAAATCTCTGTTTTATAAATTTTATATAGTAAATATAACAGACCAATTATTTGAGATAGTATGGTAGCTATTGCTATTCCAGTTATACCCATTGGGGCAAATAATTCAAAATTAATTATTTTTCCTGTGATTAATATTGGATTTAAAATTATATTAAGAAAAAAACTAAAAATTAAAACATTTCTATAACTTTTAGTATCTCCTTGAGCAGATAAACAAGAATTACATATCATGAGTAAAAGAATTATGACTGATCCAAAATAAATTACGTTCATATATAATGATGAAAGTTTAAGGGTTTTTGGATCATCATTTATAGATTCTAAAATTATGTTTCCAAAATAAAGTCCAAAAATAGTTATACCTAAGCCCACTAAAATTGTTACGACAAAAGATTGTGTAAATACATGACTTGCTTTTTTAATATTTTTTTCTCCTAAAGAATTTGCAACATTACTTGTTGTAGCTATGCTTAGCCCTATTCCAAGTGCAATAATTATAAAATATACAGGAAATGTTTGACCAATAGCTGCTAAAGCTGTTTCAGAAATCATTCTACCTGCAAAAATAGTATCAACTAAAGAATAAAGATTGTTAAATATAGTTCCAATTGAGGCTGGCAAAGCAATTTTTATAAATAGCTTGTAGATATCTTCATCAAGTAAATTAATTTTTTTCATATTTATAAATACCTTAATTTAAACCTAGTACTATTTTCATCTTGCTTTAAAATATTTTGAATTTCGTGCATTACCTCTTTGAGATTTTTTATTATGGATCTATTTGAAAAATTTATTAATAATAAGCCACTTCCTTGCATTCCAACATTGTCTCCATATTTCATAATAGGAACTTCAACATTGATAATATTACTTATACCTTTTTTTCTAATATTCTGAATAAAGGAATCATTTTCCAAAATATTTAAAACTGGATACCATATGATGATTTTAGATTTTGAAAATAAATTATCTATATTATTTAGTATCTCTTCTACCTTTTCAAAATCATCCTTTATTTCATATGATGGATCTATAAATACAAAATAATTCTTCTCATTATTAACTTTTTTAAAAATAAAATGAAATCCATCAGCATTTAAAATTTTACAATTTGTATATTTGTTTAAGTTTTTTTTTAATAATTCATATTCATTATTATGTAGTTCACAAAAAAATAATTTATCTTTTTCATTAGCTATGGACGAAATAAATACGGGTGATCCAGGATAAAAATTATTTTTTCCAGTAATTTTTGAAATAGTTGAAAGATAATTTTTAATTAAAATATTATTACCTTTGTAATTCTGTATCTTTTTAATTCCTTGTTTATATTCTTTATTTTTATCCATATACTTTGATATGTATTTGTAAATTCCATTACCCGAATGGGTATCAATATAACTTATTGAATTATTTACCTTTTTTTCAAGATTATATAAGTAAAGTATTATAATGTGTTTCATAACATCTGCATGATTTCCGGCATGATATCCGTGTTTATAGCTAAGCATAAAAATAAAAAAAATTGTTGAAATTAATTTCTTATTAGTTATTTAAAGTATTAAATTAATCAATATACAATATTAATATAAGTTAAATAAATTTAATCCCCCAACAATAAACAAGGAGAATACAATATGCCAAGTGGTAAAATTAAATGGTTTAATCCGACCAAAGGTTATGGATTTATAGAAAATGATGATGGAGGAAAAGATGTTTTTCTTCATGTCTCAGCTTTAGAAGCTGCTGGTATTGATACTTTAGAAGAAGGTATGCCAGTTGAATTTGAAATCGGTGAAAACCGTGGAAAAGAAAACGCTGTTAATATCAAGAAAAAATAATATTTAATTGAATTCAAACAAACTTTTAGAATGGATTGGCGTAACAACAGCCATCCTTTATTCCCTTCTAGTTGCATTTAACATTGGATTAGAATTTATTGGCTTTTCATTATTATTGCTATCAGCATTATTAATCGGAGTCTGGGCTTATAAATTAAAACACAATGGAATATTGTTTTTACAATTCTTCTACGCTGGTGCAGGTATAATAGGAATGTATAGATGGTTTGGATAAAAATATTTTTTTTATTTATACTTTTACATTCTTCAATTGCATATTCTACTGAATTAAATGAAGAAGAAGAAATGTACTTTAATTTTGTTGATTTAAATAATGATGGAGTTATTTCTTATGAAGAAATTGAACAATCAATAAATCTACTCTTTCAAATTATAGATCTGAATCAGGATAATAAAATTTCTCAAAATGAGATAAATGAATTAAAAGGTATAATTGATTCTTTAAAATGAGTATTTGGGGAAGAGTTATAGGCGGAGCAGCAGGATTTGCTTTAGGCGGACCTATAGGAGCTATATTAGGTGTAATGGCTGGTGGCGCTTTTGACAGAAGATCTAAATCAAAATCATCATTTAACTTTAATCGAATAAATAATAATCAAAAACAACAAATTTTTACATTAAGTTTTATTATTTTAGCTGCAAAATTAGCTAAGTCAGATGGAATTGTATCAGATGATGAAATTAGGGCATTTAAAGAAAAATTTAAAGTCCCAAAATCTGAAATTTCTAAAGTTGCAAAAATATTCAATGAGGCAAAAAAAGATACGTATGGTTATAAACAAATAGCAAATCAAGTAGGGGATTTATTTTCCGCTAATAAAATTTTATTGGAAGAATTATTAAATAATTTATTTTATATTGCTGCATCTGATGGAAAGGTATCTATTAGCGAAATAGATTTTTTAAGATCAATTTCTAAATCGTTTAAATTTAGTGAAAAAGATTTCCAAAGAATTTTCCAATCAAATTTAAAAAACAGTGAATCTGACCCTTACAAAATATTGGGTGTGAATAGATCGAGCACTGATAATGAGATAAGAAAAAAATGGATAAAATTAAATAAAGAACATCACCCAGATAATTTAATTGCAAAAGGTATGCCGAAAGAATTTATTAAACAATCTAATAAAGAGTTAGCGGCTATTAATATTGCTTATGATAAAATTAAAGAAATTAGAGGAATTTCTTGATACCTAAAGATTTATCTGTCGATAATATTAGTAAAATTTATAAAAAAATTAGACCATTTATTAATCAAACACCTTTTTTAAAGTGTTCTGATGATATTGATAATTATTTTTCTACTAATTTATTTTTTAAATGCGAATTTTTACAAAAATCTGGTTCATTTAAGGCAAGAGGTGCTATTAATAATATAATTTCTCAAGATCAGAATAAATTTAACAAAGGAATTACAGCAGTTAGTGCTGGAAATCATGCAATCGCTGCTTCATTTGTGGCCAATCAATTTAAATTGAAAAATAAAATTTTCCTATACGAAAGTGCAAATAAATATAGAGTTCAAACTTGTAAAAATTATGGTGCTAACATTATTTTTACAAACCCAAAACAAGCTTTTCTTGATGCTGAAAATGCTAAAAATGAAGGTTACTATTTTATTCACCCTTTTGACGGGCCATTGACATTACAAGGTAGTGCTACCTTGGGGTTAGAAATTGTAGAATATTTAAAATCAATTAATACTAAAATTGACAATTTATTAATTTCAGTTGGAGGAGGGGGATTGATAAGTGGTGTTTCATCGTATGTAAAACAATTTTATCCAAAAATTAAAATTATTGGTGTTGAACCTGAAAATGCTAATGGTTTAAATCAAAGTTTTAGAGCTAAAAAACCACTAAATAATATTAATGTAAATAGTATTGCTGACAGCCTTTCAGCACCTTTACATATGGAATATTCTTTTAATGTAGCAAAAGAAGTAATTGATGAAATGGTAACCGTTTCTGATGATCAAATGAAAAAATTTATGGTTTTTTGTTATAAAAAATTTAAGTTATTTCTTGAACCCGCATGTGTTGCTGGTCTTGCTGCTTTAAAATATAAAATCAATAATAAGCTTATTGGCAAAAATACAATGGTGATATTGTGTGGCTCAAATATTGATAAAAAAACATGGTCAGATTTAACTAATTAATCTGGAAAATATAAAATACCACCACTTAAATTTTTTTTCACACCTGTAGTATTTATATTACTTATTTCTAAATTTTTAAATGATCTCATGCCAATATACGCAAACATTTGAGCTTCTACTAAATCACCATTTATTTTATATTTATCAATAAGTTCAATTTTTTTATTCAGTTTATTTTTTAATATTTCTTTGAGTAATTTATTTTTTCTGCCTCCTCCAGTAAGTAAAATTCTTTCAATCTTAAATTTTTTATTTTTTAATAATTCTTTAAATCCAATATAAGTCATGTAGTTAGCAGTCATTAGCGCATCATATTTGTTCAATTTAATTAGCTTATTAAAATAATTTCTAAAATAATTTCTATCTAATGATTTTGGGAACTTTTTCTTAAAGAATTTATCTTTTTTGAATTTTTCAATTAATTTATTATCAATCTTACCTTTTCTTGCATAATTTCCATCATTATCAAATTTTTTTTTAAAAAAATAATTGCAAAGATCATCACTTAAGCAATTTGCAGGCCCTATGTCCGATGATAATAATGTTCTTGAAATTACAGTTGAAAAATTTGCTATACCTCCAAGGTTCACTATAATTACTTTTTCCTTAAATTTTTGTATTAAAAACTTATGATAATATGACCCAATTGGAGCTCCCTGACCACCATTTTTAATATCATTATCTCTTAAATTACTTATAGTTTTAACTTTAAGATTTTTTGCAATTTTGTTTCCATTCCCTAATTGTATAGATATTTTATTTGATGGGTCGTGGTAAACAGTCTGTCCACTAATTGATATTAAATCAATATTTTTTTTATTAATTTTATTTTGTTTTAGAAATAAAATTATTTTTTTTTCTAAAATATCTGTAACGTAATCATCTTTTTTTAAAAAATATTCTTTAATTTTATTATTAGTTTTTGGTTTATTTAATATCAGATTGTTTATTATTTTTTGATAATTTTGATCAAATTTATATGATTTTTCACATTTAATTTTTACAAAATCAGTCCCATTTGTATTAATCAAACTTATATCAACGCCATCCATTGAAGTACCTGTCATAACTCCTAAGACATTAAGTTTTGATTTTTTACTCATTTTTAATCAAATTTAATTATGCACATTTTATTAACAAACATATCAACAAAAAAAGATTATTAATTTTTAAAAATACATTTTTTTATTGATTGATAAATAATAAATAGATAAATTATTTTTAATTATTACACGCAAAGGTAATAATCAATTTAATAAGAGGAAACGATTATTAAATTGTATCGGGAGGAAATGCACGATACACAAAAGGGACCTAGCTTGCTGGGTCCTTTTTTTTTGTTTTATGGACAAATCTAATAAATAAAGTATCAGGCATTTCATAATGATAACAAATTATGAAAGAATCTTAAATATTATTTTAGATGATCTTATACCATTAACAAAAATTTCTATTAATGAAGGAAATAAAATATTTGGCGGATTTATTGTTAAAAAATCTGACCTAAGTCTTGTTTGTCTAGGTACAAACCAGGAAATCAAAAATCCTTTATTTCATGGGGAAATTTCAACTCTTTTTAATTTATTTGAAAAAAAACTGTTTAATACAAAAGATTATTATTTCATAAGTACACATCAGCCTTGTTCTATGTGTTTATCAGCTATAACCTGGGCCGGATTTGATAATTTTTATTATTTTTTTTCTTATACTGACACAAAAGAAGGTTTTCATATTCCGCACGATCTTAAAATTTTGATAGAGGTGTTTAAGATCAAAGATGGTAAATACAATATTAATAATGATTATTGGGAGAGTTACTCAATTTTATCAGAAATTAAAAGATTAGGCATAGAGGACTCATTATTAGATAAAATTTATCAGATCAAAGAAGAGTACCAAAAAATGTCAGAAATTTATCAAAAATCAAAAATCGATAATAAAATACCTCTAAATTAATTGTTAAAATATAAAAAAAAGTATACAAATAATTAACGGGAGATACTGAAATTTCAGAGCCGAAGGAGCAACGACCCGGAAACTCTCAGGCACAATGGACCGTTAAAAAAAAACTCTGGAAAAGAGCATTTAGCTCTACCGAAGGTGAAAAGCTCTCAGGTAAAAAGACAGAGGGGTAGCTTGGAGAATTTATTTGAACCAGTTGCCGATAGACATTCCGCTGAAAAATTTTCATCAAAATAATGGTGCAAAGATATTGCCATTTGCAGGTTTTAATATGCCTATTAATTATAAAACTGGAATAATTAATGAACACAAAAACGTTAGAAATCATTCTGGTATTTTTGATGTTAGTCATATGGGGCAAATTTTAATAGAAAATAATGAATCTTATTTACATAAATTAGAAAAATATATTCCATTACAATTAAAAAAATTAACTAAAAATAGATCGCATTATTCATTTTTGCTCAATAAAGATGGAGGTGTTATTGATGATCTAATTATTTCAAATATTGATATTAAAGATAAGTCATATTTGTATATTGTTTATAATGCATCTCGAAAAAAAGAAGACGAAGAAATATTTATTTCTTGTGCTCCTAATGCAGAAAAAATTTATGAAAAAAATTGTTTATTTGCAATCCAAGGACCTGATTCTATTAATGTTTTAAAAAATATTATTGATATTCCAAATAATATGAATTTTTTTGATATTTTAATAAGTAAATACGATAATAATGAAATAATAGTAAGTAGATCAGGTTATACCGGTGAAGATGGTTTTGAACTTTCTATTCCAAATGAAAGTGCAGAAAATTTAATTAATCTTTTACTTAAAAATGAAAATACAATGCTTTGTGGGTTAGGTTCTAGAGATTCATTAAGACTCGAAGCTGGATTAAGTTTATATGGTCATGAATTAAGTGAAAAAATTACACCAATTGAAGCTGGTTTATCATGGGCTTTAGACAAAGAAAGATTAGAAGATGAAAATTTAAATGGAAATAAAGTTTTATCCGATCAATTAAAAAATAAACTATCTAATAAAAAAATAGGTTTAATTTCTACCAGTAAATCAATGTTAAGAGATGGAATGACATTATTCGATAACAATAATAATGAAATTGGCAAAATCACAAGTGGATGTTTTTCTCCAAATCTAAACAAATCTATTGCTATTGGTTATATAATATCTGAATTCAATACTGATAATCCAATTTTTTGTGAAATTAGAAAAAAATTCGAATTAGTAAAGATTAATAATCTACCTTTTGTAAAAAAAAATTATAAAAAAAATGGGAGCATATATGAGTGAAAAAAAATACACAAAAGATCATGAATGGGTTTCAATTGAAAATGAAATTGCTACAATTGGTATTAGCAATCATGCCCAAGAATCTCTTGGAGATATTGTATTTATTGAATTACCATCAGTTGGAAATTCGGTAAAAGCAAAAGATGAAATATGCGTCGTTGAATCTGTAAAAGCAGCTTCTGATATTTATGCTCCAATAGATGGTGAAATAATTGAAGTTAATAATAATCTAGAAAATGATGCTGCTATTATTAATAAAGATGCAGAAAATGAGGGATGGATTTTTAAAATGAAAATTTCTGATTCAAGTCAATATTCTGAACTTATGTCAGAAGATGAGTATAAACAATTTTTGGAACAATAGATGATTGAAATAGATAAATTTGTTAGCAGACATATAGGGCCAAGAAATGAAGATATTGAAGAAATGCTCAAATTAATAAATTGCTCTTCATTAGATGAATTAATTGAAAAAACTGTACCTAATCATATCATTTTTAAAGATAAACTTAAATTTAGACCTGGTATGTCTGAGGAGTTTAATAAAATTAATACTCAACTTTTATCTTTAAAAAATAATTTCAAAAAAACTTATATTGGTATGGGTTATTATAATACCATTACACCTAGTGTTATTTTAAGAAATATTCTTGAAAATCCGGGATGGTATACTGCTTATACACCTTATCAACCAGAAGTAAGTCAGGGTAGGTTGGAAATGTTAATGAACTTTCAACAAATGATAATTGATTTGACTGGAATGGATATTGCAAATGCATCATTACTTGATGAAAGTACTGCGGCAGCTGAGGCTATGATGATGGCTTTTAAAATTAAAAAAAGTGCAAAATTTACTTTTTGTGTTCAAAATACATGTCATCCACAAACACTATCTGTTTTAAAAACAAGAGCTAAGCCTTTAGGTATAAAAATTATATTTGATAATCCAGATAATGATACATTTGGTTGTTTAATTCAAAATCCAGATACATACGGAGAAATTGCAAATCTCAAAGATTTAATAAATATAAATAAATCACACGATGCGTTATCAATCATAGCAGCTGATATAATGAGTTTGGTCGTTATGAAATCACCAAAAGATTTTGGTGCTGATATAGTTGTTGGGAGTACGCAAAGGTTTGGAGTTCCGATGGGTCTGGGAGGCCCTCACGCAGCATATTTTGCAACATTAGATGAATACAAAAGAATGATACCTGGAAGACTAATTGGTGTTTCAGTTGATCGTACTAATAAAAGATCTTATAGAATGGCTCTTCAAACGCGTGAGCAACATATTAGAAGGGAAAAAGCTACAAGTAATATATGTACTGCACAGGCCTTATTAGCAATTATATCTGCTTCATATGCAATATATCATGGCCCAACTAGATTAAAAAATATTGCTAATGACATTCACTATAAGTCTAGATATCTAAAAAAATCATTAGAGATATTAAATTTTGATGTAAAATCTAAAAATTATTTTGATACCTTATTAGTAAAAGATTCAAAATCAAAATACTGGGTAAATAAATCTATAGATAATGGTATCAATTTTAGATTTGTAAATGATGATTATTTTACAATTTCCTTAGATGAAACTACATCACTTCAAGATGTAGATAATTTAATTAAATTTTTTAATGAAAATAATATTGAAATATATGCTGAAGAGATCGAGGGTAAAATTGAAAATTCAATTTTCAAAAGTGATTTAGAAAGAAAAGACAATATCTTAACTCATCCAGTATTTAATATCTATCATTCTGAAACAGAAATGATGAGATATTTAAAAAAACTAGAAAACAAAGACGTGGCTTTAAATAGATCAATGATACCTCTTGGATCTTGTACCATGAAATTAAATGCGGCATCTGAAATGCTTCCAATTACTTTACCAGGTTTTTCAAATGCACATCCATTCTTAGAGCCCCATCAACGTGAGGGATATAATGAAATGATGAGTGAATTAATATCTATGTTAAAAGATATTACTGGTTTTGATGCAGTTTCACTTCAACCTAATGCAGGAGCACAAGGTGAGTTTGCTGGTTTATTAGCTATTCAAAAATACCATGAAAAAAATTCAGATACTAAAAGAAACATTTGTATAATTCCAAAAAGTGCTCATGGAACCAATCCAGCCAGTGCACAGATGTGTGGTATGGATATTTTAATAGTAAACTGTGATGATAAAGGTAACGTTGACTTAACTCACTTAGATAAAAAAATTGAAGAAGCAGGAGATAAATTATCTGCTTTAATGATTACATACCCATCAACACATGGTGTATTTGAAGAAAGTATTGTTGAGATTTGTAAAAAAATTCATGATGCTGGAGGACAAGTGTATCTTGATGGCGCTAATTATAATGCAATGGTTGGTGTAGCTAAACCAGGTAAATTTGGACCTGATGTATGTCATATGAATCTGCATAAGACATTTTGTATACCTCATGGAGGAGGTGGGCCTGGAGTTGGAGCTATAGGATTAAAAAAACATTTATCAGATTTTGCTCCTGGACACCCCATGTTTAAAAATGAAATTGGTTTAACAACTCAAGAGGCAGTTTCTGCAGCTCCTTGGGGTAGCGCATCTATTTTGCCTATTTCATATTCCTATATTTCTATGATGGGTGATGATGGTTTAAAATTAGCAACTCAAGTTGCAATTTTAAATGCTAATTATATTAAAGAAAGATTAAAAAATTATTATCCTATTTTATATACTGGTAAGAATAATATGGTGGCACACGAATTTATTATTGATATTAGACCATTTAAACAAGAATTAAATATTTCAGACGAAGATATTGCTAAAAGACTAATCGATTATGGATTTCATGCGCCCACAATGTCTTTTCCTGTTCCCGGCACTCTGATGATTGAGCCTACTGAAAGTGAATCAAAGGAGGAACTAGATAGATTTTGTGAGGCAATGATTTCTATTCACAATGAAATTACTATGATTAGAGATGGTAAATTTGATAAAGTAGACAATCCTATAAAAAATGCCCCTCATACCATTGAAGAAGTATCTTCTGACAATTGGGATCACAAATATTCCCGAAAAGATGCTGCCTACCCGCATGCTTATTTGATAAATAATAAATACTGGAGTCCAGTTAGTAGAATTGATAATGTATACGGTGATAGAAATTTATTTTGTGTTTGTCCTCCAATTGATGAATATGAAGAGGTTAAAACAGGATAATTGCTATTTATCAATTATTTAAAATATTAATTTAATAATAAGTATGATTTATATTAATCTTATTTTAGTTTTTTTAGTGCTTGTCGCAATACATGAGTATGGTCATTATATAGTTGCGAGATTGTTTAAAGCTGAAGTTACTGATTTCTCAATTGGATTTGGTAAGCCCCTTTTAAAATATACAGATAGAAATGGCACTACGTGGAAATTATCTCCAATTCCATTGGGTGGATATGTTAAAATCAAAGGTCTTGATAATATATTTTCTCCAAACCCTAATGATGAACTAGGATCCTTTCAATCCCTTACACTTTTTCAAAAGATATTAGTACTTTTGGCAGGAAGTATTTTTAATATTCTTAGTGCCTGGTTTGCTCTTTTCTGCATATTTTTCTTTTTTGGAATTGTTAGCTTAATGCCAATTATTGGATCAGTTAGTGAAAATTCATCAGCATTTGAAAATGATCTTAGAGAAGGAGATAGAATACTTGAAATAAATAATATTAGTATTGAAGAGTTTTCTGATATCCCAAAAGCAATTGCAAATAACCAAAGTATAAATATCTTGGTAGAAAGAAATAATCAGATAATCGAAAAAAAATTTGATCTAAAATTTAATGAAGAATTAAATAGGTACATCATCGGAATATCTTCACCTGAAAATCCTATTATTGATAAGTATAATTTAATTGATTCAATTAAAAACTCATCTTTATTTATACCTACATATTATGCTGCTTCTTTTGCATTTCTTCAACAATCTTATAAAGAAAATACATTAGGAGATCAGTTAGCTGGACCAATAGGGATCGTTAAAAATGCTGATCAAATGATGCTAGATCAGGTTAGAGGAGTTCTATTTTTATTTATTATTATTTCTTTGTTTGTGGGGTTATTTAATTTGCTTCCTATTCCTCTTTTAGATGGTGGTCATATAATGTATTTTATTATTAGAAGAATTTTTTCAAACTCTCTTCCTGAGTTTATTACAAGAGTTTATTTGGCTGTGGGGATAACAATAATATCTTTTCTCTTTATAGTTGTGACTTACAACGATATTTTTTATAAATAAATATTATTGGGAGATAAAATGACAAATTTTGAAAAAGTAAAAGAATTTATGACAACTTTTGGTCAAGAAGTAAAAACTAGTGCCGAATTTCCAGAAAATAGAATTGTTGAATTAAGAAAAAAATTGATTGATGAAGAATTTAATGAATTAAAAGATGCAATTAATGATAATGATATCGTTGAAGTTGCTGATGCATTAACTGATATTTTAGTTGTAACATACGGTGCCGGTGCTGCTTTTGGTATAGATCTAGATAAATGTTTTAACGAAGTTCATCGTAGTAATATGAGCAAACTTTCAGAGGAAGGCAAGCCAATTTATAATGAATTTGGTAAGGTTATGAAGGGTCCTAATTATTCACCTCCAGATTTGAAAAAAATAATTTAAATATTTTTTAGAGCATCATCTAAAGATTTCTTTAAGTCTGAAATATCTTCAATCCCAATTGAAAGTCTTATTAGTGTATCAGAAATTCCTAATTCATCTCTAATTTTTTTATCTATTGATGCATGTGTCATTATAGCTGGATGCTCAATTAAACTTTCAACACCACCCAAACTTTCTGCCAGAGTAAATATTTGAATTGTTTCAAGAAATTTTTTTGCTGAATTAATATCACCCATTAATTCAATTGATAATATTCCTCCAAATCCAGTCATTTGCTTTTTTGCAATTTCATAACTAGGGTTATTTTCCAATCCAGGATAAAAAACGTTTTTAATTTTAGGATGTTTTAATAAATAATTAGCAATTTCTAAGGCGTTATTATTGTGCCTCTCCATTCTTACTGCAAGTGTCTTAATTGATCGAATAAGTAAATAGCAATCGAAGGGACTGGGAACAGCGCCAACTGCATTTTGAATATATTTAATTTTATCAGCTAAAATTTTATTATCATTTATAATTAATGCGCCACCAATTATGTCAGAATGCCCACCAAGGTATTTAGTTGACGAATGTATAATAACATCAGCTCCATTGTTTAATGGTTGCTGATTGTAGGGTGATGCAAAAGTATTATCACAAACAACAATAATATTATCATCCTTTAGGCTTTCTCTAATTTTTTTTATATCTATAATTTTTAATAATGGGTTAGAGGGTGTCTCAACCCAAATCATTTTGGTATTTTCTTTTAGATGACCTTGCCAATTATTTTCTTTACTAAGATCGGCATATGTTACTTCCACATCTTGATTTACTGTTTTGATTTTGTCAAAAATTCTTCTTGTTCCACCATAAACATCATCGCTACAAATAATTGAATAATTTTTACCTAAAGCATCTGATAATGCAGAAATTGCAGCCATTCCTGAGCTAAAAGCATAAGCAAATTTACCATCTTCTAATTCAACTAATAACTTTTCTAATATATCTCTTGTTGGGTTTCCTGTTCTTGCATATTCATAAGTAAAGTCACCAGGAGAATTTTGCTTAAAAGTCGATGAAAGATGAATAGGGGGCATTACTGCACCTGTAGTTTCATCAGCGCCATGACCTGAATGAATTACTTTAGAATTAAATTTTTTATCTTTAGTATTCATAATTACATCCAATCAGCATAAGGTAAATTTCTGGATAATAAGTATTCTTTATTAAACATTTTATCATAATATTTATTTGCATCATCACAAAGTATTGTTACTATTTTTTTACCTGTACCCATTGATTTTGCCAATTTTACTGCACCACATATATTTACCCCAGAACTTAATCCTAGAAATAATCCATCTGTTTTCATAATTTTAAATAGCATTTCCATACATTCTTGATCAGAAACATAAAAAGATTGATCTACATTACAATTTTCTAAATTTTTTGTTACTCTAGCCTGTCCGATCCCCTCTGTTATGGATTCTTCACCTTTTTTTTCTGGTTTACCATTAGTAAAATAATTAAACATTGATGATCCTTGTGAGTCTGTACAAGCGATAATAATATCTTTATTTTTTGATTTTAACCCAACACTAACACCAGTTAAAGTTCCTCCAGTTCCAATTGCACATGTGAAACCATCTATTTTACCATCTGTTTGTTTAAATATTTCTGCAGATGTTGTTTTCTCATGAAACTTGTAGTTTGCTAAATTTTCAAACTGACCAGCCCAAAAAGTTTTTTTACCTGTTTGTTTTTCAATATCTTTAGCTAATTGCTTTGAGACTTTTTGATAATTTCCAGGATCGGAATATGGTTTTGCATCAACTAAATGAAGCTTTGCTCCCATATTTTTAAGTATATCTCTTTTAGATTGAACGGTTATGTTAGGCATTACAATTTCTAGATTATAATTTTTTGCATTACAAACTAATGCTAAGCCTATACCTGTGTTCCCAAAAGTGCCTTCAACGACAGTTCCACCTGGTTCCAATAATTTTTTTTCTTCTGCATCCTCGATAATACCAAGTGCTGTTCTATCTTTTACTGAACCAGCTGGATTCATAAATTCAGCCTTACCATATATTTCACAACCTGAAATTTCTGAGGGGTATTTTAATTTTATTAAAGGAGTGTTACCAATTAATTCAGTAACATTATTTGTTATCATCAATATCTCTTACACCATATGGGTTGAATGATGTATCTTTATTAATATTAATGTTTTTAACAGGATTACCTACCATTGTTGCATAAGGAGGAACATCTTTTAATACCACAGTATTAGCTCCAACTCTTGCGCAACTTCCAATATTAATTGGACCAAGAATACTTGCACCACAACCAATAATTACATTATCCTCAATTGTTGGATGTCTTTTTGTATCTCTTTGATCTTTCGAATTTTCAGCAGGACTGATACCTCCTAATGTTACGCCATGATAAAGTGTAACATTATCACCGATTTCACTTGTTTCACCAATTACAGTTCCCATCCCATGATCTATAAAAAGATTTTTACCTATCTTTGCAGCTGGGTGAATTTCAATTCCAGTTAAGAAACGACTAAATTGAGATATTATTCTTGCAAGAGTGTACAAATTTAAATTCCATAATTGATTTGCTATTTTATGAAAAAAAACAGATTTTACACCAGGATAAGTTAATATTATGCTTAGTTTACTTCTAGCTGCAGGATCTCTTTTAATTATTGATTCTAAATAACTATCCATCATGTGAATAAGTAGTCATTAAAATCTTTATTTCAATCACCTTAATTCTCTTTTAAGCTCTTAAATTTAATAAAAAACGTAGGTTATATATTAAAAAGTACAACACTTATCGAGTGCGGTGGTAGTATTAAAAATCCTTTACTTGTTTTTAAGGAATTTTTTTTGATCTTAACCCTTGAAGTGTTTTCATAAGTATTAAGGTCAACTTTATTAGATCCTTCAATACAATAATTTTCAGCAATCCTATCTAGATATGGAACTTTTAAAAGTATTTTCTCTGAACTTGATTTATTAACTACAGACATACACATATGTTTTCCATTCATTGTTACTGCAGAGTCAATGAGTTTATTATTTTTATATTCAGGCTGTTTACCTAATTTAAAAGAAACAAAATTTGAAGAATTAACAACTGATTTTAAAATTTTACCTTTATGAAATTTTGTATAAAGTTCTAAAACAAGTGTTGTTGGAGTTTTCCAAATTTTCTTTTTTTCTATTCGGTAATTACCCATTACATTTATCAAATGATAAATGCCAGTGTTGGTTATTATATCCCCTCTATTTATACATGCGTTAAGAAGTGAAGCAGCATAAATTGCATCAGCAATATTATAATTCTCAATAAAATAAGGTGGAGTTGCTTCTACATAAGTGTTCCATTCATCAAAGGCTATTTTAATATTCTTATTGGAATATTTTTTTATTTCTCTTATCGTTCTATCTAACATTAATCTTACTTCTGTTGCGGCAGCAACCGTTGGAATATAACGTGTTTTATAATCTGGATGTTTTTTATCTTTCTCGGTTCTTATAGAATAATAATGGACACTCAATTCATCAATTTTTTCTTTAATATTTTTTAATACATACTCATTCCAATGACCAAAATGATCTGAACAGGCACCAACTGCAATAAATCGTAATTTTTTATTTAATTTTTTTAACTCTTTTACAAAAGAATTATATTTATTTGCATAAGTAATTGGATCTGTATGACCAATTTGCCATCCTCCAAACATTTCATTTCCTATGAATATCGTTTGCAATTCATAAGGATTTTTTCTACCGTTTTTATATCTTAATTTTCCATATTTTGTATTAATTGAACCAATCATATACTCGATCCAATTTTTTGCCTGTTCGATAGTACCATCACCAGTATTGATTGTAATCATTGGTTCGCTTCCAATATATTCACACCATTTCATAAATTCATCTGTACCTACATCGTTATACTCCCATTGATACCAAGCATGATCGTAGTAGGGAAGGCGATAATCTTTTTTTCCAACTCCATTCTGCCAATTATAACCTGAAAGAAAATTCCCTCCAGGCCAACGAATATAACTTGGCTTCCATTCTTTAATCATTTCTGTGATATCTTTTCTAAATCCAAAAATTGTATTTTTTGGCATTAATGAACAGTTTGCAATAAAAATTGTTCCAGACTTAATAGAGATAGATAGGGTTTTGAGGCTATTACTTTTTTTAAAAGTAAATGTTTTTTTAATTTTTTTCCAATTTTTATTTGCATTAAATGTAAAATTTATTTCTCCAATATTTATAAATACTTTCTGATTTTCACCTTTGAAATAAATACTGAATTCGTATTCATCTTTTGAGTCAATAATATTAATCTTTTGCTTAATACCTCTTTGTATTTTTGATTTTTCTCGAATAGTAATTTGTTGAGATTGTTTGCCACTCCCGTATCTACTAATAATCTCTTCACCTTTTACAATATATTCTGAGTTAGAATGTGCGTACATAACGTGTTTTGCAGAAGCGTTATAACCTTTCCAAGGCTGTACAATGCCAAAATCTAAGTGATCATTTTCTAAACCATTGTTCCAAACTAATTTATCAGGACCACAAAATTTTCTATTTTCTACTACTTCTGCCCAAATTCCATTTCTATAAATTGCATCTCCAATATGTTCCAGATTAGTTCCAAACATATGTTTTGAAAGTTTTGATAGTATATTATTTTTTGAAAAAGAAATTGTTGCAATATTTTTATTCATTCATCGCCCATATTTTATCACTGGGTAAATGAACATAAATTGTATCATCTGTTTTTATGTCTTGTAATCCTACAGATTGTAATGAGCATTCTAATTCTAAATCGTTTACTATAATTTTGTATCTAGTATGCGTTCCTGAAAATATAACTGATTTAATTAAGCCTTTGAATGAATTATCATTGAAATCATTATTTTTACTTAACTTTATATTTTCGGGTCTAATAGTTATTATATTATCTTCATTTAAATCTGTATAATTTTCACCTTTGTAATGAACTGTTCCAATATTAGTAGATAGATTATGATTATCTTTCTTTGCATTAATAAAATTAACTCCACCAAAAAATTTTGCAGCTTTTATATTTTTTGGTTTTTCATAATAATTTTTTGGAGAAGTAAAATTTTGTAGTTCGCCATCAAAAATTAAAGCTATCTTATCTGCTAGAAGAACCGCCTCTTCTTGATCATGTGTTACAAATATTGTTGTTACTTTTAATTTTTGTTGAATAGTCACAATTAGATCTCGCATTTCATCTCTTAAATGCGCGTCAAGATTACTTAATGGTTCATCTAGAAGCAATATTCTAGGATTAGATATCAATGCTCTGGCTAGCGCAACTCTTTGTTGTTGTCCTCCAGAAAGCTGTTTTGGCTTTCTTAATCCAATATCTGGTAATTTTACCAATTCTAACATTTCTTTTACTTTTTGATCTATTATATTTTTATCTACACCTTTCATTTTTAATGCAAATCCAACATTTTCATTTACATTCATATAAGGGAACAAAAGATAATTTTGGAAAACCATAACTACCCCTCTTTTTTCAGTTGGAATTTTTAATAGTGATTGCTCATCAAGAATAATATCTCCACTATCAGGTTGAAACAATCCTGTGATCATTTTCAAAATAGTTGTTTTACCGCAACCTGAAGGTCCGAGAAATGCAACTAGCTCTCCACTTTCAATATCTAAATTTACATTATTTACTGCTGGTCTATCCATGCTAGGAAAACTTTTAATTAAATTTTTAATATTTAATTTACTCATTCTTATATTTTCCCAAATCCACTAGTAGCTCCAGATTCACCAGAAACAAATTTGGATGTAAAAAATAATATCAATATAGCAGGAAAAATAAATATAATTGATATTGCAGCTGTTAAAGCTGGATTACCTGATGAGGCAGTTGAAAAAACAAGTAGTGGTAGTGTCATAACTTTTCCCGCACCAATTAAAAATGTTAAAAGATACTGACTCCATGAAACTAAAAATGCAAATAATGCCGCAACAACCATTCCTGGAGCTATAGCAGGTAAAGTAATTAATAAAAATGTTCTAGTTTTATTTGCACCTAAAGTTCTTGCCTGATGTTCAAAGTCAGGGTTATAGTTTGCAAATATTCCAGTCATAGTAAGAACTACGTATGGCATAATAGGTACTAAATGCACTAAACATACTCCAAAATAATTACCTGAAAAACCCCATGATATAAAATTGATATTCAGTCCTAAAACAAAAGCTATTGGGGGAAGTATAGTGGGCGAGACCATTATAAAAATAATTAATTTTTTAAATCTAAAATTTAATAAACCCAGAACTCTTGCAGCAGGTAATGCAATTATTATTGAAACAATTGTCACTAAGAAACCAATACTTAAACTATTTAATAATGCTTTGATAACTGTAGGATTAGAAGCCCAAAGTTCTATAAAGCCTTCGAAAGATCTTTGACCAGGTTTAGGTATTAATTTTAATCTTACCCAAGCTTGTAGACTTAACTCTTTTGGAATAACTTGAGGATAAAACCATCTAAAAGAAAATGCATTAATAAAGAAGGCTATAAGAGGTAATATTAAGATAATTGCGCCTAAATAAATTGCATATATATTTATTTTTTTTAAATTATTATTCATTAATCCTTCCTAATTTTTGCCTGAGTTAACCAAAAATAAAATACAACTAATATCATTACTATTATTGCAATAATAATGCTTAATGCCATCCCTTCACTTCTTGCATTAAGATCAGGGTTCAAGAAAAATTCAAATGCCATAACCGGTAACATTTGAGGATAAATTACACCTAGCAAGGCTGGAACTTCATATGCACCAAAACTAAAAGCAAATACTATTATTGATGCAGAAAATAGATTTGGCATAACTAAAGGTAAAATAACATATCGAAATCTTTGCCATCTATTTGCTCCTAAGCTTTGAGCAAGTTCTTCAAAATTTTCTCCTAAAGATTGTAATACTGACATTAAAATTATAAAAAAGAATGCTGCTTCTTTCCAAATATAAGCAAGAATAATACCTAAACCATATTTATCTTTAACTAATACGGGAAAATCTCCAGGACTCCCAATTAATCCAATTTGAGATGCTAAACGAGCTAATAAACCACTTTGAGAAAATACGAATATAATGCCAACTGCTACAACTAAATGAGGCATTGGCAAGTTTAATGAATATATAAAATTACAAATTGTTTTTGCAAAAAATGTTTTTCTTATTGCTAGAGCACCAAACAAAGCAAAAACTGCTGCTAAAAAAGTACTAGCAAAACTTACCCATAAATTTAATCCTAAGCCAGTCCAAAATAATTTTGCATATCTTTCGGAAAACATAACATTGTAATACGCTGAAAAATTTATTTCATATTTTCCAATTGCTGGTTGGTACCCTAAGCTTTGTAAAAATCCATAAAAAATTCCTCCAAAAAAAAGAGTAAAAATAATTAAAAGGGGCGGAGTTAAAGATAAGATAATTTTTAATCTTTCTCCGCCCATTTTCTTATTAAAATATTATTTTATTTTAAAAGTACGTTTGCTTCCCAATCAGCTTCAATTAAATCTTGATATTCTGCAGCAATGTCAGAAACAAGAGCCTTCGCAAGGATGTCTTGATCCTCAGCGGCATCTCCAAGATTATTTTGAGCTTCAGCTATTGCAGCTTTTCCAGCAGCATCTGTAACTTTAGCCGTGCTAATACCCCAACCACAGCAGAAACCATTTGCTGGTTGTACTTGAGCAGCTTGTAGTTCAGGTTCTAATACTAGGTTTGCATATACTAGTGCAGCAGCTTTGTTAGGAGCGTTATAAGGAATAGCCCAATAATTGAAATCTCCGATCATATTTTCATAAAAAGCAAATGCTCTTGATGTTGGAGGTGTTGTTCCGGCAGTATTTGTAGGTCCAGCACCTCTTGGAGATTGTGTAAAGTCTAAATCAACTTCACCATTAGCAAATAGACTATGCATTTCTGCATTATCTTTTGGATAAGTTTCTCCACTTCTCCAAAGATCTTTTTCCCAAGAATTTAATAATTTCCAAACTTCTGGAGCCCACTTATCATATAATTCTTGATTGAATGGACCTACCCACTGCGCGTGTCCACCACTTAGCTCAAAGAAAATTTGTTTTACAAATCTAGTACCAACAAATCCACCTTTACCAGGTCTTATGTAAGTAAATCTTCCAGGGTTTTCTGCTATCCAATTACTTAATTCAGCATAACTACGAGGCATATCATCATAATTATTTCTTGCTGAGTCATACATAAAGTGGAACTGAGCACTAGACCATGGACTTTCCATACCTTCGACAGGTCTTCCAAAGTCTAAGTTTACTGCTGGATTGTCCCATGCAACAAATTCACTGTTAGGTAAACCAGCAGCGAATGGTCCATAAAGAAGATTAGCTTGTTTTAATGTCCAGAAATTTTCTCCATTAATCCAAATCAAATCAATATTTCCATTATCGCCAGTTACTCCAGCTTCTTTCTCACTTAGTACTTGGTTCACAGCGTCAACTGTTCCTTTTAAAGGAACTCTGTTCAAAGTTATGTTATATTTTTCTTTTAATGGAACTCCATAAAAGTCATCAACAAAACCATTGATAGCGTCTGATCCACCCCACATGTACACATTTACCTGTCCGCCATCAGCTGCTTTAACAACATCATCCCATGAATTAAATCCAGGTGCAGTTTCAGCAAATACTAATTTTGAAAAAAATAAACTTATAAATGTTAAGGTAAGAAATTTAAGTTTAATTTTCATCTTTCCTCCTAATATATAGAATCAAATAATAATTTAATTTGATTCATTATCCTTTGGTGAAATATAATCTACTAAAGGAATCTCGTCTACAAGCTTTAAATCATTCCAAGCTGCAAATTCTAATAATTCTTTACTATAATCTCCTTGACCCACAGCATAATGATGTTCATGTCCAATAATATTTAGAGTATTTATCAGGTTTTCTGCCGAAATATGAGATCTGTTTAATTTTGTTTCTTTAAACCATCCTCTTGTTCCATCAAAACCTTTATTATTATGTTCAAAAATTTCTGAATTTATAATTAATATTCTTTCAGCATTATTTCCTAAGTATGTTGTTGTAGATTTTTGAGCTTTAAATACTTGATCTCCAGCAACGCCATATTTTTTATCTGTTTTTCTTCCTAACGTACTATGATCAACCCATTTTATTCCATCTTCATTCGCAAAATGTCTTGGCGACACTCCGCAGTGCCACATTAATACGGCATCAGCTTTAGTATCAAATGTTGCAAGATCTAAAAGTGTAGATGATTTATCACTACTTGATATGTAATTTAATAATAGCATGCTTAATGAACCTTGAACATCTCCTTCACAAGATACCGCAATACCATCTTCGCTACCGATCCAACCATATGCCATGCAAGGAGCAATTCCATATAATTCTTGAAATTGAGACCAACATTGGACTGCCATAGAGTCCCAGTCATTTTCATGCCTCATTTTTTTTAATGCAAAATATACTCTTGTTACTTTATTAAATGATTCTTCATCTGATACTGAGATTGAAGATGCAGCATTTTTTATTTTTTTTATTTCTTGATCAATTAATGATTGATCAAAACTTTTTGCTAAAGAAATTAATTCTTTAATTGTTGTTTCTTCAATTGTTGATCCAATATTTTGTTTTATTTTTTTATTATCGACAATCATATTGTCAAAACCTGGAGATATACCACCAACTAATCCTATTTTTGATTGTTTAATTTTTTTATCTGCTACCAATGATCTTAAAGTAATCAAAAACTTGTTTTTAAATTCATCAGTATCACCATAATTATAAAACCATTTAGTTTTAATTTTTTTTTCATGAAGTATTTTTTTAATTATTCCTAAATAATGACTTACTGAAACTAAAGAGTGTAATTTTACATCACCTTCTTTTTCAAGATCTGGAACTGCCCATAAACCCATCTTATTTGTAATATTACAAAGAGGGTATAATTGTTCTCCTGAACTGCATGAACTTGTTTGTAATATTAAAAAATCAATTTTGTTTTTAAAAAAAAATTTTTCTGCCTCCACTGAGTCCTCTTTAGAAAATATAGTTTTATGGAAACAAATTAATTTAGCGTCATATTCTGCAATGATTTTTTTTAGATGATTTTCGGATTTTATTCTTACCTGTTGTTCCTCTGAAAAGTAAGGACTAATTGCTGTAGCTACAAAACCAATTGTCAATACTTCCTTCATATCCGAATTATACTAAATGATATAATGTATCTATTGTCAATTATTTAATCTTAAGTTAAATCTTATTTCTATATTTTAATATTAAACGTTAGTATTTTCATAAAAAATGATTGAGAAAGAAAAAATTAATTGGATCTATAAAAAAATCTTTACGATTAGATTTTTTGAAGAAAGAATAAAAAAAATTGCTAAAGAGAAAACAGTACCAGGCTATCTTCACACTTGTATAGGTTCTGAGGCTATTTGTGTAGGAGTAATGGCAGCATTGAATCAAGATGATTGGATATCAAGTACGTATAGAAACCATGGTCATGCTATAGCTAAAGGTTGTGAATTAAACGAAATTACTTCTGAAATTTATGGAAGAAAAACTGGAATTTGTAAGGGACGTGGTGGAAGTATGCATATAAGTGATTTTAGCAAAGGTATGTTAGGTTCATTTGGAATTGTTGCAGCTGGTCCAGCAGTAGTTTTAGGAGCAGCTTTACAAGAAAAAATAAATAAGAGTAATAAAACATGTGTATCTTTTTTTGGTGATGGTGCAATTCATAACGGAGCTTTTCATGAGGCTGCAGGTTTAGCAAAGCTATGGGATATACCAATGATTTTTGTTTGTGAAAATAATGGTTATGCGGAAGCTACTGCAACTGATTGGCATTTAAATACAAAAGAGTTATCAGATATAACTAAAGCTTATGACATGCTCTCGTACATTGGTGATGGCAATAATGTATTTGAAGTTTACGACATTTCCAAAAAAGCTATTAATGAAGCTAAACAAAAAAATACTCCCATATTTTTAGAATTTAAAAACTACAGATTTTCTGGACAGTACGAAGGCGATACTCAACTTTATCAACCACAAGAAGAAATTGATAAAGCAAAACAAAATGATCCAATAAAGTTAGCAAAAGAAAATTCTTCAAAATATGGTTTGAACAAAAATGATTTAGAAAAAATTATTAATGAAGCTAAAGAAGAGGTTGATAAAGCATTTGATTTTGCTGATACTCAACCTTGGCCTCAACCAGAGGATGCACTTGAAGAAGTATATGTAAACTATCCAGTGGAAATTAATAGATGACAATAAAAACAGTTAAAGATGCAATTAATGATGCCTTAGTTCAATCATTTGAAGAAGATAAAAATGTTATTTTGATGGGTGAAGATATTGCAGGAGGTAAAGGTCGAGAACAATATCAAGGTACACAAGATGCATGGGGAGGACCTTTTGGTGTTACTCAGGGACTTTATACTAAATTTGGTGGAGAAAGAGTTCGAGATACTACTATTGCAGAAGCAGGTTTTTTTGGTGCCGCTATTGGAGCTGCAATGACAGGATTAAGACCTATTGTGGAATTAATGTATGTTGACTTTGCCGGTGTATGTTTTGATCAAATGATGAATCAAGCAGCTAAAGTGAGATATATGTTTGGTGGCAAACAAAAAGTACCGATGGTTGTAAGAACTGTAGTCGGTGCAGGATTTCGTGCAGGTAGTGAACATTCACAAACTCTTTATAGTCTTTATACTCATATACCAGGGCTAAAGGTTGTTGCGCCATATGATGCATACGATGCCAAAGGTCTTTTACTATCCTCAATTAAAGATGATGATCCAGTAATTTTTATGGAGCATAAAAGATTATACATGACAAGCTGTGAAGTGCCTGATGATTTAAAACCTATTCCACTTGGTAAAGGTAGAATAAGAAGAGAAGGAAGTGATGTTACTATTATTGCTATTCAAAGAATGAACTTATTTGCTGAAGAAGCAGCTGATGAATTAGAAAAAATTAATATTAGCTGTGAAATAGTTGATCCAAGAACTTATTCTCCACTTGATGAGGAATTAATTTTTCAATCAGTCAAAAAAACTGGTAAAGTTATAGTTGTTGATGAATCAAACCCTAAATGTTCTTTGGCTTCAGAAATATCTTCTTTAATTTCAGAAAAATGTTTTTCAGATTTAAAAGCTGCAGTAATTAAAATAACTGCTCCTCATACCCCTGTACCATTTAGTCCACCAATGGAAGATTTTTATATTCCTTCAACAAAAAAAATAATTGATGCAGTTAAAAAATTAAAAGATGTATAAATTTAAAAAATTAAAGTAAATATTTTATTTCATGCAAGTTCCTAAAAAAATTTTAGATAAATTCCCAAAATTATCAAAAGAAATTTTGCTTAACAATTTATCCTTACCTAGTGGAAAAAATAAAATGATACTTGATACAGATACAGCTAATGAAATAGATGATCAATTTGCATTAGCATGGACATTATTATCAAAAGATAAAATTGATCTTTT
>CACMPM010000002.1 GCA_902615625.1 uncultured Alphaproteobacteria bacterium
CTGTAGTATTAGATGGAGTTGTTATCACTGCCCCTAGAATAAGTAGTGCAATTACTGGCGGCTCCGGAATTATAACTGGAAACTTCAATGCACAAGAGGCTTCTGATCTAGCTGTCTTATTAAGAGCTGGTGCTTTACCAGCACCTTTAGAAATAGTTGAAGAGAGATCAGTAGGGGCTGGTTTAGGAGCAGATTCTATAGCTGCTGGTCAAATAGCAGCAATTATTGGTATGGTATTGGTATGTATTTTTATGATACTCATATATGGAACTTTTGGCGCTTTAGCCAACGTTTCTTTGATAGTTAACTTATTTATTATAATTTCATTACTAGGAACAATTGGTGCAACATTAACACTGCCAGGTATTGCTGGAATTGTGTTAACAATTGGTATGGCAGTAGATGCAAATGTTTTAATTTTTGAAAGAATTAAAGAAGAGAGTTTAAAACAAACAAAAGTATTTCAAATTGTAAAAAATGGTTTTGATAGAGCTATGTCAACTATACTTGATGCTAATATTACTACTCTGATTGCTGCTGTTCTATTATTTGCTTTTGGCTCTGGTCCAATAAGAGGATTTTCCATAACATTATCTTTGGGTGTAATAGCTTCCATGTTCACTGCTTTAATGCTTACAAATTTCTTGGTGTACATGTACTTATCATTTGCAAATAAAAAGGAATTAAAGCTCTAATGTTTGGTTTAAATAGAATTATCCCTGTTGAACCTAATATTAATTTTTTAGGTTTAAGAAAAAAATTCTTAATTTTTTCTATTTTAGCAATATTACTTTCAATTGGTTTATTAAGTATAAAAGGATTAAACCTAGGGATTGATTTTAAAGGAGGTACGCTAATAGAGGTTAGTACAAAAAATACCTCAATTGGAGAGTTAAGAGAAATTTTATCTTCTTCTTATGGTGATGTATCTTTACAAGAATTTGGTAATGAAAATATTATTTTAATTAGACTTCAAAATAAAAGTAATCAAGAAAGCATTGAGACAGTTAATTCTGTTAAAAATTTAATTCAAGACAAAGTTGTTGAGTTTAGAAGATCTGAATTTGTAGGGCCTACAATTAGTTCTGAGTTATTGTTTCGAGGTTTTCAAGCTGTCTCTTTTGCTTTAATAGCAATTTTAATTTATATTTGGTTGAGATTTGAATGGCAATTTGGTTTTGGTGCCGTTGTTGCTTTAACTCATGATGTATTATTTACACTAGGTTTGCTATCTATTTTAAATGTTGAATTTTCCCTCGCAACAATAGCAGCAATTCTTACAATTGCTGGTTACTCAATAAATGATACAGTTGTAATTTTTGATAGGGTTCGTGAAAATTTAAGGAAATATAAAAAGTTAGAGTTAGTAGATCTATTCAACTTATCGGTTAATAATACTCTATCAAGAACCATAATGACGAGTTTAACAACGCTTCTTGCTTTAGTATCTTTATTTACATTTGGAGGTGAGGTTATTAGACCTTTCGCTTTAACAATGATTATTGGCGTAATAATTGGGACATACTCATCAGTATTTATTGCGGTCCCAACTTTATTAATCTTTAAGTTTAGACCGCAAGATGAGGAAGATTAAGCGTTATTTAAGTTTTCTGTAACTTTTTCCCAATTAACTAAATTATCAATAAAAGCTTTTAAATAATCAGGTCTTCTGTTTCTATAATCAACATAATATGAGTGTTCCCAAACATCACATCCAAGTAGAGGAGTGTGACCATGTACGATTGGGTTTTCTCCATTTGGTGTTTTAGTAATTTCTAAATTTCCATTATTTAGAACTAACCAACACCAACCTGATCCAAATTGACCAATGCCTGCATTTATAAAATCTTCTTTCATTTTTTCAATTGAACCAATATCTGAAACTATCTTTTTTTCGAGCTCAGAGGGAATTTTTCCATCTGGATTATTTTTCATCACTTCCCAAAAATGAACATGATTTAAATGTTGTGCCACATTGTTGAATACCGGAGCATTTTTTTGATAAGAGTTGATTACTATATCATTAACATTATCATCTGATATATTCTGTTCTTTAATAAACTTATTTCCATTAGTAATGTAAGCCATGTGATGCTTATCATGATGCAACTCTAAAGTTTCAGCCGACATATACGGCATTAGAGCATCTTTACTGTAGGGTAGATCTGGTAACTCTAGATTAATCATTTTATTTCCTTTGATTTATAAAATTTTCTTTAAAAATTCACCTGTAAAGCTTTTTTTATTATTTGCAATATCTTCGGGGGTACCAGTGCCAACAATTTGACCACCATTTACACCTCCTAAAGGACCAAGATCAATTATATGATCAGCTGTTTTAATAACATCAAGATTATGCTCAATAACGATTACAGTATTACCTTCATCAACTAGTGTATGAAGAATTTTAAGTAATTTTTTAACATCATCAAAATGAAGACCAGTTGTTGGCTCATCTAAAATATATAGTGTTTTTCCTGTTGATCTTTTTGATAATTCTTTTGATAATTTTATTCTTTGCGCTTCACCACCTGACAAAGTAGTAGCTGATTGACCTATTTTTATATAATCTAATCCCACATCCATTAAAGTTTGTAATTTTTGTTTTATTGAAGGAATTTTGTCAAAAAATTTATAACCTTCTTCAACAGTCATTTCTAAAACATCAGAAATAGATTTATCCTTATATTTTACTTCTAAGGTTTCTCTATTATATCTTTTACCTTTGCAAATATCACACTCTACATAAACATCAGCTAAAAAATGCATTTCTATTTTTTTCACCCCATCACCTTCACATGATTCACATCTACCGCCTTTAACATTAAATGAAAAACGACCTGGCTTATAGCCTCTAGCACTTGATTCATTTAAATTCGCAAACCAATCTCTTATCGGAGTAAAACATCCTGTATATGTTGCTGGGTTTGATCTCGGTGTTCTTCCAATAGGTGATTGATCAATATCAATTACTTTATCGATATGATTAATACCTTTAAAGTTAAAACGACTTTCATCTTTATTTAATGATTTATTAAAATACTCATC
This sequence comes from uncultured Alphaproteobacteria bacterium, assembly GCA_902615625.1. Lineage (GTDB taxonomy): Bacteria > Pseudomonadota > Alphaproteobacteria > HIMB59 > CACPNW01. The sequence continues at coordinate 3,049 of CACMPM010000002.1, forward strand.
TAACCTTTGATACAATGTATCAATTATCAATGAAGATTTACCACTTCCAGATACACCTGTAACAGTAATAAAATTTCCTAAAGGTAAAGTTATATTAAGATTGTCTAAGTTGTTTGTTTTTATTTTATTAAGCTTAAAAACTTTATTTTTATTAAATTTTCTTCTATTTTTTGGAACTTCTATTTCTAAGGATTTATTCAAATATTTTGCTGTCAAACTTTTTTTATTTTTAAGTATTTTTTTAAGTCCTCCCTCTGCAATTATGTGTCCTCCATTAACTCCTGCTTTAACACCAATATCAATTATATGATCAGATTGTCTAATTGCATCCTCATCATGTTCAACAACAATTACAGTATTTCCTAAATCTCTTAATCTAAATAAAGTTTCAATTAGTTGCTGATTATCTTTTTGATGTAATCCAATAGATGGTTCATCCAAAACATATAAAACTCCTGTTAAACCTGAGCCAATTTGACTTGCCAATCTAATTCTTTGACTTTCACCTCCAGACAAAGTTTTACTAGCTCTTGCTAATGATAAATAATCTAAACCAACTCTATTTAAAAAAACTAATCTATCTTTTATTTCTTTAATCACTCCTTCAGCAATTTTTTTATTATTTTTATCAAGTTTACTTTCAAGTGATGAAAACCAATTTAAACATTCGCTAATTGATTTTTTAGTAATATTTCCAATATGATTTTCATCTATTCTTACTGCTAAAGCTTTATTGTTAAGACGGAAACCATTGCAAACTTCACAGTCTCTTTCAGATAAATATTTTTCTAATTCATACTGAAGCCACCATCTCTCCGTTTCCTCATATTTTCGATCAATAAAGTTAATTATTCCCTCAAAATCATATAAAAAATTTAGTTCATTATTCTCATCTCCATAAAGGATTATATTTTTTACTTTTTTTGGAATTTCACTCCATGGAACATTTTTCTTAACTTTGAATTGTTTTAAAATTTTATCTATTGTTTCAACAAAATATTTTTTTTGATAACCAAATACTTTTGTTTCCCATGGTTTAATAGCTCCATCAGAAATTGATCTAGTCTCATCTGGCACAATCTTGTTTTCGTCAAAATATTTTTCAACTCCTAACCCATCACACTCAGAACATGCACCCTGTGGTGCATTAAAACTAAATAATCTAGGTTCAATCTCTTCAATACTAAATCCAGACACAGGACATGCAAATTTTGATGAAAATATCGATATTTTATTCGTATCTAGATTTTCTAAATATAACAAACCATCTGATAAAGTTAACGCAACTTCTATACTTTCACTCAGTCTTTGTTGGATATCTTTTTTTACAACAAGTCGATCAATTACAACATCAATATTATGTTTAAAATTCTTTTTAAGTGAAGGCACTTCATCAATATCATAGACAACATTATCTACTTTAAGTCGTTGATAACCTCTTTTTTTTAAATCTTCGATTTCTTTTCGATATTCACCTTTTCGATCTCTAACTATTGGAGATAAAATATAAATTTTTTTATCAATATTATTTTTAATTATAAGATCAGTTATTTCACTAACTGATTGCGATTTAATTGGTTTACCTGTTGCTGGAGAGTAGGGAACGCCAACTCTAGCATATAGCACTCTTAGGTAATCGTAGATTTCTGTGACTGTACCTACGGTACTTCTTGGATTTTTTTGTGTAGTTTTTTGTTCAATAGAAATAGCCGGTGATAGACCATCAATACTATCTACATCAGGCTTATTCATCATTTGAAGAAATTGTCTTGCATATGCTGATAGACTCTCAACATATTTTCTTTGTCCTTCAGAATAAATTGTATCAAATGCTAAAGTTGATTTTCCTGAGCCACTTACACCTGTAATTACAACAAGTTTATTTTTTGGTATTTCTAAGTTGATATTTTTAAGATTGTGCTCTCTTGCACCTTTTATAACAATTTTATCTAAATTCATGAATATTAGTGTTATCTAATAACGTTAATATGTTATATGGATATATATAGAATTATTATGGTTGGTAGTGTTAATAAAACAATTTTATTAGGTAACTTAGGAAGAGATCCTGAAATTAGGTCTATGCAGTCTGGAGCTAAAATGGCTTCATTTTCAATTGCAACTTCAAAAAGATGGAAAGATAGAAATACTCAAGAACAAAAAGAAAAAACATCTTGGCATAACATTGTTGTTTTTGGAGACGGCTTAGTTGATATAGTAGAAAAATACGTAAAAAAAGGATCTAAAATTTACGTTGAAGGAGAGCTTCAAACAAGGAAGTGGCAAGATAAAGATGGAAATGATAGATACACCACAGAGGTTATTTTACAGGGATATAATTGTAATTTAACCCTCTTAGACAGCAGAAATAGTAATTCTCAGGTATCTGATAATTCTCAAGAAATGGATCAATCTAAGCCTATTGAGGAAAATTCATTTGGAAACCAATCAGTTGATTCTGAAGATTTAGATGAGGATATCCCTTTTTAAATATTTTAATTAGATATTATTATTTATTTACTGAAAAATATAGTTTTTTTAATATAACTTAATCATTTATTTATATTGGTTTAAATTGTGCTTTTTGATATAAAAAATTCTTAATTTTTCTTAGAAAACTTGGATTTTTTTAGTGCCTGACGAAATAGATACATCAAATAACGACAATCAAGAACCTACTAATATACCTTCAGTAAGTTTAGAGCAAGAAATGCAAAAATCCTATCTGGATTATGCAATGTCTGTAATAGTTAGTAGGGCACTTCCAGACTGTAGAGATGGTTTAAAGCCAGTTCACAGAAGAATATTGTATTCTATGAGTGAGTCAGGGTACAATTTTAATAAACCATACAAAAAATCTGCAAGAATAGTAGGTGATGTAATGGGTAAATATCATCCTCACGGAGACTCAGCTATTTACAATTCTATGGTTAGAATGGCACAAGATTTTTCTATGCGATTAGAGTTAGTTGATGGTCAAGGAAATTTTGGATCTTTAGATGGAGATCCTCCTGCAGCAATGAGATACACTGAGGCAAGACTTGCTAAAGTATCCGAAAAGCTTGTTGAAGATATTGATAAAAATACCGTTTCGTTTCAACCTAATTATGATGACACAACAAAAGAACCCTCAGTCTTGCCATCCCAATTTCCAAATCTTTTAGTTAATGGTGCATCGGGAATTGCAGTTGGAATGGCAACTAATATTGCCCCACATAACTTAGGAGAAGTAATAGATGCATCTTTATATCTTATTAAAAATCCAGATTGTAATATCTCAGATCTTCAAAAACATATTTTTGGTCCTGATTTTCCAACAGGAGGTCAAATAATTGGTAAAAAAGGCATAACTGAAGCATTTGAAACTGGAAAAGGAGGGTGTGTAGTTAGATCGAAAACTAGTATTGAAAATTTTAAAAAGGATCGAGAGGCAATTATTCTCCATGAAATACCTTACCAGGTTAATAAATCAAAATTATTAGAAAGGATTGCAGAAATTGTAAAAAATGGAATTGTTGAAGGAATTTCAGATTTAAGAGATGAGTCAGATAGAAACGGTGTTAGGGTTGTTATAGAATTAAAAAAAGATGTAGACTCAAATATTATCCTCAATCAATTATATAAACACACTTTAATTCAAACGACATTCAATTCTAATATGCTTGCTTTAAATAAAGGTAAGCCAGAACAAATGAATTTAAAAGAAATTTTATCTTCATTTTTAGATTTTAGAGAAGAAGTAATAATAAAAAGAACATTATTTGACCTTAATAAAGCTAGAGAAAAAGCTCATATTTTAGTTGGATTGGTTGTTACTAATGAACATATTGATGAAATTATAGAATTAATAAAAAGTTCAAAAGATACAAAAGAAGCCAAAGAAAAATTAATTAAAAAGAAATGGAAAGTATCTAAACAAAATCTTAATTTTATTAAGTCAGTTGAGGATGATACTGTAGAGTTAAAAAACAATACTTTCAATTTTTCTGAAGCACAGGCTAAAGCTATTTTAGAATTAAGATTACAAAAATTAACTGCTTTAGAAAGAGAAGATATACAAAAAGATTTAGAAAGTTTAATTTTAGAAATTAAAAATTACCTATCTATACTTAATTCTAGGGATATTCTTCTAAAGGAAATAGAAAATGAATTAACTGAGATTAAAAAAGAATTTGCAACTGTAAGACGTAGTGAGATTATTGATCAAGAATATGAGCAAGTAGATGATTTAAGATATATTCAACAAGAAGATATAGTTTTAACTATTTCTAATAATGGATACATAAAAAGATCACTATTATCTAATTATCGTTCTCAAAATAGAGGAGGCAAAGGCAAAACTGGTATGTCAACAAGAGAAGAAGATTTTGTTAAAGAAATTCACTTTGCAGATACTCATACTAAACTTTTAGTTTTTTCTTCATTAGGAAAAGTTTATTCTCTAAAATCTCATGATGTTCCTGAAGCTAGTTTAAAGGCAAGGGGAAAGCCTATAGTTAATTTACTGCCTTTTAAAAATTCTGAAAAAATATCAACTTTTCTACCGTTACCTCTAGATGAAAATCAGTGGGAAAAATTTTATGTTATTTTTACAACCAAAAATGGAATGGTTAGAAAAAATAAATTAATTGATGTTGCTAAGAGTGGAAAAAGAGAATTGAGGGATTCAGGCAAGGTATCTATTAAGCTTGACGAAAAAGATGAATTAATCGGTGTTAAGCTTTGTACTATAGATGATGATATTTTACTTTCTTCATCAAGTGGAAAATGTTTACGTTTTCCTGTTGAAAAATTAAGATTATTTTCTGGTTTAAATTCATCTGGTGTTAGAGGCATAAAATTAGATAAGGGTAATACTATTATTTCTCTAGCAATTCTGAAACACTCAGTGATTGATATGAACATTCGACAACAATATTTAAGAGCAGCATCTGAAAGTAGAAAAGAATCCTCATCTCTTAAAAATGGATTTGAAGAATTAAATAAAAATGAAGAATTTCTATTAGCTATAACATCAAAGGGTTTTGGAAAAAGATCATCCGCTTATGAATATAGAATTTCAAATAGAGGAGGAAAAGGCATAACTGGCATAATAACATCTGAAAAAAATGGAGAAGTTGTTGATTGTTTTGTTGTTCAGGACAATGATGAAATTATTCTTGTTAGTGACAAAGGTCAAATTATTAGAGTTAATGTAAATCAAATTAGAATAGCAGGAAGGTCCACCAAAGGTGTAAGTATTTTTAAGATACCTGAAAGTGATAGAATTGTTTCTGTTTCTAGAATACAAGAATTTGAAAATGATTAATAAAATTGGAATATATCCGGGTACTTTTGATCCTATGACTGCAGGCCATATGGACATAATTAAAAGATCACTAAGAATAGTAGATAAATTAGTAATAGCAGTCGCTAATAATATTAACAAAGATTCATTATTTAGTGTTCAAGAAAGAATTAATATTATCAAAAGTGATATCAGTTCTGTAAACGAATTAAATTCAAAAATTAATATTACTGAATTATCAGGATTACTTACAACTTTTGCTAAAGATCAAAATGCCACATGTATAATACGTGGTTTAAGAGCAGTTTCTGATTTTGAGTATGAATTTCAAATGACAGGCATGAACTACCAACTTAACCCTGATATTGAGACAATATTTCTTATGACTTCTGAAAAAAATTCATTCATTTCATCTAATTTTGTTAAAGAGGTACATAAACTAGGTGGAGATGTTTCAAATTTTGTTTCTAAAAATACTTTAGAACAACTTAATAAAAAAAACTCTTAGTTAATCACTTGCGCTTACAATATTTGAACTATATAGAGTACAGATTCGATGGGCCCTTAGCTCAGTTGGTAGAGCAATTCCCTTTTAAGGAATGGGTCGCAGGTTCGAATCCTGCAGGGCTCACCATCCAAAATGAAAAAAGCAAAAATTAAAAATATTGCATCAGGTATTGAGAAAAACTGTGATATTTTAAGAAAAAATGATAACATTCTTGAAGTAGTTCTTGAAGGAACAACAATAAAGATATTGCTTAAAAAAAAGGTTAATAAGTATATCGGATATTTTAAAGAAATGGAATTTGAGTCTGATGGTTAATTTTTATTCCTAATATTTAATTCGTTTTCATAATCAACTTGTACTTGCTTTAAAATTTCTTTCTTTGTTTTTACTTTACCTTTACCTACACCAGGGCAATTTTTAGCAATATCGTTATTCCAAGTTTTTGTATTCATATTTTCAGGCCAAAAAGGCCAAGTTCTACATTGTATTGGTCTTGATTTATAAACAGTGCATTTGTTATCTTTCAAAAATATGCAATTTCCATTATTTTTTTTTAGTTCCTTTAAGTGAATGAAACCATCAGTTTTTTTACAATAGTTTTTTACAAAGTTTTGTTTTGTTATTTTAAATCCATCTGACAATTTTTTAATATCTTTCTTACTTAAATAAACAAAACCATAGGTACCTCTTGAAACACAACAATTTCCAGAACCCTGGCATTCAAATCTAATACCTTTTTCTATATCCATAACTATTATCCAGCAGTAAGTGTTAAAATTGCTGCATCTCTCTCTTGAAGATACAATAAGTTTCGAAGATTTTCTCCTTCTATGTTTTCCAATTTTGGGTTTTTGGATAATATATCCTCTACCATAATTTTAGCATCTTCTAATAGATCGTAATCAAAACTAAGATCAGCTACATAAAAAGATGGGCTGCCAGATTGTTTTTTTCCTAAAATTTCTCCTGGACCTCTTATTTTTAAATCCTCTTCAGCAATTTTAAAACCATCATTTGTTTGCTTCATTATATCAATTCTTTGTTTTGAAATTTCTCCAATATTATCTTTATGTAAAAGTACACAATATGATTGAATCTCATTTCTACCAACACGACCTCTCAATTGATGAAGTTGAGCTAAACCAAATCTTTCTGCATGTTCAATTACAATTGTTGTTGCAGAAGGAATATCTACACCAACTTCAATAACAGTTGTTGAAACTAAAATTTTATAATCCTCATTTTTAAACTTTGTCATTATTTCTTCTTTTTCTATTTCACTTAAACGTCCATGCATTAAAAGAACTTTATTTTTAAAATATTTTTTTAAAATTTTGTATCTTTCCTCTGCAGCTTTTAGATCTAATTCTTCAGATTCTTCTATTAAAGGGCATACCCAGTAAAATTTAGATGATGAATTTTTAATTTTTTCTTTTATTCTATCAACAAGTTGATTTTCCTTTTTTAATGACAAAGAGCTAGTTATAATTGGTTTACGACCTAAAGGTTTTTCAATTAATTTACTTTCTTTCATATCTCCATATGCTGCTAAAGTTAATGTTCTTGGAATGGGAGTCGCACTCATTACTAATATATTTGGTTTATGATTTTTATGGTTAAATACCATTCTTTGATAAACTCCAAATCTATGCTGTTCATCAATAACTGCTAAACCTAAATTATTAAATTTTACAGTATCTTGTATTAAAGCATGTGTCCCAATTATAATATCTGCTTTTCCAGTTTCAATTTCATCTAATTTTTCTTTCCTTTCCTTGCCTTTATCCTTTCCTGTAAGAACAAGCACATTTATTTTTGAATCTTTTAATAAATTTAGAATATTTTCATAATGCTGAAATGCAAGAATTGTAGTAGGCACCATTAAAGCAGATTGAAAATTACTTTCAAATACTTTTATCATTGATATTAAAGCTACAATAGTTTTTCCAGATCCAACATCTCCTTGCAACAATCTGATCATTTGATTAGAGCTTCCAAGGTCTTGAAGTATTTCTTTGATTACATTATTTTGTGAATTTGTGAGTTTAAAATTTAAATTACTATAAAATTTTTTTAATGTTTTATTTTCACTAGTAATTTTAAGACCTTTTTTCTTTTGATTAAAATTTCTCATAATGCCTATAGCTAATTGATGCGATAATAATTCATCAAATGCCAGTCTTCTTCTGAGTAAATTTTTATTTTTTATATTATCATCACTTGGACTATGAAGATTTTTAACTACTTCATTCCATCCTTTAAATTTATATTTATTTAATATTGAAATTTCTATCCATTCATTAATATTTGGTAAATTATTTAAAATTTGATTAGTTAATTTATTCATTATGTTTTGATTGAGACCTCTAGTTAAGCTGTAAACTGCCTCTTTACTTTTAATTATTTTATCATTGTTTAAAGCACTTACATGGCTAGGGTGTGTTATTTGAAAAGTATTTCTAAAATACTCTAATTTTCCTGATATTAATCTATTTTCATTTGTTGGAAGCATTTGTCTCAACATAGGATGTCTTGCATTAAAATATACTAAATCAATATTTATATCTCCGCAGATACATTTAATTTTGTAAGGTTGTCTTTTAAACCTCGAGGGCTCATGTTTGATAATTTTTAAATTTAATGTTACTAAAGAATTAATTTCTGCATCATGAATATTTTCATAGAATTTTCTTTCAAGAATGTTATTTGGTATGTTCCAAACAAAATGAATATTCTTATAAATACCTAATTTATTAATTATTTGTTCTAACTTTGGACCAACTCCTTTGAGAGATGATATTGAAGATAATATGTAATTTAATTTTTCTGGTCTCATAGATTTTTATAAAATTATAAACTATATTCTATATTCAATTTTTATGTCATTCAATTCACTTAAAAAAACTATAAAATATAGGGTTTCTTACTCCGGAACGAAAGAGACAGATATTTTATACGAAAGATATTTTATAAATCAGTTAGATAAATTTAGTGAAAAAGATCTTGAGGATATTAAATCGATATTTAATCAATTCTCAGATAATGAAATTTATGATTTTCTCACTTCTAAGGTAGATATTCCATTAGAATTTATGGGAATATTTAATAAAATACTTAATGACAAATAAAAATACCATCGGTCCATCAATTTACAATATTGAGCCTTTTTTTATTTCACAATTCTTTCACCATTCCAATAAATCAATTTTATACATTGGAAAAGATGAGAGAGAAATCTCATCTATGGAACAAAAAATTAAATGGTTATTATCTGATGTTGAAATTTTATTATTTAAATCTTGGGATCAAATACCCTACGATAATGTCTCTCCTTCAAAAGAAGTTCAAATTGAAAGATTAAAAACACTTAAAATTTTATCAAATTCCAAAGCAAAAAGAATAATACTCACTACAATTAATTCAATAACACAAAAAATAATCCCTAGATCAATTATTAATTCACAATTTTTTAAAATTTCAAAGAAACAAAAATTTAAATTAGAAGATCTTATAAATAACCTTGTCCTTTTAGGTTTCCAAAGAACTTCTTTAGTGCGTGATAAATCAGAATTTTCTGTCAGAGGGTCAATTTTAGATATTTTTCCAAATGAAAGATTTAAGCCAATAAGAATAGATTTTTTTGATGAAGAAATAGAGTCAATTTTTGAATTTGATCCAATTACTCAAAAAAGATTAAAAGAGATAGATAGTGACTTGGAGTTTAACATTGTTAATGAATTAATTCTTAATGAAGATAATCTAAACTTATTTAGAAAAAATTTTAGGGAAATTTTTCCAGAGTATAGAAATAGTCAAGTTTATAATCTTTTTTCTGAAAATATTATTCCATCTGGTGGTGAACAATTTATACCTTTATTTTATGATAATCTCGAAACATTGTTTGATTACGTTGAAGACTATAAAATATTATTAAATGACGAATTTAAAAATATATTTGAAAATAGATTAGAAAATATAAATGATTTTTATTTAGCTAGAAAAAATAATAAAGAAAGCTTTTTTCTTTCACCTGAATATTTTTACCTGAAAAAAGAAGATTTAAATAAATACTTAGATAACAATGAGCATTATTATTTTAATACATTTGATAAAAATAATCATATTAACATTGATGTAAATATTGTTCATAATTTATCATCTATTAAAAAAGAAATAGATTTTAATTTTATAAATCAATTTTTTGTTACTAACTCTAAAGATAATATAATTTATATATGTTGCCGTAGTAAAGGAAGTTTAGAAAGGGTATCTAAAATATTACTGAATAATTTAAGTTTAAATTTAAATAATGTAACAAACTTTAATCATTCACTTTCAGATAGTATTCTTTTAACTATTATGGATATTGAAGAGTCATTTAAATTTAATAAATATATTTTTATTAATGAAAAATCCTTGTTTGGTTATTTTTTTAATACTCAAATATCTAAATCACGTAAACAAACTATTTTTTTTGAAGAATTAAATAAGTTATCAATTGATTCTATTCTGGTACATTCTGAGTATGGTCTTTGTAAGTTTAATAATATAAGAAAAATTGAATTAAATGACTCAATTCATGAGTGTTTAGAACTAGAATTTTTTGAAAATCAAAAACTTTTTTTACCAGTTGAAAATTTAAGTTATGTATCAAAATATAGTGATGATGCAGATGGAAACATTATTTTAGATAAACTTGGTGCTTCACATTGGCAAAAAAGGAAAGCAGATGCAAAAAAGAAAATTAGAGATGCTGCAAAAAAACTTATTTCCATAGCTTCTAAGAGACTGCAATCTCAATCTTATGAAATTAATACAAATATTCCTGAATACGATAAATTTGTAAGTACTTTCCCATATGTTGAAACTGATGATCAATTAAATGCAGTTCAAGATGTAATTAACGATTTTTCTAAGATGATACCATCTGATAGATTAATTGTAGGAGATGTTGCATTTGGAAAAACAGAAGTAATTTTAAGAGCTATTTTTCTAGCTGCAAAATCAAATTTACAATCTGTTGTTTTAGTTCCAACTACAATTTTATCTAGACAGCATTTTATTAATTTCAAAAAAAGATTATCAATTTTTGATATTAATATTGCAGAAATTTCTAGATTAGTATCTTTAAAAGATAAAAAAGAAATTTTTGAAAAATGCAATGATGGTAATATAGATGTTTTAGTTGGTACTCATGCTTTATTAAACGATAAATTAAAATTTAACAGACTTGGTCTAATAGTTTATGATGAAGAGCAAAAACTAGGAACAATTCAAAAAGAAAAATTTAAAGAAATTGCACCAAAAGCTCACTGTATCTCACTTAGCGCAACACCTATTCCAAGAACTTTAAGTATGTCTCTTTCAGGGATTAGAGATTTAAGTTTAATTCTTACAGCTCCATTTGAAAGGATGGCAGTTAGAACTTATGTTTCACCTTTTGATACTTTGACTATCACAGAAGCTATAAAGAGAGAGATATATGGCAGAAAAAATGGGGTTTACTTTGTTGTGCCAAGAAAAAAAGATTTACCTTTTGTCGAACAATTTTTAAATGATAATTTACCAGAAATAAAATATGTAATTACTCACGGTCAGCTTAGCCCTAAATTATTAGAAAGTAGAATTTCAAAATTTTATAATCAAGAAGTTCCTTTAATGCTTAGCACAAATATTATTGAAAATGGTTTAGATTTGCCTCACGTAAATACAATTATAGTTTACCGATCCAATATTTTTTCTTTAGCCGCACTATATCAATTGAAAGGAAGGGTAGGTAGATCTTCTCAACGTGGATATGCGTACATTACATACAAAGAAAATGAATTAAAAGATAATGGTAGAAAAAGATTATCAATAATTAATTCCTCCGATCATCTTGGAGCGGGTTTTAATATCGCATCTCAAGATTTAGATCTTCGAGGTGGTGGCTCTATTATTGGAGAAGAACAGAGCGGTTTCATAAAAGAAATTGGAACAGAGCTCTACCATCAGATGCTTGAAGAAGAGATAAATTTACAAAAAAGTAAAATTAATTCTGACTTTATAAAAAAAGATAACTTTCAACCAATTATAAAAATCCCTGTTGAAATTTATATACCTGAAGATTTCATAAATGATGTCGATCTAAGATTATCTATTTATAAAAGAATCTCAAATATAAATAATAATAAAGAAATTGAAGAGATTAAAATAGAATTAATAGATAGGTTTGGTAAATTACCTAATCAATTAATTAATTTACTAAAATTAGTACAAATTAAAATCATTTGTATAAAAAATAATATTGAAAAGTTTGAATTTAGCAGAAAAGGCGTATTAATTAGTTTTTTTCAAAATAAACCAAAAAATCCAGAAAAATTATTAGAACTTTCACTATCAAGTAATAGTTCTTTAATATTAAGACCAGATCAAAAAATATTTTATGATTTTGGTGGTAATTTAATTGATGATAGATTTGAATTATCAAAAAAAATTATTAATTTAATAAAATGAGATTTTTTGTATTTTCATCTATCTTAATTATTTTTTTAATATTAAATAAAAATGTTTTTTCTTTAAGTAATGATTTTAAATTATCAATATTAAAAAAAGATCTAGACCAGCCCTGGAGTATTTCATTTATTAATAAAAATGAAATATTGATTAGTGAGAAAACTGGTAAAATAAAATTATTTAATCAATCCAATGGAAGTATTATTGAGATAAAACATAATTTAAGTTTTATTGAGGATATAAACTCCCAAGGTGGTTTGCTCGAAATTTTATATCATGATGATCATGTTTATATTACCTACTCTGAGAAAAGAGGTGAATTTAAATTATATGGACCATCATCTACTTCAATTGCAAAAGCAAAATTTAATAGAGAAAAACTAAATTTTAATAATATATTTAGATCTGAGCCCCCAATAAGATCGCCTTATCATTTTGGCTCTAGAATAGTAATTAAAGATAATTATTTATTTGCTTCTTTAGGTGAAAGAGGCAAAGGAATGATTGCTCAAGAAGCAGATAAACATCCAGGTAGTATTATTAGAATTAATTTAGATGGATCAGTACCAAAAGATAATCCACATTTTATAGACCAACCTTTATGGCTTCCTGAAATTTTTCAAATTGGTGTTAGAAATCCTCAAGGAATGGCAATTTCTTCTTTTGATAATAAAATATACATCAGTAATCACGGAGCTAAAGGTGGTGATTGGATCGGTGAAGTAAAGAAAGGTGAAAACTATGGATGGAAAATACTTGGTTGGGGTGGAACAAATTATAATAATACAAAAATAGGACCTAAATGGTTACCAGGTTATACAAAAGCAATTCATTACTGGGTACCTTCAATTGCTGTTAGTGCAATCACAATATATGATGGAGAAGAATTTCCAGAATTTAAAGGATTAGCACTTGTAACATCATTAAAAGATCAATCTTTACGCTCATTAAATTTTTCAAATTTAGATAATGTAGAAGAAGATATTATTTTTAAGAATGAAATAGGAAGAATAAGAGATATTAAAATTCATCCAGAAAGTGGTAAAATTTTCTTTTTAGCTCAAGATAAATTATGGAAATTTGAAAAAAAATAATATCTTCATGTTTTAGAAATATTCTTTTTGATTTATAATAAGTATATGTTTGAATTTTTAGCTTTTTTAGTTGGTGTTATGATAATGGGACCAATCGTATATATTTATTTTTTAGTTCAAGATTTAAAAAAAAGAGTTGATAAACTAGAAGATAAAAATTAATTTTTGTTATTTTAAAGAAATGTTGGCGGAGAGAGTGAGATTCGAACTCACGAACGAGTTGCCCCGTTGCCGGTTTTCAAGACCGGTGCTTTCAACCGCTCAGCCATCTCTCCGTTAAAGTGCTTACTATAGTTTCAACATAAAAAAGTCAAAATATTAAGTATATATCGTTTCCTAATTAACGATAGTTTTGGTAATTTTATATAATGATTTTTAGGTTTGTATTAATATTAATATTTTTATTTTTATCATTTAATGCTCAAACAACTGATTGTGAACAACCAAAAATGCCAACTGATGATGAATGGAATAATTGGCTTTCTAATATTAAAAAAGAAGCTTTAGAAATAGGTATAAGTCAAAATACTATCTCAAAACAATTAAATAATGTTAAGCCACAAAGTAAAATTATTATGCGTGATCGATGCCAGCCAGCATCAACAATGACTCTAGATGAGTATTTATTTTATACAATTACAAAAGATAAAATTTTTGCAGGAAAAAATTTTTTAAAAAAACACGAAGATTTATTAAAAGAAATTGGAGAGTATTTTAAAATACAACCCAGATTTATAGTTGCTGTATTAGGTATGGAAAGTTATTATGGAAGAAATCAAGGAAAAATAAATTCAATAATTGCAATCACAACTCTTGCATTTGATAGAAGAAGAAGTGATTTTTATAAAAAACAATTGTTTGCAGCTCTTGAAATTTTAGATAAAAATCTTGTTCCTAGTGGGGAATTAAAAGGAAGTTGGGGTGGTGCAGTTGGTATGACCCAAATGATACCAACAACCTTTTTAGAAACAGCATATGACTGGGACGGTAATGGAATTGATATATGGAGTAGTTATGCAGATGCTTTTGCAAGTACTGCAAATTATTTAACTTCTTTAGATAAAAATCCATGGTCTAATGATAGTACTTGGGGAAGAGAAGTACTCCCTCCAAAAAATATTTCTTCATCATTTTTTGATACTATAAAGCAAATTAATCCAAAAGGTTGTGGAGCAGTTAAACGTAGATCAATTCCAAAAACTCTATCTGAATGGTCAAAATTAGGATTTACAAAAATTAATGGAGATCCTTTACCTATAAGAGATGATTTAGAAGCTAGATTAATAATGCCAGATGGGATAGATGGTAGAATGTTCATAGTATATCCTAATTATAAAAATATACTTTATTATAATTGTTCATCATATTATGCTGTATCAGTGGGTCTTCTAAGTGATAAAATATCTAATTAGTTTAATTGTATTATTATTTATATTTTCTTGTAATGAATTAAATCTTAATAATGTTTCTGATGTTGTAGAAAATAGTACAAATAAAATAGAAGAAATAATTGATAATAAAAAAGAAGATAAAAAAGAAAATAAGCAATCAAATAATAAACAAACAAAAGATAATATTTTTTATTATGTTGGTGAGCCTTATTTTATTGAAGGGGTTAGTTACATTCCAGAGGAAAATTATAATTATTCGGAAATTGGACTTTCTTCTTTTTACGGTAAAGAATTGCACAATATTAAAACTGTAAACAATGATATAAATAAAGTTACAGAGTTACTTGGTAGACATAAAACATTACCTATACCAAGTATGGTCAAAGTAACTAACTTGGATAATGGACTTTCTATAAATGTAAAAATAATAGATAGACATGATGATAATGCAGTTATTATTCAGGTTTCAAGAAAAGTTGCACAACTTCTTGGATTTTATAAATCTAAAATAGCTACTGTAAAAGTAGAAATACTTTCTGATGCTAGTAAACAATGGAAGAGCGTTGCAAATTCATTAAATGAAGAAAATTTTGATGAAACTATCTCCTCTGCACCAACAGATATTGTATCTATTGAAGAAATTGATGAAAATATGGACACTAATGATGAAGCTGCTACAATTACAGAAGAGCCAATTGAACTTAAATCAGAAAAAATAACTGATTTTAAATTGTATTTAAGAGTTACTGGGTTTGAAAACTATGAGAGTATTCGATCAGTATTAGATAATTATGATAATAATCTAAAATATACTTCTGAAAAAAATAATTCCAAATATGACGTAATTATCGGTCCTTTAGAAAATACAAAAGCAAATAATTTGGTTTCATACTTTATCTCAAAAGGTTATAAGGAGACTGAAATTCTTATTGAATAACAAATAAAGGTCATAATTAAGAATTATTAATATTTATGGTAAAAATTTTTAGCTTTTTTTTATTTTTTATTATTTCTTTAAAACTTTACGCTATTGATACAAAGGCAGAGCAAGCAGTTGTTATTGATTTCGATACAAATGAAGTTCTTTTTGAAAAAAATTCTAATGCAAAAGTAATTCCTGCTTCTATGACTAAAATTATGACTGTTTACGTTGCATTTGATAGAATAAAAAATACAAATTTTGCAATTTCTAATGAATGTAAAGTTTCTCCTAAGGCTTATAAAAAGGGAGGTTCCAGAACATTTTTAGAGATAGATGATAATGTAACAGTTGATGATTTATTAAAAGGTATAATTGTTCAATCTGGTAATGATGCTTCTATAGCTTTAGCTGAATGTTTAGGTGGTACTGAGGAAGATTTTGCTAAACTTATGAATGTTTATGCAGAACGTTTAGGAATGACAAATACAAATTTTATTAATTCATCTGGCTGGCCTGATGATAATCACTATTCCACTGTTTATGATCTTGGAATTCTTTCAAATGCAATAATTAGAGATTTCCCAGATCTTTATACATATTTCAAAATGGAAGAGTTTACTTATAATGATATTACTCAGCCAAATAGAAATAAACTTTTATATCAAGTTCAAGGAGCAGATGGATTAAAAACAGGTTTTACAAAAGAATCCGGGTGGGGAATAGCTGCTACAGCATTAAGAAATGATAGAAGAATTACAGTTGTTATCAATGGTACCAATAGCTCTAGATCAAGGTTAAATGAGTCATCTAATTTAATAAATTGGGCATTCAATCAAACTTCTCAACAAACTTTAGTTGAAAAAGATCAATTTATTAAAGAAGTAGATGTATGGCTGGGTAGTGAGAGTAGTATTAATTTAATTAGTGCACAAAAATTAGTCTCAACATTATCATTTGATCAAATTCAATTAATGAATTCATCTATTGAATATACAAAACCTATTTCTGCCCCAATCAAAAAAGGTGATGAATTAGGAAAATTAATAATTGATATAGATGGAAAGCCAAAAATAGAAATAGCCCTTATTGCCGAAAAAGATGTATCTGAAATCAATCCTTTATTTAAAATTTTTGCTGCAGCAAAATACTTAATTTTTGGAAGAAGTTTAGATGAAATTAAATAAAGGTTTGTTCATTACTTTTGAAGGACCCGAAGCTAGTGGAAAATCATCTCAAATATTACTTTTATCAAAATATTTAAAAAAAAATAAAATTCCTTTTACTATATCTCGAGAACCAGGAGGAACTGATTTCGCAGAAAAGTTAAGAAAATTAATTTTAGATAATAAATCCACAATTAATAATTTAGAAGAATTGCTTCTTCTTATGGCAGCTAGGTCAAATCATATAAATGAAGTAATTATTCCTAATCTTAAAAAAGGTAAGATTGTCATTTCTGATAGATATGCAGATTCTTCATTTGTTTATCAAGGATATGTAAATAAGTTTGGTATTGAAAGAGCTCAAAAACTTCATAAAGAACTTCTCAATAATTTCTTTCCTGACTATACTTTTATTTTTAAAATCAGTCCAAAAGAAATAATCAAAAGGTTAAAACAGAGGAAGGTTAAAAACAAATATGATAAGTCTAACTTATTATTTCATCAAAAAGTAATTCAAGGATATAAAAGAATAGCAAATGCAAAAAGATATATAACGGTAGATGCTTCTTTATCTAAAAATATAATTCACAAAAATATAATTAATAAATTAAAGTTATAATTAATGATTGAATTAATAGGTTTTGTAAAAGAATATAACGATCTTCTCAAAAGATACAAATCAAATAATCTTCCAAATTCAATTTTAATTCATGGATTGAGCGGTATAGGCAAAAGAACTTTTCTCAACAAACTAGTTAAAAATATTTTAAATATAGAATTTAAAGATAATAATTTGGATCATCATTTAAATTTATTTAAAAATAATACACATCCAAATATAAAAATAATTGAAAAAGAGATTGATAGCAAAACTGGAAAAATAAAATCTAATATAACAATTGATCAAATTAGAAGATTAAAAACATTTTTAAATTCAACATCAATAATTAATAATTCTTCTAAAATAGTTATTGTTGATTCTGCTGATTATTTAAACATCAATTCAGCAAATAGTATTCTCAAGATATTAGAGGAACCAAAAGAAAGAACATATATTTTTTTAATATCAAGCCAGATTTCATTACTTTTGCCAACAATCAGATCAAGATGTTTAAAAATTAAATTTAATACTCATAATTTAACTAATTTTACTAATATCATTAAAAATAATATCGATGAAATATCTAATGAAGAGATAAATTTTTACTTTGAATTAACATATGGATCACCAGGAACTGCTATTCTTTATTACAATAATGATTTCTTGGATATTTTCCAATTATCAATAAAATGTCTTTTATCAAACGATCTAGATGATGATAAAATAAATTTATCAAATATGCTATCAAAACTTACTAATGATGAGTTTAATAATTATTTATCCATGCTTAAATTTATCCTAATCGTTGCAAATAAGCTAAAAGTTAATAGAGATGATAAAAGCTTTGTAAATATCCCAAATTATCTAGAGTTAGAGTCTTTATCTGTAAATCTTACTCAAAAAAATCTTATTGATAGATTTGATTATTTAACTAATAACCAAAAAGAATTATTTAGTTTAAATCTTGATAAGAAAATATTTATATTAAATTTTTTAACCCAATAAAATGAATTTTTATATAACTACACCAATTTATTACACTAATGATATTCCTCATATAGGTCATGCTTATACAAGTATAGCTTGTGATATTATTGCGCGATATAATAAATTATTAGGAAACAATGTATTCTTTTTAACAGGTACAGATGAGCATGGGCAAAAAGTAGAAAAAGCAGCTATTAATTCAAACTTAAAACCTAAAGAATTTGTCGATAAACTTTCAGTTAATTTTATAAATTTAATACCTTTTTTAGGATGCGAAATAGATGATTTCATAAGAACTACTGAAGAAAGGCATATTAAAGCGTCGCAAGAACTTTGGATGCAATTAGAAAAAAATAATCAAATATATCTTTCTAATTATGAAGGTTGGTACTCAGTTAGAGATGAAGCATTTTATTTAGAAAATGAATTAAAAAAGATTGATGGTAAATACGTTACCGATAATGGATCTCCTGTAGAGTGGGTCAAGGAGGAGAGTTATTTTTTTAAACTTTCAGAATGGCAAGATAAGTTAATCGACTATTATGAAAAAAATCCAGAATCAATCTTGCCAAAAACGAGATATAATGAAGTATTAAGTTTCATTAAAGGTGGATTAAAAGATCTGTCTATTTCAAGAACAACTTTTAATTGGGGAGTGCCAGTTCCAAATAATTCTAAGCATGTGATGTATGTTTGGATTGATGCATTATGTAACTACCTAACCGCAATTGGTTATCCAGATACAAATAATAATAATTATAATAAATTTTGGCCCGCAACACATATTGTGGGGAAAGATATATTAAGATTTCATGCAGTTTATTGGCCAGCTTTTTTAATGGCCGCAGGTATCGAGCCACCTAAAAGAATATTTGCACATGGTTGGTGGACTAATGAAGGACAAAAAATTTCTAAATCACTTGGTAATGTCATTGACCCTTATGAAATAATTGATGAATATGGTTTGGATCAAATAAGATTTTTTTTATTTAGAGAAGTACCTTTTGGGAATGATGGAGATTTTTCAAAAAAAGCAATCGCAAATAGAATTAATGCAGATTTATCGAATAATTTTGGTAATTTAGTTCAAAGGATTTCATCATTTGCTGTAAAAAATAATGATTCTTTACTAAAACCAACAGAAAATTTAACCAATGAAGATTATGATTTAATTAATATTCTTCAAAATAAATTTGATGAATATTGTAACTTTATGAATAATCAACAAATTGATAGAGCAATTAAGTCTGTCCTGGAGTTAATTTCTGCTGGTAACGCATATGTTGACACTCAAGCACCATGGACACTAAAAAAAACAAATAAAATTAGAATGGAAGAAGTTTTATATGTAGTTACAAATATAATTATTAAATCAGCTATAATGCTCTATCCAATTATACCAACTAGTTCTAAAAAAATTCTTAATATCTTTAACTATAATATGGACAATAAAAAATTTGAGAATTTCACTAAACTAATAAATCAAAATATAAAAATAAATAATCCAGAACCAATATTTCCAAGAATATTGAATGATTGACTCACATTGTCATTTAAATTTTAAAAAATTATCAGAAAATATTGAGAATATAATTAATAACTCCAAAAAAAATAATATAAGCTCAATATTATCAATCAATACCAATCCTGAAGATTTTCAGGATCATTTAAATTTAATAAAAAATTATAATTCTATTTATCTTTCATATGGACTTCATCCAAGTGATGTTCAATCAATGAACCAAATTGAATTACAAAACTTTGATCAATACTGTAATAATGAAAAAGTAATAGGAATAGGTGAAACAGGTATTGATCTCTATCATAATGATCAATTTCTCAAAGAACAAACACAAGTATTTGAAACCCATATTGAAGCTTCAATAAAGCATTCACTTCCAATTATCATTCATCAAAGAAATTCTGAAAAAGAAATTGTAGATATTTTAAAAAATTATAAATCAAGTAATTTAAAACTAATTTTTCACTGTTTCACTGGTTCATATCAACTGTTAAACTTTTGTCTTGAGAATAACTACTACATTTCAATTTCTGGAATAATAACATTTAAAAATGCATCAAATCTAAGAGATATAATTAAGGAAGCTCCTTTAGATTCTATACTTATAGAAACTGATAGTCCTTTTTTAGCACCAGAACCAATGAGAGGTAAAGTTAATGAGCCATCTTTTGTGAAATATACAGCCGAATATTTAGCAAAATTTTTTAAATTATCCTTAGAAGAATTTGAAAAAATCACTGATAATAATTTTTTTAATTTGTTTACGAAAGCTAAAAGAGATAATTATCTGTAATGAAAATAACAATTTTAGGTTGTGGAGGTTCTTTCGGATCTCCTTTAGCATGGAATAGACATGGTAATATTGATCTTAATAATAAAAGAAATTTTAGAACCAGATCATCAGTACTTATTGAATATAAAAATATAAATATTCTAATTGACACTAGCCCAGATCTTAGACAGCAACTTTATAATGCTAAATGTACTAATATTGATGCAGTACTTTATACTCATATTCATTCTGATCATACATCAGGCGTTCCAGATATGAGAGCAATGTCATTAATAAACAAAAAAATTATACCTGCATATATGCCAAAAGAAATGATTTCTGAGATGGAGGCAAATTATAAATATATTTTTAAAGGAGAAAAAGATTATTTACCATTTATGGAAATTAAAGAATTAAATTCTAGTATAAATTTTCAAAATATAAATATTGAAACATTTAAGCATAATCACGGATCAATTGATGTTCAAACATACAAAATTGGTAATTTTGCATATTCTACAGATTTAAAAAAATTTTATAATCAAGATATTGATAAATTAAAAAATCTAGATTTATGGATAGTTGGTTTGTTAAGAGAAGATACTCATCCAGCTCATGCTGGATTTGATCAAATAATGGATTTCATTTCATATATTAAACCTAAACAAACTATTTTTACTCATATGACAGCTTTACTAGATGAAAAAGAATTAATAACAAAGTGTCCACCTAATGTTAGACCTGGATATGATGGTATGTCTATTGATTTATGAAATCAGAATCTATTGGTTTCATAGGTATAGGAAACGTTGGTTCAAACCTTGCAAATAATTTATTAAAATCAAATAACAATGTATTTGTTTATGATAGGAATAAAAAATCTTATTCAAGATTAAAAAAATTAAAAAACAAACCTTGTAAAAGTTTAGATGAATTAGTAGAAAAAAGTAATATTATAATAACTTGCCTACCTTCTCCCAAATCAGTTAATAACGTTATTGAAACTTTATTAAAATATTTAACAAAAAAAAATATTTGGATTGAAATGAGTACAACAGATAAAGATGAAATGATTAGATTGTCAAAAAAAATAAATTCCAAAGGTGCTAACGTATTAGAATGTCCAATTACTGGGGGAGAGCATAGAGCTAAATCAGGCAATATATCTATTTTAGCTGCTGGTAAAAAATCAACTTTCAAAAAATGTTTCCCAATTTTATCATTGCTTGGTCATGAAATTTTATACTGTGGAAAAATTGGAAATGCCTCGATATTAAAAGTAATTACAAATTATTTAGCATCATTACATTTAGTAGGCATAGGTGAAGCACTGAGTGTTGCAAAAAAAAATAAAATTGATTTAGGTTTAACTTATAAAGCTATAAAAATAAGCTCTGGAAATAGTTTTGTTAATGAAACTGAAACTAAGGTTATACTTGGAGGCAGTTATGATGTTGGATTTACAATGGATCTAGTCAATAAAGATATAAATCTTTTTAATAAACTTGGAAAAAATATAAAATTAGAACTGGGAGATTATCTAAGTAAAAAATTTAAACTTGGTATCAAAAATTTAGGTGAAAGATCATTTAGTACTAGTATTATTAAATTAATTGAAAAAGATGCAAAAATTAAATTAAGAGCAAAAAATTTTCCAAAACAATTAATTGATAAACAAAAAAAACAAAAAGGTGTAGAAGTATAATATGTCAGATAAAAAATTATTACCTGCTAATTTAGATCCCAGAAATCCAAGTTATGCTTTCAAAAATAAATATAATGAACTTGTAGAAAATACTGATCAATTCAATAACTATGTAAAGTCTACTGAAGTTAAAAAAGTTTTTTCTGGAATGTTATGGGGAGAAGGACCAGCTTATATTCCTCATTTAGATACATTAGTCTGGAGTGATATACCAAATAACAGGATGCTAAAGTTATCAAATGATTTAGTATCTGAATATAAAAATCCCTCCAACTATTGCAATGGAAATACTATTGATAAAGAAGAGAATGTAATTTCGTGTTCACATGGAGGAAGATGTATCTATAAAACTAATGATAATTTAGAAGTCGAAGTCTTAGTTGATAGTTATAATGGTAAGAAACTTAACTCTCCAAATGACCTATTTGTTAAATCGGATGATACAATTTGGTTTACAGATCCACCTTATGGTATTCTATCAGATTATGAGGGATATCCTGGCGAACAAGAATATGGTGGTTGTAATGTGTTTTCTTTTAATCCTAAACTAAATACTTTAAAAGTTATGATTGACGACCTTGATAGACCAAATGGAATTGCCATTTCTCCAGACGAAAAAAAATTATATGTTGCAGATACTGGAGAAAATATCAAACATTTATATGTTTATGATATGATTGACGGATTACCCATTAACAGAAAATTAATTTATGATTTTAAACCCTTTTTCTCCGATGGTTTTAGATGTGATAAAGATGGTAATGTTTGGACAAGTGCAGGAAAAGCAATTAAATGTTTTAATCCTCAAAACGAATTAATTGGGCAACTTATAATCCCTGAATTAGTATCTAATTTAGAATTTGGAGGAGTGGAAGGAAATATCTTGTACATAACGGCAACAACTAGTTTATATTCCATTGAATTAAATCAACAAGGTGCAAGATTTTATGAATAAACCTTTATCTTCAGGAAAGTGTGAACCATGTAATGGGAACACTCCTAAATTAGATTATCAAGAAATTAGTAAATTTTTATCTGAACTCAATGAATGGTCAGTTAATGATAATCAAGAAATGATTTTCAAAAAATTTAAATTTAGCAATTTTAAAAAAGCTATATCATTTGCTAATGAAGTAGGAGAAGTAGCAGAAAAAGAGGGTCATCATCCTGATATATCAATAGGATGGGGTTATTGTTTAGTAATGGTCCATACTCACGCAATAGAGGGGTTATCAGTTAATGATTTTATATTAGCTTCCAAAATTGATTTAATTAAAAGTTAAATTAATGAAAAAAAAAATTTTTATTTGCGGTATTCATACTGAATGTTGTTCTTATTCAACATTAATACAAAATAAAAAAGATTTTGAAGTTTTAAGTAGCAAAAAATTATTAAAATATATTAATTTCCCTTACTCTAAACATGAAAATATAACATTTATACCAAATAAATTTTATCGAAGTTTGCCTGGAGGGCCTGTAGATAAAAAATTTTTTATAAAAACTATTAATAACATTACAAAGGGTTTAACAAAATCAAAACCTATTGATGGTATTTTGCTAATCATGCATGGCGCTATGTATGTTAAAGGTATTAGTGATCCCGAAGGTTTTTTTATTAAAAAAATTCGCTCTAAGGTATCTAAAGACTGTAAAATATCATTATCCTATGATCTTCATGGACAGATGACTGATACAATTATAAAAAATATTGATTATTTTGCAGCTTATAAAACGGCCCCACACATTGATGTTAAGCAAACTTATTATAGGGCAATGAAAATGCTAATAAATGGAATATTAAAAAATAAGAAAAATCATATTATTTGGGAAAAAATACCAGTTTTAGTTTCAGGTGAAATGTCATCAACAATAGTTGAGCCATGTAAAAAAATTTATGAAAATCTGAATATATTTAATAAAATAAAAGGGGTTAATGATTGTAATTTACTTATTGGATATGTTTGGGCTGATACTAAGAGGGCAACAGCTTCAGCAATCGTAAATTGTGCAGATATTAATATTGGTAAAAGAATATGTAAGAAAATAGCACTAAGTTATTGGAATAATAGGTTTAAATTGGTTTATGATATGCAATCTTATAAATTAAATAGGATTTTTCATGTAATTAATAAAAAAAGATTTACAATTTTAGCTGATAGCGGGGATAATCCAACAGCTGGGGGAGTTGGAAGTAGAATTGATGTATTAGAACACGTATTTAAAAATAAGATACAGAATACATTATTTGCAGGAATTTTTAATGAAGAAATTTATAGAGAGCTTAAAAATAAAAAAAACAGAATCGTAATAAAAGATACTTTCTCAAAAAAGAAAATTTCTATTTCTATTGATAAATTTTATCTAAAAAATGATAATGCGATTGTAACCTCAAATTATAATACGATAATTTTTACAAAGTACAGAAAACCTTTTCATTATCTGAGTGATTTTAAGGAATTAAATATAAATTTAAAAAAATATAAAATATTGATTGTAAAATCAGGATATCTTTCGCCAGAACTTAAAAAACTTAAAGCAGATAATTTTATGATTTTAACAGATGGATTTGTTACCCAAGATTTTAAAAGAATTAAAAATTTTTATAGAGAAAAGCCAATTTATCCTTTCCAAAAAAAATTTAGATATAATATAGCTATTTAATTAAGTACCACAAAAAGTTTCTAAAACTTTTTCACTTTCTAAAGGTGGGGTAGTATACTTTTTATTTTCTATTTTCTCATAAGGATTTTTCAGTATTTTTTCGAAATCATATAATTGACCGTAATTATTGCTATACACTTCATTAATTATTTCTTCAATAATATGATTCCTAGGTATAATTTGAGGATTAACATTTTTAAACTTTCTTAATTTATTATTTTTATATTTTTCTTCCCAATTTTTAAAAATTTTTTTATCAAGAGCATTATTTTCTAAATCTAAAAATGTATTTGTATAATCAAGTTTATAAATATGCATCAAATCTAAAAATTCATTAACAATTTCTTCATTATTATTATTTGTATCCAAATGTAATTTCATAGACATCATTGTTAACCAAGATTGATCAAATAATTTTTTATATTTATTTAATATATCTTCGATTTTTTTAATTGCCGTTTTTTCATTTGAATCAATTAAATCAAGAAAAGTTTCAGCAAATCTTGCTAAATTCCACAACGTTATTTTTGATTGATTTTCAAAAGAATATCTTCCCATTTTATCAATTGAGCTAAAAACTTTTTTTGGATTATATTCATCCAAATATGCTGCTGGACCATAATCTATAGTTTCACCAGATAAAGACATATTATCGGTATTCATAACACCATGAATAAAACCAACTCTCATCCAATCTACGACTAACTTAATTTGTAAATCACAGATTGTCTCATAAAATTTTAAATATTTATCATTATTATTGTCTATATAAGGATAAAGCCTTGAAATTGTATAGGATATAAAGTTTTGAAATTCCTCTCTATTTTTTAAAAGGCTTCCAAATTGAAAAGTTCCCACTCTAATATGCGAATTCGCAACTCTAATTAAAATTGCACCAGGCTCTAATCTATCACGCAATACATTTTCACCTGTAGTAATAACAGCTAGTGCTCTGGTTGATGATATGCCAAGATTATGCATAGCTTCACTCAATATGTATTCCCTTATCATTGGACCTAGTGCAGCCTTTCCGTCTCCATTTCTAGAGTAGGGTGTCTGTCCTGATCCTTTTAACTGTATATCTACCCTTTGTTTATTATTAGTAATATGTTCACCAATAATTACAGCTCTACCATCGCCTAAAATTGTAAAATTTCCAAATTGATGTCCAGCATAAGCTTGAGAAAAGTAATTTTTATTTAATTTATTTTTTCCCAAAAGAATATTACACTTTTCATCATCATCATATTTACTAAAATCTAAATTTAACTGCCTTGCAAGATCACTATTAAACAAAACTAATTTTTTATTACTAAAATTTTCAGGATTAACTTTACTATAAAAAATACTAGGTAATTTTGTATAACTATCTTGAAAATTCCAAACCATTTTGAATAAATATATATAAATTTTTTGAATTTAACATCTACAACTTTAGTATATAAGTGTTAAGTCAGCAATGAATACCATAATTGATATAGTTAATCAGTCAAAACATCCAATAGATAGTGATGAATATATTCAATATTGCAATGATGAAATTAAAAAAAATTCTATACTAATATTAAATGATTTTTTAACAAATAGCTGCCTAAATGAATTAATTACTGAAGCACATGGATTACAAGATCAAGCTTTCTATTGTTCTCAAAATCATACTATCTTACTTAATAAACAAGATAAATTAAGTGCCTTGAATGATCCTTTAAATAGAGAGGTCGTAAGTGATAAAGGTTGTGTTCCTCATGATCTGTTAAATCAGCAATCAAAATTAAATATTTTATATCAATCAAATATTTTTAAAAATTTTTTAAAAGGTGTCTTAAATTTAAAAGATATTTATCCATACAGTGATACCTTATCTTCCATAAATTATAATTATTATCAAAAATCACAACAGCTAGGATGGCATTTTGATAATGCATCATTTGCTATCACTTTAATGATACAATCATCAGATAATGGTGGTGAGTTTGAATATGTTAGTAAAGGTAGAAATTTTTCAGAAAACTATATCGATAAATCATATATTAAAGATATTTTAGATAGAAAAATTTCAGCACAAAAAGCTAATGTTGATTCCGGTACTCTTATATTATTTTATGGTAGAAATTATTTGCATCGTGTAACACCAGTAGAGTCAGAAAAACCAAGAATATTAGTAACACTAAATTATAATGAAGAGGAAGGTACAATGCTCTCAGAAAATGCAAGATTAACATTTTTTGGTAGAATTAACTAATTATGATTAAAGAAAAATAATTGTTTTCCATTTACTCGATAATTATTAATCAATTGTTTTGCTTCTTCTGATGTAATCCAATCAATATATTTTTTAGCTTCTTCAATATTTAAATTGTTATTTATCTTATTGCTTACTAAAATTATTCCATATTGATTAAATAATGGCGGTAAATTTTCACAGACAATTTGTAGATTTTCTTTTTTATTAAAAGCTATCCAAGTGCTACGATCACTAAGAGTGTAAGCATTTTTTTGATTAGCTATTAATAATGTTGATCCCATTCCCTGACCAACACTGAGATACCAATTTTCTTCAAATGGTACTCTTATATTTGATAATTCCCAAAGTTCCCTTTCTTTTTTATGCGTACCACTCTCATCACCTCTAGATACAAATAACAATTTTGATTTTTTAATTTCAATCATTTTGTTTTCAATTGAAGAGCATGTTTTTTTATCTTTTTTCGGTCCTATCAAGACAAAATCATTATACATCAAATCATGTCTAAGAATGCCATACCCATTATTCATAAATTCTAGTTCTGATTTTTTATGGTGAACTAATAAAATTTCAACATTGCCATCCATTGCAACTTTAATTGCCTGCCCTGTTCCAAGAGATAATGCCCTAACTTTTGTCTGATATTTATTTTCAAATTTTTTGTTAATATATTCTAATAAGCCCGTATCGTGAGTAGAAGTAGTGCTAGCTATGGTTATATATTTATTATTTGCAAGAGCACTCTTTATAAAGAATATTAAACTAAATATTAATAAAACTCTAATCATAAACTTGATACATCATATAGTACTTACTAAATATATTTATATATTTTGAAAGGACAGTTATGAAAATTATTAAAGTTTTGGAAAAAACTGAATTAGTTATAGTCGATTTAGAGGTAAATCTAGGTAAAGAAAAAAGGAATGGCTTAACATTATGCGTTAAATATAATGGTGATTATTACCCATTAAATACTGCACATGATGGAAGACCAATTTTAATGAATAAAGAGAATGTTATTAAAAATTAAAGTTAAATTTTTTAATTATAAACATGAAAATTGCATAAGCTATTGCAGTACTGATTATTGAAACAATTAGTGAAAAAACAAAATTTTGTTTAAATTTCAGCAGAATAGGTAAAACAATAAAAAAAACAAAAGAAGGAATACTCATAACAAGTGTACTATAAGATAACTCTATTACTTTTTGATAATCTTTTGTGTCCCAATATAACCATATAAAAGCTAATAAAGATGTTAATGGTAAGGAAACAATTACTGCAGCAGTCCAAGTATATTTTTTTGCTATTTCAGATACTGCAACAATTATAATAGCACTTATTATAGTTTTAAGAAAAAAATACATTATTTACTCACATTTGTTCTTGTAGCTATATAGACACCAAATGTACAAATTAATAGTCCAATAATATCAATTATAAATAATTTTTCCTCTAAAACAAACCAAGCCATTACAGCAGTAGTTGGAGGAACAAGGAAAAAAAGACTGCTAGTTTTAGAAGCTGTTCCATTTTTTATTAGATACATTAGTATTGCGTACGCTCCAAAAGACACCATAATGATTTGCCACGATATTGATAAAATAAAACGTGTATCAAAATTAATAAATGATATTTCAAAAAAAAGTGAAATTATAAATAAAAATATTCCAGCACTTAATGCTTGATAAAAATTATTAACTGAAAGACTGATTTCATGAGTAAATTTTTTTTGCCAAATAGTAGCTGATGTTGCTCCTAGAAGCGCAACAATAGATGCAATAACACCAATTGTCGGGATTTCAGTTCCAATTTCATAACCTATAACTAATATAGTGCCTAAAAAACCAAAAAATATTCCTATCCATTGCGTAAAAGTAACTTTTTCTTTTAAGATAGGTCCACTTAGAATATTTGTTAAAATAGGTTGGAGGCATACAATTAACGCAGATAATGTTGCAGTAAGTCCCATAGAATAAGAAAAAAATACTCCACCTAAATAAAATCCATGAAAAAGAATTCCAGTAATCATAGCTTGAAAGATTAAATTTCGATTTATTCTTATTCTTTCTCTAAAAATAAAAGAAAAAATTAAAAAAAATGCACTTACAATACAAAACCTAAAACATAGTGCTGCAAAAGGGCTTGCTGATTGCACAATAAATTGACCACTTATAAAAGCACTACTCCAAAAAAAGATAAATAGATATGAAAGATATAGGTTCATTATAAATAATAATTCTATTCTTTATTTATAAATGTTATGAAAATTTATTCATAGAATAAAATGCTTAGCAATAAAATCAATTTTTTTTGTCCAAATTGTAGTTCAGATAAATATATTGGTAAAACTACTATAGGAAAAAAATATAAAGATGAACCATATAAAAATGTAACATCTGAAATACAATGCGCTAAGTGTTTTATGGATATTCCATCAATTATTTCAGAAAATATATCGCTAGATAAGCAAAATGAAATGTCCAAATTGTGGAATGAAATATATAAACCATCACATAAAGAAAATGCTGCACAATGTTCAAAATGTTTTAGGTATTATTGGGAAATTGAAAAATATTTATCTGAAAATAATATTTCTGCAAAAGACATTTTCTATCAAACTTATAATCCTAAAAAATCAATTGGAGATTTAATTTGTAAGATTTGTGATCCATCATCTTTTAAATAAAATTAATGTTAGCATATATTCTTAATATATCAGGCTGGCTGCTATTACCTTTCATGGATGGTATTGCAAAATATCTATCTTCAGAAATACATTTCATACAAGTTGTTTGGGGTAGATATTTTTTTATGCTTTTAGTTAGTTTTCCACTAGCATTTATATTTTTTAGAAAAGAAATTAGTTTTCCTAAAACAATTTCAGTACAGCTATTTAGAAGTTTTTTTTTATTTTTATCTACAATATTTTTCTTTTATGCAATTTCAATTATAACTTTAGCAGAAGCTTTAACCCTTGCCTTTATCTCTCCAATAATAGTGACAATATTATCATTTTTTTATTTAAAAGAAAAAGTTGGAATTCATCGATGGACTGCAGTTTTGATTGGGTTTTTTGGTGTTATGATCATCATAAGGCCAGGTTTTATAGAAATTAATTTTGCATCTTTTTCAGCTATTGCTGCTGGAATTTCATACGCTTTTTATATAATTTATACTCGAAAATTATCTTTTACAGATAGTGCTGTTGTTACTTTGCTTTTTACAGGTATCGTAGGTTGTATTTTTATTTCTCTTGTTGTTCCTTTTTACTGGATAAATTTAGAATTAAGACAATTATTATTACTCATTTCATTAGCTTCAATAGGAACTTTAGGACATTTTTTTATAATTCTTTCTTTAAGACTTGGAGAAGCTTCTAAACTAGCTCCTTTAGGCTATTTTGAGATCTCCACAAATATACTTGTTGGATATGCCTTCTTTGGTGATTTGCCTGATATTTGGATTTATTTAGGATTATCTTTGATTGTTTTTAGTGGTATTTATATTTTTATTAGAGAAAGAAAAGAGATTAAAAAAACTAATTTGTTTTTCTAGTTGTTTGATAAATAAATATTGTAACAGATCCAAGCAGTAGGGCTCCTCCTATAATTGTATTTAGAGGAGGTATTTCATTTATAACAAACCAAACCCAAGCAGTACCTAAAACACTTTCTAATAAAAATATTAGAGCCACTTCGTGTGCTGGAGCAAATTTAGGAGAAATTGTCAAAATCATAAATGGAATGGGTAGTATTAATAAGCACATTATAAAAAGAAATATAATTTGATCATTATTTAAATTAAAGTTAATTCCAAAAGGTAGAGCGTAAATAGCTGATATTAAACATCCTAATAAACACGCTGGTACCAAATCTTTATTTTTAAATAATCTAACAAGAACCATACTAAAACCCATTCCTATTGCTACAATTAGAGCCATAATATCTCCGTATAATCCTGTACTTGTAAAGCTTCCTATTCCAATGATTATCATTGCAAGCATAGATATTAAAATTACTATCCATGTAAAAAGACTTGGTATTTCTTTAAGTATAATAACTGAAAATAATGCAGCAAAAATGGGAGCTGATGCAATGAGAACCAATGTATTAGCTACAGCAGTATTTTGAATTGAATACACAAAACAAATATGAGTTATAGCATAGAGAATAGCATAGATTAAACCTGGTACTCCAATTAGATAAAATGATTTAAGAAAAGATCTTTTATAAGTATAAACAAGAAAAATTAATATTGTAACAATTGGTAGAGCGCTTCTATAAAATATTAGACTAAAATCATCTAAATTTATTAATCTAATAAATAAACTATCAGGGCTAAGAATTAAAACTCCAATAAATGATAGTATAAGGCCTTTATTTCTTGCTTTCATAAATACTTGAAAATAAATAGATTATTATTATTTCTATCAGTATCGTTCTTTAATTCACACTTGTTTTTATGAAAAAATTACTTTTTTTATGTTTAATTTTTTTGTCACTAAATACTAATGCTCTAGATTCAAATAAATTAATAAATCTTGATGATTTAAAAATCCTTTTTGATTTTCAAAAAAATGATTGGAATGAAAATGTTCTTTTTTTGGTGAAAAAGAATTCATTTTCTAAAATAGATAATGACTCAGATATATATTATTTAAAAACAATATTTAATGATGTCGAAATAATTACAATGCCAATATTTTTTAATAACATTGTTGAAAAAATAAATTTTGAGTATATTTTTAATGATCATAATAAAAAAAATTTAAAAATTATTAATAATCATTTTAATTCACTCAAAAATTTTTGTTTTGAATATTTCGATAAAGATCACAATATACAAGTAGTTGTTTCTAAATGTGATTAATTAAAAACTATCGATGTAGCTTTAAAAATTAAACTATGTCTTTTGGCTAACTCTAATTTATCATTTGAATAACCACCACCTATTACTGTCGCAATAGGAATTGATTTATTTTTAAAAAATTCTAGTACTGTAAGATCTCTTTTTAATAATCCTTCAGTTGTTATTTTTAAATTTCCTAATTTATCATTTTTATGAATATCAACCCCTGTATCAAAAATTACTAATTCAGGATTAAAATTTTTTAAACAACTATTAAGTGATTGATTTAATATTTCTAAATACTCATCATCTTCTAAATTATCATCTAATTCAACATCCATATCACTTATTGATTTTCTAAAGGGAAAGTTATTTTTACAATGAATAGAACATGTAAATATTTTATCATTACTCTTAAGGATTGAAGCGGTACCATCACCTTGATGCACATCAGTGTCAAAAATTAATATTTTTTTTACTTGATGGGTTCTTATTAAATGTAATGAAGCATAAGCCAAATCGTTAAAAACACAGTATCCCGAACCAAAATCCCTATGACTATGGTGTGTGCCACCTGCTAAATGATTTGCTATACCATTTTTAATTGCTTCTTTGCATGTTAATAGAGTTCCATTAACTGCTAAAAAGGAACGATTAGAAAGTGTTTCTGACCATTTAAAACCCAATCTTCTTATTTCTTTATCGGATAAAGTACCATTTTTAATTTTTAATACATAATCTAAATCATGACATATAGAAACTTCATCAACACTTGCTTTTTGAGGACTTAGAATTTTAGCACGATGATAAAAATCTGAAGTTTTTAATTCATTATATAAATCTGAAAACTTACTGGCAGTAAATTTATGATTTTCAGGCAGAGGAATGTCATAATCTTCGTGTGTTACCCAACTGATTTTTTTCATAAATTTGCCTCTTTTTAACTCAATTTATGCCTAAATTAATTTGTACATAGATTATGTGGCACTAATCTACCAATATATATTTAGTGAGTAAATGTATTCTATCCATAAAGAATTAGTGTCACAACCAATATGGAATTTGTTTTAATATTTGATTTATTAATTATTTGTTTAATTGGTTTTTTTATTGTCAATTTTTATTGAATTAATAATCAATTTAAATAATATTTTGAGAATGAAAGATCTTTATGATCGAAATGGCTATTTTTCACCATTAAAAATTTATAATGCAAAAGAAGCAAATTTTTTTAGAAATAAATTAGAAGATTCAGAAAAAAAATTAGGTAAACTTCATTATATTGTGAAAACTTATACAATAATGAAATGGGTGTATGAAATAGCAACTAATCAAATTTTGCTTGATTTTGTCGAAGAAATAATTGGTAAAAATATATTGTTATATAATGCAACTTTTATAATAAAAGAACCAAACACTAAAACACACGTAAGTTGGCATCAAGATCTTACCTATTGGGGTTTTGATAATAATGAAAAACAAGTAAGTGCATGGCTTGCTTTATCCAAAGCTAATGATCAAAGTGGTTGTATGCAAATGATTCCAGGTTCCCATAAAAATGGATTTTTTGAACATCATTCAACTGAAGATAATAATAATGTTTTATCTAGGGGTCAAACTGTAAAAGATATTGATATAAATAAAGCGGTATCATGTCCGTTAGAACCAGGTGAAGTTTCATTTCATCATGGTCTAACATTACACGCATCTCAACCTAATTTTAGTAATGACAGAAGAATAGGTTTAAATTTTCAATTTATTTCTCCTGATATGAAACAACTAAAAAGCAAAAATGATAGTGCTATTTGTGTAAGAGGAGAAGATAAGTATAAAAATTTTAAGACAGATCAAGTAGCTAAAGATGACTTTGATCATGAAGCCTATCAACATCTTTTAGTATTAAATAACCATTATAATGAAACAATAAGAAAAAATTGATATTTATTTATTAGAATCTGAAATAAGAAATCTAAAAATTAACTTCTATTTAATCAAATCATATGAATGTTTTATCTGGAATTAGTATCGGATTTATTGGTTACACTATATTTGTCATTTTAGATACAATAATTAAAAAATACCTAGTTAATGAATATTCTGTTTTTCAAATAAATTTTTATATTTGTCTTTTTAGCTTTATACCAACATTATTAACTCTTTATTTTTTAAACAAATGGAGATCACTAAAAAATGACATTATTCATATACAGCTTCTTAGAGGATTATTTGGATTAATTTCAGGAGCTTTAGTAGTTTATTCATTTAGAGAACATGCATTTAGTGAAATTTACCCAATTTTATTTAGTGCTCCATTAATGATAACAATGTTATCCCATTTTTTTTTAGATGAAAAAGTTGGTATTAGAAGATGGTCAGCGGTAACAGTTGGATTTATTGGCGTATTAATAGTTAGTAGGCCTGGCACTATTCATTTTTCATTAAGTCTATTTGGTTTATTTTTTTCCGCATTATTAATGGCGATAAATATTACTTTAGTAAGAAAGTATTCAAATAATCAATCATCAATAGCATTTACTTTTTATGCTTTTTTATCTGCAACTATTTTAAATGGATTACTTAGTTTTAATAGCCACACCGCATTATCTTTTAATGATTTAATGATACTTGTTTTTTGCGGTATAATTTGTGGGATAGGAGGTAATTGTTTAACAATCGCTTCAAAATTTTTAGAGTCTAGTGTTTTTGCTCCTATTCAATATACACAATTAATATCTGGAGCAATTTTAGGTTATTTATTTTTTACTGATATTCCAGATATTTATGAAATTATAGGATCATTAATTATTGTGGGAAGTGGAATATATATAATAATCAGAGAAACAAGAATTGGCGTTAGGCCTTATATTAAAGAGAACTCAAGATTTCGTGATCAATTTAATAGGGGGCATTAATTGAAATTATAATTAGAGCATAGATTATTCACCTATATAACTTAAAATTATTTTTCTTTTGTATTTGCTGTACCTGTGCTCAATTAGATATATTCCTTGCCAAGTACCCAAAATCATTTCTTTATTATTTATAGGAATTGTTAATGATGTTTGAGTGAGCATTGATTTGATATGAGCAGGCATATCATCATCTCCTTCATAACCGTGTTTATATAATGAAGAATCTTCAGGAACAATTTTTTTAAAAAAAGAATTAATATCTTCCAAAACGTCAGAACTAGCATTTTCCATAATTGTTAATGACGCAGAGGTGTGTTGTATAAATAAATTTAGCTGACCTTTAATAATATTATTTTTTAAAATCCAATCATGAACATTATTTGTAATTTCATACATTCCTTGTCCATTATTAGAAATTATCAATTCATCTTGTAAATTTAACATTTCATAATCTTAAAATGAAGTTGTGGCACCTACAAGGAGAATTATAATGAAAATTAATGTTATGAAAAAAAGAACTATACTATAGATAAGCGCCACCTGTTTATTAATACTGTTAAAATATGTTTTAATAGAGATACAAATAAGGAAAAACTATGATACATTATTTATAATAAATATTTAGGATGTTTTTGAGTAACAATTATTTTCATTATTGGGTTGACAGTAAGAAGGATGAAGAAATTAAGAAATTTCAAGAATGTATTGATGCATATATTTATTTTAAGAAAGATTCATTGCTCATAACTAATCAATTAATACGAGAGAATAGAAATTTTCAGGCTCCAAAATTACTGAAAGCTTTTTTATTACTTTTTTCAAGAGATATAAATAAATTAACACTAGCTAAAGATACCATAAAATCTATTTTAGTTGATAATATCAATAATCACTTTCATAAATATTTAGAAGTAGCAAAACTTTGGATTAATAATGATTTAAAAAATTTATTAAATAAATTAGAATTAATTATAAAAGAAAATCCCAAAGATATTTTTGCCATCAGATTATTTCATTTTAATAATATTTTCGTAGGTATTGACGGTAAATTTTTAGATAAACACGAAGAAATTCTGAGTAAGTGGTCAGAAAATGATCAACATTACAATTTACTATTAGGCATGACTAGCTATGCTTATGAAGAAAATAATTTAATTGATAAAGCTAAGTTTCTAGCAATAAATTCATTAAAACAATCATCCAATGATTTATGGAGTTGGCATGCTCTTTTGCATGTACACGATAATGAAAATAATGACTCAATTAACAAAATTGATAATTTCAATAAAATTAATTGGTCTATTTATGGACCAATAAAAAGACATATATGGTGGCACCAATCATTAATATTATTCTATAATCAAGAATATAAAAAAAGCTTAAAACTATTTGATAAATATTTCTCTTCTTCACAAATTTTTTATTTAGATTTTTGTAATGCTTGTTCTTTTTTATTAAGACTTCATTACAAGGGAGTAGATGTTAAGGATAGAATGGATAAATTAAAAGATTATGCTGAATATTTTAAAAATCAACACATACTTCCTTTCATCGATTATCATCTTATTTTTTATTATTCATACTATGATGATCAAGGTTATTTTGAGCAACTTGAAAACAGAATGGAAGAAAATTATTTAGAAAGCTCTTTTAAAGAAAATTATATTAATTTCTTAAAGCCAATTATTAATAATATGAAAACTCATGAATTATTAAATGAAAATATAATTAAATCGCAATTTAAATACCTTGGGGGTAGTTTTGCACAACGAGAACTTATTTTTTTAAGTTTAATTCAAAATACAAAATATGAAAAAAATAAATCAAATTTAATATCAGAATATAGTAATTATAAATCAATATCAAAATTATATGTATAACTCTAAATTATTGGAAGAAAATTTTAATAAAAACTCAAATAATAATTTTACCATATTAAAAGATAATCTTTTTTTTCGAAACATAACTTTTCAAAATTTTCAAATTTTAAAAATGATATCATTCTTGGTAAGAGACAAAAATTGGAAGAATTATGATCCTAAAATTATAAATTATGAAGAAAACTTTGATTCATCTCTAGAATATATATTTGATTTAGAATATGGAATTACTGAAATTCTTAAAACAAGAAATACCATATCATTCTCTGAAAATTCTATAACTTTATCTTCTGAAGGAGAATTCTTAACTGATTTTTGGACTAATAGAATAGGTTTTAATTTATTAATTCCATTACAAAATCATGTTGGTTCAAATATCATTGTAACAAAAGAAACCGGGGTAAAAGAGAAAAAAAAATTTCCAGTATTTGTAAAACCTGATCAACCATTTTTTAAATTTAAAAACCTAGCTTACACTTTAGACGATAGCTTCCTAGTAAATATAAATTTTAAAGGTATTTTATTTGAAATGGAAGATCAAAGAAACTGGGGTGATGCTTCTTATAAAATATATAGTGGCTCTTTATTAGATCCTTTTCCATACTTGGAAAAAGAGGGCGCTAATTTCTCTCAAACTGTTAAAATAGATATAGCAAATAAAAAACAAAGATCATTTTCATCTAAGAATATTGTTAAAGTTGATAATACTACTTCTTATAAATTTCCTAAAATTGGTATAAAAGTTGATTCTCTAACCCTTCCTGACGATAATTTAATAAATAGCTTTGATTATTACTATTATCTTATTGATTTTACAAAATATTTTACAAGTTTTAGGTCTAGCTCTAACAACAAAGTGTTTCTAGTAGCTTTAGTTGATCACACTAATGATCCTGAAAAAGAGTTAACAAAAATTAATAAATTTATAACTGAGAATACTGTTAATTTAGATAAAATTTTAATTTGTCCAAAAATATATTTAAATAGTTTTCAACCTGCTGGTGAATGGCCGAAAGTTCCAGAATTAAATGAATACTATAAAATTGCTAAAAAGATGTTTTCTCATAGTCAAATTGTTTCAGGAATGGTCACTAATTTTACAGAATTAAATAGAAAGAGACCAAAAATGTTCTATGATTTGGTTAGTTTTTCCTTCACTCCAATTGTTCATGATTCTAGTGATTTTGGTGTTTTAAATACACCTGAAACTATACCTTATATATTTAAAACTTTAAAAAATTTTTCTAAAAGTTGCGATGTTCATATTGGTCCAATTTCTATTGGTATGCATTTCAATCCATATGGTGATAGTCTTGTAGAGAATAAAAACAAGATAAGATTAGAAATGGCTGATAGCGATCCAAGACATGATCAATTATTTTCATTAACTTGGACAATGGCAATTTTTATTCAATCAATAAATAAAGAGTCAAAATTTTTTACTTTTAATTCCATTTACGGGCATCACGGAATATTAAATAAAGATAATACCAAAAGACCATTGTATCATTTAAATAATTTTCTTATTTCATTATCAAATTCAGAGATTTTTAAATTTAATCCAATTAATGAAGTTTATGGATTAAAAATTGTATTAAATGATAAAGAGTATTATTTATTTGTAAATTCTTCAAATCAAAAAAAGGTAATTAATATTCCTAAGTTAAATTTTAGTTATCAAAATAAGCTTAATTTAAAAAATTTTACCGATATTTTTAAGAATGATTTTTCTTTTTTTAATTTTAAAAAAGATACAAATCCATATATGTTTGAACCATTAGAAATTAAATTTATAGAAGATAAATGAAAAAATTAAAAGGAGCATTAATCGGTTGTGGTTTCTTTGCAGAAAATCATATCTTAGCTTGGAAAGAATTAAGGAATATAGAAATAATATGTGTTTGTGATTTAGATATAAAAAAAGCTAATAAATTTAAATCAAAATTTAATATTTTGCATTCTTATTCATCCATAGAATTAATGTTAAAAAAACATAAAATTGACTTTGTTGATGTTGTAACAACTATGGAGACACACTTGAATATTGGTAAAATTTTATCAAAGTATAAAATTCCAACTTCTATACAAAAACCATTTGCTGAAAATTTATTGAATGCAAAAAAAATTGTTTCTTTATATAAAAAAAACAAGACTCCACTTATGGTTCATGAGAATTTTAGATGGCAAAGTCCTTTATTAAAATTAAAAGAAATTATAAATAAAGAGAAGTTAATTAAACCACATTATGCAAAGATATCTTTTAGACATGCAAACCCTGTTGGATATACCAATCAAACGTATTTATATGATTTAAAAGAGTATTTAACTTTAGATGTAGGGATCCATTTATTTGATTTAAGCAGATTTTTAATGGGAGAAGCAAAAAGTATATATACAGTAAATCAAAATACAAATAATAAATTTAAAGGTGAAACCGATTTTATATCACTTATAAGAAATAAAAATAAAAGTATTACTATTGTAGATGCATCTATTTCTTCAATAAAAAAACCAGATAGATTTGCTCAAACACTAGTTAATTTAGAATTCTCTAATGGCTCAATAGATTTGGACTATAATTATAAAATTATTTTACATAAAAATAATAAGAAGAAGATTTATGATGGAAAACCCAAGAAATATAAGTGGATTTCAAAGCCTTGGGATCAAATTCAAGAAAGTGTAATTAATACACACAAGCATTTCATTTATTCATTAATTAATAGAGTTAAACATGACACTAGCGGTGAAGATAACATTAAGAGTTTATCATTAGTCTTTAATTCATACAAATCTGATAAATTAAGAAAAGAAATTAAAATTTAATTTTTATTTAAAGTTTAAATTATAAATTTTGATATTTCATCTCTTATTAACTTACTTAACAGACTGTAACCAAGTACATTCATGTGTAAAGGATCTTCTGAATAAAATTTTTCAAATCCAGCATCCAGCATAGGAGAGCAAAGGTCAATATAGCGCCATTGACTAAAATTCTCAATTTTGTTTTTAATCCGTTCATTTGCATCTAAAATTGTATTTAAATAATTATTTCTGAATACACTTGGTTTAATCGATATAAAAAAACATAATGTATGAGGTAATTTTTCATTAACCTCAGAAGCAAATAATAAAAATTCATTTTCTAAATCTTCAGCACTCATTCCACTCCCTATATCATTATCCCCAGCATAAAAAATCATCTTATCAGGGTTATTTGGTACTACTATTCTGTTAAAATATGTACGGCATGATACTAACGTGGAACCTCCAAATCCTAAATTTAATAAACTATCAAATGACAAATCAGTTTTTGCATTTTCCCAATCTTTAAAAGTTGAACTACCATATAAGACTATTTTGTTATTTTTATATTGATCTGAATATAATTTAATTTCTAATTCTCTCACGTCTGCTTCAAATTCTTCTTCGATAGGGCTGACTAAATTTAAATTACTTATTACATCTTCATTATTAATTTTATTTTTTGATGCAGATTTTGCTAATTCAATTGCTTCTTCAACATATGACCTAAATGTTTTTCTATATTTAGATAGAAATCTTTCCAATTCTTTTTTATTTTTCATATCATTTACAAAATCTTTTATTTTGATTGGTTTTTTAATAACTGCAGAATAAATAGTATCAGAAATTGAATAATCAAAATTAGCTAATGCAATTGGAACAAGAAAAGGCTCTGGTCTTAATTGATCTGCTAAAAAAAATGCACCTGGTTTTAATGGACCTGGAGAGTTTGGAGTTAAATTATCTTCAGTTTCAGATGTGCCTTCTGGCGCAATAACTAAAGGTCTATTTTGATCAAAAATATTTTGAGTTTCGATAAATAATTTACTTTTTCTTTTCTTTTTTTGCTCTTGAGTTTCATTTAAATAGTCTGACTCTGGTGTATGAACGAAAATATAATCTAAATTCTCATAATAATTATATCTCCAAAATTCTGTATTTCTAGAGTATCTAGCTATTCTTTGACCTCCATCACCATATTTTGGAAACAAAATTTTTGCACTAATAAAATGACTATCTATACTAAATTGATGTCCATTAGCTAAACCATTTTCTTCAATACTTGCCAGATGATTATAAAAAAATATGTTTGTAGGCTCATCAGGTAAATTTTCCATACCTTTAATAACATAAGGTACTTGATCAAACGCTTTTATAAAATCTGAATTTGTTAATTTTTGTAAAGCTTGTTTATTTATTGAATCATATGAAGTTGCTACTCTGTTGTAAATTTTATTTAGTTGTTTGAAAAATCTATTTTTTCTTTCTACACCACTTAATGTATCAATCATTAAACTAGCTATAGATTTTTCATCATCGTTACCTGTAATTATTAAATCATAAATTGTATCAAATGCTAAAGAATGAGTTAAATGACTTTCTAATAAATGAGGTATTGTATAAAGCTTTGAATTACTAGGTATCGTTGCAGAATTATCATCTAATAAATATTGAAAAAACTCTTTTTCATTTTTAGCTGGATAAGTAGTTAAGCCTGTTGAGCTTTGAATATAACGACCTAATTGCCATAATTGTCTTTTAAAAAATTTGATTGCCAATTCTGAATTTGTTTTAATTAAATTATCAATAAACTCATTTGAAAATTTTAAAATTGTTGTATCTCTCGTTGATCTCAATGAATAAGGTGACTCAATATCATGCAAACCTGCAGATAATGATAATGCTACTCCCGGTCTAGCTATTGATCTTGAGTTATTTTCTATCTGATCATCTTTTAAATTTGTAAAAGAAGCTTCAACTTTACCTTTTAATAAAATATTTATTCCATCTGATTTAGTGCCTTCTAACGTTATATATTCACCCGCAGAAAATAGTCTAACGTTTGCATAGTTTATTAATTCATCTAAATCGTTATCATTAAGAAATGCTAAAAACGCAGAATTTTTAATTCTTTTTGTATTTACAATATCTCCACCAGTTTTAACACCATCTGCTAAATTAATATTTTTTTGTTCAATGGGTTTTTCTAAATTGCGTGATGACCATATTAAATTAATAGATTCAAATAATAAATAAGAATAAAAAAAACTTGCATAATCGGGATCTATCTTTTCTAATTCTTTTAGTTTTTCTATTTTAAATGAGATATACTCTGAATTACCTTTAATAAATATATCTGACATATATCTACCTGGCGCATTTAAGCCTGAAATGCCAAGAGGTGATCCAGAATTTTTTAGTGTTGCTAGATTATAAAAAACATTATTATGATATTTTACGAATTCCGCCTCACCTTTCAAAAGAATAAAAATTTGATCTGCAATACCATGCTGTTCAGCAATTTTTATATCTTCATTATTTTTATGTAATTCAGCACTAGAATTGATTAAATCTTCAGTATTTTTTTTTGGAGATAAAGAAAAACCTTTATCTACTAGTATTAAAGATATTTTTTCACTTAAATTCATTATTTATCTAACTTAATAAATTTCCTTTTTTATTTAAAGAGAAAAATATTATCTTCTTATAATTGACCTAAAAATGTTAATAAAAGATAACAGTATTATTTTTAATCTAAATATACTCACAATGGATTGAGCTAAATATGTCAGTGCCGCAGCTCTTAAAACAGATTTACACTGGTACATATTCTCTTTGGGAACATATCGTTTAAGTATAGGTAAAGCTCTCTTAAAACTTGCATCAAATTCTACAGGAAGAGTAATCAAATGGATTAAAACATTTGTTGATAGGCATCCCATTATTATTATTGCAGCAATAAGAGTGATAAATGGATTTTTAGTAAAGGCAAATATTGATGGTAGTCCAATAATTAATAAAAATGATCCAATTCTCTGAAAGATCATTGTTTTTTCAATTAATGATTGTCTGAGTATGAGTGGCTTATATTTTTCTTTGTCTTGAATTGCATGGCCAATTTCGTGAGCAACAACCGCAATGCTTGTTATACTTTTTTTATCAAGTTTATCTTTATCGATGTGTATTTTTTTTTCTTTAGGATTGTAATGATCTAATTGCTGAATTGGATTAATTGACACATTAGTAATTTCTTCTTCTTCAAGTATTTTTTTTCCAAGTTCTCTCCCAGTGAAGGGCATATCAGGTAAAATTTTATTATATTTTTTTAAAATATAATTTACCCATAAACTTGGTAGAAAGAGCATAATAAATGGTAAAAAATAGTAAAATAATTTAATCACAATTTAAAAATAGGGATAATATTATTAAAAATCAATTTTATTTAAACTGGTAATATTAAAAATAATTAATTAATGCTTAAAAAGTGAAATCTAAATTTGAAAGAATTAATAGATTGCCCCCATATATATTTGGGCAGATAAATTCATTAAAAATGAAGTTAAGATCAGAGGGGAGGGATATTATTGATTTTGGAATGGGCAACCCTGATATGCCAACACCTCTTCACATAAGACAGAAATTGAAAGAGGTTATAGATAAGCCAGGTGTTGGACGTTATTCAGTTTCTAAAGGCATTAATGGACTTAGAAAAGCTCAAGCCAAATATTATAAAAAACGATTTAATGTAGATTTAAATCCATCAAGTGAAATTATAGTAACAATTGGTTCAAAAGAAGGTTTAGCAAATTTAGCACAAGCAATAACTTCAAGAGGAGATAGGATCTTATGTCCTGATCCATCATATCCTGTTCATCCATATGGTTTTATGATTGCCGGAGCTAAACTAACACCTTTGCAAACATTTTTTAATGGACAGTTCGATAAAAATAAATTTTTATTAAATATAGTTAATAATTTAAAAAAATATTCTTCTATAAAAGTTATTATCGTTTCTTTTCCCTCAAATCCAACAGCTCAAATAGTTGATTTAGATTTTTATAAAGAATTAGTAAAAATTGCAAAAAAATATCAAGTTTATATTCTATCCGATTTAGCTTATTCTGAAATTTACTTTGGTAACAATCCGCCTCCATCAATATTAGAAGTTAATGGCGCAAAGAGCATAGCAGTTGAATTTACGACCTTATCCAAAACTTATGCAATGGCTGGATGGAGAATAGGTTTTGCGGTTGGAAATAAAACTTTAATTGAAGCATTAACAAAAATTAAATCATATGTAGACTATGGTGCTTTTACACCTGTTCAAGTAGCAGCCACTGCTGCGTTAAATGAATCTCAAAAATGTGTAGAAGAAATAAGGGAGACTTATAAAAA
This sequence comes from uncultured Alphaproteobacteria bacterium, assembly GCA_902615625.1. GTDB lineage: Bacteria > Pseudomonadota > Alphaproteobacteria > HIMB59 > CACPNW01. The sequence goes on from CACMPM010000002.1 coordinate 47,251, forward strand.
AAGAAGAGATGTTTTAATAGAATCTTTTGAAAGAGCTGGTTGGGATAAAATTCCAGAGCCTGAGGCATCTATGTTTGTATGGGCTCCTTTACCTAAAAAATATAAAAAAATGGGTTCTATGAAGTTTGCCAAAAATTTAATGATAAACGCCGATGTTGCAGTAGCTCCTGGTTTGGCTTTTGGAAAAGGAGGGGAAGGTTTTGTTCGTATTGGTCTAGTAGAAAATACTCAAAGCATAAGACAAGCAGCTAAAAATATTAAAAGATATTTTAATACTTAATATTAAACTGATAAAATCTTAATATAATGTGATAATTTTTCACCTGCATCCCAGGCATCGCTTAGACTTTTCCCTAGAACCCAGTCTCCACTTAAAAATATTTTATTATCCTTAGAACTAATCCAATTTTTTTTTGAGATAGTATTATAACTCAATTTTGTTTGCGCATATAACCACCTGTGTGATTTAATAAAACTTATTTCATTCTTTATATCAAATGTTTCTTCAAATATTGATTGGGCGTATTTTTCTAATTCAGTCTTGTCTATATCAATATTATTTTTTGTATATTCAGAATTCATATTTAATACCCAACAATCATGTGATAATTCATTAAATTTTATATTTTGATTCATAAAGAAACTAATATCTTTATGAAGATTTAATCCAGCTTTAATTTTAATGTTATTATTATCTTTATAGCTTAACATTACAGTATGTATGGGTTCATAAGATGGCTCGCTAGCAATCTGAGTAAAATCAATTAATTCTTTTGAAAGCTCTTTTGATTGTAAATACGGTATACAAATTAAAATATAATCAAAATCTTTAAATTCTTCCTTTTCAGAAAATAGCGAGAAGAGATTATTACTATTTTTTGAAATTTTAATTATTTTTGAATTAAAATAACTTTCTAATTTTAAATTATCAAAAATAGAATTTGGAAGAGAATTCATTCCATTTTGACCAATAATAATTTTTTTTCTAGTCTTTTTATTTTTTAAATAATTTGTGGCAAAATCTATTTCTATTACTTTTCCCAAGTTATATTTGCTTATTACTTCATTTAATTGATTTACAGAATGATTTGTCGATAAATAATGTGCACCATGATCAAAAAGATAATTATTATGTTTTCTAGTAGATACTCTTCCTCCTGGCCTCCATGATTTATCAAAGATAGTAATATTATGTTCTTGAAGATTATAAGCAAGAGATAAGCCAGTCATTCCAGCACCAATTATTGCTATATTTTTCACTAATTAATATTAATTATTTGAAAATTTTTTTTACCTGAAGATTTAATTTTTTTTAAACCAAACTTACTACATAAATTTTTGTATCTCTGTTTAGATGGCAAGTTAATTGTTTTAAAATGTATATTATCATATCCAAACATCATTTTCTGACCATTGATTTCATAAAATTTTTTAAAAATACTAGACTTTCTTCTAATAACCATAATTTAATAAAAAAAATATATAGTTAAATTTAATGCTACAAAAATAAAGACTATAGCTATAGCTGCATATAAATTTCTCTTGTTCATATTTAATTATGGTTAAAATTATTCTTCATAAGGCATAACCCTTATTACATCTCCATAAATAATTACAACTCTTTGACCATTTGGAAGGGCGTTGTTATCTCCTTGCACAAAAGCTTTTTCTTGATCATTTTGGCAATTAGAAATGTCATTACCGCATTTGTCAATATTCACTATATATTGGAAACCGTCATGATTACCAATTTTAGCTTGTATTACTGAACCCATAGCTGCTCCACCAATAGTGCCATATACTACAGCGATATCTTGGCACTTGGTTCCTAATATTTCTTCCTCTCCACATATTTGAGATGCTAAAAGCCCTCCTATCATTGCTCCAGCAGTTGCTCCAATCCAATCACTTTCACCTTCAATTTTTACTGGAAGAGAGGTTTTGATTGTTCCATATTCAATATTAGTTACTTTTTGTGCATCAGATTTTTTTACTTTATTTGGAGATGTGGTATTACAAGAGATTAGTGCTAAACTAATTAAAAGGGGAAATATCAATAATTTTATTAATTTGATCATTAATTCATCAATTATTATAGTTAAAAATTGTCTAAAATAAGCAATTAATTTCAATAAATCATATAAATTTTTTAATAACTTACTATTTTAATATTGATGAAAAGTTTATTTTTAATTCTTGGAAATCAATTATTTCCACATAAACACCTAAGTAAATATAAAGATTCAACTATTTTTATGTGTGAAAGTTTTGATCTTTGTACTTTTCAAAAACATCATAAATTAAAACTCATTCTTTTTCTTTCCTCAATGAGATCTTATGCTGATGAATTAAAAAAAAATAAATTTAAAGTAAATTATATTGATTTAAATAAGAATTTTAAAATATCCTACGAAAAAAAATTAGAAAATTTTATAAAAAAAAATAAATACGAACAGTTAATCTCTTTTGAAATTGAAGATAAATTTTTTGAAAAAAAAATAAGCACTTTATGTAAAAAAAACAAGATTAAATTAATTTTTATTCAATCACCCATGTTTTTAAATTCAAGAGATGAATTTAAAAATTATTTAAGTAAAACAAAAAAACCTTTTATGGCAAATTTTTATAAAATTGCCCGCGCAAAAATAAATATTTTAATGGAAAATAATAAGCCCAAAGGAGGAAAATGGAGTTTTGATGAAGATAACAGAAAAAAACTCCCTAAAGATATTAAAATACCAGAAATGATTACTGCAAAAGAAACAAAACATACTAAAATTTTAAAACAACAAATAAACACATTTTTTAAAAATCACCCAGGTAAAGTCGATAATTTTTGGCTACCAACAACTTTTGATGATGCTGTTAAATGGTTAGATTATTTTATTATTAAAAAATTTAATTCATTTGGTGATTACGAAGATGCAGTTGATACTCATAATAATTTTTTATTTCATAGCGTTCTAAGTCCTATGATTAATTTAGGTTTATTAACACCAGAACTAATAATTGAGAAAGTTAGAAAAGTTGAAAATAAAATTAAAATTAATTCTTATGAAGGTTATATAAGGCAAGTTATTGGATGGAGAGAATTTATTAGAGGAATTTATCAAAATTATGATCAACAATTAGAAAAAAATAATTTCTTTCAACATAAAAATTCTCTTACTAAAAAATGGTATGATGGCACAACTGGGTTAGATCCTTTAGATCATTCAATTAAAAATGCTCAAAAATATGGATATACTCATCATATTGAGAGATTAATGGTTCTATGTAATATAATGAACTTATGTGAAATTAAACCTAATGAAGTTTATAATTGGTTCATGGAAATGTTTGTAGATAGTTCTGATTGGGTAATGTCCCCTAATGTTTATGGTATGGGATTGTTTAGTGATGGAGGTATATTTAGCACTAAACCTTATATTTGTGGTTCAAGTTATTTTATGAAAATGATGAATTTTAAAAGAGGTAATTGGAATGATATTATGGATGGATTGTATTGGCGTTTTATTAATAAAAATAGAAAATATTTTCAATCCAATCCACGTTTAAATATGATGGTTAATATCTATGATAAAATGAATACAGAGAGGAAAAATCATATTTTAAAGAAAGCAAATCAGTTTATTCGTGATAATACCAATTAATGGATAAATTCGATGTTGTTGCGGCAATAATAACAAAAGATGATAAATTTTTTATTGCACAAAGAAATAGAAATAAACATATGGGATTAAGATGGGAATTTCCTGGAGGAAAAGTGGAAAAGGGTGAAACGTTTGAAATTGCACTTAAAAGAGAAATAAAAGAAGAACTTAATATAGAAATTAAAATTAAAAATAAACTAGGTGAAGAAATTTATCAAGATGAGAAAATAAATGTAAAATTACATTATTTTATATGCTCTCATTTTGATGGTGAAATTATTTTGAGTGAACACGAGAATTCTGCTTGGGTTACAAAAAATGATTTTAAAAATTATAATTTTGCTGAAGGAGATAGTGATATTATAAACTTATTATAAACTTATTATAAATCTAATTTTAAAATCCTTTAAAACCTTAATTTTCTACTCTTTTTTTCAAAAATTTTATTTTCTTTTATATTAATGATAAAGGTCAACATCATTTATGAAAGTTGATAAAGATCAAATATCTGCGTGGGGTGTTCATGCCTTTACTGGTTCTGGAGCTATACTTGGTTTTCTTGCCTTAATATCAATATTAAATAATGATCAAACTGGAGCTTTCTTATGGTTAGGATTAGCATTACTTGTTGATGGAATAGACGGAACATTAGCAAGAAGAGTAGGTGTTGAAGAGAAAGCACCAAATTTAGATGGAATTATTTTAGACAGTATTGTTGATTATCTTAACTATGTAATAAATCCTGCTTTAATGATTTATTGGTTTCAATTAGTTCCTGATGGTTTTGAAATTATCATGCCCGCTATAATATTTGGTGTTTCTTTGTACACTTTTATTAATGTTAATATGAAAACTGATGATTATTATTTCAGAGGCTTTCCTGCAATTTGGAATATTGTAGTTTTATATTTTTTCATATTAAATTCAAATACTTGGATAAACCTTATAGTCATAATTATTTTATCAGTATTGACTTTTATCCCTTTTAAGTTTGTTCATCCATTACGAGTAAAATCTTATCGAAATCTAACTATTTTTTTTACAGTAATATGGTCTGCAACAACTTTAAGACTCGTCACTAAATCAGAAATAAATTTAATCATCAATGACACAATAGTATTAGTCATCTGGTTAATATGTACTGGTTATTTTTCATATATTTGTTTAAATAAATCATTAAAAGATTTCACATAATTTATATAAAAATTAATTTTTTTATATATTTTATGAATAAATAGAATATTTTTAATTTATGATTAAAATCTTCATTACAATTGTTTTATTAATTTTTACTCAAATTAATTTATCGTTTGCAAATTGTGTAAAGGGTGACTGTAATAATGGTTTTGGAACTTGGGAAGATACTGATTTTAAATATATTGGGAAATTTGAAGATGGTTTATTTAATGGACAAGGTTCTGTAATATTTAATGATGGTGAAAGCTATACTGGTGAATTTAGTAATGATGCTTTTAATGGTTATGGCACATATATTTTTTTAAATGGAGATACATATATAGGTGATTTTTTAGATGGAGAATTTAGTGGATACGGTTTCTATTCATATAGTAATGGAGATTCATATGAAGGAGGATACTTAAATAATCAACGAAATGGTTTTGGAAATTTTAAATTTAATGATGGTCAAGAATATATTGGTGAATTTAAAAATGATAATTATGATGGATTTGGCACATTGTTTCTTAAAGATAATGATTTTTATGAAGGTGAATTTAAAAATGGTCTATTTAGTGGAATTGGTAAATATACATATGGAAATGGACTTATAGAGGAAGGTTATTATGAAGATGGTATATTTTTATCATCAAATTCTAATTCAGATAATTTAAATTTAGTTGAAGAATTTTTTAATATAGAATTATCTCAATCTACAATAAGAAATTTCATTGAAAATTCTGGAATTCAATATGAAGTTTTTGAGTTTATAGATGATAGTAGTTTTAGTATTAAAAATCTCTATTTTAATGACGGATTATCAGAATTTATAATAGGTGAAGTTACACTAATTGATTTAGATTATTATGCTATAAACAAAATAAAAATAAATAGTGATATAAAAATAAACCTTTTTAAAAAGATTATAATAAAAGAATATTCATATAAAGAAGATAATATAGATCATTTTATAGATCATTTTGAAATTTCAAATTTAAATATAAATAATGCAAGTTTAATTTATGATTTTTTAAATTCTTTAGACTTTTTTAATTTTGAAAATATTTATTTTATTCTTGATACTATTAGTTTTAATGAATTTAAAATTAATGGAGCTAAAATTGCTGAAATAGATTACTACGGTGAATGGGAAAAGTTCGAGTTTTCTAATTATAAAGATATGAATTTTGATTCAATTCTATTAGAAAATTATTATTTTAATGAAGAAGAAGTTGAACAAGAAGGTGGACTAATTAAGATCAAAGATTTAACATTCAATAGACCTCAAAATATTTTATATTTTGACATTAATAATCCTGATTTATTTTTTTCAATTTTTAAATCTTTAGATAATTTTGTTGCAAAAGATATCTGGTATAAAGACAAGTTTGATAATGTTACATTTAATGCAGATCTATATGAAATATCAAATTTAAATACTATAGAAATAGATAATTTATTTTTACCAGTTACATTAGATTTTAATTTAAAGAATGTAATTTTTTCAGATTTAGATTCTGAGATAAAAATGTATTTAAATATGTTAGGTTATGATGATTTATCTTTTGATTTAAACTTTCAATCATCAATAGATTATAAAAAAGAAGAATTTACTATTTCTCTTGATACCTCAGTTTATGATGCTTTTGGTTTAAAAACCAAATTAATATTTTCAAATTTAGATATAAATTCTATAAATTTTTCAAATGATATGGAATTAATGGAATATTTTTCTAACGAATTTAAATTTAATTTATTTGAGATTGAATTTATAGATGAAGGAATGACAGACAAAATTTTCTTATTTGTAGATGAATTTTTTGGTTTCAAAAAAAATGATATAAAACAATTATTTTTACAAGAAATAAATAATGATGCAGATTTACAAAGTTCAATAGATATCAAATATCTTAAAAAAATGTTAAATTTTATTGATAATCCAGATAGTATTAAAATTACAATTCAGCCTCAAAACCCAATGTCTTTTAATGATATTTTAATTTATTCTATGAGCCCAGCCTTACTTATTGAAGAGCTTAATGTTAGTATTGAATAGTGTTATCTAAATTATTCCAATTATACCTTTATTTTTTTTAATATGCATAATTTGCATATTAGATAATGATCTTAATCATTTTATAATATCAATAAGTTTTATTATTAATTTTTCATCGTTCATTTTGAATAATTCAAAACGGAAGTAAACGAAAGTTGAAGGAACGCATGCAAGTTATTAAATCGTTCAATCTGTATTTTACAGATCGGAAGTAAGCTAAAGCTGAAGGAACGCGGATCTTATTATTAATTTCCATAGCTAGGCATGAATTATAACGGATAAGAAAGGTTTGTTATAACTATGGTTAAAAAGTTAGATAATAAAAAATTAATCTATTCTAATCTCAAGAGGTTTAATGATTGATGTTTAACGAAATGTATCAATCTGAGTCAGTTATAAGAAATCATTATAATAATATTAATGATTGGTTAGATCAAATGACTTCAAAAGTAATTCTTGAAAAGAATGCTGAAGCTGAAACTCATTTTAGAAATATTGGAATTACATTTTCTACAAATAATGAAACATCAAGAGAAAGAATTATTCCGTTTGATTTAATTCCAAGGATATTTACTTATACTGAATGGTTAAGGTTAGAAAGAGGGGTAATCCAAAGAGCTAAAGCACTAAATGCTTTTCTAGCTGATATTTATAATCAAGGTGAAATAATAAAAGCCAATATAATTCCTAAAGAAATTATTTACAAAAAAAAATCTTTTGAACCTTCTATGTTTGGTTTTTCTCCTCCTAGAGATATTTATAGCCCTATAATTGGTATTGATTTAGTTAGAACAGGTCCAAATGATTATTTTGTTTTAGAAGATAATTGTCGAACACCAAGTGGTGTTTCCTACATGCTAGAAAATAGAGAAATAATGATGCGAATGTTTCCTGATTTATTTCATAACAATAGAGTAACACCTATAGATGACTACCCAACAAGACTTTTGCAAACATTGATGAGTTTAGCTCCTATTAAATGTGAAAATCCTGAACCAGTTTGCGTGTTACTTACACCTGGTCCTTTAAATAGCGCTTATTACGAACACAGTTTTTTATCAGATCAAATGGGTATTGAAATGGTTGAATCAACAGATTTATTTGTTGAAGGAAAATATCTTTATATGAAAACAGTTGATGGTCCAAAAAGAGTAGATGTTGTTTATAGAAGAATAGATGACGATTTTTTAGATCCTTTATGTTTTAATCCTCAGTCTGTAATTGGTATTCCAGGAATTATGGATGTTTATAGAACAGGTGGCGTCAATATCTGTTCAGCACCTGGAGTAGGTATAGCTGATGACAAAGCAATTTATATTTATGTGCCTGAGATGATCAAATTTTATTTAGGTGAACAACCAATCTTAGATAATGTTGAAACATGGAATTGTGAAAAGGAACAAGAATTAAAATATGTTTTAGATAATATAAATAAACTTGTCGTAAAAGAAGTTGATGGATCTGGAGGTTATGGAATGTTAATAGGTCCAAAATCTTCTAAATCCACTATAGATGAATTTAAAACAAAACTCTCAACAAATCCAAAAGGATATATAGCTCAACCTTTACTTGATCTTTCATTTTCACCAACACTCATCAAAAATCAAGTTGAGGGAAGAAGAGTAGATTTACGACCATTTTGTTTAATTGGAGAGCAGGCTCAATTAAGTTCTGGCGGTTTAACTAGAGTTGCGATGAATGAAGGTTCTTTTGTTGTTAATTCTAGCCAAGGAGGCGGTGTGAAAGACACATGGGTATTAGCTGAATGAGGAATAAAAATGTTAAGTAGAACTGCTGAATATCTGTATTGGATCAGTCGTTATATGGAAAGAGCTGAAACAACAGCAAGGCTCTTAGATGTTGGTTATAGAATGTCTCTTTTTCCAAATCCAAGTGGTTATAATAATGAATGGGAATCAGTTTTATCTGCTGCTGGGGCAATTGAGGGGTATAAAAATAAATATGATACAATTGAACAGAAAAATGTGGAAGATTATTTATTTTTTGATGAAAGTAATCCTTCGTCTGTTTACAATTGTATTCTTAATGCACGAAATAACGCATTAGTAGTTAGAACTTCCTTTACCCCTGAGTCTTGGTTAGCAATTAATAAAACTTATCAAGAGATACTAAACTTAAAAGAAAAAAAATTTATAAAATCTGATTTACCTGATCTTACAGAGTGGACAATAGAACAAGTAAATTTATTTAGGGGATCATTAAGTTCTTTACTTAGAAATGATGGTTATAATTTCCTTTTTCTTGGTTTATTTATTGAAAGAGCAGATAATTCTGCCAGATTATTAGATGTAAAGTATTTTGTTTTATTACCAAAACCTCAATATGTAGGAGGCAATATCGATAATATGCAATGGAGTATATTGCTTCGTTCTTTATCATCTTTTAGAGCTTTTAGATGGGCATACGATGGGAATATTACTGCAACTAAAATTGCTGATTTTTTAGTTTTAAATAATAATTGTCCTAGATCTTTAAGTTTTTGTATTCAAAATATTGTCAAACATTTAACTAACCTAACATGTAGTCCAGAAAAAGTTGGAAGAATTTATAATAATTTAAAAGATCTAAATACTAAAATTCAAGAAGAAAAAATAGAAACTATTGTTGAATATGGTCTTCATCAATTTGTAACACAATTTATTAGAAAAATATCTAGTGTTGATAACGAAATACATAAGGAGTTTTTTAATTAATATGGAACTAATAATTGAACATACAACTAAATATGAATATAAAAATCCAGTTGCGGGATTAATTCAAACCACTAAACTGCATCCTTCGGAATATAATGGTCTTAAAATTTTAGAGTGGAATGTCCATAATGATTCAGCTAAAAAATCAAAAATTTATCAGGATGGTGAAGCTAATAATATTCAAAGTTATACAAATACAAATAAGGTAAAAAAAATACAATTTACAGTTCTAGGAAAAGTCGAAACATTTGATACGAAAGGAATTTACCAAAGTGCTTCTGATAAAATAGATCCATTAGTTTACTTAAGAGAATCAAATTTAACAAAAGCAAATGATAATATAAAAAATTTAGCTATTGAAGCTAAAAATGGTTTTAATGAAAATGAAAATTTGGAAACATCTCATAATTTGATGAATTTAGTAGCTGAAAAAATTGAATACAAGCCATTAACTACAAATAATCAAACAACTGCAATTGAAGCATTTAAACAGAAAAAAGGAGTATGCCAGGACCAAGCACATATTATGATTGCAGCTGCAAAAACCCTTGGAATTCCTGCCAGATATGTAAATGGTTATATGCATAACAATTCTCATTCTTCAGAATTTCAATCTACACATGCTTGGGCTGAATTTTATATTAATGATTTAGGGTGGGTAGGCTTTGATCCAACAAATAAATGCAGTCCTGATGAAAGATACGTACGTGTTTCATGTGGGCTTGATGCTAGTTACGCATCACCTATTAAAGGTGTTTTTTATGGAAATATCAATAATGATGATGTGATAGAAAACTTAGATATACATGTACAAACATTAGAAAATAACTCTCAACAATAATTTGTTCGAAATATTTTCTTAACTTACTAGTATTATTTTAAAAAAAGGAGGAAATATGTTTCAAAATAAAAAACAACTTCAGTATTTATGGATTTATAAACCTGAACTTAATGATATTGCAAAAAGAATTGCAGAAGATCATACAAAATGGATGAAGGAAACACATACAAAGGAAGGTGATAAAGCACTTCTAATGTTAAATTGGTCTATAGGTCCTGAATTTAAAGATGGAAATAAAACAGGCAATATGTCTTTGATCCTAACAGAGGTTTATGCAAATCAAGCAGGAATAGATAATCATTTTGAGCAAGCACAAAATAATGGAGCAATTTTTAGAGATGATTTTAGTGATTTTGAAAGTAAATGTGAGAATTTAGTAAAAATTAATAGTTCAGATATTATCCATTCAATGTGGTAAATATAATTTTTAATATCTAATTTATTTTTAAATAGATTTTAATAATCTTATTGTATTATTCAAACTACATATCTAAGTTAAATACTATATTTATTTGAATTTATACATATTATGGAAATTGAAAAAATTTTTAAAAATTTAATTTTAGCAGATTTTATTGTTATAATTTTAATGGTTATATCAGCCATGTATCAACCATCAGAAATATCCAATCTTTATGAAAATTTAAATGACGGTTTACTATCCAATTATGAAAATTTTTCTCGAATTGTATCAATTAGTTTATTCTTTTTATATCTATTTACTTTAAATCTACTTTATCGATTTATTTCTTATGGTAAACCGATGTATTTATTTTTAGTAGTAGCTGGTATAGTTCTAAATTATTTTAGTGGTTCTGTCATCTATACTGCTTTTAGTGGAATGCTTGATCAAATAGGTGGTCTGATTAGTGGTGCAATTTTAATTCTTTTGTATTTTTCACCAGTTAAAGATAACTTTAGATAAGAAATAACTAAGTTTTCTGCAATCAAATCAATATTTATGTATTTTTTTTTAAAAAATAGTTAAGATATATAAATAGGTCGGTCTAAACCCTTGTAAAAAAAAGACCATAAATTTGATTATGGTAAAAACTTTAGCTAAAATTATTATTGGTTTGTTAAGTTTGTGGGCAATAGTATTTATAATTGCAGAGATTGCTGGTGTAACTATCTATTTTCCATTCACTATAGTTGAAAGACAAGAAATACCATATCATAGAATTGCTGCGGTCAGATTAGCTGTTTTTCTAACTTTTGCTTACTTTGGTTTTAGATATATTTTTTTTCAATCAGAAAAGCTTTATCCTATTCAGTTTTTAGAAATTTATATTAAATCATTTACAGTTTGTTGTTTATTTGTTTTTTACACTAGTCAAGTTGAATATAGAGAATACTATTTTGTTCTATTTTTATTTATTGTTTCATTGATATTGCATTACGCATCAAGAAATAAAATAAGAAGTTATTTTAATTAAAAGGCGATTTATAAAAACCACCTTTTCTAATAAATTAATTTAACTTGTAATTATTTTTAATATTACAAGAATTAATCCTACCAATGGAAATATTAGACCTCTAGTAGTTGGTTTAAAACCATAATTATTTACTAAATTAAATACTCTTAATGCACCATTTACTGTCGCAAACACAAAAAGAATAGCTAAAAACGAATACCAAAACTCATATTGAATTAGATTTTCTTCGTAAGTATTATTAGTGACATCAAAAGTTAATAGAATTGACATTAATAATATAGCTAAAAAAACTACACCCAAAACACCTCTAAATATCGTTTTAGGTTCTTCATTTGAAAATCCAAGTTCATCGTAAAATTTATTATTAAAAAAAAATTGATAAATAATAAATAAATTAAAAAGCATAAACAAAACATGAAAGGTGAAGGGAAGGGTTCCTCCAGCTTCAAGTATATGTTGGGACATAAAATCTCCTTTTTTTTTATAATTAACAAAATTTTAATGATTCTAATTAAAAAATTGTTAAATTAATATGTAATTTAATTTTTACTTGATTCTGCCCAAAGGTTTATTTTTTCTTCTTTTGCAAACTTATCTATTTCTTTTAATTCATCAGAAGAAAATATTAAATTATTTTGACTGTCTAAACATTCATCTAATTGTTTCACTGTTCTTGCTCCAATTAAAGCTGATGTCATGATTGAATGACGAAGTACCCAAGATAAAGCCATTTGAGGTAAAGTTTGACCTCTTTTTTTTGCAATTTTAGTTAGTTCTTTAATTTTTAAGATATAACTTTTTGTTATCATTTTACTATCTAAAGAAGAATTGTCAGCAATCCTTGATACTTTGGGAATAGCTCTTAAATATTTATCTGAAAGCATTCCTTGGGCAAGAGGAGAGAAAGCAATACATCCTATACCTAATTTTTTTAATGTAGATAATAAATCTTTTTCAACCCATCTATTTATCATTGAATAAGATGGTTGATGTATGAGGCAGCTAACTCCTCTTTCTTTTAATAGTTTATCCATTTTAATTGTTTGCTTTGAACTATAAGATGAAATTCCAACATATAATGCTTTACCACTTCTAATTGCTTGGGTTAAGGCATCAGCAGTTTCTTCTAGTGGAGTTAATGGATCAAAACGATGTGAATAAAATATATCTACATATTCTAAATTCATTCTCTTCAAACTTTGATCAAGGCTTGCAATAAGATATTTTTTTGAACTCCATTCACCGTATGGTCCAGGCCACATATCGTATCCAGCTTTAGTTGATATAATTAATTCATCTCTGTATTTATTTAAATCTGAATTCATTACTTTACCAAAATTAGCTTCAGCTGAACCGTAAGGAGGTCCATAATTATTAGCTAAATCAAAATGTGTAACACCTCTATCAAATGCTCTAAAAAGTATTTTTTTAGATTCATTACTCATACATTTTTTGCCGCCAAAATTATGCCAAAGTCCAAGTGTAATAGGAGGTAATAATAATCCACTATTACCACATCTTCTGTAAATTAATTTTTGATATCTATTTGTATTAGCTTTGTAAGGCATTATTAAAAAAAATTATAATTTTTTATATAATAATATATAAATTAAATAAATGACTGAATTACAATGGTATGCTTATCTTGGGGGATTTGTAGCTTTCGCAATTGGATGCTATTTATATTATCTTTCTAGAAATAAAGAATTAAATGATCAGCAGATCAAAAATAGAAAAAGATTTATGAATTTTTTTTTAATTATTGCTTTAGTTTGTGTTGGTTACTCGTGGTTGTAAATATAAGAGATAATTTTTGAAATATTATATTGCAATTGACGCTGGGACTTCAGTTATTAAGGCTGTAATATTCAATACAAATTTCAAACAAATAAATTCTTATAGTATAAAAAATCCAGTACTAACTGACAAATTTGGTAAATCTGAAATTGAAATGGAAAAATTTTGGTTACTTACTGCAAGGTGTATTAAGCTATTAATAAAGAAATCTAAAATTCAATCACAATCAATTATTGGTTTAGGCATAACCGGAAATATGGTTGGGTTTTGGTCTATTAATAATAAAAATAAACCAGTAAGAAATGCAATTTTGTGGAATGACACAAGAAGTCAAAAAATTTTTACTAATAAAAAAATATTTGATCAAATTTATAAAATTACAGGTTCTATTGCACAATATGGCTGTACTATACCTATTCTAAAGTGGATGACTAAGTTTGAAAAAGAAAATTTAACAAAAATTAAATATATCTTAACTTGTAAAGATTGGTTAAGATTTAAATTAACAGGAAATATAAATAATGATGAAACAGAAGTTTCAGTATATCCAGGAGATATAAAAAATAAAAAATTATCAAAAAAGATTTTCAAAATATTTAATCTAAACACTAAATATTTTAAACTTTTTCCAAAAATAAAAAAATCAAATGAATTAGGTGGATACGTTACTAAAAATTCATCAAAATTAACTAATTTAAAAATTGGTACGCCAGTGATTATAGGATGTGGTGATGTAATAGCTTCAATATTAGGAGCTGGAGGAATTAACCATAATAAAAAAATAAGTATAGTTGGAACTACATGTCACAATATTATAGTTAAAAATAATTCAAAAATATCTAAAGACGGTTCAGGATTATTTTTTGCTTCTTTAAATAATACTTGGTTAGAAACTAAAATAAACGTTGCAGGAACTACTAATATTGATTGGGTTATTAATAATTTCTACAAAAATTCAAAAAAGTATTCAAATAAAATTAAAATAATTAATAATTTTGAAAAAAAATATTTAACTTTCAATAATCCAGAAAATTCATTGATATTTCTTCCTTATATAAATTATGGAGGATCTATATCTCCATTTGTAAATTTAAATTCTAAAGCGGAAATTTTTGGAATTTTACCACATCATAATAATTTTGATATTATGACTGCTTGTTACGAAGGTTTAGCATTATCTATTAAAGATTGTTTTGCTAATAAAATTAAATCTAAAGACATTCTTTATCTTGCAGGAGGTGCATCAAAAAGTAAAATTTTACCTCAATTAATTTCAAGTATTTTAAATATTAATGTTAAAATTTTAACTAATTCAGAATTGGGTGCACTAGGTATTGTATTCTTAATTGACAGTTACTTGCATCAAAAAGATTTAAAAAAATTGATTAACAATCATCAAAATATTGGTCATATTTACACACCCCAAAGAAAACAATCCAAATATCTTAATAATAAATATCAAAAATATAAAAAATTAAGAGAGTCATTGAATAATATTTGGTGAAAGTCTCTAATTTAGTTGATAATATTAGTATATTTATATTAAAATATTAATCATAAATTAAGTGAGGAAAAATGAATAAAATATTATTATTTTTTATTACAATTCTATTTTCTTTTAATGCTTATGCTGTAACGAATGTTACTTTTTGGCATATGGAAGGTGTTCCACATAGAGTTGATAGAATTCAGACATTAATAGATGAGTTTAATTCTGCAAATCCAGATATTAATGTAACTCAAGAAGTTCAAAACTGGGGTGAAATTTATGCGAAAGCACCTGCATCAGTAGCTGCTGGAACTGCCCCTGAAATATTAGTTGGTATTCCAGATTTTACTCCTATACTTGCTGATATGGGTGCAGCACAACCTGTAGAGGATTTTGTTGCAGAACTAGATTCAAAATATGGTTTTTATCAAAAAGCACTTGATCAATATACTTACAATGGTCACACTTGGGCTGTTCCTTTATGGAACATGGGTTTATCACTTTGGTATAGAAAAAGTGATTTTGAAGCTGCTGGAATTGAACCTCCAAAAACTTGGTCTGATCTAAAAAAAGCTGCTAAGGCTTTAACTAAAGATGGTGTTTATGGAATAGGTCTTCCTGGTAACAAACAACTTTATACTGATCAAACAATTTATAGTTTTATGGTTAATTCAGGTGCAGAAGAAATTTATAATGCTGATGGTACTTTGAGATTTGATAACCCTGAAACTGTAGCAGCTTATGATGTCTATAAAGAATTATATCAATATTCAGCACCAGATGCTGCAAACTGGACTTGGGGAGAAGCTGAAGCTTGCTTTGCTAGTAAAGGTTGTGCAATGATATTGCAGTTTACTGTAATTTCTACATATGACTCACAAGCTGGTGGCGATGCTAGTGACTTAGGTGTTATTCAAATACCACACGCAAATGGTAAACATCACAAAGCTGGAACTGTTTCATATGTTAATTCTGCAATGATTATGACTGATGATGAAGCAAAAATGGAAGCTTCTAAAAAGTTTTTAAGTTTCTTAATGGAGCCTGGAAACTATGGAAGATTTATTAATATGGAACCAGGATTATTTTTACCAATAACTGAAGCCGGAAGTCAAGATTCAACTTATTGGGATGATCCTGTAGTTGTAAAATATAAATCACAAGTAGAAACGATGTTAGACAACTCTACAAGAGGAAGTTTATTTGGTTTCACGAATGGTAATACTTTTACAAGTATATCTTCTATATCAGCTCAGAATTTATTAGCTCAAACTCTTCAACTAACTTTAATCGATGGCAAAAGTGCAAAAGATGCAGTTAATGAAGGTATGGAAATAATGACTGAAGCTATTGAATAATTTAATAATTTTTTCAGCACCTCTCCATAAGAGGTGCTGTTAATTCTGTGAAAAAAAATAATATTGAAGGTTGGTTATTTGTATCTCCATTAATTATTTGGATATCTCTTGTTATTTTAGTTCCAATTTATATAGCATTTGAATTAAGCTTATTTAATGTAAAGATTATTGGTACATCAGGAAAATTTGTAGGAATTGATAATTATATAAAATTACTTGGTAAGTCTAAATTTTTAAATGCTTCTTTAAACAGTTTGTATTGGATAATTGGCAATGCAATCTGCCAGACATTTTTTGCATTCACCATAGCCTTAACAATTAACTATAAATTTCCTGGTAAAAAAATTATGGCAAATTGGATTATATTATCATTTATAATTCCAACAGTAGTAGTTGTTGTAATTTGGAAATTAATGCTGAGTAGTAGTAGTGGTGTAATAAATTCAGTTTTAATTGATATAGGTTTGTTAGATGAAGCTACGGGTTTTTTTAGCTCACCAAATAAAGCTTTTATAAGTTTAGTTTTAATTAATTCATGGAGATGGAGCCCTTTTTTAGCATTAATTATTCTTTCGGGACTAAATTCGATAAATAGAGAAATGTATGATGCATCTAAGGTTGATGGAGCTAATTTTATTCAACAATTTTTTTTCATCACTTTTCCAAATCTTAAAAGTGTTTTATTTGTATTAGGGTTAGTAGGTACATTACTGTCATTCAATATATTTGACATTATATGGTTAATCACAAAAGGTGGACCCTCGAGTGCTACAACTACCTTACCATTATTAATTTATGAAACAGCTTTTACTAAATTTAGAATTAGTCAAGCTGCGACTTTATCAATAATTACTAGTTTTTTGTTATTACTATTCTCAATAATATTTATTAAATCCATGGCGCCAAATGAAGATGATTAAAGAAAATAATATTAAACTTATATTTTTAAGCTTATCTTTATTATTAATAATACTAATTTTTTTCTTTCCTTTTTTTTGGATAATTACATCATCTTTTAAAAGTCCAGAGGAAATTATTGCTACATCTACAACTATTATTCCAAGATCTTTTACTTTAGAACATTATAATAAAATATTATTTAACTCAGATTTTTTTATATATTTAAAAAATAGTTTGATAGTTTCATTTTCCTCTATGATAACTTCAATCATTCTATCTGTATCTGCTGCATATGGTTTACATAAACTTAAATTTTATGGAAATAAATTTGTAGAATATTCACTTTTAGTGACATATGCATTTCCTGGAGTCATTTTATTAGTTCCCATTTATTTATTATTTGCAAAAGTAAATTTACTTAATAGTTATTTTGCTTTGATAATTGTTAATGTTTTATTTGCAACTCCATTTGCAGTTTGGATGCTAAAAGCTTTTTTTAAGTTAATTCCAAATGAGATAGAGGAAGCGGCATATATTGATGGAGCATCAAGATATATTGTAATTTCTAGAATTATTGTTCCGTTAGCTGCTCCAGGTATTGCAAGTGTATCAATTTTTTGTTTTATTATATCTTGGACTGAATATCTTTTTGCATCTATATTAATAAGTGGTGATAATCTAAAAACCTTACCTGTTGGTTTAGCTGGAATTGTTGGTCAATACCAAATTGATTGGGGTTTTTTATTATCTGGAGCCGTTCTTGCTAGTCTACCTGTTATATTATTATTTGTTTTTATTGGTAAATACTTTGTGTCTGGATTAACAGAAGGAGCTGTAAAGTAAAATTAAAAATATAATAAATTAATCAAATTTAACTCCAGAGAATTTTTGTAAATTAACTAATTTAGAAGTAATCAACATAGATGTTATTACCAGTGCTATTGCAAATATTCCAGCAGCAGCAGCAGTAGGCTCAAAAGTATATCTTAAGGACCAATACAGAGCTATTGGTAAAGGAGTATTATTTGGTGTAGCCATAAACAAAGAGACATCAAATTGACCAAATGAAACAATGAAAGCAAAAACGGAGCCAGCCATAACCCCGTTACTAATGTTAGGAAGTGTGACTTTTCTAAAAGCTGTAAGAGGCGATGCACCTAAACTTCTTGCCGCTTGCTCTAAATTTAAATCAAAATTAAATAGAGAGGCGGAAACAGTCCCTATAACATATGGCATTGTGACTAACATATGAGCTATTACCATACCTGGATAAGATCGCGCTAAACCAATATCAGTTGAAACATAAAAAATATATAGAGCTAGACCTAAAACTATTCCTGGTAAAATTAATGGTGAAAGAAATAACGCTCTTAAAAGTTGAGATCCTGGAAAACTAAATCTTGTTATAAAAATTGCAGCTAAAGTTCCAAAAATTGTTGATAAAGTCATAGTTATTAATGCCAAACCAAAGCTAAAGAGAAAAGCAGATAGAAATTCTTCGCTTCTAAAAAAAGCAAATATCCATCTTAGCGAAATTCCTTCAGGAGGGAATGTCAAATGATCACCTGAATTAAGACCGGTTAAAACAACAATAAATACTGGTATTAATAGAATTGCTAAAGCAATTCCTGATCCAATTTTAACTAATGTTCCTAACTCATTAACTTCTTTAATCTTTGCTTTACTCATGCTCTTCCACCACCAATTCTAATTGCAACTCTTTGATAAACGATAACTGATAATAAACTTGTACAAAATAATACAACTGCAATTGCAGAACCAAATTGCCATTTGCCCATTTCTGCAATTTGTTGATATACATGAAGTGGCATAACCATAACTTTCCAACCACCCATCAGAGCAGGAACGATATAGGAACTTATAGAAATAGCAAATACAAGTAATGTACCAGCTAAAATTCCAGGCATTGATAGAGGAATAATAATTTTCCAAAATGCTTGGTTTGGTGATGCTCCTAAACTTCTACTAGCTTCAACTACTGTCGGTGAAATTCCTCTTATAATTCCAATTAATGAAAGAACCATAAAGGGCAAAGAAAATTGAACAAGACCAACTAAAACACCAAGCTTATTATACATAAGACCAATAGGTTTTTCGATTATATTAAAATACATTAATGCACCGTTAATTAAACCATTGTCCCCCATTAAAACCATAAGTCCGAAAAGACGAATAACCATATCTAGTTGCATTGCACATAATACTAAAATCATTAAGAATGTATTTCGTGCAACATTTTCAGTTTTAGCAATTAAGTATGCAAGAGGATAACCAATAATAAGAGTTATAAGAGATGCTAACGCTGCCAAGGAAACTGATGTTACAGCTGCATCAAAGTATAAAGAACGATTATAAATTCTTAAAAAACTTTTTAACGTCCATTTTCCTTGTAAATCTAGTACGCCGGTTACAGGCTTATCAAAAGCAAGTATAAACATACTTAAAACTGGAATTATAAAAAAAATAATAAATAGTATTAAGGCCGGTAGTACAAGTAGAATTGGTCTATATGTATAGAAAATTCTAAGAAAGTTATTTTTGTCTTTTATATCTTCCATTAGTTAATATCCTCAAGAGGAGTATAATCAAATGGTAGGCCAAAAGCTCGTGGGCCAAATAATTTTAATGCTTTTTCTGATCTCATTATTGGTGGAACTGAAACTGCCACTATTTTTATTCTTTGTCCATATCTTAAACTATCAGTAGTAATTGGTTCTCCAGTTTCACTATCAAGAGCGCAAATCAAATCTGGTACCATCGCTAACACCTTATTATCATTAAGTTTGGCATAAGAAAATTCATTTTGAAATTCAACTAATAGAGTATCTTTGTCATTTAAACTTTTCAAATACATTTTACCTCTAGTCCATCCATTTACTGTCTCTCTTAAAAGATCATCAATCTTACCTGTGAAAAGAAGTTTACCAACTCGAGGAGGGTTACTTTTTCCCATATATTTTATAATTTCTTCAACTGGATCATTTTTATCATCTCTTGCTTTCTGTATTAAAGATCCTATTTCAAAAGAAAGCTTTATAGTATTATGAACTGAAGTCTCTCTAATTTGTTTTGCATTCATTGGATAACAAGCTACTTGACAAATACCACCCATTCTTACACAAACAGCTCTCGATAACCATTCACCTGAACTACTATTTCTAGAATTAAAAATTCCAGTTTCATAAAAATCATTAATTACAACTAATGGATTAATACTTACATCTCCAACATTATAAGTTACCATTTGTAATTCAGGGAAAGCTCTTCCCATGCCATCTGCATCTATTACTGGTAAACCTGATAATGCTCCAACAACAAGTGGTAATGTTGCATTAACACCACCTGCTTCAATAGGCATTATGGCATTAAATTTTTTCCCTATTATCTCTTCAACTTTTTTCATTGCTTCATATGAAGTTAAGCCATTTGGAGCTTTTTCTCCAAACACAGTTGGTGCTCCCATAGTTAATACGTTGCAGGCAAATGTATCATCATCAATTTCATCTGGACTAATTATTTTTACTTTTTTTCCCTGTTCTAGTTGATGTTTTAACATTAACTTTCCAATATAAGGATCTCCACCACCACCTGTAGCTAAGAATGCTGTGCCTCTTGCAAGATCTTCTAAGTTTGTTAAATTTAATTCAATCATTAAAATATATCTCCAACTGCTTTAGCATGTATTCTAACTGAACCAGAAGGTAGATAGCTCAAAGGTATTTCTTCTAATTCTATAATTTTAATTGTATCTTTAATTGCTCCAGCCTGAAGTGCTCTACTTATCGCATCGTTTTTTGCACTTTCAATTGATTTTTCTCTTCCCATTTCAGAATATGAATAAATTTTATCTATTTCACCACCAGCTTGTGCAAGCGAAGCACCTATGGCATTAGCAACATCTGAGTGATCAGGTATTAAAACTTCACTAGCACCTTTTAACTTTCCATTTACTAAAATACTTCCACCACCAACCAATATTACTGGTACATCATCTTTATTTAGTTTTACTCTGTCAATTCCTTCTTCAATCATGTTTTTAATTTTATTTTGAGATTTAGTAATTAAGTCATTGCTAATGTTTTCAACTTTATTTTTATCTCCAAAATTAGCATCACCTGAAGCAACAGTAATGTCAGAAGTTGTTAAAGTGTTACCTCCAAAAATTAGAGCTTCTTTATCTAATTTATAACCAACTGAATCTGGTCCAACAGAAACTTGATTATTATTTTCTCTAATTATACTTCCGCCTCCAAGTCCTATAGAGATTAAATCTGGCATTCTAAAATTAGTTCTAACACCACCTATATCTACAGGTATAGCAGACTCTCTAGGAAAACCCTCTTTTATAACTCCAAAATCAGTTGTTGTTCCGCCAATATCAACAACAATTGCGTTATTTTTTTTTGATAAAAAACCAGCTCCTCTCATACTATTTGTTGGACCAGAAGCAAAAGTTAATACTGGATAGTTTTTAACTATATCGGCTGACATTAGAGTGCCGTCATTCTGACTAATGTAAAATGGACTTTTAATTTTTAATTCTTTTAATGCATCTTTAAACGATGAAATAACTTTATCAGCAAGTTTTCCTAAAGAAGAATTCATAATGGTTGCATTTTCTCTTTCTACAAATCCTACTCTTCCTATCCTATGAGACATTGTAATAATAGCATCAGGATTATGCTCTTTAATAATTTTAGCTGTATCTATTTCCTGTTGTTCATTAATTGGAGAAAATACACAAGAAATTGATATATACTTTAGATTTTTATTTTTAATTTCTTTTGCAACTTTAGTTATTTCTTCAGTTGTCCAATCGCCAAGTAATCTGCCATCAAATTCATACCCCCCATTTACAATCCAAAAATTTTCTCCAATTATTTTTCTTAAATTATCTGAAAAATCTATACAGGGTGGAACACTCACTGTAGCTGGGTAACCCAATCTTACTACTGCTACTTGTTCTAATCTTTTGTTTTCAACAAATGCATTTGTGAATTGAGTAGTACCAATCATCACTGACTCAATATTTTTTGTATCAATATTATTTCTATTTAATATTGTTGAAACTGCATTAATTATACCTAAACCAGGTTCTTCTGTTGTTGCTGATTTATAACCATCTACAACTTCTTTACCTTGCATTAATACAGCATCAGTATTAGTACCACCTACATCAACCCCAATACGAAACATATATTTTTACATTATTTAAAAATTTTAAAGTATCAATCAATAAATTTGTTAGAATTTATGGATAACTTACTTATGTGATTAAAACATAATAAATATCTTTTTTAGTACTGTATCCATGCTGCAAATTTGTTATTAAAAATTGAGTATTTAATTAAGAATTATTTGAAAATTTGATTAGAGTAATCATTATTTTGTTGCAATTTAGTATTGATGTATTAGGCTTTTAATTAACTTATTAGGAGGCATTATGTCAAAAAAGAATAAGATTAATAATAGCAGAAGAAAGTTTATTAAAGACACTGCTATTTTGACTGCTGCTGCCTCTACTTTACCATTATTTAATATTAATCATGCATGGTCTCAAGATGTTGTTTTTGATGGAGAACCTTTTGATGCTGGTGGTGCTGAATTAAAACTTGGTGAATGGGGTGGTTTCTGGGAAGAATTCATGCGTGAGGCATTTATCAATGATTTTGAAAAAAGATATAATTGTAAAATATCTTATGATGGTGCATGGCCTTGGTTCCCTAAATTTATAGCTAGTGGTGATAAAAATCCAGCTTACGATATATGTAACTGGAATATTCCTGAAATGGTTAAAACTGCACGAGCAGGTGATTTCTTTATGTCGCCAGATGAAATTGCATCGGCAATTCCTAATGGTGCTAATGTATGGGATTTTGCTAAAGATACTGGAGTTGGTTTAACTTGGGCATTTGGACAATATGCTTATGTATATAGAAGTGACTTAGTAGATCCACCAATTACAGATTTTAAACAATTCTGGGATAAAAAATTTGATGGAATGAGAGGAACTTACATAACTTCAAATACTCTCCAAATGGTATTTTTCCTTGCTTCTTGCCAAGCTTTTGGAAAAGATGCATATGATCTTGAAGCAGGATATCAAGCAATGAGAGATGCAATGCCAGCTAAAATTTCAGATTTTACTGGAAATATGCAAACTCTTGTTGAAAGAGGAGAAGTTCAAATTGGTGTTCAATGGGAAGGAGAATGTTATCTTCAAATGGATAAAGGTATTCCAGTAGATAACTTTATCTGGCAACATCAGAAACCATTATTAACTCAAACTCATACAGTAAGTAAATATTCTGATCCTGTTCAAAAGAAATTAGCATTAGCTTATGTTAATGAAAAGCTAGACCCTAAATTTATGAATAAAGCAGGAGAAACTTTTTATTTACGTCCAACAATTAAGAATGCAGAGCTTCCAGAGCTACTAACTTCTAAAGGTGTAAAAAATGATGCAAATGCATTAGATGGTTTGCACACACCTGATTGGAATTTCTATTTAGAAAATGAAGATGATATTGTTGAAACTGTAAATGAAATATTTACTAGTTAATTAATGTATTTGACCAGCTACTTAATAAGTAGCTGGTTTATTTTATATGTTTGATGTTCAAATAAATAATCTAACAAAAAAATTTGAAGATAATGTAGCTGTTAATGGCATTGACTTTAAAATTAATTCTGGAGAGTTTTTTTCAATTTTAGGTCCATCTGGTTGTGGTAAAACAACAACATTAAGAATGATTGCTGGTTTTGTAATGCCGACAGCTGGTGAGATTTTCATTGGAAACAATGACATAACATTCCAAGCTCCAGAAAAAAGAAATATTGGTTTTGTTTTTCAAAATTATGCAATTTTTCCTCATATGAATGTTTTTGAAAATATTTCTTTTGGATTAAAAATGAGAAATATTGATCAGAAACAAATTAATGAGAAGGTTAAAATAGCTTTAGAACAGGTAAATTTAATTGGATACGAAACTAGATACCAGAGAGAATTATCTGGTGGTGAGCAACAAAGAGTAGCATTAGCTAGGGTCCTTGTCACTGAACCTCAAATATTATTATTAGATGAACCTTTAAGTGCTTTAGATAAAAAACTTAGAGAAGAAATGAAGATTTGGATTAAGGAACTTCAGAAAAAATTAAAAATTACTACGGTATATGTAACACATGATCAATCAGAAGCTTTAACAATGTCAGATAGAATAGCAATTATGAATAAAGGTGATATTTCACAAATTGGAACTCCTGACGACATTTATGAAAAACCTCAAAATACTTTTGTTGCAGACTTTATTGGAACCTCAAACTTTATTAATTTAAAACTTATAAAGACTTCATCTGGTAAATCAAAAGTGTCTTTCTCAGATGTAGAATTTGAAATTAACGATGAGTTCAATGATAATTGTAAATGTATATTAAGACCAGAACATTTATTTATAAATCCGACAAATAAGAGCGAATTAGTTTCAGTAAATGCTAAAATAAAAATAATTTCTTATCAAGGATCTTTAATCAAATATATAGTTGAAGTTAATGAACAAACCTTAACAGCTGAATTTTCAAATAGTATGAATTTAAATAGATTAAAAGAAGGTGACAATGTAACAGTTGGGTTTAATCCAAATAGCCTTGTAATAATAAAGGATTAAATATGCAAATTGGAGTTGATGTAGGAGGAACAAATACAGACGGAGTTATCTTATCTGAAGGAAAAGTTTTAGTATCTGAAAAAACGACAACAACAGAAGATGTAGGTGATGGTGTCTTTAATATTATTAAAACTGTTTTAACTAAGGGCAATATTTCTCCAGATAAAATTTCTAGTGTAATGATAGGCACTACACATTTTACAAATGCTCTTGTTGAGAGAAAAAAATTACAAAAAATAGCAGCTATAAGATTATCATTACCCGCTGCAGATAGTCTTGAACAAATGATAGGATGGCCATCAGATTTGATTGATAATATTAATCCCATAAAATACTTCGCTAAAGGTGGTTATGAAGTAGATGGTAGGGAAATATCTAAGTTAGATAAAGATGAGATAAAAAAAATTACTGAAGAAATAGCAAATAAAAATTATAAAAATATCGCAGTTAACTCTGTATATTCGCCTCTAAATTCAGAAATGGAACTAGAAGCAAATGAAATTATTAAAAATATTATTCCAGATGCCAATATATCTTTATCCCATTCAATTGGTAAAGTTGGTTTAATTGAAAGAGAAAACGCAACTATTATTAATGCGGCATTAGCAAATTTAGCAGTTGATATAGTTGAATCTTTTAAAAATGCTCTTAAAAAACTTAATATTGATGCGCCACTTTATATCAGTCAAAACGATGGTACACTTATGAGACCGGATAAAGTTAAGCAATATCCAGTTTTAACATTTGCATGTGGACCTACAAATAGTATGCGTGGAGCAGCTTATTTATCAGGAATTCAGGACTCAATTATTGTAGATATTGGTGGTACTACATCAGATGTTGGATACATTAAAGCCGGTTTCCCAAGACAGTCTGCAATAGCTACAGATGTTGGTGGTGTTAGAACAAACTTTAGAATGCCGGATATAATTTCAATAGGTCTTGGAGGAGGTTCATTAATCAGAGACAATGGTAACAAGGTTGGTCCTGATAGTGTTGGATATAGATTAACAGAAAAGGCATTAGTTTTTGGAGGAGATACATTAACAGCAACTGACATAGCGGTTAAGCATTATGATTTAGATATTGGTGATAAATCTCTATTAAATAAAATTGATGATAGTACAGTCAAAAATGCAAAACAAGAAATTACAAGATTATTAGAAGAGGCAGTAGATAAAATGAAAACTAGTGCTGAAAATGTACCTGCAGTTTTTGTTGGAGGTGGTACAATTCTTAATAAAGAAAATCTTAATGGAATATCTGAATTGGTTATTCCTGATAATTTTGCTGTTGCGAATGCAGTAGGTGCAGCACTTGGACAAGTAAGTGGAGAAGTTGATCGAGTTTTTCATTATGAAAAATTAGGTAGAGAAAAAACTATTGAACAAGCATCTAATGAAGCTAAACAACTTGCAAAAGAAGCTGGTGCGAAAGAAAGTTCAATTGAGATAAATGAAATAAATGAAAACCCTCTAGCTTATTTACCTGGTAAATCTGTTAGACTGCAAATTAAAGCAATTGGCGATTTGGAGAATTATTAATATGGATAAATTAACTTTAGATAAAATAGATGATTTTTTAAGAGGAACAGCTTTTTTAGGTACTGGTGGAGGAGGTAATCCATACGTTGGTGGTTTAATGTTAAGACAAGAACTTGAAAAAGGTTTTGAACCTAAATTAATTAAAGGTGATGAAGTGGGTGATGATGATTTGATTTTACCTATTGCAAACATGGGCGCACCTACTGTTTTAGTTGAAAAACTTCCAAACGCAAAATCAGCTGTGAAAGCTCTAAGAAAAATGGAAGATCTTATGGGTAAAAAAGCTACAGCCTTAATTGCAGCTGAAGCTGGCGGTATAAATGGAACTTTACCATTTATAGTAAGTGCTTACACTGGATTACCTGTTATTGATGCTGATGGCATGGGAAGAGCTTTTCCTGAGTTGCAGATGTGTACATTTGGAGTTTATGGAGTAAATTGCTCTCCTGTAATTGTAAGGGATGAAAAAGATAATGAAATGGTTGTTGATGCAGAAAATAACCATGCTTCTGAAATGTTTGCTAGAGTTATATGTATGCAAATGGGAACAAAATCAGAAATTTGTTTGTATCCAATGACTGGAAAACAAATGAAAGAAACATCTGTTCATCATACTGTTACTTTAGCTTATGAAATTGGTAAATCTATTGGGGATGCAAGAATTAAAGGAACTGATCCTTTAGAAGGAATAGTGGATTATTTTAAAAATAGCTTTGATAAAAGATTTTGTAAGTTACTATTTCAAGGAAAAGTTACTGATTTACTTAGAGAAACCACAGATGGCTGGGCACGAGGTGAAGTAAAAATTACTTCTTTAACTGATCCAAATGACAGTATTCTGGTTAAATTGCAAAATGAATTTCTTATTGCCTTAAAAGATGGTAAGCCATTAGCAATGGTACCTGACTTGATTTGCTTAGTTGATTTAGAAAATGCTGAACCAATAACTGCAGAAGATGTTAGATATGGACAAAGAGTAAATGTAATAGGTGTAAGTACACCACCTAATATGAGAACGAAAGCAGCACTTGATACATTTGGCCCTGTTCCATTTAAAGTTTATGATAAATTTATTCCTATAGAGAAAATAAAATGAGTAATGCAATTAATGTTAGGGTTGTATCACCTATAACCACTAAAGGTTTTAGAAAAGATAGTGATTTTGATGCAATAAGAAATTCAGACTTAAATATTAGTCATTCTCAAATTGAAATCGGTCCTGCGTCAATAGAAACTGAATTTGATGAAGCTATGTGCCAACCCGATACAATATTAAAAATTATTGATGCAGAAAATGAAGGGTGTGATGCAGCTGTTATAGATTGTATGGGAGATCCAGGACTTAAAGGAGCTAGAGAATGTGTATCAATCCCAGTTGTTGGTCCTTGTGAAACAGCCATGCATTATGCAAGCATGTTAGGTCATAAATTTACAGTATTGACTGTTTTAGACAGAACAAAACCATTAATTGAAAATTTATCAAAAATTTATGGTGTTTCATCAAAACTAGCTTCTGCAACTTCTGTTGATATACCTGTCTTAGAACTTGAAAAAGATTTAGATTACACACTTAAGCAAATGACAAATAAAGCAATTCAAACAATAGAAAAAGATAATGCAGATGTAATAATCTTTGGTTGCACTGGTATGCTAGGTTGTGCAGATACAATTGAAACCAACTTAAAAGAAAAAGGTTACAACGTTCCTGTTATCGATCCAATACCGTTAGCAGTTAATTCAGCTTATGTATTGGCTAAATTGAAGCTATCACAAAGTAAAAAATGTTATCCATACCCACCAGAAAAAGGAATGGTTGGTTTTGAAAAACCAAAATTAAAAGCTGTTAATTAAAGAGAGGTAATAAAATGACTATTCATGTTAAACTTATCCAGCCAATTACAACACATGGAATTAGAAAAGATGATCATCTCAACTCCATGAAATCAGATGATTTAAAAGTTACTGCAAAAGGAATTGATATTGGGCCAAACTCAATTGAATGTGAGTATGAGGAAGCAATGTCTCAACCCGATACAATATTAAAAATTATTGATGCAGAAAATGAAGGGTGTGATGCAGCTGTTATAGATTGTATGGGAGATCCAGGACTTAAAGGAGCTAGAGAATGTGTATCAATCCCAGTTGTTGGTCCTTGTGAAACAGCTATGCATTATGCAAGCATGTTAGGTCATAAATTTACAGTAGTAACGGTATTAGAAAGATTAATACCACAGTTTGAAAACCAATCTTTGTTATATGGTGTTCCATCTAAGCTTGCTAGTGTTAAAGCAGTAGATATACCTGTCTTAGAACTAGAAAATGATTTAGATGAGACTGTAAATCAATTAAAAATTAAATCTGTAGAAGCTATTAAAGAAAATAATGCAGATGTAATAATCTTTGGTTGTACCGGTCTTTTTGGCTGCGCTGAAGCATTACAAAATAAACTTAAAGAAGACGGTTACAATGTTCCTGTTATCGATCCAATACCGTTAGCAGTTAATTCAGCTTATGTATTGGCTAAATTGAAGCTATCACAAAGTAAAAAATGTTATCCATACCCACCAGAAAAAGGAATGGTTGGTTTTGAAAAACCAAAATTAAAAATAGCAAATTAACTTTGTGACTAATAGAATTGTAAGATTTGCAAAATTTGGTGGACCTGAAGTTCTTTCTATAAACGATGAACCCTTAAAATCACCTGGCAAAGGTGATGTAAGAATTAAAGTAAAAGCAATTGGATTAAATCAAGCTGAGGTAATGTTAAGGGAAGGTAGATATGTTGGCAAGCCAGATCTACCATCTAGAATTGGTATTGAAGCATCAGGTATTGTAGATAAGGTAGGAGAGGGTGTATCAAAATATAAACAAGGAGATGAAGTTTGCGCTATTCCTTTTTTATCTTGGAATAATAATGATTTTTGGACAAATGATTCTATCAATAAATATGGAACTTATGGTGATACTGCTATTGTTCCAGAATGGACAATTACAAGAAAAATTGATCATCAGTCTTTTGAAGAAGCTGCAGCTGCATGGTGCCAATACTTAACAGCCTGGGGAGGATTAGTTTATAATTCGGATATAGAAAGTAGGAAATGTTGTCTAATAACTGGAGCATCCAGTAGTGCTGCAATAGGGGCAATGCAAATAGCAAAAGTATTTGGATTAAAAACTATTGGTGTTAGTCGCACTTTAAAAAAGGAAGAAAAGCTCAAAGAAATTGGTTATGATGAAGTCTTATCATTAACTGATGAAAATTTTGAAAAAAATATTTTAGATGTAACAGATGGAATTGGATTTGATTTATCTTATGATTGTGTAGGTGGTTCACATTTTTACAAATTAGTTAATACAGTAAAAGCAAGAGGTTTAATTGTTAATTATGGAAATCTTGATTTAGATTTTTCTAAAATTTACACCTTACCTCTATTAAGTAAAAGAGTTCATATAAGATTTCACAGTATTTTTGATACTATGAGATTTGAAAAACAAAGAATTGAAGGAGTTGACTGGATAAATTCTCATATGCAAGACAAAAAACTTAAACCAATTATTTCAAAAGTATTTAATTTAGATCACATTGTTGATGCACATAGATATATTGGAGAAGGCAACCAATTAGGTAAAACAATAGTTACGACATGAACTATTAAAAATTTACATGACATTATCAATTGTAGCAAGAGATACAAAAACTGGTGATTTTGGAGTTTGTGGATATACAGATATTGCAGGATATGGAAGTCTTGTTCCTCATGTAAGCTTAAAATGCGCAGTTGCAACTCAAGCTTATGTTAATGTTGATAATGGAATTGAGATGCTTGAATTAGTAGATAAGAAATATAGCATAAAAAAATCAGGAAATAAAATTATTGATAAGGACAAAAATAAGGACATGAGACAGATGATTGCAATTGGTATAAATAATTCAAAATTTGTATGGACTGGAAAGAATACTTTGGAATATAAATCTTCTATTGTTGGTAATGACTATATTGTTGCTGGTAATTGCTTATCTTCTATTAACGTTTTAAAAAAAACAGCGTTATATTTTGAAAAAAATAGATCAGTAGATTTTCCATTAAGACTTATTAATTCAATTTTAGCTGGTGATAAAGCTGGTGGACATACAAAAAAAATTTCATATTATTCTCAAAAATTAAAAAAAAATATTTCAAAATCTACAAAATCTGTTTTTGGTAATTCTTGGTCTTCTGCTTTAATTATTGCATCTAATAAACCTAAAATTTGGCATAATTTAAGAGTTGATGCACATTCTGAGCCACTTAATGAGTTAAAAAAAATTCTTAATTCAACTATTAGTTCTGCTAAAAAGTTAAATAAATTTTATAATGGATCTATTGAAGTAAAACCAAATTATTGGAGAAAGATAATTAAATAAGATTTTTTTGTAAAAAATTATTCCAATTTTTATAAAATATTTTTTCAGTTAAAGTATTTGAATAACCTTTTCCAATAAAATATTTGTATAAATTTTCAATTTTTGAAAG
The DNA here is from genome assembly GCA_902615625.1 of uncultured Alphaproteobacteria bacterium. Lineage (GTDB taxonomy): Bacteria > Pseudomonadota > Alphaproteobacteria > HIMB59 > CACPNW01. Next base: position 78,414 of record CACMPM010000002.1, read on the forward strand.
ATCTGATATTTCATTAGGTACAACCGCACCATCATAATCAGATCCAATTGCTACGTGATCTTCTCCTAAAAACTTAAGTAAATGATCACAATGTTCAACTATTGCATCTAAAGATGTTTCTGGAATCATTCTACCATCTCTTCTTAAAAATGCTGTTGCAAAATTAATCCCAACAATTCCTTGGCTATTTTTAATAGTAGTTAACTGTTCATCAGTTAAATTTCTTGAGTGATTTGTTATAAAATGAGCATTAGAATGAGTTGCCATTAGAGGCTGTTTACTAATTTTTGCTACATCATAAAATCCTTTTTGATTTAAATGAGATAAATCAATTAAAATATGTTTTTCATCACATATTTTTACTAAATCTTTACCTAAATCAGTAAGGCCCTCACCTCTATCTGGACTACTTGGGTAACTAAATGGCACACCATTTGCAAAGATATTATTTCTACTCCATACTAAACCAATTGATCTCAATCCTTTGTTATAAAGTTCATATAAATTTTTAAAATCTTTATCTATAGCTTCAGCACCTTCAATATGTAAAATAATTGCTATGTTATTATCAAGTATACATTCATTAATTTCTTTTCCAGAAGTGCATAATTTTATTTTATTATTAGACTGTAAAATTATATTATTTAAAATAGAAATCATTTCATTTGTTGCATTTTTTGCATAAGTTTGATCAATTTTATTTGGTAAAGGAAAATCATATTTTTCATTGATCATTCTTTTAAAAAAATCATCATCTGGTTCTTCATTTGGAACGAATATTGCAAAAAAACCACCGCAGAAATTAGATTTTAAAATTTTTGGAAAATCTATGTGACAAAAATCATTGCCATTGAAAAATTCTTTAGCTGAGTCTTTATTTTTTTCAAAATAAAATTTCAGTAAAACATCATTATGTCCATCAAAGTATTTCATTTCTTATTCGTTTTATACTAATATTATTAAGTGTTGAATTATCAATTAAAAAAACATTTTTTTTATTTAAAATAATATTAGCCGATATTTTTGCTAGTGCTGGAGATGTTTGTATTCCATATCCACCTTGTGCAACAAGCCAAAAAAAATTTTTATTTGAATTTTCATATCCTATAACAGGTGATTTATCTTTAACAAAAGTTCTTAATCCTGACCATTTATTATCAATATGATTAAACTTAAATTTAGTTGCTTTTTGTATACGATCTATACCTATAGCTATATCTAAATCATCAGGATGACAATCATGAGGGTAACTAGGTGTTTCATCAGCTGGTGAAGCATAAATTTGATCATTTTGATCTTTAAAATAAAATTTCTCTTCTATGTCAGCTACTAGAGGACAGTTGCTATCTATTTTTATATTTTGTGGTTTAAAAACAAATACTGTTCTTATTTTAGGAACTACATTGACTGGTTTGATTTTAAACAACTTTGCAACTTCATCAGCCCAAGCACCAGAAGCATTTACAATAATATCAGATGATATTTCATTATTTAATATCCATTTATTATTTTTATATTCAACTAGATTAATATCAAAGTCAGTAAATATAAATCCATCATTTTTATTATATTGCTTCCTATAATATTCATATAAATTATTAACATCAATCTCAGATGCATTAATATCAATAACAGAATTGTTAACATAATCTTCATTTAAGCAATTAGCTAATTTAATTGTTTCATTTTTGCTTAATAATTCTAACTTTACTTTATGTTTATGTTGATTATAAAAATCTTCTACAATAGTTTTTTGTTTATTATTCCCAATAAACATTACGCCTTTTTTCTTTAAAAAAAGATTAAAATTGTCATAAAAAAATTTTTTTGAAATTTTTGTTAATTCTATAATTGCATCGTTGCCGTAACTCTCAATAAAAAAAGCAAAAGATCTGCCAGTTGAGTGATAACTTAGTTGTTTTTCCTTTTCAATTATTGCTACTTTTCTTTCTTTGCTAATTATGGAACCAAGTGAAATACCAGCAATTCCAGAACCAATAATTATTATATCATAATGTTTCATATAATTTTATTTCAAATATAATTAATTTATTCTATTAATATTATTATGAAATTAGATATAAAGTCAATTCACTCAGAACACCATCATTATGGTTGGAGTAATAAAAATGAACCAAAAGCAATAATAAAAAATGATCAACTTATAGAATTAGAAACAATTGACTCATCAGGTGGTCAATTAAATAATTTATCAACTATTGAAGACATTAAAAATTTAGATTTTTCAAAAGTAAATCCTGTAACTGGACCTATGTATATTGAAAATTCAGAACCAGGAGACACTGTAGAAATTTCAATAGAGAAATTTGAAACATCTGGATGGGGTTGGACTGCTAATATACCAGGCTTTGGTTTATTAAGTGATCAATTTAAAGATCCTGCAATCAATATTTGGAAATATAATAAAAGCAATCCTGTTGATAGTTTATTTTCAAATTTTGCTTCAATACCATTGAAACCATTTGTTGGAACAATAGGTTTAGCACCTAAAGAAGAGGGTGTATTAAGTGTTGTTCCACCAAGAAATTTTGGTGGTAATCTTGATATCAAAGAGGTGTATGAAGGTACAAAACTTTACTTACCTGTGCAAGTAAGTGGAAGTTTACTTTCTCTTGGAGACACGCATGCCGCTCAAGGAGATGGTGAAGTTTGCGGAACAGCAATTGAAAGTCCTATGAAAGTCTTAATAAAAACTAAATTACACAAAAATAAAAAAATTGATTCACCATTTTTAGAAACCAATCATACACCTTTGCTAAAAAAAAATATTGGATCATTTATAACTACTGGAATTGGTGAAGATTTATATGTTGCATCTAAAGAAGCTGTTTCACGAATGATAGATTATTTAACTAAAAATATAAAAATAAAAGATATAGATGCATATATGCTTTGTAGTGTAGCTGGTAATTTAAAAATAAGTGAAATAGTAGATGTGCCTAACTGGGTAGTTAGTTTTGAGATTTCTAAATCAATTTTTGATTGATTATTCTTTTAGTAATTCTTTTGTAACATTATAAAGTAAATTTAATCCTTTTTTTATATCACTTTTTTTTGTATTTTCTTTACTATCATGACTTATTCCTTTTTCACTTGGCACAAAAATCATTGAAGTAGGGCATATATTTGCTAACATTTGAGCGTCATGGCCAGCACCACTAAATAATTCAAGATAAGTATATTTCAGTTTTTTTGATTTATTTATTATTACTTTGTTAATTTTTTTATTAAATTTAACAGAAGGAAAATTAACTAATTTTTCTATTTTATATTTTATATTGTTAGCTAAACATAATTCTTTTATTTTTATATTTAAATTATTCTCAAATTGAACTAGTTTTTTATCATTTGGATTCCGTATATCTAAAGTAAATTCAATTTTATTTGCAATAACATTTACTTGATTAGGCTCAATATTTAATGATCCTATTGTTATCATTTGCTGATTTCTATCACTTTTCAAAGAATTTATATAACTACTTACTTCTCCAAAAACTTTAATTGGATCTCTCCTATTACTCATAGGAGTAGTCCCTGCATGATTCGATTTTCCATATAAGACAACTTTTAACCAAGTAATAGCCTGAACTCCTTTGACTATACCAATATTTTTTTTCTCGATATCTAAAATTGGACCTTGCTCAATATGTAATTCTAAAAACATTTTAGGTTTAAAAAATAATTGTTTTTCTTTTCCTAAATATTTAATTTTTTTTAATGCATCTTTGATAGTTATATTATTATTGTCTTTAATATTATAAATTTTATTTATATTTTCTCTTTTAGTAAATGACCAACTTCCCATCATATCTGGAGTAAACCTAACACCTTCTTCATTAGTAAATATTGCTATACCAATTGGTTTATTGGTTATATTGTTCTTAATTAACGTTTCTAATACTTCTAATGCACCAATTACACCTAATGATCCATCAAATCTTCCTGCATTTCTAACTGTATCAATATGTGAACCAAGTAAAAGAGGTTTGGTATTTTTCTTAAAATTATAAAAACCAAAAATATTACCTATATTATCAATTTTGATTGTAAGATTAAGATTTTTCATCCATTTAATTATCTTATCCCTAGCTATTTTATCTTCTAGTGTAAGCGCAATTCTATTAATATTTATTTTTTCAAAAGATTTATTTTTCAAATTATTAATATCTTCTAAGCGTTTAAAAAATCTTTTAAAATTTATAGCCATCTTTTCTTATAAACTTGTTAGTTATTGTATAATTATTATTTAATGGTAATTATTTTTATCAGGTTTAATTAAAGGAGCAATTAAATAAATTTTTAAGTTTAAAGGAGATAAAAATGACTGTGGCAAGAATAACAACTATTAATTTCAAATCTAAAGAAGATGCCGATGAATCTATTAAAGATTATTCAGAAAAAGCACCAAGTGAATTTCCAGAAGCACATCAATTATTACAAATTCGTGCAAGTGATACAACTGTAATGGCGGTTTCTTTATATGCTGATAATGATGCAATGGAGCGAGCTTCAGCTGCTAGATCTAAAAGAATGAGTAATAATGAAAAAACATTTGATGTTGTAGATACAAAGACTGGTGAAGTAACATTGAATCATAAAAATTAAATTAGGAGTGCCCGTAGCTCAGTAGGATAGAGCACCAGATTCCTAATCTGGGGGCCGCATGTTCGAATCATGCCGGGCACGCCATAGATGACATATAAATTTACAAATGCAATTGTTAGAAAACCAAATAAGAGTATTCATAATGCATTGAGTTCACAGTATTTACATCCAAGTTATGAAAAAATATTAGAGATACATAAAAATTATATAACTGCCATTAAAGAAGCAGGATTAAATACAATTTTATTAGATAGCTTAGAAAAATATCCGGACAGTATTTTTGTTGAAGATCCTGCTCTTATCTTCAAAAATAATATTATTATATTAAAACCAAGCGAATTTACACGAAAGGATGAGGCAATAATAATTAAAAAAGAAATAAGTAAATACTTTGAAAAAATTTTTGTTGTTGAAAAGGGTGCAATAGAAGGTGGAGATATATTAAATATTAATAATCATTTTATTATAGGTTTATCAAATAGAACTGATAAATTAGGGGCAGAAAATTTATCTAATATACTTATCTCACTTGGTGCTACTGTGGAAGTATGTCAAACACCAAAAGATATTCTTCATTTTAAGTCTGAATGCAGTTTATTGGATGATGATATAATTTTAGTAAGTAATAGAATGTCTAAATTAGATTATTTAAAAAAAAATTATAAATTAATTGAATTACCTTTAGGTGAAGAAAATGCAGCTAACTGTATTAGAATTAATAATAAATTATTAATTCCAGATGGTTTTAATAAAACTGAGGAAATTTTATCTAAAAATTTTAATATCATTAAAATTAATATTGATGAAATATCAATGGTTGATGCGGGTTTAAGTTGTATGAGTCTTAGATGGTAAAAAACTTTATTTACATATTAAAACTTAAAAAAATCCCCAAATTATACTGGAGCTCTCCTTATGAATATAATCTTAAACCAAAAAAAATAACAATTTTTTATTTAATTTTAGGACTTATACTCTTCGGCTTTGGTGAAGCGTTATTAATCACTGCAAATTTGGGAGTTTCACCTTGGTTTGTGTTACATCAGGGATTAGCGTTTAAAACTGGTTACACAATAGGTATTACAACATTTTTTGTAAGTATTGCAGTATTATTGATTTGGTTTCCACTAAAACAAAAACCGGGCATTGGAACAATATTAAATGCTATTTTAATTTCTGTGATTTTGGATCTTTCATTAATCTATCTTCCTTATCCAAAGGATTTCATATTTCAATTTATACAGGTATTAATTGGTATTTTCATAATAGGTATTGGAAGTGGTTTTTATTTAGCTGCAAATTTAGGACCTGGTCCAAGAGATGGACTCATGACTGGCTTAAATAAACAAACTAATTTTTCAATTTCATTTATTAGAACATTACTTGAACTATCTGCAGTGGGTATAGGATTTTTTTTAGGTGGAAAAGTTGGAATTGGAACACTGATATACGCAATAGGAATAGGTTTTTCAGTATCTTTAGGTTTATTTTTTGTTGGTAAAATTTATAGGAAAAATTAAATTTAACTATTATTTATTAATAATTTTAATCTTAAACCATTAAGTATTTTATTTTCATAAATTTTGTTTCGATTATACTTAATTGAACAATAATGGACAAACTACTGCAAAGATCAAATGGAAAAATAAATATAGAATTACTAGATAATGATTTTTCAAAATTTTTTCAAAGTGGTTGTTGTAAAATCTTAAATCCAAAAAATTATAATGAATTTAAAGAATTAGTTTTAATTAATACGGCAGGAGGCATTACTTGTAATGACAATATTGATATTAACGCTAATATCAATAATTCTAAACTAAGTATTTGTACACAAGCTGCAGAAAAAATTTATGCAGGAATTGGTGACCCTGCTAGAGTAGAAATAAATATCAATTTAAATAATTCTACTATGTATTGGTTACCAAAAGAATTAATTTTATTTGATAATGCAAAATTAAGAAGAAATATCAATATTAATCTATCAGATAATTCTAATTTGATTTTTTGTGAAACAACAATTTTTGGAAGAAAAGCAATGTCTGAAAAAATTAAAAATATTTCTTTTTCTGATCAATGGAAAATTTATTCAAATTCTTCCATAAAGCATTTTGAAGCAATTAATATTAAAGGATCAACGATTGATAATTTCAAAAACAATTACACTTTTTCTAATCAATCATCTTTATCAACAATTTTAATTTTTGGTGATATTGTTCATCAACTAGAGTCTGTATTAAGAAAAGTTAAAAAAAACTTAGAAAATCACTTTTGTGAAATGACAAAATTTGATGATAAAATTATCATTAGATGTTTAGCAGATGATAATTATGATTTAAAAAAAACACTAAATATTATTATGAAAAATGTAATAAATGATAAACTACCAAAAAGTTGGGATCTATAAATGAAATTAACACCAAGAGAAAAAGATAAGTTGATGGTCAGTATGGCAGCTAATGTTGCTAGAAAACGTCTAGAAAGAGGTGTTAAACTTAATTATCCAGAAGCTATAGCGTTGATAACAGATTTTGTCATAGAAGGTGCAAGAGATGGAAAAATGGTATCAGAATTAATGGAAACAGGAGCTTACGTAATAAAAAAAGAAGATTGTATGGATGGTATTCCAGATATGATTCCAGAAGTACAAGTTGAAGCTACATTTCCAGATGGAACAAAATTAGTAACAGTACATAAACCGATTAGATAATGAAACCTGGAGAAATAATAACAAAGCAAAATAGTGATATTAATTTGAACGATGAAAGACAATCAATAACTTTAAAAGTTTCAAATAGTGGAGATCGACCAATTCAAGTTGGTAGTCATTATCATTTTGCCGAAACAAATGAATATTTAAAATTTGATAGAGAAAAATCAAATGGTATGCGTTTAGATATACCATCTGGCACAGCTGTTCGGTTTGAACCTGGTCAATCAAAAGATGTAGAATTAATTCAAATTAGAGGAAATAGAAAGATATTTGGTTTTAATAAAAAAGTTATGGGTAAATTATAATGAAAAAAATAAAAAGAGAAGCTTATGCCGATATGTATGGGCCAACAACTGGTGATAAAGTTAGACTTGCTGATACTGAATTATTTATTGAAGTGGAAAAAGATTTAACAACTTATGGAGAAGAGGTAAAATTTGGTGGAGGAAAAGTTATTAGAGATGGAATGGGACAATCTCAAGTATCTCGCAAATACGGTGCTGTTGATACAGTTATAACAAATGCCTTAATAGTAGATGTAAATGGAATTTATAAAGCTGATATTGGTCTTAAGGATGGCTTAATTAATGAAATTGGTAAGGCTGGTAATCCAGATACACAACCTAATGTAAATATTATTATTGGACCTGGAACAGAAATAATTGCTGGTGAAGGCAAAATTATAACAGCTGGTGGTTTTGATAGTCATATTCATTTTATTTGTCCTCAACAAATAGATGATGCACTTCATTCTGGTATTACAACTATGTTGGGAGGAGGAACTGGTCCTGCACATGGTACTTTAGCTACTACAGTTACACCTGGACCATGGCATATAGAGAAAATGATACAATCAGCAGATGCTTTTTCCATGAACTTAGCTTTTGCAGGAAAAGGAAATAGTTCTTTACCTAAAGCTCTTGAAGAACAAGTAATTGCCGGTGCATCTTCATTAAAACTACATGAAGATTGGGGTACAACTCCCGCAGCAATAGATAATTGTTTAAATGTAGCTGATGACCATGATATCCAAGTTATGATTCACACAGATACATTAAATGAAAGTGGTTTTGTGGAAAGCACAATTAAAGCAATTAATGGAAGAACAATTCATGCTTTTCATACTGAAGGAGCTGGTGGTGGTCATGCACCTGATATTATAAAAGTTTGTGGTGAACAATATGTTATTCCTTCTTCTACTAACCCAACAAGACCTTACACGGTAAATACAGTTGAAGAACATTTAGATATGTTAATGGTTTGTCATCACTTGGATAAATCAATACCTGAAGATGTTGCTTTTGCTGAAAGTCGTATTCGAAAAGAAACAATTGCAGCAGAAGATATACTGCATGACATGGGTGCTTTTTCAATTATTGCTTCTGATAGTCAAGCTATGGGTCGTGTTGGTGAGGTTATTATTAGAACATGGCAAACAGCACATAAAATGAAAGTTCAACGTGGACAATTAAAAGAAGAGCAGGGTGATAACGACAATGTAAGAGTTAAAAGATACATTGCTAAATATACAATTAATCCTGCAATTGCCCATGGTATTTCCGAACATATTGGAAGTGTTGAAAAAAATAAACGTGCTGATATTGTTATTTGGGATACTGCCTTTTTTGGCGTTAAACCTGAAATGGTTTTACAAGGTGGAAGTATTGCTTGCGCACAAATGGGTGATCCTAATGCATCTATACCAACACCACAACCAGTGTACTCAAGACCAATGTTTTCTTCCTTTGGAAAATCATTAGAAAAATCTACTGTCACTTTTGTAAGTAAAGTTTGTTTAGATAAATCTTCATTTAAAAACTCTGGTGTAAGTAAATCTTTGTTACCCGTTAAAAATATTAGAAAAATTTCTAAAAAAGACATGATATTAAATGATTATTGTCCAAAAATAGAAGTTAATCCAGAAACCTATGAAGTTTTAGCAGATGGTGAGTTAATTACTTGCGAGCCAGCCAAAACATTACCGTTGGCTCAACGTTATTTCATGTATTAAAATGCAAACTTCTTTAAAAATAATTTATCACAATCATAATAATAAAGATTTATTGGATGAAATTTCATTATCCTATGAAGAAAGATTTATTCGTAGAAAAAAACTTATAGCAAATAATGGTACTGAATTTTTAGTTAATCTTGAAGAAACAGTAAGTGTTGATGAAAATCATTTTTTTGAATTAGAAAATGGTAAAATAATTAAAGTATTATCTAAGGAAGAAAATTTAATTGAAATAACGGGTGATAATTTAAAGCAAATCATATGGCATATAGGAAATAGACATCTACCGTGTCAAATTGAAGAAAATAGAATTCTTATTCAAGATGATGCTGTAATTCTTGATATGATTTTAAAATTACATGGAAATGTAAAAAAAGTTTTTGAAAAATTTAAACCAGAGGGTGGTGCTTATGGTATGGGTAGAACACACAGCCACAAACATTAAAATGAAAACATTTAAAGATCCTCATCAAATATTACAAGTATGGTTTTCATCCTCTTTTCCTATTGGTTCTTATGCATACTCTCATGGTTTAGAAGCACTGATAGATGATAAAAAAATTAAAAATAAAGATGATGTGAAAGAATTTTTAGATGCTCTTTTATTTTATGGCACAATAAGAAATGATTATATTTTTATAAAGTCTGTTTACAAAGGTGAGGAAATTAATGAATTAATCTTAGCAAGTGCTTCTTCGAAAGAAAGGCAAATAGAAATGATAGATATGGGAAATTCTTTTTGTAAAATTATGAAAGATAGTTGGGAATTATCTCTACCCGAAAATTCATCGTTTATATATTGTTTGGCGAAAGCTGGATTATATTTTGATATTAAGTTTGATGATTTAATTACGTTTTACTTACAGTCATTTATTTCTAATTTAATAAATGTATGTGTAAAACATATACCAATGTCACAAAAAGATGGACAAGGTCTTAATGTTAATTTTATTAATAAAATTCAAGATTTTTTGACTCATGCAGAGAAACTGACTCTTAGAGATGTAGGTTCAACTTTTTTTATTGGTGATATTTTTGCCATTAAGCACGAAAATCTAGACTCAAGGATCTATCTAACGTGAATAATATAAATGGACCTTTAAAAGTTGGTATTGGTGGTGGAATAGGGACTGGCAAAACGAGTTTAACAGAATCATTATGTCGTCATTTATCTAAAAAAGTTTCTATGGCTGTTATTTCAAATGATATTTATACAACTGAAGATGCTGAATATTTAATGAAAGCTCAAGTTCTACCTATAGAGAGAATAAAAGGTGTTGAAACTGGAGGTTGTCCACATACTGCTATTAGAGAAGATTGTAGCATTAATTTACTTGCAGTGGATGAGATGAAAAAGAAATTTCCAGATCTTGAATTAATACTTATTGAATCAGGTGGTGACAATTTAGCAGCAACTTTTAGTCCAGAGTTAGTTGATTTAACAATTTATATGATTGATGTGGCTCAAGGCGCAGACATACCAAGAAAAAAAGCACCTGCTATTAGGAAGTCTGATTTACTCGTCATTAATAAAATTGATCTTGCTCCATATGTAAATGTTGATTTAGAGCGAATGAAAGAAGATGTGAATGAAGCCAGAAATGGTTTACCGTATATTTTTGGTGAAATGAAAAATAATAACGGAATTGAAAAAATTTCTGACTTCCTAATATCTCAAGGTGGGCTATAACTATTCTACTTTTTGCAAAGAATACACCGTATCTGTACTATTAAACTTTGAATCAAATTCTTTTGATTTTGGATCATCAAATAAAGCATAAAATTTTTCTTCATCGGTAACATTACACATAATCATCACGTGGCCATCTTTCACAAAAGCCATATCAAATGCATCAGTATATTTTGCAATATCATCTTTGAAAAAATTATATAATTCCATGTAATCTTCCTTGGTAAAAGATCCTTTGGATACAACACATAAATTCATAATTATCTCCTAAAAAAAATATCCTCACCATTTTTCTTAATGGGAGGATAAATTTATACGTATCTCATTTTAGCTGCTTGTAAACCGCAATAGAGTCAAATCGTTTATTATTATTAAATAATATTTAATTATTAAAATTCAATTAGAATTAGAGAATTAATAGTTACTACTCATATTTATCAGAATACAAATACGGTATCCCAATAACTAAAATAATATAGAAAACCATAAAGCCTGCAATAAGAGGTAATACTTCTCCAGCTGGTACTGTACTAAAAGGACCGATGACAAATCCATAAATCACAAAAAGAATATTTAAACCTACTAAATAATATCCACCACTTCTTTTCATACTGTACAACATATAAATTGTGTAAGCGATTGCTAATTGAAAAACTATACTCACAATAAAATCTAAAGTAGAAAGTTGAACATTAAAATCTCCTACAGGTGGTTGCACACCTTGTCCGGAAAAATATCCATACGTAATTCGATAAGACGTATCAATAAAATCAAGAGAGATAAGGATTAACATAATCCAATGGAGAGGTTTAAATAATCTTTCTTTCATACTAACAAATATAATTACTAATCTTTTTTAATTGCTTCTTGTAATGAATTATTTTCTTCTGATGGTTTTGAGTCTTTTTTAATAGGCTGTATCTTATCAGATTTTTTAATATCACCACTGATTTGACCACCAAGTTTAATTTGTAAATTTTGATACTCAATGTCACCAGAAGCAACTCCCTGCTCTTGAATTGTTAAGGTACCAGAAGCTTTTATTTCACCATCAAATTTTCCCCATATGTCAGCATTATGTGTTTCTATATTTCCTTTACAATCTCCAGTAGCGCCAATAACTACATTATCAGTTTTCATAGTAACATCTGCTTCACCATCAATCTGAACTTCATCAGCTTTTTTAATTTCACCATTAATAGTTACGCCGTGACCAATTACAACTTTTGCCGATCCCTTTGCAGGTCTAAATACATCAGTTGTTGAATTTGAATTATCATCTTTTTTATCAAACATTATACCTCCCTATAGTTTTGTTAATGCAGGTAATCTACAACTGCTATAATTAGGTTAGATAATTAGCATATAAGCATTAATATTTGAAGATTTATATAATTTTTACAGGTTATTTTTGATGATTTACAACATCAACAAGGATGGCAATTACCAAATTCAATATTGTAATTGAGCAAATTGAAATAAAGCTAAAGAAGTAAATCCAAGCCCACCAATAGATAGCCTGCATAGGGAGCATTACATTTTCCCAACTTGATAATGTTAATACTTGGAATAATGTAATAAGTGAAATACCAAGATCAGCCCATCTATTAGGATCATCTTCGCCAAATAAAATTGATCCCATTGTTGCGTAAATATAAAGAATTATAAACAAAAGTAGGCTAACAAAAAAAACTCTTTTTATAGATGTAAGAATAGCTTCAATAATTTTTTTTAATTCTGGTATTACAGATATTAATCGTAAAACTCTAAAAATTCGTAAAAGACGTAAAACTAAAAAACTTGAATTATTTGGAATAGGTATAAGAGAAATAGCTACAATTATTGTATCAAATACATTCCAACCATCTTTGAAGAAGTTTTTCTTTTCCTTTTCTCCTATAAAACGAATTAGTATTTCAATAACAAAAAAAATTGTAATGGCATAATCTAGTAAGTGGATAGTATTTAAAAAAATTGGATCTAATTGATATGTCGTTGCACCAATAAGTATTGCATTAAGAATAATTATAATGACAACTGAAAATTGAAAAATTCGATTATCTTTTAATTTTGAAAAAAAATTAATCATTTTAAATTAACAAATGCTAAAGATGCTGTATCTTCTAAAAATAAAACTAGACCATTTTCTATTTTAATCATATCTCTGATTCTTTCACCTATATTTATTCTTTCTAAATTATCAATTTTGTTATGATTTATTAAATCAAAAAAATAAATTGAATTATCTTTTAATGACGCAACAACATATTTATTTTTTTCATCTAAGCCTATAATTTGAGATATACCTATTGATGGATTAAAATATTTTATAGGTTCAATGAAACCATATTCAGAATGAGATTTATGTAAAGGATATTTTAAATATTTTTTTTTATTACGTTCTGCTTTTTTTCCACCATAATGTTCACCATAAGAAGAAATTGCCCATCCATAATTTGGAGTGGTATTCTCATTTAATTGAATTAAATTAATTTCATCTCCACCTTCTGGACCATGTTCAGCTTCTAGTAAAAAATTATTTTCCCTATTATAAAATAAGCCTTGAGGATTTCGATGCCCCATACTTATTATTGAATAATCTTTATTATTTTTACTAATTTTAATTACTTTGCCAAATATACTATTTTTATTTTGAACTCTATGTCGACTTCTAAAATCTCCAGTAGATAACAAAACAGTATCTTTATTAAGATTAGTAATCCGCCCTCCAGATTGATGAGCATTAAATTCTTTATCTATATTTTTATCTACATGCACACATTCATCAGAGGTAAATAAAATATCAAATTCAATGAAATCATAATTCATTTTTCCTTCGAGAAGACTTGTGTTCCAGCAATTTGAAGTAACTTCTCTTGTGTAGGAGACATAAATGTCATCTTCAAATATTTGTATATCTTTTGTAGAATACCAACCGCCTTCAAGCCAATCAAAATCATGTTGTCTTGATTTTTTAAATTGATCCTCGTTAATAAATTCATGAATATTTGTGTTTATTTGTTTTAATATTAACTCTTTATTTAACTTATTAATGGGAGTTGTGGAGTAGGCTAATATACCACTTGCTGAAAGTAAAATGAGTTTATTGTTATGTTTATCAATATATCCACTAGCAGGAAATTGATTTGCTATACCATACATTAAAATATTTTTTTCAGGATTATAAATATCAACATCTAAAATATTTGATGAAAAACTGTGAGAAGAATTATAGATGTATTCTAAATCACTGTTTTTTGATTTGATATGCATATCAAATTCATAAGGATCAACTTGTGATAATAATTTTTCAAAAATTTCTTCTATTGGCTGCAAATACTCAATATCTTCGAGCATATCTTGAAAAGCTCTTTCTAATAACCTTTTTTGCCCTTTAAATAGATTGCTTTCTTTTTGAATGGTTTCAATTTCTTTTTCAAGTTCGTCTATGTTTTTTTGAGGAAAAACATATTTGGTGATTAATTGTTGCTGATTTTTATTTAAAAGATTTCTTAAAATTTGAAAATCATAAAAAAAATTAAGTAAAAGAAAAATAAAGAGTAATAAAAATAAAGAATTAAGTACTTTCATTATAAATATATTTTAGATATTTGTTCAAAGACCTGTTTCTATCACAACTTTACCATGTCTATCTCGTGGCTCCTTTAAATATTCCCATGCATTACGATACTCTTCCATTGGATATGTACGATCAATATTAGTTTTCAACTTTCCTTCTTTTAATGATTTATAAACAAAATCAGTTCCTCTATTTTTCATTTCAGCATTTTCAACATAATTAAATAGTGAATAAGGGTGAAATGTAGCGTTTGCTTGAAACATATCCACTATTGGTAATTGAGGGAATACCCCATCTAATGTTCCATAAAAATAAATAGTAGCATCACGTGCAAGAGCAGGACTATACTTTGATATCATACCCTGACCAACAGGATCAAATGCAGCATCAATGCCTCTACCATTTGTTACTTCTTTTATAGTGGATGCTAAATCATTTTTTTCAGGAATAACTACATGTGAAGCGCCTGAGTCAATTAAATAATCAGTATTTTTTTCAAACCTTGTAGTTGTAATCATATTGGCACCGTATAACTTTCCAATATTTAATGCTGCGTTTCCAGCTGTACTTGTGCCAGCTGTTACAAGAATATTTTTTTCTGGTGAAGCTTTGCAAAGTTCAACTATGGGATAATATGCTGTCATAAATTGCATCCATACTGAAGAACTTTCTGCAGCACTTAATCCTTCTGGGGCAGGAGTGATGTATCTTGCATCTATCGTGACATAATCGGCGCTTGCACCTTTATTATAATAAAAGTAGGGTAGAGTGCAGTATCGTTTACCAAGTTCTATATTACTTACACCTTCTCCAATTTGATCAACTATTCCAGCAGCTTCCATTCCTATTCGTGCAGGAAATTTTTCAAAACTAAAAGAATATCGATCTAGCATTAAATCCATATCACCCCAATTAAGAGCAAAAGCTTCTATACGAAGACGTACTTCACCTGGACCAGCGTTTTGTATTTCACAATCTTGTAATGTTAAACCTTGATAACCCGTATAATCTTTAATAACCCATTCACGTGCCATAATTATTACTCACTTCTATTAATAAAATTGTAATACTAAATTGTCTTTAAACTATCAATTTTTCTATCCATGATAAAGAACCATAATGGAGGAATTAACGCCATTATTAACATTACAGAATAATTAGCAGGCATTTCAATAGCTTTTTCTTCCTGAGATAGAAGAGGGTAAGGCTTGGATGCACTCTGATGATGCTCTGCGTGAAGACCTAAATTAAACGTCGACCAATTAGCAGAGATGTGACGACTGTTCCAAGAATGGAGATCTGTAAATCTTTCGTATCTTCCATTTTCTTTTTTTCTCTCCAAACCATAATGCTGAATATAATTTACTAACTCCAATAAGATTATGGAAACAAAAGAATGAAAGATAATAAAAACTAAACCATTCATACCAGCAATTAAATATGCAAATACTAAAAATAAAAATTCTAATACAAAATAATGAATCATTCTGTTTTGAAAACTAAAAATATTTAGTCTTTTTCTATCGAGAATATTTTTTTCAATATTCCATGATGAAATCACACTATTGATTACACAGCGAATAAAATAAAAATAAAAATTTTCTCCTCTTCTAGCTGTAGCAGGGTCTTCTTTAGTAGCTACGTTTAAATGATGACCATAAATATGCTCAATTCGAAAATGGCCATAACAACATAAAACTAGTAAGAATACTCCTATGCCGCGCATAAATTTATTTTTTCGATGAATAAGTTCATGTGCAGTTGTAATGCCGATAGAGCCGCCAGACATACCTACAGCTGCACCCAAAGCTGCAGCAGTTAATAAAGTGATATTGGAGTCAGAAACAATAATTAAACCAAATATAATTAAAAATAAAATGCAGGGGAGCACGATTAAAATAGAAAAATTGTGAAACACACTTTCATTAAGCTCAACATCATCTTTACTTAAGTAAGGTAATACAAGGTCAATAATTGGAACTAATACGAAAACCCAAATAAAAGGTGAAATTGACCAAGAAGGATTAATGATTAATCCTAAAGAGCTAGCAAAAATTAATATCAAAGGTGTTACAAGATAAAAAATCATCAAAATAATTATATATTATTTTTTTTTCTAAACTAATACCTAAATTACATTAAGAAAATTTATATGAATAATAACATTAAAGGTCTTATTTTAATTATTATAGGGATGTTATTTATAATTACCCAGGACGTTTTAATTAAATACACCATTCATGATGCGTCATTAATGCAAATACTCGTTTTTAGAGGAGCGGTAGGATTTTCTCTGTTATGCCTTTATTTAATTTATACAAAACAACCAATATTCTTTGGAACAGCGCACCCCTATATTGCTATTTTTAGAGGTTCCACCTTCTTCTTTGGCTTTACCTTGTTTTTTATTTCATTAAGCCAAATCACTTTAGCAGAAGCAACAAGTTTATTTTTTGTCAGCCCATTTTTTATAACAATTTATTCTTATTTTATTTTGAATATAAAAATTGGGTTAAATAGAATTTTTTCAATTATTGTCGGTTTTTCTGGAACACTTTTAATAATCAAACCAGAATTTAATGAAATAAATATTTATATGTTATTTCCAATTATTGCCGCTGCCACATATGCATTATCAATGACCTTAGCAAAAAAAACATCAGAAAAAGATAATCTATTTCAGCAAACCTTTCACATTTACATAGGTGCTTTTATTGGAGGAAGTGCGATTAGTATTTTACTACATAATTCAGATTTAAACTTATCAATTTTTTCCATTCTTAGTAATCCTTGGATACTTAATGATCTTCAATTTATTGGATTAATACTTTTCATTTCTACAACTGGAAGTCTTGGAATATTTTGTTTGATTGCAGCGTACAGAGTTGGCTCACCTTTAGTTAACAGTATAACTGAGTATGTCCATTTAATTTTTGCTATAATAATAGGAATTATTATTTTTTCTGAAGTACCAGATACAAACTCATTTATTGGAATTTTTCTTATTATGGTAAGTGGTATCTTTGTTGTATTTAGAGAAAATAAACGTGAAGAATTAGTTGTGGCTGAAACTACGCTTAGAACTTAATATAATATAATAAGTGGGTCAAAACTCCCTCAGTGGAGAGGGCTTTATACCCCATGAATATATAGTGTTTTATTTTTTATTTATCTACTCGACCAAGAAAACTAATTCTTGGCTATCTAAATCAACACCAGCATCAGTTCTAAGTTTTGCTAATTCTGGATCTTGCATTGCTGCTTGCATTTTTTCCATCGATTCAATCTCTAATACTTGATAAATTTTAGTTTCATCATCTTTAGGGTGGCCATATGCTAAAACTTTTATTCCATATTTTTCTCTATGAGTATCAACACTGAGAAAAAGATTTTTCCATTTTTCATAACCTTCTTTTAATCTAACATTCATAATAATTTTCATAATACTTCCTTTTTTTCTATTTATTTAATTTGCTTCTATAATTACCAAATTTCTCACAACAACATCCTCTTTATTTTCGCCTAAATGTGCCAAAGCTTCTTGATAACGAGGATCATTGTACCCATCTATTGCATCTTGTACGCTATTAAATTCAACAACTGCTGAATATAATAAATCAAAATTCTTTTGAATATAGAACTTTGGTTCACTGCTAGCAGTAGGAACAAAATTTCCTGATTTCTTTTCTGCCTCCTCAGCAACAATATTCATAAATTTTTCTAAATATTGACCCCATTTTTCTTCATTTTTAATTTCTTTTACTTGTCCTACCCAATATCCTTTTTTCATAAATCCTCCTTAAAAATAAGTTTATTTACATTTCTGTAGCGCCAGTCTCTGTTCTCCAAATTAATCCATCTTTTTTTAATGCTACCATCATTAAAGCTTCTTTATCGCCAGATGCATAAGTATTAAAGCGATGTGTAACTAAAATTTCATCATTTTCATAAATACAACGAACTTTATCTTGGGTAATATTATTAAACATTTCTAATGTTTGTTCTTCACTTCCTTCACTTTTTTTAAAAACTTTATTTTGCTTGTGACTAATAAATTCATGGTCTTCATGGAAAAGAGCTCTATGAGCTTTTGCATCTTTTTCTTCAAATGTTTTTTGTAATTTTTCAAATAACATAAATCTCCTTTTGTTTTTTAAAATTTAAAATTCAAATTTTACAATTTTATGAATATTCTATTATTGAATAATAATTAAGTTAAGCAAAAAATATTATTAATAAAAAATAATAAATATTGACGAATAGTTATTCAAACCTTTTAGTTTTATTAATAAAAAGATTGTTGATCTTGATAAATTTTTAATAAAAAATTCTATATTAATTTATAATTAAATTGAAAGGAGGATATTAAATGTCAATTTTTGTATCACTTGGTATTTATTCCCAAAAAGGTGCAGATGGTATCATTAATGGAGACTCAGACAGAAAAGCAGCTATGGAAAAAATGGTTAGCAGTGTTGGAGGTAAATTAATTGATTATCATATAACAAGAGGTCAGTATGATTTTGTCATGATTGCAGAGGCAGAGTCATTTGAAAGTATGGCTGCATGTGCTTTAAAAGCAAAAGCAGCAGGCACTCTTACAGAAGCAGTAACTTTAGAGTCAGTTGATTTAAACAAAGTAAGAGAAATGGGAAATAAAGTAGATTTTTCTCCTCCTACTTCTTAATTAACAAAGCACTCTTTTCTAGAGTGCTTTATTAAAATACAAACTTTAGAACGGTATATTTTTCTGAGGCCACCCAGAATTTCTACATTTCGTATCTTTATTAGGTGCGGTTTCACACAAGATTATAGCATGAGCAAAATGTGCTTGAGAATTATTCGATAACTGATCTGTCAGTTCATCACATCCAGACCAAAGGTCATCACATTTATTAGATTTTCCAACATTTGCATATTTTACTTTAAGATCTGGAATATCTATATTTTCTGACGTAGCGTCATCCATATAGTTTCGATAAGGACCAAACTTCATACGTATTTTATCTGCGCCTGCTAAAGTTTGACCATAGTAACTTGATACCAATTTCCCATCAATCCATAAATGCAAGAAGCCATCATCTGCCCACTTAGCATTTATTATTAAATTAACCCATTTACCTTTTAAGGAAATTTCATTTTGATTAAGATCAAGTGAAAAGGTATTGTAATAATTCTGCCGGCCAGCTTCATTGTTTTCTGTAAAAAATTTTTCTGAATTAAATGTCCATGAAAACCTATTATTTGAATAATTAAAAGTGGGACCTACACCTACTTCTGATTTACCTTTAATAGGCTTAAAATCAAAAATACTTAAATTATGTTTTTTACTAAAATATGTTCCATCTAAAAAATATTCTACGCGGTACCATTTAGTTTGGTTTTTTTTGGCAACTTTTTTAAGTGGTTCCATTATCTGAAAGCGTTGAGCGTGTCCTGGATTACCCCATCTTTCCCAATCCAATTTATGACCTTCATCTGAATATTTAACATTAAATTCTACACCTTTTTCTTTGACACCAAATCTATCTTCAAATTCATCAAAAAAACTAACTAACCCCTTTTTTTCTTTGATATTTCTTATTGTGAAAACCATATTACCTTCTAATTCACCTCTTAGAACATATTGATCATAATTTTTCTTTTCTTTTTTTTTCATTTTATCTTCGAATTTATTTCCAAAAGATAAAGAGGGTAGTGATACGATTAATAAAAAAATTAGAATGTATTTCATGAGAATTTTTCCTTTCTAATATAGCCAACATTAGTTGTTTTAAAGTGTTTGAAAGGTACATTAAGATCCTCAATGGCTTTAATCGTTTCATCTGTAATATTACCATAAACTTCTATTTCAAATTTATCGGCTATTTCTTGATGTTTTTCTACATATGCTACAACAGGAGGGTTATTAATGTGATGAACCATTGCCTCACTTGTACGGTAAACTTCACTCCAGGTAAACTCTAAGGGATCTGTTGGATCTTGATCAAAAGTATGGATTAGCATATCTGGTTCTGAAGCATTAACGGCGTCATCAGCTTCTTTTGCTATCTTGAGATACTCTTCAACGTTACCTTCTTTTACACGTATTCTTGCTATTAAAATAAAAGGATTAGACATAATTTAATAATAATAGTTTTTAATTATGTTTTAAATAGATTTATTGAATTCTATAAGATGCTTCTTTCAAAAAGTTTTCTTCAGGTATCTTAGTTTTTTTCTCATTCTTTCTTAATTCTATAAGACAGTGGTCAATGAGATCAATTTTAGCATTTAAAAATTTAATATTTTGCGGAATTGGGATGTGAACAGGGTATCCTCTAATAAACTCTACATGTAAGTCGTATCCACCCATATAAAATTCTTTTAAGATTTTACCTTTATTTAAGAGATAATTATTTGATGACTCATGAATAATGGCACTTGATTTGGAATTATTTCGTTCAAGAGACTCAAATAAAGTATTATTTTTTATAATTTCCATTGTGTAGGGATAAAGTTCATATTTTTTCATATCACTAAAGGATAATTCTTTATCAAAAGGTGTTAATTGTAATGTTTCTAACCGTACATAATTGATAATTGCTGGCGCATCATCAAAAAGAGCTGCGTAAAGACTTACAACTATCCTTGTTCCAGTAAAATCAACTGTAGTAAGTTCATACCCACATAAACTTACCTCATCTTGTTTATCAAAAACAACTAAAGGATCAAAATAAAATGTTCTTTTCGGATATTCTTGTGCTTCCGTAATAATGAGTTTGTCATTTCCCTGATCAAGAGGAAGTTCTTTTTTAATAAATTCTTTGGAACTTAATAATTGATCCCCTTTAGCAGCACCAGCTAGAAGGAGAACAATAATAAGGAGGGAGAATAAAAAAATTATAATTCTTTTGATAACTGGTGCCACTAAAACTTTTATAAAAATAAATTTTGATAAAAATGAGAAATGATTAAGGTAATATTAAGAACAAATCTTAATCTAAACATATTTAGAACCCGAATTTGCCTAAATTAA
This sequence comes from uncultured Alphaproteobacteria bacterium, assembly GCA_902615625.1. Classification (GTDB taxonomy): domain Bacteria; phylum Pseudomonadota; class Alphaproteobacteria; order HIMB59; genus CACPNW01. The sequence goes on from CACMPM010000002.1 coordinate 100,055, forward strand.
TAAATAGAAATATTTCTGTGGCACTGAGTCAAAAAAATATTCATTATAAAATTATAAAATTAATCATTTTAAAACTCCTCTTAAGTGCCACACCTTTATTAGCTCATTACGAGTTGCCAAGAGAGATTGACTTAATGATGATTGAACATGATTTAAATAAATGTTCGAAAGGTAAAATTGATAGTTATTTTTTTCATAAAGAAAAAAATCCAGATTATTGGTTAGGAATCTATACTAGTTCTAATCTTGATTTAGAATGTCTAAGGGAACAATTTCAAAATAAGATTACTAATTACCCAATTAATTTTCTACACAACCCAAGGATTAAAGTTTCACATGATTTGAGCTATTATAAATCTTACATTACAAATTTTAATAGAGTAGTTTGTGGTGAAAGATGTTATCTTGATGAAGATTCAATTTTATTTGTAGATGATAATTATTGGTACATCTATGATTTATATAATTCTTATGGACACAAAGCAAATTTTATAAAAACTTTAGATAATAAAATCCATATTCAATTATTAGAGTCAACTCATATTAAGAATATTGTATTTGATATTAATACTAAAGATTTTTTATATCTTTATGATGGAATTTTAGAATTTCATGATGATTATTATATTGCCACACATTCAAAAAGTTATTTTTATGGAGGAGGAGCCTTTTGGTATTCGGCTAAAAGAGATTATCAAAATAATATTTTAGAGTTAATTGATTTAAAAACCAACTTTTCAAATTGTGAAGATACAAAATTATATTCTTGGTCTGGTCAATTATATGATTTTATTTTGGAAACTAATAATTTACAAAATTGCAAGGAGCATTGATGGAATCTTTATCAAGAGTTATATTATTTTTAACATCTTATTTTATCGTTTTAGCTTTATCTTTTAGTATCAATATAGAATTTGAATATCTACAAAGCGGATTATTCTTATTTATTTCTATCATTATAGGAACATGGCTCTATTATTTACATTTTAAGAAAAAAGAAGCTCCAGAATTTCAAAAAGAAGTTTTGTATGTCATGTTTTTTCTCTGTCTTGTAACATCTACATGGTCATTTAAATTAAATTATTTTCATTTGTATGATTAATAATTTTTGGTTTTATTTCTTCATTACACCTGTTGTAGTCTCTATTATAGCTCTAAACTCTTTGTTTGTTCATAAAAGCCCAAGCACACCAGTATTTGAAAATGCTTTAGAATATTGTCAAAGCGTAGATAATAATTATGTTTATAGTGATCAAGGAACTGCACAAGATATTTGTATTGATGAATATATGAATGCACCCTGGACATTAGAATTAGTAATAAAAATATTCTTACTATTTGGTTTTTTATTTATTGTACCACTATTCCTATATATAAAATCTAGAAATAGTTAGATTGTTATATGCTAAAATATAAGCTGACAAAAAGAGGTAATAAATTTTTTATTAAGAGTATTGAGAAAGCAACAATACTCGCAATATTTACCAAAGTAAAATTAGGTGAGTCTTTAACACTTTATGATAAGTTGGTTATGGAATCTTTCCAAAGATATAGTCCAAAATTACAAGATGAGGAAATATTAAGAGAATACCTTAATGGACTTTCAGATAGTCAACTTCAAGGAGTTGTAAGTAATGTTAAAGGGATTCTACATGAGATAGAGTTTGCAGCTAGAGAGAATAATGATTTTGATAGTGTTCGAGCAGCTTTGTTTGAAGACACTAACCATGAAGGTTTTGATATTCAGCTTTTTGATAAATCCACGGGAGAGTCATGGGAAGTACAACTAAAAGCAACAGATAGTGCACCTTATGTTGAGGAATGGTTAGAAAATAATAATGGAGATCTTTATGTTACAGAAGAACTGGCTTCAAAATATGGTTTTGAAAGTTCAGGATTTTCGAATGAAGAATTAACCAAAAGAGTTGAAGAATTTATTAATACTTCCATTAATCAAGGGGATAAATTCAATACTTCAATGTTTGAATATTTTCCAGGCGTTACATCATTAGCGATTGGTGTAATGATTTGGCAGTTATATGTAAGAAAAAATAATAAAGAGATTTCCGAAGAACAATTTAAAGAATTACTTGTGAAACATACTGGTGAAAAAATAATAAAAGTTACTGCAATTATGACCTTATTATCTATTCCAGGATTAAATATTGCTACCGCTAGTTATCTCATTTACAGATTTGTAAGTGATTTGAACTCAAGTGGTTTAGTGTATAAATTAAAAAACTTTTCTTTAGATATGTTTAATAAATTTAAACCAGTTTAAATATATTTAATTATTATATTCCTTTTGTATCAAACTCTATTTTCATATTTTCTATTTCCATTAACTCATCTTCATCATTATCTAGGTTAATTTCCATATTAAATTCAGGCCTTGGAAGCCTTGAGAGTGATATTTCTAGTGTTTTTAGAGTGTCTGATGTTCCAAAACTAATTAAGTCAAGCTGCGTATCAAAATGATCTTGATCATCGATAAATTTAGCAAATTCTGGCTTGAGAGGGACTACTGTATCTGGCCTTTTACTAAAATGAATTGATTTCCATACATCGCTTCTTTCATGACTGTCCATTTCGTAAGAATTCCAATATTTTTGATATAAATGCTCCTCAATTTGATTGGCTATATCTTGTGCAGCCCAAATAGGTATTAATTTCTTTGATTTAGCCGTAATAATATCAATTTCTCCGGTTTTACCATCTTGAATAACAGTATAATTGTCAAAAAGATCATTTGCTAAGACAGGTTTAATGGTAAAATGACTATCATTATGAAATAATTCATGTTTTTCAATAATTAAATTTTGTTTTTTAATACTATTTCTAAGGCTTATACCAAACAAACAATCCATTTTTTCTATATTTCCCTTGTTATTGCAGGTTTATAGCCTGTTTCTTTATCCAGTTTCTTTTTATAGTACTCATAATCCATAAACATTACGGCGACTCCGCTTGCACAAATAGTAATCACAAGAGTAACGACTATAATTGTCAAAAAATAGAAAATATTTCTGTCTAATTCTAAATTAAAACGCATATTAAAAATCTTTTATCATTCGAAAGGTTAAACTAAGTGTAATAAAAACACTCATAAGAAAGAATAGGGGAAGAATACTTTTAGGCTCAAATAACATTGCCAATGTTTTCAAAATAAAATGTCTTAGAAATATTAATCTTAACAGGAATTTTGAATATGAAATATGCCAATAAATTTTTAAAAGATCATTAACCTTGAACGGAGAAAAATATTTCCAAAGACGCGATCCCTTTATGACATGATAACGAAATGAGCGGTCAAGCTTTGATAATTCTTTTCTTTCCTCGGTTGTCAGTGATTTTTTCAATTACGACTTTCTATTTTTGGTATATCCAAACTTTCAATCCTTTTGATTGAATTTCCAGCAATTCCCTTTAGAGATCCATAAATATTGGAAGTACTTTTTACGAGAATGGATAATTCCTTTTCTCTTTTCTTCCATTGAGTTTGGTGCTGTCGTATTTCGCTATCCAAATCATCTTGAAGCTTCATGAAAGTACCAACAATGCTTTCCATCTGCTGGCGAAACTCGTGTCCGGTTACATAATTATATATTAGTGATGTTTTATTAGTCTTATTTAGCTGTGTTCCTATTACATTATTTACTTCCAATATCATGAGACGAAGTGAATTGATGAGAAATTTGAACTGTGTAAAGGTACAGATCCATACACCATTTAATTGTTTCCCGATTACATGATTTTTAGGGAGTACATCGGTAATAATAACAGCAATCATGCAACCGGAATTTTTTGCATCTTCTTTCACCTTATTGATCCATGAATTCTGAAAATCTTTCGCTCTTTTACTTTCAATACACATTTTGCCTGCAACATTATCTTGAAACATAACTTCATGAATTACATCCGCACCTCTTGCACCTTTTTTAATTTCGGTAATAACATCTTCTGGAAATTCTTGACGAAGCCACTCTTCAATTTTTAATTCTTGCGCTTCTCCCTGAAGTTGTACCGATCCCTGGTTGGCACGTGTTTGCATTTTCATCATGTCATTTTTCATTTGTTCAATTTGAATGTCTTTTTCTTTAATAGTTGTTTCTTTTTTATCGAGTTCTTCTGTTAGTTTTTCCTCATATTTTACTGCAATATCACTTTCCAATTCCTGTTTTTGACGCTCAAGAGATTTAATTCTTGATTTCATTCTATTCTGATCAACAAGTTTCTTTGAATAATTTTCAAGTTCATTATCCTTCTCAAGAAGTTCATCAGAATATTCTTTTTCTATTTTTTTTCGAAGAGTAGTTTCATTTTCTTTTTTAAACTTTGTCATTTCTTTTGATACATACGTATCAATAATAGCCTGCTCAATATTGACGTCCTTGCTACAGTGGGGACAAGTTATATGTTTATTATTATTCTTTTCTACCATTAAAAAAACCACTCAATAATGAAGTATATAACGACTATAAAACCAACAAGAGATATAATGATTGAGAGACAACTACCGAATAGACCAAAAATAAAATTTAACATTATAGTTCATTCCTCATTTGTTTAGAAAAACAGGTAAAGTGTATAATCTTGTCATCAAGCATTAGAATTGTTGCACAAATATCATTTGTATTAATAGTAAACAGATTGCCCAACCCAGAATTCTTACATTGCTTAGCAAGAGAATTATCAGCATCATGAATAATTTTTTTGGCATCATCAAGGCTTGGTTGATTATTGTTTCGGTTTTTTCTTTCGATCGCATCGAGCGCATAACTTTTAAGAAGTTGTGGGTATAAATCCGCAAATAATTGATGACTTGAGAACAACTCAAAACCAAGAACACGGTTACCTATGGCAAAGATACAGCCAACTGCATTCTCAGGCATCATTAATTCCTTTTCAAATTCTGCCAAAATATTTTCCTTATTTTTATAAATATCCTGCATACTCTCACTGGAAGAATAGTCATTAAAGCTTGAGAATTTTCTATTTATTTGTTCCCAGGTTTGTTGTTGATCAGCAGATTTATCATAACTTTCATTTGAAGACCCATTTGCTCTTTGACTCATTGTTTCCATTTTGGAAAAACGTGCCTTGGCAAACATTGAAGAATCTCTTGAGGCAAATTCCCTGTCAGTTCTACTCCAGCGTCCTCTTTCACTACATAGAACGCTCAGTTTCATTGTGCTTGTTTCTGGAATAAGAGTAGAAACAGTAATAATTCTATTTTGTTTTAGTTTTTTACCAGTAATTGTCTGACCGTCTATAATAAATACTGGTGTCAAATTTTTATTATGAACGTTTAACGATGGGACAGAGCCTTGGTCAGAAATTTCAGATACCTCTAAACTTTCATCATTTATAGCCTGATGAAAAGTTGTAAGATCACTTAAATTATTCCTTCCAATAAGAGGAAAAACCGTTAAATTTTTATGACTTCTAGAATTTTCAATTAGTATTTCATTTAGAGTATTATTAGTTTTAGTTTGCATCTATTTTATCTTTGTTTTAATGTTTACAAGGTTAGATGAAACAAACTAAAATTGATTCAAGTGAATTGAATTAATTTTTTTTTGGTTCATGTTAATAGGATAAATTAATGGGACTTAAATTTAAATTTTTACACTTCAAAAGTTTTTTAGATTTAGCTGAAATTGAAATTGCACCGATAACACTTATTTACGGTGAAAATAGTTCTGGAAAATCAACAATAATAGAATGTCTAAGAATGATAAGACAAAGTGGATCTTCTAGGATAAATACTAGGCCAAGAACCAACACAACTGATGATATAGATTTAGGCTATCCAAGTGATATTCTTACAAAGATAAAATACGATAAAAATAGTGATGGAAAAAAAGATTATCCAAACTTATTTAATTATCATTTCTTATTCACCAATAATAAAAAATCAAGATACGAGTCTTATAAAAAAAATAATCAAAATAGTGAAAGAGGTATTAATGCTTTAGAAAATATTATTCAAAAATTTGAAAACATGACTAATGAAGAAATATTTAGAAGTGATAACCCAGATCAAAAAGATTTTTTAACAGACGGTAATTTAGAAGATTTAAAAATTGTTAAATGCTTTACTCTTGAAGATAAAATAGCAGTGGAAAAATCTAAAATTCAAGCGGAACACATTTTTAATTATGATTTTGGGTCTATAGAAATCAATGGAGGTACTGGATTTGAATTTTCTTTAAAAAAAGAAATTGAAAAAGAAAATATACAATATGAATACGAGGAATTTGGAGATACTTCTATTGAACAGAATAATATAATTAAAGGAAGTATCCCTGCAACATATGGTATTCATTTTGAATACGATTATGATACTTTAGAGGATTTAAAAAATGATAATTATGCAAACTCAATTTTACATCTAAAAGGAGATAATCATAAAACCTGGTTTCCTTTAATTCAGGCTGTATTAAATAATTCAGATACTCTAATAAATGCAATTCAAACTGCTAAAACTATGGGCATTTATAAAATTCCTGATAAATCTTTTGGTATTCAGCAAAGACAAGTAATTCCATTCCAAGGTTTACCTGAAAAAAGACTAGATGCTTTATTAGAGGAAATAAATAAATTAATATTTTCTTATAGTAATTATTCAATCGAAAAATCTCTAGATAGTTTAAAATCTATTGATAAAATAAATCTTGTAACTTTCGATAAAAAACATTCAATAGAAGCTATCAAACTAGATAATATAGAAAATTTAGATACCAGTCTTTATTATGATTATGAATTTGATAAAAGTTGTAGTCAATTTTGTGCATTTTTATTTCATGATTTAATGGGTGGAGAAGAGGGCGCCTTACCAAGAGAACAATATGGTGAAACTGCTTATCACTTTAAGCACATGCTAAAGGGAGGATGGTATGGCCAATATTTGAGTATTGAGTCTAGTTTAATAGAACATGTTGGAAGACAATTAAAAATTGCAGTTTTTGATCCAATTATTTATTTTTTTCTTGCTGATAGACTAACCCTTGAAATTTTTAGAAGATTTAGATTTATCTCAGGTATAAAAAAACCTTCTTCAAGAGATTATCAATCTGTATCTGCTGGATCAAGAAGAAATTCCTTAACTAATGATGCGAGTAATCTTGCAGAAATATTATTTCATAATAAGGAAGTTTTAGAAAGTTTAAATGAATGGTTAGCAAAATCATACTTTGCATGTCGATTAGAAGTTAATGAAATTAGAAGAGATATTTACGAGATTATAGTATTCGACAATAATAAAAAAAAATCACCAGGTATAAATCTTAAGGACTCTGGATCTGGCCTTTACAATATGCTTCCAATAATAGCTCAAAGCCATCTTTCTAAAGAGCCATCATTTATAGCTGTAGAAGAGCCTGAAGTAACGTTGCATCCTAAATTACAAATAGCTCTTGCTGACTTTATTTCTGAAATGGCTAGAAAAAAAGAAAATACATATCTTATTGAGACTCACAGCGAGCATTTAATCTTAAATCTTTTGCAATTAATAAAAGAGAATAAGCTTCCTCATAATTGGCTAAATGTTTATGTCACAACTAAAGATGAAGAAGGCTCTCATCTACATAAAATGGAAATAAATGAAAAAGGTGAATTTACCAATCCTTGGCCAGGCGGTTTTTTTGAAGATAGAGAAAATTTATTAATGAAATAAAAAATGATTTATAATTATTTATTTTCATCTGGTTTATCAAATAAAGAATTTTTACCAAATCATAGTAAGGATCTCTATCAAATACTCAAACAAGTAAAAAGAGAGAATATTGTTATGATTGTTGATCGTAATAAAAATTTTTTAAAAAAAATATTTCTTCAAATTAAAGAATTACAAACAGAAGATCCACTTGCTCTGGATTCTAAAGCTAAAGATTTGAGATCTCTTATTACAGAGGTTTTTAATTCTAAAAATAGTTTTGGTAAAACTAAAATACATGAAATTGATGATGATGCAGATAATTTAGAAAATTTTTGTAAAAATATTAAGAACAATGGAATAGATATTGATGCTATTATAACAGCCGATGATGAAAATATTAAAGTTGATGGGATCAAGAATATAAAAATATCTGAATTTCAGTTCCACAACATAGAAGAAAAAAGACAAGATATCTATGATAACGGATTGATTGATCTTAGTAATATTCAAAGAAATAAAATTGAACAATTATTAAAAAAATCAATATGGAATTCAGAAACAATATATTTGTATGATTATCATCTGCAGAAAATTTACAATAATCATCATTTATATTTAGAGTGGAAAACTAGTTTTGAGTTTTGGATTTCTATTTTTACTGAATGCAAAACTAATAAAGGTAAAATAAAACTTAATATTGTTACTCCTTTTCCAAAAGAAGATCCAAATGAAGACAGAGAGAAAACTTATAAAAGAAGCATGGAAAAAATTAAAAGTCTTGCAAAAGATAGCTCAGGAATAATAGATTGTTCTGTTCAATTTATGGATTCAAGAATTGATAATACTGAATTTATGCATGATAGATTTCTTCTTCTAAAAAGCTGTATTTTTGGATTGGGTAGAGGTGCAGACTTATTAAATTCTGATGGAAGCTTTAAACCTGGGTCTTTAGTAAAACATGAAAAAATCCCCATTTCCTTTTTTAATAAAATAAGAAATTTTAATAAAATTGAATTTAATTAAAAAATTTACTTGAATTTTTAGTAAAGATAGATCATATTATATTTAGACCAGAGAGCTAGGTCATGAATTGTCGAAAAATAGGGTCGCTCTCAACCTTAGGGTCCTCAGAAAAAATTTCATCCATATCTTGGAAAACTCCTCTTTTAGATAAAGAAGAAGAATTTAATTTATTTGAAAAATATAAGAAAAATAAAGATAAATCAGCTTATAACAAAATTATTAATTCTCATTTACGAATTATTTATAAAATTATTTCTAGATACAAATCATTAACTAAATTTGAACAAGATGATTTGTTCAGCCATGGATATATTGGGCTGGCTAATGCAATTGATAAATATGATTATAAAAATACTAAAGCAAGATTTTGCTCTTACTGTCCTCTATGGATCATAGGAGAAATTAAAAATTATATTTTTGAGAATGAATCAATAGTTAAGCAATCAAAGTCTTCAGAGTTTAAAAAAATAAGCTATGCTCTAAAAAGACTTATAAAAAATTCTTTAAATGAAGTTAGAGAGGATGAATTAAGAGCATTATCAGTAAAGCTTGGAATTAGTTATAAGAAAATTCTGGAAGTATTCAAAACTATTTATTTTAAAGACGTATCTTGGGATCCAGTAAAAGATGAAGATGATTTATGGAATAGCCATAGTTTCAATCCATTCAATGATTTTGAAAACTTTAATGAGTCAGAGATACGTGTTAAAAAAATTAAAAATATTGTTAAAACCTTAAATACTAGAGAACAAAAACTTTTTAATCTTCGTTTTTTAAAAGAGAAAAAATTAAGGGAAATTTCATCATTGCTTGGTATTTCTATTGAAGGTGCAAGGCAAATGGAGGAAAGATGCTTAGGAAAGATTAAATATCAACTTTCAGAAAGCCATATTATTTAGTATGATTTTTTATCAATTAAGGAAAAATATATATGGAATACTTGGAGAATAGCGAACTAACAATGATGAGACTTTTTGTTTTGATGACAATGATTGACGATGAATATCATGAGGAAGAAAAGAAAATGGTACATGATTTATGCATGAAATATTCTATTTCACAAGATCAGCTTGAAAAAGTAATTTCAGATGTTCGTGATAATACGAATGATTTTATTTCAGCTTGTAAAGATTGTCTGAAATTGATTACAAATAAAGAATTAAAAAATAAATCACTTAAGATATTATCAGCTCTTTCTACTGCTGATTTTATCCTTCATGAGAATGAAATAGTTTTACTTGAACTTGCAGCTAAAGAATGGGGTATGAATGGAAAAAGTATTCAAGAAATTAAGGATAATATTCAATAATGGATTATGAGAATATGAAATTTTCCGCACGAGGGTTTCTTTATACGATAAGAGAGCTTGGATATAGCCCTGAAGAATCTGTTGCAGATATAATTGATAATTCAATATCAAAAAATGCAAAAAATATTGTTTTTAGAATTTATGCTTCTTCACAGTCTTCAGCAAAATATATTTCCATTATGGATGATGGCGATGGAATGACAGAAGAAGAATTAACAAATAAAGCAATGGCATGGGGACCAGAGTTTGATAAGTTTCGCACAAAAAATGATCTAGGTAAATTTGGTTTTGGATTAAAAACTGCATCACTTGCTCATTGTGATATTCTTACAGTGATAACAAAAAAAAATGGAAAGGTATCTCACAGAAAAGTTGATGCAAATCATATTTTTGAAACAGATAAACTTGAATCATCAAAAGAATTTACCTCAAATATGAACGAACATATATCTAGGCTGGAAAGTTTAGAAAGCGGTACAATTGTTATATGGGAAAATCTTGATAGGCTTCTTGATTCACAAACATTATCGGTAAGAACTGCACACGTGCCTATAATTGCTATTAGAGAAAGAACAAAAAATCATCTTGCAATGATTTTTTCTGAAATGATGAATAATATTAATATTCATATTAATACAGTTACAGATGACACAAATATAATTGAATCTTGGGATCCATTCTTAAAAGATCATCAAGAAACAATTCCATATCCTGAAACAAAGATTGATTACAAAGGGTCAATGGTAAGTGTAAAACCATATATATTACCCTCTAAACAAACTTTAATAAACGAAAGCAAAAGACTTTATAATGAAGCTGGAGGAGTAACAGGAGATTGGAAGGATCGTCAGGGTTTTTATATTTATAGGAAAAATAGACTTATTATTCCAGGAGATTGGCTTGAAATTGGAAATACACCAATGCAAAAAGCAGAAAAATATAATCGTTTAAGAATAAAAATAAATTATGACGGTGAGTTTGATGAAGATTGGAAAATTAATTTAATGAAGACTAAAGTTCGAGTTCCTGTGATGATAAGAAACAAACTAAATGCTATCGTCAAGGATTTAGAGAGTGATCTTAAAAATTTAAATTACTCAAAAAAACCAATCACCAATAAAGAAGGTATTAGAACACCCTGGTCAATTTTAAATAACTACGGTAATAAAAAACTTAAGATAGATAGAGACCATCCAATATTAGCAAGTATTTTAAATAATAAACATAAAGATAATAATGAAATTGAAAAAGCTTTTAAATTAATTGAAAAAATGATTCCAATTGACAATTATAATTTTGAAGAAGCTAAAAAAGATAAGTCTGATAACAATCTTGAGTCAAATATTAAAATAGCACTAGAACTTAAAAACAAAGGTTACGAAGATGATGATATAATTAGAAAAATGCTTTCACTTAATAATTTAAATGAGAAAATTAACTAAATGAGTAAAAATTATTTTGAAGATTGCAAAGCAGCAGTCAAAACTATGCTTTATCCAGATTTACAACCCGGTAAAACATTGCCTGAAGGAAAGCTTGAGGAATTTCTAGATATGATGTTGATGGCACGAGATGAATGGAGAAATAATATTAATAGAGATGCCATTCTAAGAGAATTAAAAAGTGAAATTGATATAGGTTTTTCCGATAATTATATTCGAGCACATGGAAATGAAAAAGAAAGAGATCACATAGATTGGTTGTATGAAGAAAAAATTAAAATTGATTGGAAGCACTGGAATAGATACAAAACTTATTTGCAGAGAAAACATCCAATTTCTACAATTAATAATTATGACTCAGTGACTGATGATATTCTAGGGAATTTAGAAAATCCAAAAAGACCTGGTAAATGGGATACAAGAGGGCTAGTTGTAGGAAGAGTACAATCTGGAAAAACATCAAATTACATAGGTCTAGTAAACAAAGCTTTTGATGCGGGCTACAAAAGAATAATTGTTTTATCAGGTATAGAAAAAGACTTAAGAGTACAAACACAAGTAAGATTTGAAGAGGGTTGTCTTGGCCTAATACTAAGAAAGGATGCTGAAAGAAAAAGAACTGGTATTGGCAATTATATTAATAACATTGATGAATTGATGGACATAACTTGTTTTACAACTAGGGATAGTAATGGTGATATTAGAAGAAGTGATATTGAAAAATGGGGACAAATTTTAAGATCAGACGATAAACTTTTATTAGTTGTCAAAAAAAATGTTTCAGTTTTAGAAAGTTTAATATTGTGGCTAAATAAAATCAGAGATGGAGAAGATAATACAGTTAAATATAATTTTACATCTCAAGCAATCAAAAATAATTTTCCTGAAACTGTAAACGGGATAAATAAACCAGTAATTACTGGCTCACCTTTACTTATAATTGATGATGAGGCAGATCACGCTAGTATTGATACAAAAAGACTAAATTGGTTAAATGTTTCTGATGAATTAGATAGTGAATATTCTACAACTGAAATTCCTGATCCAGATCATAGCCCATCAAGAACTAACGAATGTGTTAGAAGAATACTTAATATTTTTGATAAAAGAGCTTATATTGGTTATACAGCTACTCCGTTTGCAAACATTTTTATAAGTCCAGAGCGAGAAACAAATACAGAAGGTCTTGATTTATTTCCAAAAGATTTTGTTTATAGTCTCCCAACACCAGATAATTATTTTGGTATTGAACAGGCGTTTAGTGATGATAAGCCAAATGAAGCATTAGGAATAAAATGCGAATTCGATGATCTTATCAAAAATATTGACGACCATGTTGATGATCCAGAAGATATAAAAAATGAAAGGGCTACAACTGGTTGGATGCCTCCATTGCAAAGAGATAAAGAGTATGATCCAAAATATAAGAAAATTAATGAAATTCCTCCATCACTAGAAAACGCAATACTTACCTTTTTGATTTCTTCATCAGTTAGAAAAATTCGAGGACAATCTGATCAACATAGTACAATGATGATACATGTTACAAGATTTACTAAGGTTCAAGAAAATATAAAGACTCAGGTTAAAAAATTTGTAGATATTGTTAAGAGTGCTGAATTTGGAAATAAAAATGAAGATATTATTAAAAAATTTAAATATATTTGGGATTATGATTTTGCAAAAACTTTAAATACTGAATTAAATCCTAATAATAATCACATAGAATTTAAAGAAGTAATAAAAAATATTTATGGTGAAAAAGGAGTTTTACGCAACCTTGAATATGTAAAGTTAACAGGAGGCGTTAAGGACACTTTAGATTATGATGCTTATAAAAATATTGGAAAAACAGTAATAGTAATTGGTGGTGTAAAACTTTCAAGAGGATTGACGCTAGAAGGACTTTGTGTAAGTTATTTTTTAAGAACTGCTCAAACTTTATTAGCTGATACAATGACTCAGATGGGAAGATTTTTTGGATATAGAAAAGGTTACTTAGATCTTTGCAGAATGTACATTCCTGAACTATTAAAAGATAGATTTTCTGAATTTGCAAAGTCTATCTCGCATCTTGACTCTCAATTTCATGAAGCAATAATCGATCAACTTACCCCTTCACAATATAAATATGTTGTTCAAGAGTCTCCAAATTGGAGAATTACATCAAAATCAAAATCTCAAGACACGGTAATGAGAAAATTACATTTTTCAAATATGCTATGTCAATCAATACACTTTTTTAAAGATAAAGATAAGATTGTTAATAATCAGGATGCTGTTGAAAATTTATTAGCTTCTTTAGATGGAAAGCCATCGAATGGTTTCAATTTTATAGATAATGAATTTACAGCTCCTAAAGATAGACTATTGTGGGAAAAAGTAGACTCAAAGAAAATAATAAAATTTTTTACAGAATATAAAACTACCTCATTGGCAAGACAAAATAATGCAAAAAGCATTAGGGAATATATATCCTTATGTAATAAAAATAAAAATCAATTAACAAATTGGTCAGTATTACTTGCAAGCGGTTCTCACAAAACTATTGAATTCAATAATCCATTATTAAAAAAATATTCACCAAAGTGTGCGTTTAGGTCTATTGATGCAAAACAAACAAAAGATCTTGAAAATATTTGGTCAGTAGGAGTTATATCTGAACCAATTGATGAAGTTAGTGATTTAAATCAATCCGAATGGGAAATTACTAAAGAGAGACACAAAAAAATAAATAATGAACGTGCAGAAAGAAAAAAAAGAACAAGTGTTCAATCATATTCAGGATCTGCAGCAAGATATGCTAGAGGTAGTGGATCAGAAAATTACAGAGGATTATTAATAATCTATCCAATCATCACAGGAAAAGATGCTAATAGTAAAATTGATCGTTCTGCTTCTTTTGGCTTTGCAGTTAGTTTTCCAAAGACTAGTTATGAGGGGGAGTGGAGAAGGGTACAACGTGATTGGTTTATAGATTCAGGAATTGATGTATAATATTGAATCGGAAAAAATTTGGAACTCCATATCTAAAAATTCTAAAGAATTTGATTACTCAAAAAGACTAGTTCCAATTAATTTAAAAAGAGACCTTAGTCTTGGATATCAAATATCAGATATGTCCTTAAGTATTTTTATAGATATATCAAAAAAAAATTTACCAAAAAAAATACCAAATGGAGAAGGTTTTAAAATAAAATATTTGAGCGTTAAAAATAGCAAACATCTTTCTAGGTTAGTTATCTCCTTAACAGAAAATAAATATAGAAAAACTTTTTTTAAAGTAACTGATATTTTGATTAATGAATTAGATGGAATCAAAGAAGATAAAAAGATTGTAGACATAGTATTTAGTGAACTTTTTTCCTTACAAGATTTTTTTAAAAAACTAGAAACAAGTAAGGGAATGAGTGACAACCTACAGCAAGGTTTATTTACTGAACTTGATTTTCTAGAAAACGAACTCTTTAATAATTTACCATATAGGGACGCTTTAAATTCATGGCAGGCACCGAATAAATCTGCACACGATTTTTCTAAAAATGGAGTAGTGGTAGAAATAAAATCAACAAATGAAATACCAGTTAAAAAAATAAAAATAGCAAATGAAAATCAACTTGATAATGGAAACCTTAAGAAACTTTTTTTGTGCACCAATGAAGTAAAAAGAAATATCAGTCAGGGCCAAAACTTATATGAAAAAATACAAAATATTAGAAAAAAAATATATAAAAATGATCGTAATTCCCTAAATTATTTTAATGCTTTAATTACAAAATGTGGTTTTTTTGAAGAAGATAAAAATAAGTATCATCTTACTTTTAAAATAAATAGAAAAATTTTTCATCACGTTAAAGGAAAATTTCCAAGATTATCTTCAATCAATTTGCCAAAAGGGATAGACGGGGCAAGCTATAATCTTGATCTTAACTTTTGCCACAATTACTTATTATCAAAAAATCAAGTAATAGAAAGTTTTTGCAAATGAACAGATCTCAGGAAATAAAAAATTATTCACTCAAACTTCATGCAGAAGCAAACACTATTTCTGAACATGCAGAAAAGGGGTTTACAGAATTTGCCTGTCAACAACTAGTCAGTAGTGGAACTATAGAGGATTATAATGAATTTTATTTTGAACAAAAAGTTCGTCATAAAAATATGAAGTTGAATGGCTATCATCTTGATAACGAAAAAGAAAATCTTGATCTTTTTGTTACTTACTGGACTGGTTCACTCCAACCAATCAAAGTAGATGATAAGATAATTAAAGAAACTTATAAATCTCTACAAGATTTTTTTAGAGAATCATTAAAACGCCTTTCTGAAGACCTGCGATTAAGATCAGAACAATATCAAATTTCAAAATTAATTTATTCTAATAAAAAAAAGATTTTAAAGGTGAGATTATTTGTACTTACCAATGGACTTAGCAACATAAAAGATAATGACATTCCTGCTTTACAAATTGAAGGACTGAATGTTCATAACCAAATTTTTGATGTTGAACGTCTTTATGAGTATAGCACTATAGGTAATGTAAGTACTGATATCAAAATAGACTTTAGTCGTGATTTTAATCATCAAATTCAATGTATTGGAATTAATAATAATCCCAAAGATATTAAAACCTATCTTGCAATCTTACCAGGAGATATTCTTTATAAGCTTTATGAAGCATACGGCTCAAAACTAATGGAATTAAATGTTAGATCCTTTTTACAAGTTACAGGAAAAATAAATAAGGGGATTAAAAAAACCCTTGATGAAGATCCGGAGATGTTTTTTTCATACAATAATGGAATAACTGCAACAGCTGAAGAAATAAAATTTTCTACTGATCAAAATGGAAATAAATTTATTTCTTACCTTGGAGGTTTTCAAATTGTGAATGGAGGACAAACTACAGCAAGCATACACCGTGCACGAAAAGTAGATAATATAAATCTTGACTTAATTGCAGTGCCTGCAAAAATTTCAATAATTAATAAAAATAAATTAAAAGATATAGTCCCAAGCATATCAAGATTTTCAAATAGTCAAAATTCAGTTAAAAATTCAGACTTCCATTCCGATAATGAATACCTGAAACAAATAGAAGAATTAAGTAAGATTGTGTTCATACCTGGTGAAACAGGAAAATGGTATTTTGAAAGAATGAGAGGTGATTATCAGAATGATAAATTTAAAGCTGACAATGAAAATAGAGGAAATAAAAATTTTAATGATCTAACTCCTACTTCAAGAAAATTTGAAAAACTTGAAATAGCTAAATATGTAAATGCATGGGATCAAAAACCACACTTTGTCTGTTCAGGACAGCAAAAAAATTTTATTGAATTCATGGAAGAGCATGCAATTGAAGCTTTGAAACATAAAATAGATGAAAATTATTTTAAGGATCTAGTTGGTAAATCAATTCTTTACAGATCAGTTGAAAAAATAATAAAAAAAGAATTAAAGGATTTAGATAATAAATCACAAATCACATCTTATGTTGTTGCCGTTATTTCAAAAAATGTAGGAAATAAATTTAATTTTTCCTTAGTTTGGCAAGATCAAAAAATATCAAAAGAATTAGAAGTAGCAATAATTAAATGGTCTAAGAAAATTTCTGAAAAAGTTTTACAAAGCGTTCCAGCTGGTAAAAATAATCTTGAATTTTATAAAAAAGGAGATTTTTGGAAAATTATATCAGGGATTACTCTATCAATTGGAAGTTTAGATGTTCCAAAGGAACTAAGGGAAACAAAAATTAATTCAAAATCAAAATCATTAAACGATTTTTATTCCTCTGAAGAATTATCGAATATTAGAAATTGTAAAAAAATATCCTCTAATAATTGGATAAAATTAAATGAATGGGGGCAAAAAACAAACTCATTAAATGATGAAGAACTGGGATATACTTTAACACTAAGTAGAATGGCAAAAAATAATTGGATTGAAAGTCCTTCATCAAAAATAGCAGAGATAGGAAATACTATTATAGAACTAGCAGTTGAAGAGGGTATACTTTAAATAATTATGCCTATCAAACTTGTTGACCTCTTTTGTGGAGTGGGGGGTATTCGTCTTGGTTTTGATAGAGCTGCTAAAAAATTAAAAATTAAAACAGAAACAGTATTTGCGTGTGATTTAAATGAAAAAGCTGCATCAGTTTATAAAAAGAATTTTTCAATAAATAACTTTCACGGCAATATAAGAGATATAACGAACTACAAGAAAGTTATTGGAAAACATGATATTCTTTTAGCAGGCTTTCCTTGCCCACCATTCTCTCAAGCAGGTGTAGTTAAACGTAATTCACTTAATAGAAAACATGGTTTTTCAGATAAAGAAGGAAATCTTTTTCCCGATATCATTAATGTATTAAAGGATACTAAACCAAAAGCATTTCTTCTTGAAAATGTTAGTCATTTAAGAATGCATAATAAAGAGAAAACATTCAAAAGAATGATCAAAGAATTACATCAAATTGGATATGAAACAATTAATTATGAAATATTAAATTCTAAAGATTTTGGTCTACCTCAATCAAGAAGGAGGATTTATATTATTGGTTTCAGAGATTTTAAATTTTTTCAATTCCCAGTGGGAACAAATAAAAAAACATCTGTAGGCAATATTTTAGAGAAAAAAGTTGATAACAAATACTTTATTTCACAAAAATTATGGAAAAGTCATCAAGAGAGAAAAGAAAGAAATAAAAAGAGGGGCATGGGATTTGGATATAGTCTTGTGCATCCTGAAGATAGTTATACTAGAACTCTCAGCGCAAGATACTATAAAGATGGTAGTGAAATTCTTTTAAAAGTAAAAGGCAAATCAGTACCAAGAAAATTGACTCCACGTGAGTGTGCAAGACTGCAAGGTTTTCCTGATAGTTTTAAACTACATGTTTCAGATGTAGAGAATTACAAACAATTTGGAAACAGTGTGCCAGTTAATGTAATTGAAAAGATAGCTGAGGCAATTCTTGATAATTTTATGTAAAATTTAATTTATCAATTTTACAAATAACCTATATCACTATAAGGGGACATGTATCCATTTTCAATTTCATCAAGTGTTTCATTACCTTTTTCTACTAACTTCATTGCATTATTTAAAGCCCAGATTTGTTTAGTTGCTATATGAACATCAAAAACTTTTTTACCTAACTTAATTTGCTTTTGTTCATCTTTAATTTGATTAATGATATATTCAGCTGCACTAATTGCATTCAAAGAAACATTGGTAAGCTTAGTAGCCTTACCCATAAATTCTTTTCTCATATTAATAATTTGTTTAAGTTTTAATCTTTCTTTTCTTTTTTTTAACCAGCCCTCATTTGCTGCTTGTTTTCTTAGTGTTGATAAAGAATAATTGAATTCTGTAGAGATATCTTGAAGAGTAGGGTACTCATTTTTCTCTCCTTTGATATAATAATTGCGTGCTTCAGCGTAATCTGGATGTTTTGTTGTCATAAAATCATTAATGCTAATGATTCTTCTTAAAGAAAGTTCTAGAAAAAATTTTTTGTTAAAAAAAATTTAATAATGTGAATAAATTAGTTTTTTTAATTAGTTAAAATTAGATTTTTAAATTCTTCTACAGCCACCGTAGCTGGTTTATGAATAGCGAAATCAAATTGAGACTGATTAAGAGAGGGCTCTAAATTTAATTCAACTGTTGGTTTTTTCATTTCTTTAAACAAAGAAACAAATCCTGCTGCGGGATATGTTCCTCCTGATGTGCCAATTGATACAAACAAAGAGCATTCCATTGCCAAATTATGTATTTCATCCATTTGATAGGGCATTTCACCATAAAAACATACGTGAGGACGCATTTGAGCACCGCAATGCGGACATTTATGAGTTTCATCAAGATTCTCGTACCATTCAAAAATATGACTCTCATCCATGATACAACGAACCTTATTTAATTCTCCGTGCATATGAATAATTGATGAAGAACCAGATATCTCATGTAGATTATCAATATTTTGAGTTATTATATTGATTTCTAATGCTTTTTCTAATTCTACAAGTAATTTATGAGCCTTATTTGGCTTAATTCCTGAGTTTAGTTCCTGTCTGCGTTTATTATAAAATTCATAAACTAAATCAGGATTTCGTTGGAATGCTTGGGGAGTGCAGACATCCTCGATATTATAATTAGCCCAAAGTCCATCCTTTGAATCAGTAAATGTTTCAATACCACTTTCTTTAGAAATTCCAGCACCGGTCAATATGAAAAGTTTCTTTGATTTGGCTAGAATCTGGGATAATTGTTCCATTTTATACACTATATACAGTATTTTATTACACGTGAAAATCTATATCTAGTTTATGATATTATAATATACGTTAAATTGTATATTTAAAATATTGATATTTATATATAATTATTATTGCTTGACTATTATTTACGATAACTGTAATTATCGTAATATATAATATGGTTAAAATATCACTAAATGAAAACGTAAGTAAGCTAAAGGAAAAATCCAAAGCTAAAAATACTCAAGATAAATATCAAGGAGATTGGTTAAAATTTATAGATTATTGCAAAAATAAATACAATTGCAGTCCTTTAGATGTTGATGATCTAGATAGCGCTTACGCATTAACAGCTAATTATATGGATTGGTTACATGAAGATCCAGAAGCGAAAATACTCAAAGGATCGAGTAACATACCGGGTAGAGAAAATGTAAATAACAACCCCTACTACTCTACTGCCTATAAAGCTTCCACTATACAAAGAATCTTAGCATCTATTACATATAAATATAGAGTTAACGGATTTCAATTTGATAGAAAAAATCCAAATATTTCTGAAACAATTAGTGCAATTGTAAGAGATGAAAAAAATAATAAATCTGGTCAAGCAAGAGAGTTGTTAAAAGCAGATATTGAAAAAATTATTGATAAAATTCCAAATGATAACGAAGATTTTAGAAACATAAGAGATAGAGCTCTTATTTTAATTGGTTTTTATAGTTTTTGTAGAAGATCTGAGCTTTTAGGCATGAAATACGAACATCTAAATTTTGAAGAAGATGGTGTTCAAGTATTAATACCTTTTTCTAAGACTGATCAAAAAGGTGAAGGAAGAATGATCTATTTACCTAAAAATAATTCACCTTATTGTCCCGTATCTGCGTTAAAGAATTGGTTAGAGGTAGCACTAATTGATTCAGGACCTCTCTTTTATAAAATTAACAAAGCTAATAATATAGAAAAATATATTCTTAATAATAAGAATCAAAAAGTAAGTTTGACTGACACAAGTTTTGTTTTAATTTTAAAAAAAAGAGCTGAGGACGCTGGTATAGAAAATTGTGATAAAATTTCCGGTCATAGCTTAAGAATAGGTTCAATTACTCAGGCTAGAATGAATGGAGTACCTACTCATGAAATTATGGCTCAAAGTGGTCATAAGACAACGCAAATGATAGATAGATATACAAAGCTAACAAATATCAAAGAAACTAGTGCAGCAAAAAAATTATAAATTAATAAAATGCAATTGCTGCTGCAATTAAAACTATTACTAACAGCCCTCTTCCGCTCATTGTAGCTATTTTCATTATAGATTTGTTAGGTGGTGAATTATTTTTAGAGCAATTATAAACGTGAAAATTTACATAAGCAGATAGGCCTAAAAGAAAACCTGCAGCAATTATTTTGATTGTAAATGCACTATTAACAATAAAGCCTCCATATAAATTAATTGAAAGAATAATTCCTGATATCCATAAGATAATAAGAGATATCAAACCTATGTAACCAAGAAATTTTAATATCTTTGCTGTAGTTAAATCAGGAATTTGATTTGCCTTAGTATAAACAGATTGTATTACGCCACCACCTACCAAAACGCCACCTGAAAAAACTATTGCAAGGTAATGTATGAATTTTAGTATAATTATTATTGTCATTAAAATTTAATATTAACTTATTATTTTTATAGTATTATGATTATGTATGAAAATAAAAAAAGGAGATAAATTAGAAGAAATTTCCCTACCCCGACATGATGGTAATCAATTTAATTTATCAGATACTAGAGGAAAAAAAGTTTTATTGACTTTTTATAGAGTTGCTGGATGCACTTTTTGTAATTTAAGACTACTTGAGTTTAATAAAAGATTTAATGAATTTGGTCCAAATTTCACCCACGTAGGAATTTTTCATTCAAATGTTAAACTTTTGAAATCAAATATGAAGAAGCACGGCCCTATTCCATTTACAGTTTTAGCTGATGAAGAATTTAAATATTTTCAAAAATATTCAATAGAGCGTAGTTGGTTAAAGTTATTTTTAGCAGGAATTTATAAAACATTTGCAATCTTTCCGGCATTAATAAGAGGATTTATGCCTATTCCTCTTGGAGGATATTTTAATACTGCAGTAACAGATATAATGATTAATGAAGAAGGTATCGTAGAAGAAGTTTTATATGCAAAAAAACATGCTGCGGATCATTTTGCATTTAATAAAGTAAAAGAATTTTCTTTAAGTTGATAAAAGCTGGGAATTGAACCCCAGCTTTTAGTTACATATAAATTATATCTGACATATTATATATAAGATATATTGATACAAATAAGAATACATGCCCTATTACTTCATCAGCAACATCACTTTTTGCATCCGGGTCTATAAACTTTAATCTTTGAGCCCAACTTAAAATAACTTGAGCAAAAGAAAGTAAAAATCCATTTACAAAAAATATCCAGCAAGATTGAGGTCCGTTTTCTCTAAATAATATCCAAATTCCAATTATTACTATTGGCAAAATAAATGTTCCTATGATTCTTACAATTGGCAAAGCCTTTTCTCCTAAATCATATCTTGTAACAAGTGAATTTGGTGAAAATACAGTTAGGAAACCATAGTAAGATATGCCTAATAAATTAATTAAAAATAAAATTAGATTTAAAGTACCTCCAAAATTTTCAACCATAATTACTCCTTTTAAAATTATTATAGATAAATTTTATCAGATAAACCATAAATTATAATTAAGTTCAGTACTAGAACTACTGCTGATACAATTGGCTGTTCTATTGTCGAATTAACCTTATCCCTTCCAAAAAGGAAAGCAATTTTAAAATGAAAACAAAAATTGTAGACAGTTGCCATAGCAAAGACAATAACATTAATTATAAAGAAAGGCCAAGTGCCTTCGGGTCCAGTAAATAAAATATAAAGACCAACAAAGAAAAAAGCAGTAACCCAAAAAATTCCAAAATTTGCTGCAGGTGCAGCACTTGAATCTGTGTTATATTTTGCAAATTCTTTTTCTTTATTAAATAAAAATGTAAATGAATAATAACCAGCTAACGCAATATTAATTATGTATAAAATTAAATAAAAAATACCATTAAAACTTTCAACCATAAAAGCCTCCTATAAAAATTATTTATATATACATTTGTTTTTTAAGATTCTGTGACAATAGTTACGATATTTGGCTGGTATTTTAAAAAAAATTTAGTTAAAAAAAATATATGAATTCTGAAAGAAAATTAGCAACTATTCTTGCTACCGATTGTGTTAATTTTAGTAAACATATGGAGGAGAACGAAGAACTTACACTCACCAATCTTAATGATTGCAGAAAAATCATTGATGAAGTTATAGCTGAATTTGGTGGTAAAATTTTTTCAACTGCTGGTGATTCTGTTGTTGCTGAATTCTCTAGTCCTGTACAATGCGTTAAAGCTGCAATTAAATTTCAGGATAAATTATATGAAAGAAACGAACATTCTTTAACTAAGTTACAATTAAGCTGGAGAGTTGGTATTCATGTTGATGATGTGATTGTAGAAAATAAAAATATAATGGGTTCAGGTGTAAATGTTGCTGCAAGACTAGAAAGTCAAAGTGAACCAGGTAAAATCCTCGTGTCAAAAATTGTCAAAGATCAAGTTGATAAAAGAATTGATTATTCAATAGAAGCTGATGGCACAAGGAAACTAAAAAATATAAGTGATGAATTCGAGGTTTTCAAAGTAAAAGGTTTAAAAATTGATGAAGATGATTTCTTCTCTGAAGAAGTTAATGAGGAGAAGAATGAAGATGAAAATAAACAAGATGATAATGTAATTGTTTCACGAAATTCTTCTCAACCGAAAATAGCTATACTCACATTTAAGAATGTTAGCAAAAATGATGACAGTGAATTTTTGGTAGAAGCTATTACAGGTGATTTAATTATAGAGTTTTCCAGAATGAAAGAATTTGATGTTGTATCAAAAAAGACATGTGACGATCATGATAAAAGTAATGAAGATGCACTTACATTTGCGAAAAAACATAAAATAGATTTTTTAGTTGGTGGAAATATTAGATCAGCTGGTAATAGATTAAGAGTAGCGGTAGATTTAACTAATGCAAAAGATGGTTCTATTATATGGGGAGATCGATATGATAGAGTTCTTGAGGACATTTTTGATATTCAAGATGAAATTGTACAAAAGATATCAAAAGAATTATTAGGTAATATAGAAATTACAAATTTACAAAATATCAAAAGAAAACCCACTGAAAATTTAAATTCTTATGAAAATTTAGTTATTGGAAGATATCATTGGCTTAGACAATCATCAGCAAAAGAACATAATGATAAAGCTTTATATCACTTTGATAAAGCTCTCGAACAAGATGAAACTAATGCAAGAGCGCATTCACTTAAAGCTTGTACAATTGGTGGTGGCCTAGGTAAACAATATTATGAAGATAATGATAAAATGATGAAAATGATTTTTCACCATATTGAAAAAAGTTTAGAGCACGATGAGAATGATTATGAAGTAAGAAGAATTAGCTCAGCTATTTCCTTAATGCAAAAAAAATATGAAGAATCAGAAGAACACGGAAAGATTGCCTACTCTATGAATCCAAATGATCCAAGAGTCCTAGCAGTTTATGGAGAAATATTAGTAAGAAATAAAAAAAT
>CACMPM010000003.1:0-80000 GCA_902615625.1 uncultured Alphaproteobacteria bacterium
ACAAAAATTTAATTGCTGTGGCATCGTATCAGCATGCGTATCGCCTGAAATCATTAATTTTAGTATTCCTATATTTAATAAACAAAAGCTTCCTTTTGGTTATAAAATGAATTTATTTAAAGAACTGCCTACTAGTAATAAAGAAAAATTTAATTCAGAGGGTTTTGAAGGACATTATGATTATATTGATCCCGTTGAGTTACTTGGCACTAGGAAAGAAGAATTTGGAGAAGATAAATATAAAAAGTTTGTTTTAAAATCTTTAAATGAAGGTGTTACTCTAGTTGGTGGATGCTGTGAAGTAAAGCCACGACATATTGAAGCTATTAAGAATTTATTTTAAAATTCTTTTTTAATTATTTTGTGATAAGTTGAATATATTTTATGGGAGATTTAGTTAATAATTACAGATTTGTTGTAAAGCCAGTTATTAAAGAAACTGGCAGATCTCTGGATTTGGCTAGACCCATGAAAATACATCCTCTTACTTATCAGGAGTTACCACTCAACCCAGAATATACTAACTACGCTGATGGGAGATTTACACTTGAAAAATTATCTCATGCTTCAGCAGATGAAATGTATTGGAAAGTTAGACAAGAAATAATTTTACGTCATACGGGTGAGCATCCATACGAAATATCTGGTCCAGATGCTGAAAATTTACTTCAACAAATATTTCCTAGAGATATTTCAAAAGTTAAAATTGGAAGATGCTCCTATCAATTTGCATGCTACCATGATGGAGGAATGATTTCAGATGGATTATTATTAAGATTAGAAAAAAATAAATTTTGGTTTGCTCAAGGTGATGGACATTTATACAGTTGGTACAAAGCTCATTCGAAAAATTTAGATATTAAAATAAAAGATCCAAATGTTTGGGTCAGCCAAATACAAGGACCTAAATCTCTAAAACTTTTAGAAAAACTAATTGATCAACCATTAAAAAATAATTTTAATTACTTTGATTGGGTTGAAACTTCAATTGCCTCAGAAAAAGTAATTATAAGTAGAACAGGTTTTACGAATGAACTAGGTTGGGAAATTTATTTAAGACCAGAAAATGATTCAAAAAAAATTGGAGACTTAATATTAAGTAAAGGAGAAGAAATGGGAATGATTCTAACAGCCTCTCCAGGATTTAGATGTAGAAGAATTGAGGCAGGCCTCTTATCTGCAGGGAGAGATTTTACAAGAGATAGATCTCCATTTGCAGTGGGATTAGGAAAATTTATTGATTTTAATAAAGGGGATTTCATTGGAAGAGAATATTTACTTAATGCCAGTAAAGATTGTTTAACTTGGGGCATGAGGGTAGAAAATAGTTTTGCCTTAGTTGATTCTGCAATTTCTATTAATAATAAAAAAGTGGGCATTGTAACTTCAAGCACATGGTCACCATTTCAAGTTTGTGGTGTTGCTATAGTCCATATGAGTAATGCAGAATTTGGACCAGGTACAATAGTAGATGTCAGCTGTGATAATGGTAGTGTGCAAAAAGGTGAAATCTGCACTTTACCAATGTATGATGAGAAAGGTGAAATACAAAGAGGTTTAAAAGAAGATATTCCATCCAATCCAACACCTTGGAAGGGTATTTCAAAAAACTAATATATTTTGTAATAGAATTATAAATTATATTAGAATACAAATATTAAAATGAAAGATCTTATTAAACCTAGCACTAAAATCCATACAATAGATGATGCAATTAGATTATCTAAAAAAAGATTACCAAAATTAGTCTTTGATTTCATTGATGGAGCATCAGGAGATGATAAACTTGCTAAAATTAATAATACAGCATTAGATCAGATTAGACTTGAACCTAAGGTTTTCAGAAATGTCGAGAATAGAAATTTAAGTAAAAAAATATTTGATTTTAATTTTGATTATCCATTTGGATTTGCACCAATGGGAATGACTAATCTCTCATGGCCTGAGGCAGATAAAATGATAGCAAAGGAAAGTGCGTATAATAATATCCCTACATGTGTTTCAATGGCTTCTAGTACAACACTTGAAGATATGTTTACTTTCTCTGAAGGTCATTCATGGATGCAAATATACATATTTCAAAGTGAAGAATTTATTATGGAATTATTAAAAAGAGCAGAGGGTATAGGATATAAGGTTTTAATTCTTACTGTAGACGTTCCTATTCTATCAAGAAGAGCAAGAGATGATAGAAATGGTTTTGGTTATCCTTTTAAAATTGGTCCAAAACAATTTTTAGATTTTGCACTACATCCTCAATGGAGCTTAACAACTTTATTAAAGGGTGCTCCAAAACCAATGAATTATGTTACTTCTAAAAGTGGAGATCAAATTTTTAGAAGAAAAGAAAGTAGAGGCACTACTGACTGGGATACTTTAAAAAGAATTAGAGAAGCTTGGAAAGGAAAATTAATTATAAAAGGAGTCATGAACTCTGAAGATGCTTTAAAAATTAAAGATTCAGGTGCTGATGCAATTCAAGTATCAAATCATGGTGGAAGACAATTAGATAGTGCTACTGCTTCTATTAATGCTTTACCATTAATTCGAAAAACTTTGGGAGATACTTTTCCAATAATTTTTGATAGTGGCATTAGAAGTGGGAGTGATATTTTACGAGCATTAGCTCTAGGAGCTGACTTTGTTATGTTTGGCAGGCCTTTAATGTATGCTATTGGAGCAGATGGTGCAAGAGGTCTTAGAAGAATCATTAACATAATTAAAGAAGAGTTAAGTACAAATCTTGGCTTAGTGGGATTAACCGATATAAATGAAGTTGATAAAAAAATAATAGCAGAGAAATTTTTTAAAGATATAAAGTATTAAGATGGGAGACAAAAAGATTAGAGGTGGGGCATTAGTTGCAAGAGCTCTTAGAGACAAAGGTATTGATAATGTTTTTACACTTTCTGGAGGTTTTTGTAATCCGGCACTTGAAGGATTTATGGAGTGTCAAATTAATGTAATTAATTGTCCTCATGAACAAATTGCTGGTCATTTAGCTGATGGTCATACTAGAATATCAAGAAAACCATCTGTTTGTATTGTTGGACCAGAAGGTTTCGCAAATGCAGTACCCTCAATGATGGAAGCTTGGGGTGAAAGATCCCCTGTTATTTTTATTACTGGATCTAGTAGCTTAAAAAGACAAGGATCAGGAGGTTTTAAGGAAATAGATGATGTATCTATTGCTGCACCTTTAACAAAATATAGTGCCAGTATAACAGATGGCAATAGAATAAGGGAGTTCGTAGATAAAGCATATAGAATTGCAACAAATGGCTATCCTGGTGCAGTACATTTAAGTGTACCAGTAGATATAATGTTTTCATCATTTGCAGATGATGCAGGTTTAGAAGAAAGACCTTTTACTCATCAAAAGAAACCTTTAGCAAAAGCTTGGCCCGATCCTGAGAGTTTAAATGAAATATTTGATCTGGTAATTAGTGCACAAAAACCTGTTTTTATTGGAGGGCATGGTGTTTGGTGGTCTATTGCAGAAAAAAAATTAGAGCAAGCTGGCTTTGAGTTAAACATTCCAATATTTAATATACCATACCATCAAAAGCTTTTAGGCGAAGAAGCAGATACATATATGGGTTTGGCAGATATTCATCAATATCCTCCATCAAAAATGGCTCTTCATGAATCAGATTTGGTTCTTATGATTGGTGCACGTCTTGATAATCAAATGAATTTTGGTAATCCTCCACTTTTTCCAAAAAGCACTAAGCTTGTTTGTATTAATGGATCACATGAAGAAATAGAATTAAATAGAGCTGCAGATATTAACTTACTTTGTGATCCTGGAGTCTTTTTGGATAAACTAATAGAGTTAAAGAAAAACAGTAAATGGAAATTGAACAATGAATGGTTTGATAAGAATAAAAAAGAGAAAAAAATTTGGATCAATAAAACATTAGATGATTTAAATAAAGAGACTGAAGAGACAAAAAAAAATGGTGGAAAAATTCATCCTCTTCAGTTAGCTTTAGATGTTCAAGAAGCATTAACTGAAAATGATTGGTTAGTTATTGATGGTGGTAACACGCATTTCTGGTCTGAGATTGCAATTAATATTGCTGGATCAAATGGTAAAAAACTTGGAGGAATATTGCATCCAGGCACTTTCAGTATGTTAGGTGTTGGAGTTCCTTTCGCAGTATCAGCTAAAAATCTTAATCCTAAATCTAATGTAGTTTTAATAAGTGGAGATGGCGCATTTTTATCAGGAGGATTGTCAATTGAAGCTGCATTTCAAGAAAATAAACCTATTGTTGTAGTTATAGATAACAATGGAGGTCTTGACTGTATTTCTCAACAACAAGAGAGGTTATTTGAAAGTGGAAAACACTTTGCAACTGATTTTAGAGATATTCCATTTCATTCAATCTTTGAAGGTTTTGGAGGACATGGAGAATTAGTTACTAAAAGAGAAGATTTAGGACCCGCTTTAAAAAGAGCGTTAGAAAGTGGTAAAACTGCATGTGTAAATGTTAAAGCTAAAGGTGTTATAAGTCCAATAGTTGCTGCAGTTAGTGATAAAAGAGATAAAGCGTCTATAGAGTAGGTTATGGCAATTTTTTCTACACATTTACTAAACTCAATAGATGGTACGCATGCAAGTGATGTAGAAATTGTTATTTATAAAGTAAATAATAATAATAAAGTTGTATTTCTAGAAGATAAAACAGATAGCTCTGGAAGAATGCTTAAAGAATTTGAATTAACGAAAGAAGATTGTGAAAGTGATTATGAAATGATAATTAATTCTGGTAAATATTTTAGAAATACAAGTCAAATAATTAATTCAATAAGTGTTAAATTTAAAATGAAAGATCCTCTTAAAAAATATCACATACCTTTAATTGTTTCTCCAAACGGATACTCAATATGGTGGTCTAAATAAATGAGTAATTCAGGATTAAACATGTCTAGACGTATTAGGAGGACTCCCTATACCGAGAAAGTAATTGAGGCTGGTGTAAGTGGTTTTACTGTAGTTAATCATATGCTTCTTCCAAAATCATATAAAGCAACAATAGAAGAAGATTATTGGCACTTATCTAAAAATACTCAAATTTGGGATGTTTCATGTCAACGTCAGGTTCAAATAATTGGAGAAGATGCAGCAAAATTAATACAACTCATGTCTCCAAGATCAATAAAAGATATGCCTATTGGTAAATGTTACTATTATCCAATGATTGATGAAAATGCAGGGATGATAAATGATCCTGTACTTTTAAAATTAAGTGAAAATAAATATTGGCTATCAGTTGCCGACTCAGATGTTCTTCTTTGGGCAAAAGGTTTGGCTGTAGGAAGAAATTTTAAAGTTGATATTATAGAGCCAGATATTTACCCCCTAGCAATACAAGGTCCAAAATCTGAAGAATTAATGTCATCAATATTTGGTGAAAAAATTAAAAAATTAAAGTTCTTTCATTTTTCTTTTTTTGAATTTGAAGGAACAAAGCAGATAATTGCAAGATCAGGTTATAGCAAACAAGATGGTTTTGAAATTTATCTTAAAGGTTTTAGTTTAGGAAAAAAACTTTGGGAAACTATTTGGGAAGCAGGAAAAGATTTTAATATTTCACCTGGATGTCCAAATTTAATTGATAGAATAGAAGGCGGTTTATTATCCTATGGTAATGAATTTACTTTAGAAAACAATCCGATTGAATGTGGATTTGATAATTATTGTAACAATTTATCTCATGATTTCATTGGAAAAAATGCACTAAAAAAAATATTAAAAAATGGAATAGAAAAAAAAATAAAAGGAATTACTTTTGATGGGTCCCCGACTCCTCCGTGCACAATACCTTTTCCTGTATACTCAAAAAATAGATTTCAAATTGGTAATATCACCTCTGGTATTTATTCGCCATTTTTAAAAACAAATATTGGGTTATCAATGGTTGATAGAGATTATTGGAATGATGGGCAGGATGTTATCGTATTAACACCAGACAATATTGAGAGAAAAGGTAAAGTATGCTCACTACCTTTTAATTATTCTTAAAATGAGTCATTCAATTGAATTAAAGTGGGAATTAGGAGATCAAAAACTCGAATTTGGAAAATACTTAACCGATCATACAGTAATGCTTAACAAAAATGTATCTATTGATGCGGGATCATCTCCAGAGTATGGAGGGAGCAAAACTAATATTAATCCAGAACAAAAACTAGCTGCAGCTGTAAGTAGTTGTTTTATGATGACGTTTTTAGCTTTAGCTGCAAAAATGAAATGGCCAGTTATTAATTACAAAGATAAAGCAATTTCGTATTTAGGAAAAAATACAGAGGGAAGAATGTATGTTAACAAAATAGAGCTAAATCCAGACATAGTATTTGAAGATAATTTTACTATTACTGATGAAGAAATGAAAAAGATGAAAGAGAGATCACATAAGTATTGTTTTATCGCTAATTCACTGTCTAAAGATGTTGAAATTCAAATCAATTAAATGAATTTTAATCTAATTTTAACAGAAAAAAATAATAATATTTTTAGTATTATTCTTGATGATCAGAAAAACCAAAACACTTTAAGCGAAAACATGATCAATGAATTAACATCAGCACTAGACAATGCTGATAAAGATAATGAAGTAAAAGTAATTATTTTATCATCAAAAGGTAATATTTTTTGTGCAGGACATAATTTAAAAGATTTAAATTCTCAAAGATTGCAAAATGACAAAGGTGAAAGCTATTTTAAAAAAATATTTGAAATGTGCTCTCAACTTATGCTGAAGATAAATAAAAATAATAAACCAGTTATAGCTATGGTTGATGGTATTGCTACTGCAGCAGGCTGTCAGTTAATTTCTAGCTGCGATTTAGCTTACTCAAGTAGTAGAGCAAAATATGCAACTCCTGGTGTTAATATTGGATTATTTTGTTCTACACCAATGGTTCCATTATCAAGAACTGTTGGCAAAAAGCAAGCAATGGAAATGCTTCTTACTGGAGACCTTATAGATGCAAATAAAGCATTAAGGATTGGTTTAATAAATGATGTATTTGAAGAAGATAGTTTAAAAGAAAATGTATTTAACATTGCAAAAAAAATATCTTCTAAATCTTCTAATACTATTAAAATTGGTAAAGAAGCTTTTTACAAACAAAAAGATATGAATTTAGAAGATGCCTATACTTTTACTTCAAAGGTAATGACGGAAAATATGTTACATGATGATTCTAAGGAAGGCATTGATGCTTTTTTAGAAAAACGAAAACCAAATTGGAAAGAATAATTTCTTATTTTTTTGTACCATCATTAAAAGTTCCAAAAAATCTATCCCAAGGCATTTCTATAGTTCCATAATTACAATTAAAGTATCGATGGTGAAGTTGGTGAAAAAAATCACCTGCTTTTAATCTTTTTTTATCTTTGATCACAATACTATCAAAACCAGAATGGCTAAAAGCTGGATTTAATCCTTGTTGATAAAAATGAAAAAGTACATGTATTGGACTTGACGGAACAACAAAATGTATAATTACAGTTGAAAAGTATAAAATATGTTCGATAGGATGCATAGATATACCACTCCAAGGTCCAGGACTTATATTTCTATGATGTAAATTGTGAACAGTTTTATAAAGAAAAGTGAAATGTAATAATCGATGAATAATATAAAAGTGCGCACTTGACCAAATAGGAATTAAAATAAAAAATATTCCATACCAAAAAGGGTTATCATACCAAAACATGATAGGAACGATATCATTACTTGCTGCCCAAAAATAAAAACTTTCAAATATTGTCCAGATAGTAACACCACTAATAATTGTCCAAAAAATATTATCAAAAAGTTGATTATTGAGAGTAAATTTTTTTACTTTTACATCTATAAATTTTTTTTCAAATTTCAGTTTTTTACTTTGTCCTTTTAAGTAATAAAACCAAAAATGCAGAGAGCCAGCAACAAGAGTGATTAAGATACAGTTTCTAATCCATAACTGTGAAATCCAAGAAAAAGAAAAGTTTTTCATTTCTTCAGCAGATGGGTGAAACAAATAGAATATAAATATAGCAAGTATAACTTCAATTATAATTGAACTAATATGAAGCCAATAAGAGGCTAGCCATTTGTAAAGCAATAAAAAATTTGGTGGCCAATCTAATATTGGCGATAATTTAATTGGCAAAGTTGGTTGCCAGTTCCATTCATGACGATTTTTTAAACTCATTTTAAAATGGATCTGGCTGGGAGGGATTAGTTGCTAACCATGTAGATTTAGTCTGCATATAACTTTGCATTCCCTCCCATCCATTTTCACGACCGTATCCTGATTGCTTGAAGCCTCCAACAGGAGATTGAGTAGAAGCATTAAAATAATTATTTATATAAACAGTTCCAGCCTCTATCTTATCCGCTAAACGTATAGCTTTATTAGTATCCTTAGTCCAAATACCTGCTGCAAGCCCATAAATAGTATCGTTTGCAATTTTAATTACTTCATCTTCATCCTCCCAAGTTTGTATTGAGGCTACAGGTCCAAATACTTCATTTTGTGCTAAATCATCTTCATTTGGAACATTGTCAAAAATAGTTGGTCCAATATAGTACCCTTCAGACTTTTGTTCTTTTCTTCCATCAATTAATAGTTTTAAACCTCTTTTTTCAGCTGCTTCTATCTTAGATAAAATAAATTCATATTGCTGTTTATTAGCTATAGGTCCTATTTGTGTTGCAGTATCATTTGGGTGACCAACTTTAGCCTTTTTAACAACTTCTAATAAATTATGAGTAAATTTATCTTTTATATCTTTATGCACTAGTATCCTTGATCCCGAAATACAACTATGGCCTGAAACTGGAAATATACCTGACGCAACTCCATTTACTGATAAACTTAAATCAGCATCTTTGAATATAATTTGTGGTGATTTACCCCCTAACTCCATAATAATAGGTTTAACATTTTTAGATGCACTTAAACTTGCTGCACTCCCCCCTTTTGTTCCGCCTGTAAAACTTATCATCCTAACATCTTGGTGTTCTATAAGAGGTGCTCCGGTTGTAGGACCAAAACCAGTAACAACATTTATCAAACCTTTTGGAAGATCAGCTTCTTCTAAAATTTTCATTAACTCTAATGTAGAGCATGATGCTCTTTCTGAAGGTTTAATTACAACAGTATTGCCAGCTGCTATTGCCGGTGCTAATTTCCAGATTAATGTTCCAATTGGTGAATTCCAAGGAAGAATAAGTGCAACAACTCCAAATGGTTCCCATTTTAAATAATTATGCATATTTAGAACCTCTGAAGGTATCAATCTACCTTCAAACTTGTCACACATTCCTGCATAATAATAAAAACTTTCAGTCTGCCAGCTGTTTAAAGAAGGGGTGATATTTTTAGGAAGTTTGCCGTTATCTTTAGTTTCTATTTGCCCAATACGTTCTGCATTTTTAGCAATAATATTTCCAATTCTAGTCAATGTTCTCCCTCTTTCTGCTGGATGCATTTTACCATAAGGACCATCATAATAAGCCTGTTTAGCAGATGATACCGCAAGATTAATATCTTCTTGATTACAATCAGGGATCTTTGCCCATACTTTTCCTATAGATGGATCCTCACTTTCAAAATATTTTTCAGAAGAAGGTTCATGCCATCTATTTCCTGCATAAAATTTGTAGGTTTGAATTTCAGACATAATTTATTTAAACTTAAATATTTTCATTGGTCAACTTATTTGTGATTAATTAATTTTTTAATATCATATCTGATGCTTTTTCTGCTAACATAATTACAGATGCATTTATATTTCCACTTATCATATCTGGAAAAGAAGAGGCATCTACTACTCTCAGATTGTCTATTCCTCTAACTTTAAGCTGATTATCAAGTACAGCCATTTTATTATTACTTGAACCCATTGCACAAGTAGATGCAGGATGATGACCTGTTTGCACATGATTTCGAACTGACTCTTTTAAATCTTGGTCACTTTTGATTTTTTTTCCTGGAAGTAATTCTTCTGAAACAATTTTAGCTAAACTGGGTTTTGACAATACTTCTCTTGTATGCTTCATCCCTTCTATCATATCTTCCATATCAGATGGATCGATGAACCAATTAGGATTTATATTTAGTTCATCATTAGGATTTGAGCTTTTAAGTTTTACACTTCCTGTACTCTTTGGTCTTAGTAAATTAATTTGAAAGTGTAATCCTGGAAAAGCTTTTTTACCTCTAGAAAAGAACAATGAACCAAAATTTAATAAATTGTCTAAACTCATAGACCAATTATCTTTTTCTTCTTTGAAACACATCGGTGTCATGAACACTTGTATTTCAGGCATTTCTTTTTCTCTTATTGCATGAAATAGATTTGTTGACCAAAAAGGAGCTGCAGCTAATCCTTTTTTGAATAAAATATATTTTAATCCCACAATAATAGCTCTATCGATCCTTTGATATTTAGAGAAACTTAAATTGTTATTTTGAAAAGCCCAATTCATTGGCATAACAGGATGATCGTGTAGGTTTTCACCTACTCCAGGTAAATTAATTAATAAATCTATGTTTTTTTCTTTTAAATGTTCTTCTGGGCCAATTCCTGACAACATTAAACATTTGGGACTACCGAATGCTCCTAAAGATAATATTACCTCTGATGATGCATAAACTTCACCATTTGATAATAGTAATCCTTTAGCTTTATTTTTCTCAATTAAAATTTTTATTACAGATGTATTTTTATAAATTGTTAAGTTGTTAGGTTTAAATTTCAAATAAGCTTCTGCAGATGATTGTCTTTTTCCATTCCATACTTTAACATCATATCGACCTACTCCATTTAGATTGCCATTGTAAAAATCATTATTAATTTCTGACCCTGCTTCAACACATGCATCAATAAATGCTTTATCGATAGAATTGAAATTACCAGCTGGTGTAAGTTTTAAAGGACCTGAATGCGAGTGATATTTATTTTTTTCTCTATGAAAAGCTGAAGCAGATCTTTTGAAATATGGTAATACATTATTATATGACCAACCCTCTATGCCCTTTTGTCTCCACCTGTTAAAATCACCTGGAGCACCTCTCATGTAAATCATACCGTTTAAAAGAGAGGATCCTCCTAGTCCTTTACCTCTAGGGTATAAAATTTTTCTATTATTTAAAGAAGGTTGAGGTATTGACTCAAAACCCCAATCAAATTTAGGGTTTCCAAAAATGTATCCGTTACCACCTGGCATTTGAGTGAACAAGCTTTTTCCTGACCCCCCTGCTTCTATTAGTAATACTTTTAAATCTTTATTTTCAGATAATCTTGAAGCTAATGTACAGCCAGCAGAACCTCCTCCAGCAATTATATAGTCAAATGTTTTTTTCATTTTTTAAAAATATAAATTATACTAATTATTAATTTATAAGTAAACTCGAGTATATTAAATATGAAAAATTACAAAGATTGGATTGGAAAGAAAATTTCGAGAAGTGATATTATTACTGCTCGATTAGTTGATCATTTAAAAAAAACAATAGATCCAAACTGTTTAAGTGATCAAACTGTGCCTGAGGGAATCTTTTTATGCTTAAGCCCAGATGTAGCTTTAGTAAATGATCTAGACAAAGATGGAAATACAAAATTAGGAATTTTCTTACCTGAGTTACCTTATAAAATTAGAATGTGGGCTGGTGGTAAAATAAAAATTTTTGATGAATTTGAAATTGGATCTGAAATAAAAAAAAATTCAACAATTTCAAGTATTGAGTTTAAAGAAGGTAGATCAGGCAATCTATGTTTTGTTAATATTAATCATGAATATTTAGATAAAAATAAATTAATAGTGTCAGAAGATCAAACTGCTGTTTATAGAGAAAAAATAAATAAAAAATCGATTACTCCTAAAATAAAAGATGAATTAAAGTTAATTGATAAAGTAGAAATTTTTAGTTCTTCAACTTTGCTATTTAGATATTCTGCCTTAACTTTTAATGGACACAAGATTCATTATGATAATGAATATACAAAAAATTATGAGGGCCATATGGGATTATTAGTCCATGCGCCTCTTCAAGCAACTTATCTTTTAAACCTTGCAAGAAAAAACGAGATTGAATTCAATTCTTTTGAATATAAAGCAACAGCGCCTCTTGTATATAACAATAATTTCTTTGTAGAAATTGGTGAAAATTTAGAAGATGAAATAATTGGAAGAATTCTTAATGAAAAACAAGAAATTACAATGATTGCAAAATATAAAAAATGAGTTTTCATAAAAAATTTTGTAATTGGGCATCACAAAAAAAAATTAATATCAATAAGGTAACTTATAAAAGAGCAGAAAATGCATTCATAGATACCCTGGCTTGTATATTATCAGGTGTTAAAGAAAAACAATCAAAGGTTGCCTTAAAATACTGTTTAGAAAATAATAATTCAAAAAACATTAAGATATTTGGAGGAGGAAAAAAATTATCTATTTCTGCAGCATGTTTTTTACATGGAGTCAGATCAGCGTCTATAGACTTTGATGATTACGAATATGTAGCAGGATCTCATCCTAGTGCCCCAATTTTTTCAGCTCTTATATCTATTGCTCAAATAAAAAATATCTCAATTGAAGAAACATATGAGGGATGGGTAGTAGGATATGAATTAATAATAAAGTTAGGACAAGCACTTAGTTATGATCATTATTATAAAGGATGGCATTCAGCAAATA
The DNA here is from genome assembly GCA_902615625.1 of uncultured Alphaproteobacteria bacterium. GTDB lineage: Bacteria > Pseudomonadota > Alphaproteobacteria > HIMB59 > CACPNW01. The sequence continues at coordinate 12,708 of CACMPM010000003.1, forward strand.
CAATAGGCGTGATTGGAACTGCTGCAGCAGTAGCAAAAGTATTAAAATTAAATGCAGATCAAATGGCAAATGCAATTTCTATTGCAACTAGTTTTTCATCTGGTTTAAAACAGCAATTCGGTACAGATATAAAAGCTTTTCATGTAGGATTTGCTGCTCAAGCAGGAGTACAATCAGCCTTACTTGCAAAAAATGGAGGGACAGCTAATCAAGATATTTGGAATATTGAGAGAGGATTTATTGAATTGTATGGTAGTAAATTTTCAAAAAAATTAAATAATAATTTTAAAAAATCAGATTTAGGAAATGCTATAATAAAATTTCCAAATTTCATAAAGTTTTGGCCAGTTTGTAGTTATTCACAAAGAGTAATACAAGGAGGATTAATTTTAAATAAAAAAATTTTTATTAAAAAAGATATTAAATCTATTATAATTGAGTTTCCAGAACCTTGGTTTAGAGTATCAAAATTTCATATACCTAAAAATTCTACTGAAGCTAGATTTTCATTGAGTTATTGTTTAGCAACCGCTCTCATTAATGGTAAATTTGATTTAGGTAGTTTAAATATCTCCAAAAATAAAAAAAGTTTAAATATGGCTAAAAAAATTAAACTAGTCACTTACAAAGTTCCAAATAATTTTGAAGATTATGATCCTAAATATCCTGATATAATTAAAGTTATAATGAATGATGGAAGTATATTGATTGAAAAAATATCACACATTAAAGGAGGGAAAAATAACCCTTTAAAAGACGAAGACATTGATAATAAATTTTTAATGTGTGGAGGTAAAAAAAATATTTTAAATAAAATAAGAAATCAAAAATATAAGAAGAAAAATTTAAAAGAAATAATTTTTTCAATTTAACTATTTTTTCTTTCTCTGTAAGCTATAAATATTCCAGTACTAATAATTATTATCCCTCCTAAATAAATACTTAAAGTTGGAACCTCAGAATAAATTAAATACCCCATTATTCCTACAAATATGAAAGATGAATATTCAAATGGTGAAGTAATTGAAACATCTGCGTATTTAGCTGCCTGAGACATAAATAAATGTCCTAGAGATCCCATCACACCTAAACTCATAGCAAAAATTAATTGAATTCCATTTGGCACAATAAAATTATCAGGAAAAAAAATTATTGATGTAATTAATAATGCAAAAGAGTAATAAAAAACAATTGCAACGCTAGAATCAGTACTCATTACTGATCTCGTTGATAAATAAACAGAAGCCATAAAAGCTGCAGATATTAAAGGATAGAGTGTTTCTAATTTAAACAAGTCAGTACCAGGCTTAACAATAATTAACACGCCAATAAAACCAATTAATATTGCAGTTGTTCTAAAAACCCCAATTTTCTCACCAAGTATTGGTACAGCAAGAAAAGCAGCAATAATGGGAGCAGAATGTGCAATAGCAATGTTTTCAGATAACATTAAATGATTAATACCGTAAATATAGAATACAACACAAGCTGAAGCAGAAAAAGCTCGGATAGCATGTCCAACTGGTTTTTTAGTTTTTAACTTATCAAATCCAAAATACATTGCTAAAAAAGTTGCAATGATACTTCCACTTAGTGCTCGGAAGAATATTGATTCCCATACAGGAAAATGAAAACTTAAATATTTATACGTGATATCATTTATACTTAGACAAAGCATAGATAATAACATGAAAGAAATTCCCAAGAGATTATTATTTTTAGATTTCATTAATTTGCTAAATATACTAAGATAATTTATTGAGATATAAATATTTCAAAATGAGTAGTAAATATCATGTAAAAAAATTAGAAAAAAAGAATGACTACTTAAGTATTGTATGGAAAGATAATTTTGAAAGTAAATTTCACTTTATGTGGCTGAGAGATAACTGCCCTAGCGCAATACATCCTACAGCAAATATGAGAGTATTTAATATTTTAACTGTAAGTAAAAATATATTTCCTAAAAATTATAAAATTGAAAAAAATAAACTAAATATTGATTGGAGTGAAGGTGATCATACAAGCAAATTCAACTTAAAATGGTTAAGAGATCATTGTTATACCGAAATAAATAGACAAAAATATAAATCACCTTATGTTTTTTGGGATGGTAAATTAAAAAAAAATTTTAAGAAAATTATTCTTGATCATAATAGTGTTATAAAAAATGACAAATACTTAAGCAAATGGCTAGTTTTACTTCATACATATGGTTTTGCATTAATCAAAAATGCACCAACAAGCAAAAAAACAGCATTCAAAATATTAAATAGAATAAGCCATCATAGAGAAACATTTTTTGGTACACCATTTGAAGTAATTAATATACCAAAACCAAATAATACTGCCTACACGGCAGATGCCTTAAGGAATCATACTGACTTACCTTATTTTGAATATGCTCCTGGATATCAGTTTCTTCATTGTTTAGTAAATGATGCTAATGGTGGATTATCATCTGTTGTAGATGGTTTTGCAGTTGCAAATTATTTAAAAAAAAATGAAAAAGATGTTTTTAAAATTTTAACACAAACGTATGTTAAATTTAAAGATACAGATTATACTCAAAAAGCTGTTAGGATTCTTCATTCACCAATAATTACATTAACAAAAGATAATGATTACAATGATATTAGATTTAGTATGGCTGCAATGGGTGCTGTTGATGTTGAGCCTAAAAAAATGAAAAAATTTTATGAGTCTTATCAATATTTTGCATCACTTCTTCAAAATAAAAAATTTAAAATTGACTTTAGATTAGAAGCAGGTGATATTTTTTGTTTTAACAATAGAAGAGTATTACATGGTAGAACCGAATTTGATCCAAACTCTGGGAACAGGCACCTTCAAGGATATTATATTGAAAGAGATGAAATAATAGGAAGATTAAATTATTTTAATAATATTGAAACTTAAATTATTCCCATCCACAGATGGTTTTAATTTCTAAATATTCTTCTAAACCCCAATCACCACCTTCTCTTCCATTTCCAGATTGCCTATAGCCTCCAAAAGGTGTTCCTGGATCAGCGCTATGTCCATTTATATAGACACCTCCAGATCTAAATTTTCTTGCTACTCTTTTTGCTTTTTCTTTGTCTTGAGTTTGAACATAGTTTCCTAGACCATAAGATGAATCGTTTACAATTGATACAGCCTCATCTTCATCCTCAAATGGAATTATAGAAAGTACTGGACCAAAAATTTCTTCTTTTGCAATTCGCATATTATTAGTAACATCTGTAAAAATTGTTGGCTTAACAAAATAACCTTTTTCTAATCCGGCTGGTTTTTCAGGGCCACCAGCAACGAGTGTGGCACCTTCTTTAATTCCACTGTTTATTAAATCTATAATTTTATCATATTGTATTTGAGAAATAACTGGACCAATATGATTACCATTCTTAGAAGCAATATCAACTTTAATATTTTTTGCTTCTTCAGCAGCCTCTTCTATTGCTCTCTTATAGATTGATTTTTCAACTAACATTCTTGTTGGCGCATCACAAGATTGTCCAGAATTACTCATTATGTTTCTGACACCCTCCCTCACTGCTTCTGGATGTGAATCACTAAAAATAATATTACCTCCTTTACCACCTAATTCAAGACAAACTCTTTTAATTGTATCAGCAGCATTTTTGGAAATAAGTTTTCCTGCTCTTGTTGATCCTGTAAAGGAAATCATATCGATATCATGATGCAAGGATAAATCTGTTCCCACACCAGAACCATCACCATTTATTAAATTAAAAACACCCGAAGGAAAGCCTGCTTCGTGAATCATATCTGCAAAAAGCATTCCTGACAAAGGCGCTATTTCAGAAGGCTTTAATATCATAGTACAGCCAGTAGCTAATGCTGGAATTACTTTTAGTGTAATTTGATTAATTGGCCAATTCCATGGTGTAATTAATCCACAGACTCCAATTGGTTCATGCACAATATAATTTTTTGATTTATGATTAAATCTAGTTTCGAATTCAAAGTTTTTTAATCTTAAAATAAAATCATTTATATGATCTGCTCCTGAAGAAGTTTGTGCTGAAGAAGACCAATCTAATGGTGCGCCCATCTCCTCAGACATTGTTTGTGATATTTCGTCCCATCTATTTATATAAATCTTTAGTAAATTTTCTAGTAAATTAATTTTTTCATCTTTATCTGTCTGACTCCACGTAAGAAATGCTTTCTTCGCTGCATTAATAGCTAGATCTACATCTTTTTTAGATCCTAAGGAAATATAGGCGTAGGGTTGTTCATTAGAAGGATTAATAACCTCAAAATCATTCTTTATAATTGGATCAATCCAAGTACCATTAATATAAAATTTTCGTTTATCTATCATTAAAAAATATTTTAATTAATTAGTAATTTATTTTTTTTTATATTAGAATAATAGAATATACGATAAGAGAAAAAATTGACACTAGAAAATATTAAACTTGATATAGATTATGTAAGATCACAATTTCCAGCTTTTGATGATCCTCTTTCAAAAGATTGGTCTTTTTTTGAAAATGCTGGTGGTAGCTATGTACCTCAAAACGTAATAGATAAATTAACAGAATTTATGACATCTACTAAAGTACAACCATATGCAGAGTATCCGATGTCAAAAATTGCTGGAGAAAATATGGATAAAGCAACAAAACTCTTTTCTAATATGATTAATGCTCAAGAAAATGAAATATTAATTGGAGGATCAACTTCCATAAATTTATATGTGCTCTCAAATGCTTTAAAAAAATATATTAATCCTGGTGATGAAATAATTGTAACAAATCAAGATCATGAAGCAAATATAAGCCCATGGAGAAGACTAGAAGAAGTTGGGGCAAGAATTGTTGAATGGAAATTTAATTTACAAAATCATGAATTAGAAATTTCAGATCTTGAAAAAATTATTAGTAGCAAAACAAAAATTCTAGCAGTTACTCATTGTTCTAATATTGTAGGCTCTGTTAATAATTTAAAAAAAATTTCAGAAATTGCCCATAGATATAATACAATTGTTATAGGAGACGGAGTCTCGTATGCTCCTCATGGTTTTCCAAATATTAAAGAACTAGATGTAGACTTTTATACGTTCAGTTTATATAAAACTTATGGTCCGCATTTAGCTTTGCTATATGGTAAGGAAGAAATATTAAAAGAACTACCAAATCAAAATCATGAATTCTTAAGAGGGAATTATCCATATACAATAAATCCCGGTGGCCCTAATCATGAAGAATTAGTTTCTTTAATAGGCATACATGAATACTTTGATAATTTATATAAACATCATTTTAATGAAAGTAATAGTTCAACATTAGAAAAAATTAGTAAATTAAACAAATTAATTTCAGATCATGAGGAAGTGATTGCAAATCCAGTGTTAGATTATTTAAATAATAGAAAAGATATAATACTGATAGGTAAAAATAAAATTTCTAATAAGGATAGAGCCCCCACAATTTCTTTTGTATCTAAAAAAAAGACATCAAGAGAAATTTCAGAAGAACTAGTATCTAATAAAATAGCTACAAGAAATGATAATTTTTATGCTTGGAGATGTATAAGAGATCTTGGTTTAGATATAAATGATGGAGTAGTTAGGCTTAGTATGGTTCATTACAATACTGAGCATGAAAGCATTAAAATTCTTGAAGCCTTAGAAAAAATTTAATTATGATATATTTGGGACTCCATAACAGTTATCAATCTGGCGCTGCTTTAATCATAGATGATAAAATTATCGGGGCAGTAAGTGAGGAAAGATTCAATAGGGTAAAAAATTGTGGAGGAATTCCAAATAAATCTATTAATTATCTTCTTAATGAAGCAAAAATTAAATTATCGGATGTAGATAAAGTAATTTATGGTATTTGTACCCCTGGTAATCCATCAAAAAAAATTATTAATAAAATTAATATCAAAATTTCCAATTTAGATAATAACTATCTTGAAAAGATTTATGAAAGAATGCAGTCTGAAATTGATTGGAATAATAAATATTTAGATGAATTGGATAAATGGATTCAAAAAAATAATTTAAAAAATAAAATAGTTTATATTGATCATCACTTATCGCATGCAGCAGGAGCATATTTATCTTCACCATTTAATGAATCTCTAATATTTACTTGTGATGGTAAAGGTAATTTTAAATCATCAACTATAATGAAAGCACAGAAAAATATAATAAATGAAATAGATTTCAATACTACTTATGATAGCTTGGGTTATTTTTATGGGAATATAACAAAATCTTTAGGGTATGAAGCTGAAAAACATGAAGGCAAAATTACTGGTCTTGCTGCATTCGGTAATGAAGAAAAATTTTTAAAATTATTGAAAGAAAAAATTTTTACCAAAAGTGATAAAATTGATTTAAATTTTGGAGATTACTATCTTCCATGGTTTTGTGAAAAAAATGAATTACCATTGTTTTATCAAGAAGTTACAAAATATAAAAAAGAGGATGTTGCCGCAGCAAGTCAAAAAATCTTAGAAGATACCATATGCACTTGGATAAATAATGCTATTAAGAAATATAAAGGTAAAAAAACAAATATTTGTCTATCTGGTGGTGTTTTTTCTAATGTAAAACTTAATCAAAAAATAAAGGAATTAAAAACAGTTAAAAATATTTTTGTTCAACCTGCAATGGGGGACATGGGGATTCCTTTAGGTAGTTGTTTATATCAATATTCAAAAGATAAAAAAAGATCTTTTGGTTTTTTAAACACAATGAGTTTAGGACCTAAATATTCAAACAACAATATTAAAATAATTTTAAATAAATATAACTTGAAATATAAGTATAGTGAAAATTTAGAAATAGACTTTTTAAAATATATATCAGAAAATAAAGTTATAGGTTTTTTTAATGGAAGAATGGAATATGGTCCAAGAGCATTATGTAATAGAACAATTTTTTATCATTGTAGAGATAAAAATGTAAATAATTGGTTAAATAAAAGACTTAATAGATCAGATTTTATGCCTTTTGCTCCCGTAACAATAAAAGAAAATGCAAAAAAATGTTTTATAGGATGGCAAGAAAATCAAAAAAGTGCAGATTTTATGACTGTAACTTATAAAGTTACACAAAGTTTTAAAAAAAAGTGCCCAGCTGCCGTCCATATAGATGGTACTGCAAGACCACAAATACTAAATAGTGATGCAAATTATGAAGCGTATAAAATATTAAAATATTATTTTAAAAAAACTAATGAACTTGCATTAATCAACACTTCTTTTAATAATCATGAAGAGCCAATAGTATGTTCACCTGAGAATGCAATTGAATCATTATTTAGAAATAATATTGATGTTTTATTTATGGAAAATTATATTATTACCAAAAATTAATTTTTACTGGTTGATTGATAGATAAATCCATTTACACATTTCTCAAGTATTTTAATAGTTTGAGAGTATTTATTAAGTTTTATACTTTCTTCTAAATTTAGAATTTCTTTTTCTAAAGTATCTAAACTTATGAAATCTTCATTTGCTTTCATAATATCTTTATGTTCAGTTTCTTCAATATCATTTCCAATAAATATTTCTTCATGGATTTTTTCACCTTCTCTCAATCCAATGAAATTTATCTCAATATCACCATTCGGATTTTTATCATTTTTTATTGATTTTCCTGATAATTTAATCATCTTCTCTGCTAAATCTATAATTTTAATAGATTCACCCATGTTCAAAACAAATACTTCCCCGCCCTTGGAAAAAATAGAAGATTGTAAAATCAGTCCCACAGCTTCAATTATTGTCATAAAGTATCTACTTACTTCAGGATGCGTCACAGTTACTGGACCTCCATTTGATATCTGTTTATTAAATAAAGGAAAGACAGATCCAGTAGAACCTAAAACATTACCAAATCTTACAACAGAAAATTTACAATTATAATTATTTTTAGATGCATTTGCCTGAATTACTAACTCAGCAAACCTTTTTGAAGCGCCCATTATATTTGTAGGTCTTACCGCCTTATCAGAGGAAATTAAGGTAAAAAATTTAACACCATGTTTTAGTGATATTTTTACTAAGTTTAAAGTTCCAATAATATTATTTTCAACTGCGCTAACTATGTTATGTTCTAACAAAGGAACATGCTTATATGCAGCTGCGTGATATACTATATCTGGTTTGTGTTCTTTAAAAAGAGTTTCGAGTTTATTTTCATTACAAATATTATATAATAAATATTTAATTTTAACTTTAATTTTTAGATTTTTTAAAATTTCCTCTAGTTCTTGTTGTATTTTATATAAATTATACTCAGTATTATCTATAAGCAGAAGAATATTTGGTGACATTCTTACAATTTGCCTTACTAGCTCACTACCTATCGATCCTCCGCTGCCTGTTACTACAATTCTTTTTCCGTTTATAAATTTTTCTACCTCACTAGTATTAAAATTTGTATTTTTAAGTATAATATCCTCAATTTTTAATTGGTAATCATCATTATTATAATCTCCAGAAAGCAAACTATTAAGATTATCTAAAAATCTAATCGGTATATCTATATCCTGAAATTTTGAAATAATTTCTCTTCTTTTTACTAAATTTATTTTTTCAATTGATACAAAAATTTTAGAAATATTATTACCAATTAAATGATTTTTAATACTATCAAACGGTAGTATTTTAATACCATTAATTTTTTTATACCATTTAGAACTATCATCATCAAAAAAATATAAAATGTTGTAATGTTTGAGTAAATTAGATATTAATATTCCACTACTGCCAGCTCCATAAATAACTGCATTTTGAATTATATTTTTATCTTGTGTAAAATTTAAAATAATAGATGAAATTAATAAACGACTTAGTGTAACTAAAACAAAAAATATTAAAGGTTGTACTATTGCAAAATTTGTAGAAATATTAAAGTTTGAAAAAGTTAAAATTATTGAAAATATTACGGAATATATCAATGTGGCTAATAATACATTTTTTATCGTGTTTATGCTACTGAACCTAAAAATTGCTTGATATAATTCAAAAGATATAAAAAAAGGAATAAATAAAAAAAGTCCTAACAAATATACTAGATTATAATCAAATAGTAAATTTGGGAAAATTAACCAAAAAGTAAAAAAACTTGCAATTAATGATAATACTAAATCTAGAACCAAAACTAAAAACTGTTTAGTAATTCGGTCTAATCTAATTAAGATTGATATAAATTTTTTGATTATTATACTCATTAATGTTTTATATTAGATATACTAACTATTTTATAAAAGGTGAAAATTATAATTTTTAAATTTAAAAAAAAATTCTTTTTTTCAAGATATTCTTTTTCAAAAAAAACCTTCTGCTCAATTGATAGGCTGTCTCTTCCCATAATCTGAGCGTATCCAGTTAAGCCTGGTTTCATTTTTTCAATACCATAAAGTTTCCTTAATTCCATTAAATCTGATTGATTATAGAGAGCAGGTCTAGGCCCAATAAAGGTTAGATCGCCTTTAAAAATGCTATATAATTGAGGTAATTCATCAATTGAAAATTTTCTAATATAATGACCAGATCTTGTAACATATTTGAGAGGATTTCCCATCAAATGAGTGGGTAGGTCAGGAGTATTTATAATCATTGATCTAAATTTTGGCATAAAGAATATTTTTTCATCTTTGCCAATTCTTTTAGACCAATGCACTACAGGGCCCTTAGTTTCTAAAATAATAATAAGAGACACTATAACTAGGAGGGGAATTAGAACTATAATTAATATTATACTGATAATAATATCAAAAAATCTAACAATCATTTAGAAAATTGACTTTTAATAATTTGAGATTGTAATTTAGTAATTTTACTTTCATCATAGATTGCTAGAGCTCTTTTTTGTCCTTTAATTCCCATAGCTTTTGTTAAATTTTTATCTTTATAACATTTAATTATTGCATTACAAATATCCTCACTAGATTTAATTTTAAATAAATACCCAGTTTCATTATTAATTATTTCCTCTCTAGCTCCACGAATATTTGAGGCAATAACACATTTTTTCATCATCATGGCCTCTATTATTGTTCTAGGCATTCCTTCACGCCATGAAGGTAAGCAGAAAAGATCTAGTCTAGAGTAAAATTTAGGCGTGTCTTCAATATTACCTAAAAATTTGATCTTATTATTATAGTTTTTTTTAAAATAATTTATTTTTTTGAAAACACTATCTTTCACATCTGATGAAAGTTTTGTACCTCCAATTAAAAATTCAATATCATTATATTTAATTATTATTTTTTCTGCAGCTTCAAGAAATTCAATAATACCTTTTTCTTTTACTATCCTCCCAAGAAACCCTACAGTAAATTTATTTTTATTTAAGTTGCTGTCGTTATAAATTTGAGGATTGAATTTATTTATATTAACACCATTACCAATATAAAATATTTTATTTTTTTTTAAAAAATTATATTTTATTGCATCTAAGTAATCCTCATAACTCTGAGTAAAAATCAAGTCTGTCAAATAACCCATTATGAATTCTAAAAATATATGAAATTTTTTATAAAAATAATTCATATTTTCATGAAAATAAAATCCATGAGCAGTATAAATAATTAATTTAACTCCAGCTAATTTGGCAGTTATTCTTACGATAATAGATGCAACTGGTGTGTGAACATGTACGACATCAAAATTATTTTTTTTAAAAAAAAAATAAATTTTTATTGAAGATTTTAAATGATAGAATACATTAAATGATCTGCTAATATGTATTGGGTAAATATTATATTTACTTTTTAGTTCATCATAATAAATACCCTTTGAACAAACAGAAATAACCTCATTATTATTATTTAATAATTCATCAACTAGAGGTAGAAGAAATTTCTTTAAGGTAAAATCTACAGCACAAATTTGACATATTTTCATAAATAATTTTCAAGCCAGGTCTGAAACATAATTATATTCCATAAGTTTGTGTATGAATAATTATTTGATTTAAGATGTTCTAATCTTAAATGATTTACTTTTTCATAATTTAAATAACCATATTTTTCAATATTTGATTTTGATAAAACTTTTTCCGACCAAGATTTCAGGTCTTCTTTTAACCAATTATTTAGTGGTATAGAAAATCCAGTTTTTGGATGATCAATTTTTTTTATATCTATATTTTTTTCTAGAATTTTTCTTAATATCCATTTTGTTTGGTTATTCTTTATCTTATATTTAAGAGGTAAATTTTTAGCAAATGTAGAAATAGATTTACTTAAATATGGAACTCTCGTCTCTAAACCATAATACATAGCAGCTCGATCTACTTTTACTAATATATCATCTGGTAGATAGGATTGGATGTCTACATTCATCATATTTTGAGAGTATGAAAAATTTTCGTCCCATTCAAAATTTAATAATTGAACTATATCGAGATCTTTATATTTTTGAAAATTTGAAAAGTTATCTTTAATTGATATAAGTTCTAAAAACATTTCTAATTTTGTATTTTTAGAAAAAATTTTTAATATTTTAAGAATTTTTTCCTGATCTATTTTGTTTATTTTTGAGTTTCTAATAAATATTTTAAGAAAATTATTTATATACATTGAGCTATTATCTTTATTAGAAAAAAAATAATTATTTATAAATTTTACTAAAAAATTAGGTAATTTGTTTCTAAAGTTGAAGATTTGTGGTGCGTATTTGTATCTATTATAACCACCAAATAATTCGTCTGCAGCATCACCAGTTAATGCTACTGTTACTTTATTTTTAGTTTCAGAAGATATCAAAGTTGTAGGTATTTGTGAAGAATCAGCAAATGGCTCACAATAAATTTGAGGTAATTCAGGAATTATTTCTAGTGCTTTTTTTTTATTAATTAAAATTTTATTGTGATTTGATCCAATACTTTTAGCAACAAAATTAGCATATTCAGATTCATCATGTGATTTTTCATTTAAGGAAATATTAAATGTTTCAATTTTATTATTGCTTAATTTTTGCATTAAAGTAGCGATTAAAGTTGAATCAATACCGCCAGATAGAAAAACCCCTACATTAACATCTGCTTGCTTTTGAAGACCAATATTTTGAACTAATAAATCTTCAAGTGTTTGTATTGTTTTTTTTTCGTCATTGTAAACTTCAGAATCAAAATTCTCAGATTTTTCAATCCATGATCTAGGAGTGTTAAATTTTAACTTTTTATCGTTAACATCTATCTCTAGAAAGTGTCCAGGTTGAATTTTGAAAACATTTTCATATATGCTTAATGGTGATGGGACATAGCTATATCTTAACATTAAAGATGCTGCCATTTTATTTATTTTTTTTACAAAATTTGGATGTGAGATTAATGATTTTAATTCAGAAGCAAAAATAAAAAGGCTTTGATCATTTTTATTTTTATAATAATAAAGTGGCTTTTCTCCAAATCTGTCTCTAGCTAAATATAATTTTTTAAATTTTTTATCCCACAAAGCAAAGGCGAACATACCTTCAATCATACTTAGAGATTTTTCAAATTTAAAATATTCAAATAAGTTTAGTAATACCTCAGTATCTGTTTCAGTATAAAATTTACATCCCTTATTTATTAATATTTTTTTTAATTCTAAAAAATTATATATCTCTCCATTAAAAGTTATAATGAATCTCTCTGATGCAGAGCTCATAGGTTGCCTTCCTTTTGAGGATAAGTCAAAAATTGATAATCTTGTATGTCCTAGAGCTAAATTATTTTGTGGATCAATCCAGTTTCCATTATCATCCGGACCTCTGCGATTAAGGCAGAAAATCATTTTTTCTATAATTTTAGCAAAATTGTTGTCAGTTTTTGTATTTATATAACCACATATTCCACACATAAGCTTTTAAATTACAATTTTTTTAAATTATCTCTATTTGCAGAAATCAAACACAAAATAATAAAAAACCACACAACTGGATGTCTTAGTATGTGGTGGAATTGAGAAAAGATAATCAATGTAATTAAACCAGAAAATAAAAAAAATTGTTTAGATTTAAATAATATATAAAAAATATATAAGAAAAAAATAATAAAAATTAATAATCCTATAACTCCAATATTTATGGTCAAGTCAATAATTGAATTATGAGCCTCTCTCTTTCCAAATATAGTTTCATCCCTATCACTTAAATAAGAACCTGGGCCATAACCAATATATGGTGATTGTTTTATAATTTTATATGCGTTCTTTACCAATGTTGATCTAGCGTCAAATTTTGCTAAAATCTTTGATATTTTCTGAAGTACTTCACTTTTAAAATATTGAAATATTAGATCAATTTTATTTAATTCTCGCCCATCATATTCTATTGACCTTTCAATCTCCTCTAAAGAATTAACAGTTTCAGGTGTATTAGAAATAAATTTTTTCTTAGGAAGATTTTCTAAATCAATATCACCCTTGGATACGTATTGAACACCATTACAATTTTCAGATGAAATTATAACTGGTTTAATGTTTCCATCAATTTTAATATTATGAATTTCATCAAATTCAATTTTATCTTCTGTGAGATCAGTTATTAAATAATTTCCACTATTATTATGTGCAAAATAAATATTAATACATTTACCTATTTCAAAATCATAATTTAAAAAGTTTTTATTTTTATCGAAAATCCAGTCTCTGTAACCATAATTATTTAATACTGAATCTTTAAAGTCAATTGTATCAGACAAGTAAAAATCAAATTCTTCAAGTATTATGTCTTTTTTATAATAACTATCTTCATACTCAAATTTATTAACCTTGTTTTCATCAAAAAAATGAATGCTAGCTTGATCATTAACATTTAAGGATTTATTTTTCTTTTCTATTAAAGATAAATAATTTTCATCTAAAAAACCAAGTATGAATGTTTTATCAAATTGTCTATTATTGTTAACGTCGTCAAAGTCACTAATATGAATTCTATCTTCAGTTACTTTTATAGCTAGATATTTACCATGATTTTTATCAGATGGATCTATTATTTGTAAGATCATCTTATCCCTAAAGCCTTTTTTTAAAAAAGACTTATTATGATCATAAATTATTCCATACCCAGAAGGAAAGCCAATAAATTCAAATGAATTAGATCCATATGAGGCTATAGAATTTATATCAATATATGAAGGTATCGGGTGAGGACCAGTTTTTGCTTGCTCATATGGAACAGCCTCAAAATCACAAACAATATGAAGCAAATCACATCTTAAATTGCTTCTTTCTTCTATAAGAGAATAAAAATAATTTAGAAAAATTGAGAATAAGTAAATAATTGGAATTATTAAAATTCTGAGTCTAATTTTTTTGTCAAAATACATGGTCAGTAATTCAAAGAATATAATCAGTGCTAAAAAAACATAAAGAGAAATGTTGAAACTAAAACTTTCTGTTTTGAAACCAATTAAAATTGCAAATGGTAAAAGAACAATAATTGAAATTAATTTTGTATTAGATATTTCTCTATATTTTAATTCAATATATGCAAAAAAGAAAATAATACTAAATAGAACTAATAATGATAACTGATTTGGATTTTTTGACAAACCAACGAAACGTGAAGCATTAGAGCCTGAAAAATTTTCAAATATTTGTAATTTTAAAACAAAAATATTTAAGGTAATAAAGTTAATTATTGTTACAAAAATCAATGCATAAAGCATATATTCTATAATTTTTACTTTATTTTTATACAATATTAACAATATAAGAGTTACGCTAGCTACAAGTATATACGAAATCAGGTCATGCAACGGACCATGATATAACAATCTAGATAAATCTTGTCTAAATATCCATTCACTTTTTTCTAAACCATAATAATAAAAAGCTAATATAAAAATTAAAAATATTAAAAACCAAAATATAAATAACAAATTAAAGTAGTAAGTTTTAAATATATCTTTTCTATATATTGAATAAATCCCAATAAAAAAAATTGTTAGAATTAATAATAATTCTGCAACTCCAAAAATATTTTGGAATCTTAATTTAGACATTGCAGTTAAGGGAATTGCTATAATCATTAAAAAACCAAAGATATAATATAAATTTATATTATTGTTCTTCACTTGGAGCCTCTAATTTATAATTTATAATATTAAAAAACATAAATAAACTTATCCAAAATATTGGATGCCTTAATATGTTGTGAAACATTGAGAAAATTAAAAGAGATAATAAAGCACCAAATATCAAAAGATTGTTTTTATTTAAAGATTTTTTAAATATTATAAACAATAATGTTAAATAAATTAATAATCCTAATAAACCTGAATAAATTGTTAAATCTGTGAAAGAATTATGACTGTCTTTTCCTAAAGCTAAATTAAAAGAAGAATCATATGTTAAAGCACCAGGGCCAAAGCCATAAATAGGTGATTTTTTAATTTGGTCAAATGCAAGTGATCCAAGATAGACTCTATCTTTTATTTTTCCAATAATTAATTTTTTTATATCTGAATTATTTTTAGTAAGATTATCGTTCTCTTTATAAGCTTCTTCGCATTTTAATTCAAAGAAAATGACAGGTCCAATTTCCAAGTCATATATTGTATCTCTTACATTTATGGTTTTATTTTCAATAGAGGTAAGATAGAACTTTCCAGAATTTAAACCAGCAAGTTCAATTCGATAGCAACTATTATCAGTAAAAAATTTTAAATCACTTCCTTGAAAATTAATTAATTCAATAGTACTTTGTGTTGAATTAAATCTTACCCTATTCGCAATAACAAAATCATTTAAAATTTCAGAATTTGTTAATTTTCTATTAAATTGATTATATTGTGATTTATTTTTTAAATAATAATCAATTGGGTAATCTTCTAATTTAAAATTCTTAAAAATGTTCTCATATTTTTCATCAAATATTAATATTATAGAGGAATTAAGTTTTTCATTATCATGCATTCTGTTAGTTAAAATAATTTCATCATTTGCGTAAAATATAGGCCAAAAACCTCTATTAGAATTATCTATTTCGTTGTCGTTAGTAAAGTTAAGCTCTTGATAATAAAAAATTTTATCTCTAATATTTTCCTCAGTCAAATTTAGATCAGGAATATATATTTGACCAAAATTTTTAGAATTTTTAATTTGAATATTATTTGAAATATAAATTGAATAATTTTTTAAATTAGAAATACTTTTACCCGTAGAAGATGAGGATATAATTGCTTCTAGATTATTATTAAGACATATTATGTCAAAACTAAAGCATTGGTTTTTTATGTTTTTTTCATATCTTTCCACAAGAGGTAAACTAATACTTAATAGGAAAATTGTAATTATATAACAATATATATTTTTATAATCCTTCGTAATAAAATTATACAAAATTATAAAAGAATAAAATATAAATATTGCTATATAAAAAGAATAGCTTTTTGCACAAATTCCAATAAATATTAAAAAGAAATTAAATAATATATTTTCTAAATAATGAAAAGTATTTTTTTTTTCACTTAAGTCTTGTGATAGATTGAAAAATATCAAAGTAATTATTAAACAAAATACCAATTGGTTAGAATTTTTAGCAAAACCTTCAAATCGAAGTCCATCAACAAGCGTAATTCCAAATATATTATAAATATCAAATAAAGTAATAATAAATGCTATGATAGTAAGAACAAATATAAAATATGACGAATATCTTAGTGCATAAATTATGTTGTGAAATTTATTGCTTACTAGTGAGAAGAGAATGATTAAAAAAAAACTTATTATAAATGCTAAAAGATTTTTATTTAAATTAAAAATAAAGTCTGAAGAGTTATCATTTAAAATTTCATAATTCATAAAATATGAAAAAACAATTAACATAATAAAGAATAACCAAAAAGTTAAGGTTTCTTTTTGTAAATTTAATGCATTTAGATTATTTTTTTTTAAATTAAATATAATTAGAATTGATAATATTAATATAGAAACTTCACCAATGCCAATTAATTTATAAAACCTTAATTCAGTAAGTGACATTAAAAAAACGCTAGAAAGTAAGATTATAATTATTAGTTTATTATTAAGATTAATGTTAAATAATTTACTCATCTTCTAATCAACTTTAGAATAAATAATGAACTTATATTTAATCTAATAAGAATTGATAAAATAAAATATTTAATTGAATTCATTTTTATCTTTTTAATTAATTTATGCGCCATCAGATAATTATTAATACTTATAAAGTATATAGCATCGTAATAATATAATTTGTTATATGCATATTTTAGAGATTTACTTGAGATAGATTTGTTATATTTAATTTGATCTAAAGTATATTTTATTTCTTTTGATACTAATCCTAATTGTTTCTTTGAATTTGCATTTTTATGAATTCTATAATTAACTGTATATTTATTTAAAACTCCAATCTGATTTTGAGATGCTATCTTCATAATAACGTTATAATCAGGTGAGTACTGTAAATTACTATCAAAAAAATATTTATTCTTTATTACTTTTTCATTAAACATTGAAGACTGAAAATTAATTTCATATTTTTTTAAAAGTTTATTTATTATGAACCCACTTTTAAATTTACAACGGTATGATCTAATAATTTTTCCTCTATCATTTATCACATTATAATTTGTATAAGAAAATAAATAATTATTTAGTTTCATAAAAGAGACTTGATCAAGTAATTTATTTTCTAGAAATACATCATCACAATCTAAAAAACATATGTACTCACCTTGTGCCAGTATTATAGCTTTATTTCTTGCATCACCTAAGTTTAATTTAACATCATTAAAATAGTATTTTAATTTTTTGTCATATGTTTTTGCTATTTTTTTACTATTATCAGTTGATGCATTATCAAAAAAAATAATTTCCCAATTTTTATACTTTTGATTGTAACATGAATCAATTGCTTCATTTAAATATTGTTCAGAATTATGACAATTAATAATTATACTTACAAGTGGATTCATATTGTTATAATGAATAAGAAATGTATTTCTTATTAAAGAAATTTTTTATATCAAATATTTCTACTCTATTTTTATATAGATTTCTTAAATTAATTTTCTTGAATTGATTATGTCCGACAGCTAAGATAATAAAGTTATATTTTAATAAATCTAAATTTATATATTCTCTAAAATACTTTTTGTATTTTACATCTATAATAGATCTTTTGAGGTAAGGATCTGAAAAATGGACATTTAAATTTTTTTTTATAAAATAATTCAGTATTTTTCTAACTTGTGTGTTTCTAAAATCGTTACAATTTTCTTTAAAAGTATATCCCAATATTAGTATTCTGCAAGTTTGTAAATTTTTATAGTTTTTTTTCAAAATATTTAAAATTGTTTTTGAAATATATATAGGGAAATCATCATTTATTTTTCTTCCAGACAAAATCATATTTGGCTTATATCCGGTTTTTAGAGATTTATATGAAAGATAATATGGATCAACTCCTATACAATGACCCCCTACTAAACCAGGTTGAAAATCTAAAAAATTCCATTTAGTATTTGCAGCTTTTAGAACCTCGTATGTATTAATATTTAGTTTATTAAAAATTACTGATAATTCATTTATAAAAGCTACATTAATATCTCTTTGTGTATTTTCAATTACTTTTGCAGATTCAGCTACCTTTATACTTGGAGCAACATAAAGCTTTTTACTAATTATTTTTCCGTATATTGATTTCATTACTTTTAGACAAAAATTATTATTTGATGAAATTATTTTTGTTATTTTTGTTAATGTATGTTTTTTGTCACCTGGATTTATTCTTTCTGGCGAATATCCTACTGAGAAATCTAAATTGTTTTTGAGTTTTGAGAATTTTTCAATTAATGGAATAAATTCTTCCTCAGTTGCACCTGGAAATACCGTTGATTCAAAAATTATAAAATCATTTTTTTTTAATAAAAAAGAGATTTTTTTAAGTGATTTTTTTATTATTGTTAGATCTGGTTTGTTTTTTTCGTTAACTGGAGTTGGTAGTGTAATTATATATATATTGCAATTAGATATATCATTATAATTATGTGAGAATTTTATATATTTAGATTTTTTAAAATCATTTTTTTTTATAAAATTATTTTTATCAATATTATTTTTCAAATTATTAATTAATTTTTTATCAATATCTATACCAACTATATTAAAAAATTTTCCAAATTCTATTGCTAAAGGCAATCCGACATATCCAAGCCCAATAACAGCAATATTAAAATTAATTTTTGTTTTCATCTATAAAATATTTAATAGTTTTCTTAATCCCCATTTCTAAGGAAATAGTAGGTTTCCATTTAGTGTGGTTTTTAATTTTTTTATTATTACCTATTAATTTTAGACTTTCACCAGATCTATAAGATATAGCCCCAAATTTAATTTTACCCTTTTTTATATTTTTCTGAACTTTGAGAATGAAATCTTTAATCTTTATACCTTTGCCAGAGCATAAATTATATATCTCACCATTATTTTTATTTTTTTTCATTATTTTATAAATACCATTCATTGCATCATCAATGTAAAGAAAGTCTCTTAATTGCATACCTGGTGATGTTTTAATTACCTCATCATTTAAACACCCTTTTATTATAGCTGGTAGAAGTCTATTACTTTCTTGTCTTGGTCCATAAACTAAAAATAATCTCAATATATCAACTTTAAAATTATAAGATTTATTAATCATTTGAAGAAAATGAGTAGATGCTGTTTTAGCAAAAGAATATGATGAAAATGGTTTTTCTCTAGTAGTTTCTAAACATATCTTTTTAGTAGTACCGTATTCATCGCTACTACCAATATTTATAAATTTATTTATACTTTTATTCAAGAAATGATTAACAATATTAAGTAGTCCATTAAATTGGTATTCAATAACCTTATTTCCACCATCTGCATATTTGGAGTGATTTACGTATCCACTAAAATTTATAACATAATCTATTTTAGTTTTAGAAATATTTTTAAACGTTGATATATTTAGTGTGTTTAAATATACATATTTTACATTTTTATTTTTATAGCATTTATTTTTATTTTTGAAATATGTACCAATTATATTATAATTTTTATTTGATAAAAATCTTACATATTCTGATCCTAAATATCCTGAAGCCCCAATAATCAATACAGTTTTCATAGCCAGGGCACATTAGTTTTTCTTGATAATATTTCAAGGTTATCTTTATCTCTTTTCGTATCCATGCACTGCCAAAATCCATTGTGTTTAAATGCCATAAGTTGGTTGTCACTAGCTAACTTTTCAAGAGGTTGTCTTTCTAAGATTGTATTATCATTTTTTAAATAATTAAAAAAAATATCATTAATTATAAAAAAACCACCATTAATCCAACCTACGGAGAGAGGATTTTTTTCATCAAATTTATTAACTTTATTTCTTTTATTAATATTAAGCATGCCAAATCTTGCTGGCGGTCTAACAGCAGAAACAGTACATATTTTTTTATGACTAACATGAAAATTATAAAGTTTTTTTATATTTATATTGGACAAACCATCACCATAAGTTAAAAAAAAAGTTGGTTTATTAATAATATTTTTTAATCTTAACAATCTTCCTCCGGTTAATGTATTTAAACCTGTGTCAACTACATTAATAGTAATATTTTTTTTTATAAGATAGGAGAAATAATTATGTTCCTTATTTTTTTTTTTTTTAATACAAATATTATTAAAATAATTTTTTATAACATTTGATTTATACCCAGAAGCTATGTAAAAATTATTCAATTTGTATTTTGAATAAATATCTACTATATGCATTAAAATAGGTTTATTATTTATTGTAACCATAGGTTTTGGAACCAACCCAGTATATTCAGATAATCTAGTCCCTAAACCGCCAGCAAGTATTACTACATCTAATTTATTCATATATTTTTATGTAATCCCACATTTTGTCTTTTTCTGAAATATGTTCAATTTCTATTGGCCATTTAATTTTTAATAATGGATCTTTGTAATTTAAACCTATTTCTGAATCAGAATTATAATAATTACTAACTAAATAAAAAACTTCAGTATTATCTTCTAATGACAGAAAACCATGTGCACAGCCTTTTGGAACATATAACATTTTTCTATTTTCACTTGTTAAATTGGTTGAAAAATATTTTAGGTAAGTTGGTGAATTTTTTCTAAAATCTACTGCAACATCAAATATTGATCCCTTCAAACATCTTACTACTTTTGTTTCCTCAAATGGTTTTTTTTGCAAATGCATACCTCTAATTGTTCCTTTCTTAAGAGTAAGGGAGTTGTTAATTTGCACAAAATTATTTTCTAAATTCATTTGCTCAAACTCATTTTTACAAAATAATCTTGCAAAAAAACCTCTTTCATCACCTCTTTTTTCAAGTTCAATTTCAAAACAACCTTTAATTATTGTTTCTTTAAAAATCATTTAAAAGTCCATTCTAAATTATTAGATAATTTTTTATTTAATATAAAATTTTTTAATGAATTTAATCTAATTAAATTTGAATTTTGGAAGTTAACATCTTTAATTTGTAATTTTTCTAAACCTTTAATTAATCTGTTTATACTTTTGTCTAATGTAAATTTAGGTTTTAGTTCTTTTGATAATTTTTCGTACAAACTAAAATCAACACTATATGATCTCTTATCGGGCATAGCTTTTTTATTAATTTTAATTTTTGTATTGTTAATTTTTTTTGAAACAGAATAAGCTATATCTTTTACTTTATAGTTAAAAATATTTCTTCCAACATTAACATAAAAGTTTTTAGGTATTGTGTTTTTCTTTTCATGTATCGCCCAATCGAATGCTCTGCACATATCTTGCACATCTATTAATGGTCTCCATGGAGTTCCATCACTTAAAATATTTATATTTTTATTTATAAAAGCACTTGTTACAAAATCATTTAAAACTAAATCAAGTCTTAATCTATCAGACATCCCACATGCAGTTGCAAATCTCATCGAAATAGAATTGGTATCAGATTGATTCTTTTGTAAATAATTTTCAAAGTTTACTTTTGATTTGGCATAGGCAGTCAAAGGATTTAGTATATCATTTTCTTTTTTGGGTTTTTGTGAATACGATCCATAAATACTACAACTAGATGCAAACACAAATTTTTTAACATTATTTCTAGATGCTAAATTAAAAAGTTTTTTTGAAGCTTCAAAATTAATATCATTTGTTACTTTTTCAAATTTTTTGCCAATAGGGTCATTGGATACGGCTGCTAAATGTACAATAACATCAATATTTTTAAGTATGTTATTATTTACCTTCCTAACATCGCAGTAATATTGAAAATCTAATAAAATATCAGGAGAGGGACCATTTGTGGTTGTAAAGTTACTAAATAAACCAATATCTAAACCATATAATTTGTATTTTGGATACTTAAATCTCAGATGTTTTACTAATTCTGATCCTACATATCCTTGGTTTCCTGTAATTAAAATATTCATACTATAAATTAAAAATAGTCTTCTAATTTTAAATTTTCACTTTCAAATGTTATATAATTTTCAAATTTATTCAATTTATAAATATATAAATTTGGAGTTAATTCTGTAATGTCTAAATATTCCCATATGTTTTTATTGTAAAGTTCAAATAAAGGATTTTCACAGATATGGACTACATCAATTTTTTTTTCAAGAGCCAATATGATTGATGTAGTGGCTCCAATAAAGATAGAAAATTTATTTCCCTTATTATCAAATTTATCAGAATATTTATTTAATATTTTATTCAATTCTTTTTCTAATTTTATATGTTTTGTTGAATTTAGCTTTGACGGATGATTTCTTATAATTAAACTATTCAGTGAGTAATTTTTTGATTTTTTTAAAAAATATTCTAGTTGATTTGAGATTTTCTTTATAGAGTTTAAAAAATATGGAAAGAATATAAAACCATCAATTTTTTCATTATTATTTTTTCTATATCTAAATGAAGGTATCATTTCTATTCTATTTTCAGGCCAATTTAAATATTTTACAAGATAATTATATTGAGAAGATCCACTTACTTTTAAAATATCTGGAGCTCCATTTCTATATATCATATTAAGAGGTAAAGGGAGCAGTGCTGAATGACTAAAACCGATTGTTTTAATTTCTTTATTTAAATTTTTTATATTATTAAATACAATATTTTGAAATGGCTGGCCCTCATATGGTATAATTATTTTGCTATAATCAATATTTTTATAATCATTAATGATAAAATCTGAAACAATATTTCCAAAAATTGTTAAAGAAGAAAAATAATGTAAAATTTTAGAAAAAGAAATTCCATTTTCTATAGATAATGAAATAAAAGTTAATATAAATTTATATAATTTAATAAAAAAATTTGTTTTGGTTCTATATATTAATTTTGTATTATTTATATTTACTTCAGGCAATTTTTTATCAAGATATATCAAATACCACAAAACTCCTTCTGTTTCATTGTTTTGTAATTGAAAATATCTATCTTTATAAAAACCATTTATAAAATCTTTTTCTTTAGCCCATGAAATTATTACTGTATTAAATTTTTTTTTTAACGAATAATCAATTAAAATATAATTGAAACAATTTAATACTGACAAAATATACTTTATTTTGATAATCACATTTTTTAAAAAAAAACGATAAGGGTTTATTTTAAATATTAATTTTCCATAGCCTGGTGTTTCTGCCCAAGGTGTTAAATAGCATAATGAACTTTTTGCAGTATCAATACCTTTATTACTTATTAAATTTAAATAATTTAATGAATATTTTAGAAGATTTATCTGAGTTATTTCCTCATCTTGATATTTTTTCATTCCCCACCGGCAACAGTCACAGTTTCTAAATTTACAAATGTATTTTTATTTGATGAAAGATAATAAATTATTTCAATTATTTCTTCAGGTTTTGCTATTTTTTTTATAGGTATAAGCCCAATTCTTTTTTTCATATTTTTTTTATCTATTTTGTTATGTAACTTAGTGTCAATTAATCCAAGTCTAAGATTATTAATAAATATATTATCTTTTGAAATTTTTTTGAAATATTGAGGAACAAATTCTGATGCATACTTTGATAAACTGTAATTATAATTATTAATTCCACCACCAAATTTAACACCAATACTAGATATGTTAAGAATTCTGCCAAATTTAATTTTTTTCATATAATCTATATTTAATTTTATCACTGCTTGAGGAAATAAAAAATTAACAACAAAATTATTTATAGTTTCTTTTATATTTGTTTCAACATACGTCTTATTGTCAACATATCCAATCAAATTAATTATTGAGCTAACTTTATAGTTGAATTTTGATTTAATAATATTTTCAAAGTCTTCAATATTTTCTTTAGTTGCATCAAATTTTATCAGAGATATTTGATTATTGTATTTTTTTTTAAGTAAATTTAATTTTTTAATATTTTGACAATAGTGTGCTAAAATATCAATTTTTTTAGTTAGAAGGTATTCAGTTAGTTTAATACCAATATCAGAACTCGCTCCCAATATTAGATATCTATTTTTCATTTAATTGAGAAAATGCATTGGCATGTTTTTTTCCTATAAGAGTACCTTTGACATCACATAAATTACATGGACTAAAGTTTCTATTACCTTTATTTAATAATTTTCTACCAACATTTGCAAATTTTGAAGTCCATATTTCTTTAAAGGATTGGAATTTTAAATTTCCTAACACTCTTTTTTTTCCCCAATCATGAGGGCACATTAAAACATCACCATTATAGTCTAAAAAAAATGTATATGAAGGATAGTAGCAAGGATCTTTTAACGCAACATTAGTAGCTGGAATTTTATGTTCTGCATTTTCCATCATACCAGCCCTATTGCTAATAGTTATTCCAAAATCATCTTCAGGGGGAAGATATCTATGCCTAATGACAAAATTTTCATCGTCTATATTACATTCTTTTTGAAGATTTTCGAATTTATATACATCTTCAATTCCATCGTATACTGAAATAAGTAGCACATCTAAACCAGATTCATATAATTTAAGTAATCTTTTTTTGTTTAAAACATCTCCATTAGTTACCATTTCTATTTTACAATGTGGTAAATGATTTTTAATTAAAGTTATTAGATTAAATATATTCTTATCTAACAATGGTTCTACAAAACCTGAAAATCTTATTATATTTTCATAATTATATTCTTTTAATTCCATAACTAATTTTTCTAACATTTCAGTACTTATAAATTCTTTCACATCTTCATAGTTAGGATCACTTCTAGGACAAAAAGAACACTTTCTATTACATGTTCCTGATTCACTTATTTCTATCTCAGAAGGTAACGGGATATTTGTACCTGGAATATATTGAAAATTCTTATTTGTTTTATCAGACTTTATTTTGATATAAGGGTCAAGAAAATTTACTTTTTTAGTCATTTGTTTATCTATTTATAGAAGAAATAAATTCTTTCAATGAATTAAAATTTGGTATCTTGTTAATTCTACAAAAATCCTCCCAATTTGATAGTTCTGTCCACGAAGAAATAAAAATAAAATCTATATTATTATTTGATGACGATATGTAGTCATATTTGCTATCACCAAAGTATAGTGCTGGAAATAATATTTTTTTATTTATTATGTTTTCTTTAAAGATTTTATCCTTATTCTTTGGACTACCATAAATATTATTATTAAAATATTTTCTAATATCAATTAATTTAGTAATCTCAATTAACTCGTCTTGATCACTACCAGATACAATATGCAAATTTTTATGATTTAATAAATTTAAAATTGAATTGTATTGTTCAAATTTTTCAGCTTTAATAATTTTATTTACAACACAATTTGAATATTGTTTTAAAATATCTTGATATTTTAAATCGTAATTAGATATTTTTAAAATTTCATCAAAAAAATACTTAAATTTTATATGTCTTGATATCCCACCATTTTGTTGATGATATAAGACTAATTTATCCGCAAAATCTTTACCATATTTTTTCGACACATCTCTAAAACAATTTGATTTTATTTTATTGGAATTAATTAAAACACCATCAAAATCAAATATAAGAGTTTTATACTCTGTAATTTTTAACATTAAGCAACAATTTTTTAACAAGTTTTAAATCTTTTAAGGTATCAACTGCCTGAGAAGATTTTTTCAACCTTACCATTTTTATAGAAAGACCTAAGTCAAAAAATCTCAATATTTCAATATCTTCTATGAACTCAGTTTTGGATTTTTTACCAAATTTTTTAAATAATTTTAATTCATTTTTATTATAAGCATAGATACAAACCTGTTTTAAAAAGTTTGTTTTTGAAATTTTTGATTTTGATCCTGGCACTTCCGCTCTTGACATATAAATTAATTCATCATCTTCACTTACAACAACTTTGGGTATATTAGTATTTTTTTGATTTTCGTATTTGGATAATTTGCAATAAGCATTTATTATTTTATTTGGATATTTTTTTTTATAATCAATTACCTTTTTAATATCTTTATAGTTAAGCAAAGGTTCATCGCCCTGAACATTTACAATAATTTTTGCATCAATTTTTTTTGAAGCTTCAGCAACTCTATCTGTTCCTGTTAAGTTTTTTGAACTAGTTAAAATACAATTATAATTAAATTTTTTAACAATTTTTTTTATTTTTATACTATCTGTAGCAATAAAAACTTTATCTTTGTCAACAGCTTTAGCGCAAATATCAGCTACTCTTATTACCATTGGTTTACCATATATATCAACTAAAGGCTTTCCTGGAAATCTTGATGATTTATATCTTGCTGGTATTACAATAGCTATACTCATAAACTATTGATTTAACCCATATAGTGATAATTTTTTTAAATTAAAATTTGTATTTGTTACTGATATTAATTCTATATTCTTATTAATTTTTTTAAATTCCTTGAACACTATTTCACTTTCTTCTCTTCTTGGGTCAGAAGTTTCATAACCATCAAAACCAGCTAAATAAATTTTTGAAACTTTAGATGCTGCTAAAAAAGCAAGCACATAACCAACTACTAGTAAATTTGGAAGTGTGCAGAATTTATTATTAATTTTAAATTCTTTAGATGATATTTTTAATCCGTAGTCATAAATTATATTGAATTTATTTTTTTTTATAAATGTATTTGGCAACATAGAGTAAGGTATAATAAAAGGTGTTTTAATTTTATTATAAATCTTATAATCAATGTTTAGTCTTGTAGGGTGGCAGGCAGCTCTCAAAGTAACATATTTTTCGTCTATTACTTTTTTACAGTTTAATGCAATAGTTGATATATTATTTTTTTTAACAAAATTTACAACTTCATATTTATTTAACTCTAAATTAGGACCAGGGCCTAAAACTAGAACTTCTTTGTTTTTTATAAAACTTGGCTTTTTAATTACTCCTGTTACTTTAGTTTTAAAAAAATTATTTGCACCTAAAATTGTATTAGGATTATATTTTTTTCCTCCATTATTTTTTAGATTATTAATTGCCAGAAAAATATCTTCAGCTTCATATCTGTTATCAGATAACATTTGCTGAATATATGTAGGGTGTATTGAGTATTTTCCTGATAAATAATAATATATATTTGTACCCCAAGCATATTTTTTTTTTAATTCAAAAAAAAAGTTATCTAAAAGGTTTTGTAAGATATTTAGTTTTTTTTCTGGCCGACTAAAAGATTTTATTTCATTAATTATATATTCTGTCTTTAAATTACCAGGTCCTCTTCCCATACCACAAACTGTTGAATCAATATACTCAATACCCTGACTTATACAAAATAAAGAGTTTTCAAGAGCTCTTGACATATTATCATGAAAATGAAAACCGATAGGTTTGCTCCATAACTTTTTTGAATTATAAATTATTTTATTAATTTTACTTTTATCTAAATTACCTAAACTATCTGCAAAATAAAGGACATCTATTTTTGTAGTATTTAAATAACTAATTTTGTTTAATAGTACATCAGTACTATATTCTGAAATCTGCATTAAATTTACAAACACTTTTAATTTTTTATTTTTTAAAAAATCTATCGTTTTTTTTAATTTTGCAACTTCGTGTTCATGAGCAGCGATCCTAACAAAAGAAATTTCTGATTTTACATTACTTGGAAATAATTTTTTTAAAACACTTAATGAATTATTAATTATTTCGCTTGCATTTATCATTATACCCAGATTAATATTTTTTCTATTTGTCAAACTACTAATAAACTTATCTGTAGAGAATGCAGTTGGCCCTTTTGATCCTTCTATATCAAGAGATCTATAACCAATTTCTACATAATCAATATCTAAATTTTTCATTGTTAGTAAATATTCTTCGATTAGGTCATTTTTAAAATTCCAATTATTATAGTATCCGCCATCTCTTAACGTACAATCAAGAATCTTAATTTTATTTTCTGGCATCTAGGATAACATTTTTAGGGTTTTTATTATTCAAAAGGTTCAAAGCATTTATAGATATTTTTTTTCTCATCTCGGTATAGGATTGTTTTGAATAATATGATGTATGAGGATTTATAATAATTCTTGTTCTTAGACTTTTATCATTAATCCAACTATATATTAATTTACTTTTTTTTGGTGGTTCTTCCGAAAGAACATCTAAAAAAATAGAATCAATTTTTTTCGATTTAATTGGAACATAAAAGTCATCAATATTTTCAATTAACCCTCCTCTTGCAGAATTTATTAGTGAAGAACCTTTTTTCATTTTTGAAATAAATTTTTTATTTATTAAACCTTTATTAGATGAATCTAGTGAACAATTTACTGATACTATGTCTGAAAATCTAGCTATTTCTTCTATATTTTCTACCCTTCTAGATTTAATAACTTTATCATAACCTTCTTCCTTAAATGGATCATAAAATATAGTATTAAAACCGATGTAATTTAATTTTTTTATTAGTAAAGATCCTATTCTGCCTACTCCAATTATTCCAACAGTTGTATTTGAATTTCTTTTAATTTTATTTATTGTATTTTCTTGCCAATCTAATGGCATTTGTTTAGCTATTCCATTGTATTGAAATATACCTCTTGAAAAACACAGGGCAACACTTAAGCAAGTATCTGATACTTCGTCAGCCCCATAATCAGGATTATTGCAAAATAGAAGTTTTCTTTTCTTAATTTGTTCTAAATCTATATTTTCATAGCCAACACCATATCTTAGTATTGCCTTTAAATTTGGAAAATTATCTAAGTATTTTTTATTTATATCTTTGTGCCAAACTAGAAGTATTGAAATATTTTTATCTTTTATATTATTAGTAAGTTTATTTTTTAATATTTTTTTCTCAATGTGCGGGTTTGAAATATAATCTGTAATGAATACTTTTGACATTATTTATTAATACTTTTTACAATTTTTGAATATGAATCTCTTAACATCTCACAATCAACTAAGTGTACAAGGTATCTTAATCCAATATCTTTATAATAATTAATCTTCTCTATACTATTTGAAATAGTCCCAACATGTTTATTATACTTATCTGCGATTTTCACAATCTCTTTAACAATATTAATTATCTGCTTATCTTCTATTTGGCCGGGAATATTTAAAGATTTAGAGAGATCAAATAATCCAATAAAAAAAATGTCAACTTCTTTAAATTTACAAAAATTCTCTATATTTTCAAAAGCTTTTATAGATTCTATGTTTATAATATTGAGAGTATTGTTATTAGCTTTATTCATTAAATTTTTTGCATTTTCAATTGAATACCCTCCGGCTCGTGTAAATGGTGAAAAACCTCTATCACCATTAGGTGGAAACTTCGAAAATTTTATTATTTTTTTTACATCATCAGTATTTTCAACATTTGGAATCTGAATTCCATGAGAGCCAATATCGAGAGCATTCTGAATATCTGCTTTTATAATATCTCCAACTCTTATGATAGGAGATACTGAGTTACTTTCACATGCAATAATCATTTCTTGAGCTGTCTCAAAAGTTAAAGGTCCGTGCTCTCTATCTAAAATAATAAAATCTAATCCAGAATTTGAAAGTATATCTACTACTATTGTTGAAGGAATAATTGACCATGTTCCAATAACAGGTTTTTTATTAGAAAGTTTTTCTTTAATATAATTTTTCTTAAGCATTAGTTTTTAATCTTTAAAAATTTTTTTTTATTTTTATACAAATATTTAGCAAGTTCAAAGTCATATGAATTATCAATATCAAGTGAACTAAACGATGATGCTACATAAAAGTCTGGTTTTGTAGAAATTACATATCTGTTTCTTAAAAATTCTCTTTTTTTTGAAATAAAAAGTGCTCCACTTATAGCATAAGTATTGGGCATATCTTGAGAATATTTATGCCAATTGCCCCAGCTATAATTTAGTGGGATTTTATTCTCACCAATTAAAAATTCATTAATTTTTGAAACTGCAACTAATCCGTTATATTTAGTATTTTTTTTATATTGTCTCAATGCAATTTCATAATCATCAAATAACGGTGTTGTTGTATGACACCACATAAGATTATCATTATTATTTATTGGAATATTACTCACAACATTATGAATCACATCACTCCACGGAGTTTTATTATTACAATATTTTTTGTCTCTTTTAATAATCTCAATTCTCTTTTTAGTATATTGGTTGTTTAACTTAAGTTTCTCATTATCAGTTGAAATATAAATTTTTGAAATGGATTTAATTTTAATCAATTTGTCCAATAATATATCAAGTAGAGACTTATTGTTATAAAATTTTCTAAAGTTTTTAGACTTAACTCTCTCTGAAATATATTTAACTGGAATAACTGCAAAAAAGTTCATTTCTTATTATTAATATACATTAGTTGGTCCAAAACTCTTCTTGAGTAACCATATTCATTATCATACCATAAGACTAATTTTATCAAATCCTGATTAACCATTGTCCATCTATGATCAATATTCACAGAATAATCAGATTTAATAAAATCTAGAGATACTAAGGGGTCAAAATTATTTTTTATAATGTTAAATTTTTGTTTTCTTTCAAAATCTTTAAATAAACTTATAATTTTAGTTTTATTAGTATTTTTTTTTACTTTTATAGTTAAATCTGCACTTCCAACTATTGATGTTGGAACTCTATATGAAAATGACCCAATAAAATTTTTTTTAAGATTTAACACGTTTAAAGTTTCATCTACGGCTGTTGTAGGTTTTGGAATTAAATTTCCTATAGCTGATCTACCCAAGGCATAATGATCAAAAATACTACCTGGTTTTGACCACGATACAGATGGGCCATCCATTAAATTTTGATAATTTAACCAAGGATGTGCTGTAGTTATAAACCCACCTAAAATTTTAAAATATTTATTAATAATATTTAAAACAGGTGCTAGAGCAGTTGCATCACAAATACTGGAAGATAATATTTTATGGGATTTTTTTATAAATTTATCTTCATTTGCTCCTAAAACCATTTGAAAATCAGTTTCTGGGGGGCAATGAGTAAATATTATGGCTTGAAGTGTGCTTAATTTTTTAATTATTTTTTTTGCTTTTTTTACGTTTGAAGAAATACCAGATGAATCTATAATAAAGTCTAAGTTAAATTTTTCAAATTTTATTTTATCTAAATTTTGTTCCTGAGATATAAAAATTTTATGAAATTTATTACAGAGATAACCATTTTTTAGTTCAAATTTGTTTTCATTTTTTCCAAAAATTGTATCATAGTTCGTTGTATAAACTATATTTTTTTTATCAGGATTTATTTCATTGATAATTTTAACATTAATTTTCGATGGATCAATTGACCGTAAAATTGATCTTCCTATTCTTCCAAGACCATTAATTCCAATATTAATCATGATTAACTAATATAGAGTTTGTTTAAATTTCTCATATATATCCTCATATTCTTTATCAGAATTAATTAAATTATCCCATAAATATGTATTTTTCTTTATGTAATCAAAATTTCTTAACATAAATGATATTGACATACTCAGATTCTTTTCAGAATCACAAAAATATATTGGACTATCTGTATTAATATTATCTTTTATTATAGGTGAATTAAAATGATTATACGAATTTAAAGGATCATAATTTAGAACTGGAAGTTTTCTTAGTAAAGAGTCTTCAATGACAGTTGATGAATAACTTATTAAAAAATCGGAATTTAAAATGCAATCTTCAATATTATTGTTAGTATCTATATGATAACAGTCTGAATCTAATAATTTAGACTCTAGATCTTTAGTAGTAAGTCCTAAAATTGGCCTAAACTTAATAACTAAATGAACATCATTTAAATTATTTACTAGTCTTATTAAAGTATTCAAATTAGATATGTATTCATAAATTGTCTCAAATATTAAAGGTCTTAAATTTTCATAAGATTTTGGAGTAGAAGCATGTAAAATTATTCTTTTGTTATAATTTTTAATCCATAAATTTTTTCTTTGATTATTATCCTTGATAGAAACAGTATATTTTTTTTCTTTCTCTAATAAAATATTTGATTTTAATCCTTCAAAAGAATTTATATAATTAGTCATCATTTTTGATCTTGATAATAAATATTTGAATTCAGCATTTATTATTGTTCTTGAATTAAAATTCCATTGCATTTGAAATAATTTTTTATCGTGATCAAAATAAGTACCATGTGGAACTAAAATTGTAGGTAAATTATTATTTTGACAATATTCTCCAATTGCATAACCAAAACCAAGAGCATTTTGAGATATTATTAATGATATATTAAGTTTTTTTTTGATAAATTCAAAAAAATTTATTTTTTTATTTATTTCAAATATTTCAAATTTAATTTTAGATCTAAAATAATTATTTAGATATAGTCTGATATCTAAGTTTTTATAATAATAATGTTTTTTATGAAAGTTTATATTGATTATACTATTTTTAATTTTTTCATCTAAATACTTTGTTGATAAATTTTGTGTGATTAAAAAAAAATATTTAAGTTTAAATAGATTGAATATACTATGAAAAATATTTTTTTTACTTATGGAGAAAAATAATGTTAAAAAATTTTTATTTTTTTTTCTAAAATTATTTGAAATATTTTCGATACCATAAGAATCATGGACTAAAAGCAGAATTTTTTTTCTCAATAACTTTAAAATTAATAAATTAAGAAGATTAAAAAAAGAATTAAAGTAAGATCTAAATATATATGATGATGTAATTTCTTTTTTTATTAAATTTGTTTTTATAGCTAATTTTTGGGTTATTATATATTCATAAAAAATATTACCAAATGTAAATTTAAAATCAGATATATTATCTAAATTTTTGTATTTCAATAAAAAGAGATTTAAATATTTTGGCTTAAAAAAATAAATTATTCTTTCTACTAAATATAAACTAAGAATTAATTTTGTTATATAAAACCTATAATAATAATTAATTGTATATTTGTAAGAATTTTTAATTTTTAAATTGTCACTTAATTTAATATCTTCATTAATATAATGAATAAATTTATCTGATTGAATAATAAGTTCGTCATAAAATTTTATATCAAAAAATTCATAAATATTTTTATAATTTATTTTATTTTTATCTAAATAGTTGTCAATTTTCGGTGATGTTGATAACACTTCATATTCTGTTAAATCTAAGTTTTTTAATTGAATAATATCTTCTAGTACAATAATTTTTTTCATTTTGTAAAATTAATTATTGAGTTATGACCGTAATCTCTAAGATAATAATTATTAGAATTTTTTATAGTGATATCTTTGTTTTTATTTTTATTTTTTTTAATTAGTTTTAAATATTTTAATACTCTCTCTTGTCCATTAAAATCATTAAAGAAATTTATTTCTTTTTTATAATCATCTGCGATTTTAAAATTGCATTTATTATTAATATATTTATCTAGCATATCTCTTAATTCATTTGATGAATTTACTATACAATTTTTAAAAATATGATGATAATTTTTATCAATATTCATATTTGTATCAAGAAAAATTACATCTTTTCCAATTGACGAAGCTAATAATACCGGTGAACTTAAACAGAAACCTAAAACACAATCTGATTCATTTATAAATTCTAAAGATGCATGCGTATGATCTATTTTATCAAAAAGATTCATTTTTTTTATTTTACTCAAATATTGAGTATTATTTTTTTTTGTTTTTAAATAAATATTTATTTTATATTTTGCTTTTAGTTTAGATAATGTATGGATTGTTTCAAAAATATTTTTTGAAGATGTAGCTATATCTAAACCAACAGATGTATCAAAAAGAGTAATAGTTTTGTTTTTATTAAATTTTTCTTTAGGTATTAAATTTTTAATATAATTTATATTTCCTGAATATCCTGAAAAAATATGAAATTTAGAATAATCATTAGACTGTCTATATATATTTGATACAAACTTACCCCAAACAAAATAAATATCTGAAATTTTTCTATAATGAGTAAACTCATATTCAGAAGGAAAATCACCTCCACTAAAACTAGAAGATAATGAAACACAATTTTTTATGCATTTACTAGCGTGCTGAATTAACAAAGCTTTTGATGATTCATAATTTGTATATAGAAAGTCTGGCTGAAATTTAATTATCATTATTTTTAAATAAAAATAATCTATGAAATCATTTAGTAAGATAATTTTAGTGCTTAAAGATATTTTGTACCTTGAAAAAATATGAACCTTATAAAAGATATAAAATAATAATTTTGGGAACTTTAAAAAGTTTATTCTTTTATAACTATAATTTATGTTATTTAACTTAATATTTTTATTGTTTAATAGAATTGCATTATTACTAAAAGATGAAATTATTTTATTTATCGAAACATTTTTTCTATTTTTATTTACAGGATGAATATAAAATAAATTTTCGATTTTTAATTTTTTTGACCAACTAAATGGAGTAAATGTAAATAAATTAATAATTAATCTTATAAATATTTTAGTTTTAAAGAAATTATTATATTTGTTTTTTAAAATAATATCATCGTAATTACACAAGTTAATAAAATTATTATAAAAAATTATATTAGAAAAATGGTATAATTTACTATTTTTAAAAATATTTATATATTCAGGTTTATTTAAAATAACAAGTTTTGGGCTATATAATTTTGCGAAATTATACATTACAATTATCTTCCATATATCTTCAAAAATTAAATTACCTATTCTAATTTTAATATATTTATCTTCTATATTATTTAGTTTATGAGTATTGAAATACTCAGCAACTAAATCATTCGCAATTTTAATATTTTTCTTATAAAATTTATTAGCTTCAATTTTTTTATATATGCATTTAATATTCAACATACCAAATAAAATTTTAAAAATATAGTCTGCAAATAAGTATTTAGAATTATTTAAATAAATTAATTTTGTTTTATTATTTAATAAAATTATTTTGAAGAAAGAATTAAAATTTAAACTATCAACAATATACATTTTAAATTATTTTTTTAAAGTTGATCCAATCTTTGATCGTATCAATATCAATTGATTCTTGAAAGTTATTGCAAATAGTAAATTTTGTGTGATTATTTACAAAACTCTTATTTTTAAATAGAGATTTTTTTTTAATGAAATAAAAATTTCCATTTATAAAATAATTTTTATTTATTATTAAGTTATTCTTATTTAGAGTTTTTTTATTGAATTTAATTGGTGAAACTGAAACTAAGCTTAAATCATCTCCATTACAAAAAATTTTAAATTTACGATTGATGTTTCTCAAATTTCTAAATGGCGATGTTGGTTGGAGAAGAATTATATTATTTATTTTTGCAATATTTTTTTCATACCAGTTTATAGCATGCTTTGCAGACGCATATGAAGTAGTATTATCCCTTGATAAATAATTTGGTCTTTCTAATATTTTAATAGATTTATAATTTTTATTTATATGTCTTATTAACTTCTTGTTATCAGTTGATGTTATAATATCATTAATATTTTTAATTTGTTTGGCAATTTCCAAAGTATAATCAATTAATTTTTTATTATTTTTGACTTTTTTTAAATTTTTATTTTTTAATCTTTTTGAATTTTTTCTTGCTAAAATAAGTATTATATTATTCATTAAGAGTTTTTTTAGCTTGATTTAAATCTTTAATATTTCCAATATCACTCCATGACTCATGCAATGGAAATGCATTTACTTTTTTATTAGATTTAATTAGAGATAAAAAAATATTGGTCATGTTTATATGATCTTTAACATATTTTTTATTTAATATTTCTGGACTTAATACATAAACACCTGCATTTATTTTTGTATTATTTTTTGGTTTTTCAATAATATTTAATATTTTTGAACCTTTTGTTTTAACAACGCCGAAAGGATGCTCATGAATATAATTATTTACAACCATTGTAGCACAAGATTTTTTTTGTATATGAGAATTTATCAAACTTGTAAAATTAATATTTGATAGTATGTCTCCGTTTGAAACTACAATAGGCTTTGATATCTTTTTTTTTATCATTCCTAAAGATCCTCCAGTTCCGAGAGGCTCTTTCTCCTCTAAAAATTCAAGTTTTATATCTAATTCTTTTATTTTTTTTTCATTAAAATATTTTTTAAATGCACTTGCTAAATAATTAACTGATATTATAAATTTTCTAAATCCATGTTTTTTTGCATTTTCAATTATATGTTCAATAATTGGTTTTTTAGCAATTTTAACTAGTGGTTTAGGTAATTTTTTTGTAATTGGAAGTAATCTTTCGCCCCTACCACCAGCCATTATAAAAAAATAATTATCTTTTTTTGGATAAATGACTAAATCTTCTCTTATTAAGAAATTATTGATAGTTTTGTCATTATTAAGAATTGGCAAATGACTAATTTGCATTGAATTAATAATATTTGCATAATTATTTTTGAAGTTTTTTTTGTAAAAAAATTTAGGTTTATTATTTAAAACTTTTTCAATACTTGTAGTTAAATCAATACCTTTTAATAATGCTCTTCTTATATCTCCATCTGTAATAGTTCCAAGAAGTTGTTTTTTTTTATTAACAATTATACAAATTTGTAGTGAAGCACTATCAATTATTTCTATAATTTCTCTAATAGTTGTTTTTTTATGATAAAAAACCAAGCAATTAGACCATATAGTTTTATCAACAGGAATTAACATTTAAAATTAATATCTTTAAAAGATTTGAATTTATTATCATTAAATTTTATATTACTTAATATTTTAAAAATTCTTTTTGCAACACCTTGTCTACCATAAATATTTTCCTTAAGATTAATTAAAGTTTTAAATTTTTTGGAATAAAGTTTTTTAATACTTTTAGTTATTTCATCTTCAGTTACATTACAACTAATAATTTTTTTACTCAAGATTCTTCCATCTTGTCTGTTTCCAATGTTTATAACTCCTTTGTTAAAATATGGTACTTCTATAATACCACTAGAGGAATTGCCTATCACTCCATCATATAATTTTAAAATAGAGAAATAATCTGTTTGACCTAAGGATGGAACCAATTTTGAATTTTGATTATTTTTTTCAAATTTTTTTATACTTTTTATAATTGTTAAATTTTTTATATCATTATTTGGAATGGTAAATAAATAAAATATATCTTTAAATTTACTAAATGTTTTTAGCAAAATTTTTATTTGCCTAATATTATCTTTTGAAGAAATAGTATCTGGATGAAAAGTTACCAAAAGGTTTTTGTTTTTCAAAGATATATTGTATTTTTTTAAAATATTTTTTTTTGCAAATTTTTTATTTAAAAAAATTGAATCAACTCCGATGGCACCAACATTAAAAATTTTATTTTTTTCTTCTCCTAATTGTATTAATCTTTTTTTATAAGAAGAATGTGCAACAAAATGAATTGAGCTCATTTTTGAAATTGAATGTCTAATTGAATCGTCCAATGATCCATTTGTAACTTCACCCCCATGTAAATGAACAATTGGAATTCTTTGATAGTAAGATGCTACACTTGCTGCAAATATTTCAGTTCTGTCTCCAAGAACGACTATAAAATCAAATTTATTTTTTTTAAAATATATTGAGAATTTCTTTATTCCTGAAGATATATATTCATTTATTGCGTGACTATTATCACCATTGATATTCATCCTAATAATTTTTGTATTTTTAGGATAATCTTGAATTATATTGTGAATTGTTTCTCCATAACGTTTTTCGAGATGCATACCTGTTGCTAGTACTTTATAAGTATAATTTTTTTTATCATTTTTAAATTGATTTATTAAATTTTTTAATAAACCATAATCTGCTCTACTTCCCGTAACAAAGGCAACATTTTTTTTCATAATTTTATAAGTTGATTTTTTAAAAAATTTTTTTTTGCTTTTTGACCTATAATTTTATTCCATATCATTGGTGATAATCCAGTTCCTGGTCTTTTAACGTCCAAATTTTTTTCAGAAAAAATCTCACCTTTAAAAATATTCTTTTTAGCAACTATTGATTTTCTTACATACTTTATGTTTAAACGTTCAGAATTTGTAATTTTCTTGTCATTGCTTCCAAGAGCATTCTCAACATTTCTTATTTTTTGAACAAATATTTTAAAATTTCTAAAATTTAAACTAGCTTTGTGATCTGGCCCTCTCATAAAATTATTCAGAGTTATATGTTTTTCTATCACAGAGGCTCCAAGTGTAACTGCTGCACAACTTGCTTCATAACCAACTGAATGATCACTATAACCAATATTAAGATCTAATTTGGTTTTTAAAGACTTTATTACATTTAGATTTAATTCATTAAATTTCGCAGGGTAGTCTGAGGTGCAATGAAGAATTGTAATTTTATTTTTTTTTGTACCATTTGAAGTTAATATTTCAATTGCATTTTTAATTTCTTCAAGATTGGACATACCAGATGACAATATTAATTCACAATTATATTTTCCAAGGACTGTTAAATAAGGGAAGTTAGTAATTTCGCCTGAAGGTATTTTTATTTTTTTAAGCCCAATTGAAATTAATAATTTTATGCTATCAATATCAAAAGGGGAACATAAAAAATCTATTTTAATTTTTTTTGCATAATTATATAACTTAATAAGGTTAAATTCATTCAATTGATATTTTTTTAACATATCTGATTGAGTTGAAAATTTAGTATTTAATTTTTGATAAGGTGCTAGTTTATTTAAAGGTGTTGATAATTTTGTAGAGTCAAATATTTGAAATTTAACACAATCTGCACCAGCTTTTTTTGAAATATCTATTAATTCAATTGCTTTTTTAATATTTCCATTATGATTTACGCCTGCTTCAGCAATAATATAAACATTACTTTTGTTGTTACTAGCCAATTAAGATATCCTTGAACCCATA
The DNA here is from genome assembly GCA_902615625.1 of uncultured Alphaproteobacteria bacterium. Taxonomy (GTDB): domain Bacteria; phylum Pseudomonadota; class Alphaproteobacteria; order HIMB59; genus CACPNW01. The sequence goes on from CACMPM010000003.1 coordinate 52,033, forward strand.
GGTATTATTTGATTTGACTTAAGTTCATATCCATTTTTTATTACACTTTTGCTCCCTATGAAACAGTTTTCATTAATTTTAACATCTCCATTTAATGTAACACTTGTTGATATATGACAATTATTTAATACTTTGCAGTTATGCTCAACTAATGAAAAGTTATTAACTATACAATTATCACCTATTTTTGATCCGGCATTTATTAAAACATTATTCATTATTATTGTTCCCTCTCCAATTACGCTTCTTTTAGAAATATATGCATTTTTTGCAACTATCGTTGGGAGTTTATATCCAATTTTTTTTAATTTTTTGAATATATTATACCTAATTTTATGTGATTTAATTTGTCCAATACCTATAAGAGCATATTTATAGAATTTAAATAATTTTAATAAATCTTTATCACTACCTATAACTTTATAGTTATGAACTTTTGTTCCAATTTTTAATTTATTATCGATTAAACCTGCTATTTTGTATTTATTTAAATTTTCGATTATTTCTATACAGGCTAATGCATGGCCGCCTGATCCTATAATTATAATATTTTTCCTCAATTTAATATCAAAGAGTAGCTACTTGGTAAATTAATAATTTTTTTATATAATAAATTTGTATTATATAAATTCATTTTAGGTGATTTTTTAAAATGTTTTAATAAATGTATAGGTTTCCAAACAGGCCTTACTTTTATTCCAGAGTCATTTAATTTAGAAATTATAACATTTTTATATTCAACATATTCGTCATTTAAAAGTATTGTTTGAAGCCAATAATTACTCTTAGAATAAATAGGTTCTTTAAAAACTGTAAAAAAATTTTGATTAGAAAACAACGCTTTATAAATTTTGAATATCTGTCTTTTAGATCTTAATATTTTATTTATATATTCAAGTTGAGCACAACCTACTGCTGCATTAATATTGGAAAGCCTGTAATTATAACCAATTTCATCATGAATGAACTCAAATTTATGTTTAACTCTTGACTGTGTACTTAGATGTTTAATCTTTTTATAAAATTTATAATTATTGGTTAAAATCATACCACCACAACCAGAAGTTATAGTTTTGTTGCCATTGAAGCTTAAGACACCGAAGTCTCCGAATGTTCCTACATGTTTATTTTTATAAAAACTTCCAATTGCTTCAGCCGCATCTTCAATTAAAATAATATTAAATTTTCTACATATTTTTTTTAATTGTATAATTTTGGATGGGTGTCCAAATGTATGCATTACTACCAATGCTGATATCTTGCGTTTCGTAATTTTATTAATACACTTATTATTTTTTTTAATAGAAATATATTCAAGATATTTTTCTAATTTTGTTGGATCAATTCCCAAAGTATCATTTTCAACATCTACAAAATGAGGAATTGCTCCACAATATAAAATTGGATTGACTGAAGCAACAAATGTTAAAGATTGCACTAAAACTTCATCATTTTTATTTATTTTTGCTGCAAGTAGGGTTAGATGTAAAGCAGATGTTCCATTAATTACAGATAAAGAATATTTAGATTTAGTGTAATTAGAAATTTTTTTCTCAAACTTGTTAACATAATTCCCCACAGAAGACACATAACTACTTTTTATACATTCATTTAAATATTTTGTTTCATTTCCAAAAAATAAGGGTTCATGCAAATTAAATATTTTTTTTCTAAAAAAATTTTTAATTTTTATTTCAATTTCTTTAATAATTAAATTTTCAATATTTTTTTTTTTCATTATATGATATATTTATTATCATAAAAGTTTATATTTTCTTTTTTACTAAACCAATTAATAGTGTTTTCTAATGCATTTTTAAATCCTTTTTTTCCAACAAACTTTGGTTTCCATTTTGTTAACTTTTTCGCCTTAGAAGCATTTGCATTTAATCTTTGGACTTCGCTATCTTTAGGTCTAAATCTTTTAATTTCAGTCTTAATTACTAATCCTTTTCCCATAATCTTCATAATTAATTGAGATAATTCTTTAATACTTATTTCATAACCAGAACCAAAATTAATTACCTCACCTATTGCTTTGGATGACTTAGATGTTTGATAAAAAGCCTCAACTATGTCAGTAACATAGTTAAAATCTCTAGTAGAATCTAAATAGCCTAAATTTATAGATTTATTATTTAATAATACTTGAGAGATTATACTTGGTATAATTGCTCTTGATGATTGTCTAGGTCCAAATGTATTAAATGGCCTCACTATAGAAACTGGAAGATTAAAAGACTTATTAAATGATATTGCTAATTGATCTGCTGCTATTTTTGAAGCTGAGTAAGGAGATTGACCAACGAGTGGGTGATTCTCATCTATTGGTATATATTGAGCTGATCCATAAACTTCACTTGTTGAAGTATGAATAAATCTATTTACATTATTTTTTAATGCAGAATTTAATAAATTCAATGTTCCTAAAACATTTGTATCTATATATGATTGAGGAGCAATATAAGAATAAGGTATTGCAATCAAAGATGCTAGATGAAAAACAATATCTTGTTTTTTAATTATATTATTCATGTGTTCAGAATCTCTAATGTCACAGAAAATATATTCTAATTTTTGATTTTTATTTAAATTATATTTATGTTTTAACCAGCCTTTATTATTAAATGAATTGTATAGAATACATGCTTTTACATTATAACCTTTCTTAATTAAAAACTCAGTTAAATGAGATCCGATAAAACCCTCAGAGCCTGTTACTATTACATTTTTCATAAAATATTAAATAATTTTTTCTACGTATTTTAAAAGTCTCATTTTATAATCTAAATTATCGAAATGCAAAATATAATGAACCAAATCATCATATTCTTTATAATTAATCTGTTTCTTATTAATTATTTGAGATAACTTGTTTTTAAGATCAAATTTATTATGTGAGAAATAAACTAAATTTGAATTTTTTATAGGTTTTAAGTTCTCAAAGTATTTTAAATTTCTATGTGGTGTTGTAAAATGAAAATTATCATTGTGAGATAGAATCAAAACTTTTTTATAAAATATCAATGACTCTAATAACATTGTTGAAAGTGGCGCTATTATAAACAAAGAATTTTTAATTAAACTGGGATAATAATCGAGGCTTAAATTTTCAATATTTTTATTGTTCTTTTTATAATAGATATCTTTAATTTGTGGGTCCAATATTACATTTGTAAACTGCTCTTCATTAAATATATCATAACAATCTCTTTTTTCTCTAAATGGATGTGGGCGATAAACAATTTTTATTGAATTTAATATTGGCTCGTTACAAAATAAATGATCTAAATATTTTAAAATATTAATTTCATCAAAAGGTAAATTACAACCGGTAAAGAGAACATATGTAAAATTAAAAAAACTTTTAATATCTTTATTTCTTATTGAAAAATATTTATCATAAATGGGAGAACCAAGGATCTTTACTGAATTTTCTTTAAATCCCTGAATTTTAATTGCATGTTCTTTTGCTTGCTGACCCCACACACATAAGTAATCAGGATGATGCCAATATGTTCCCTTGCTTGATAAATTATCCCAATTATTTATTAATACTAAAAATTTAGATTTTATATTATTTCTTAGTTTATCTATAGAAGCGATTTCAATCTCAAAAAAATGACTAGGAATTATAATCATGTCAAAGTTTTCAGTCTTTAAAAATTCTAAAAGATCTGCTGAAATAGAAATTTTATTATGAAAATAATTAAAAAAAAATTTAAAAAATATTTTAGATGCTAAAAGAGGAAGAAATAAATACCAACATTTATTTGTATAAATTGAAAATTTTAAAAATCTTAAAAGTTTAATAATTATATTTTGTCTTTTAGAAAAAAAAGCATGAGCTCCTAGTTTTCTTAAATACCTATATTTAAAAGTTGAACTTTTCTCCAAGTTCTTCCATAAAAAAAGACTTGTTAGTTTTTCAGTTAAATTTTGCGAATTTTGAGTATTTTTATAGAAAAATTTTTTATTTTTTTTTATTTTTTGAAGAGAATCACTTTTCTTATCAACATTTGTAATTCCATAAAAAACTTCAAATTGTTTCTCTAATAATGAAAAGTTGTCATTATTTAAGTAATTTCTTACTATTATATTACTAGTTAATAAAACTAATATTTTTTTCACTTTAAAATTGAGGGATAATACTTTTGAATCAATTGTTTAAATATTGAAATATCCTCATCATTACAATCTTTATAATAGGATGTTGTGTATTGTTCACATATGTTCCTAATTTTAAGGATTGTTTTTTCCTCAGCAGCTTTGAGAAAATTATGCTTACTAGATGCATTAGGCCACTCTGACATAAAATTATTAAGTTCTCTTTGAAGTTTAAGTGCTTTTGCGTGATTGTTATTTGAAAATTCTTTATATATGTTAATTAATACTTCTGGTAGTGGACTACCAACACTAGAAGTAGAACCATCCACTCCTAAACATAAAGAGCTATAAAAGGTAGATATTACAGCCGAAAGGACATTAAAGCTATCATCAGCAAGTTCTGCAACTTTACCCAAATCAACAGTATTAGAAGTACTATACTTTACTCCAAAAATATTTTTTGTTCCTTTCATTTTTTTTACAAAAGAAGGAGGGACATGTCTACACCAATTAGCACTAGTGTACATCCATAAAGGGCGTGGCGCATATTCAGCAAGATTAGAGTAAAAAAATTCTAATCTATCTAAACTAAATAGTGGGTGGTATGGCATGACATGAACATATGGAAAATCAAGTTTATCAAGGCTTTTAAAAAAGCTTAAAATATCATCAAAGCAAAAAAAACTAGAGCCAATCACAAGTGGTACACGATTGTTATTTGTTGAAATAACACATTCAGCGACTTTTAATCTTTGATCATAGGTTAAATTCATATCCTCACTACCAGTTCCTAAAACCCACAAACCTCCAATAGAATTATTACATAAAAAATCGACTAATCTCTCTAGACCATTAATATCAACTTCACCCGTTTGATCTATCGGAGTATGTAAAACTGGAATAACACCTTTAATTTTTTTCATCAATTTTATATTTGTTTAATAAATTAGTTTTAAACAGAGATCGAACTATTTGTAAATCATTTATATCATCGATATCTAATGATTGCAAAAAATTCATTAATAAAGGTATTTCTTTATTAGAAGTAAATTTTTTGTTTTTTAAAAGGTAGTTTTTTTTTACTGCATAAATAGAGGCGTTATACATATAAAACTCATCATGATTTCTTTTGGTTAAGTGATTTAAATCAACTATATTTCCATAATTATCTTTTTTTTTCAAAATTGGATCTCTTTTTTTATAAGGACCTTTTATGCTAGCTAAAGTATTTAATTTTGAATTAGATAATAGTTTTATGGCTTTATCTATATGTTTAGGATCGCGAATTGGAGAAGTAGGATGTAATAAAACTATAATATCTATATTTACTTTAAATTTATTTTCCATAAAATTTAAAGCATGAATTAACGTTTCAGAATTTCTTATTTTATCTCCACTTATTTCTTTTGGTCTTTTAAAGTAAATTGGTGCACCATATTTTTTACCTATATTTATTATTTCATCGTCATCACTTGATAATAACCAATAATCTAATTGTTTAGTTTTTTTTACAGCGTTAATAGTATAAGCAATTAAGGGATGATTTTCGATCTTTCTGATATTTTTTCTTCTTAATCTTTTTGATCCTCCTCTAGCAGGTATAATTGCTAAAGATATTTTTTTTTTTAAAGTCATTTATTTTATTAGGACATCATTTTTCTTTGTAGATGGTAAACCTCCATGAGCTTTTATATTATAAATATTTTCAACTCTAACTCTGTCATTAAAATGAGGTGATGATGCTTCAATAATTTTACAGGTTTCTAATGCCTCCTCTTGATGAATAGAACCAGGGGGAAAGTGAAAGCAGTCTCCAGGTTTTAAAGTTTTGTTTTTTAATTTTCCACTACCGTCATCATATCTAATCAATAGCTTACCTTTAAGGAGATATCCGCATTCATTTTTTTTATGATGAAACTGAAGTCCACCTTTTTTTCCTTTTTTTAAAGTTAGTAATTTTAGTGATAGTAATTTTGATATTAGAACAAGCAATTTTTCTTCACCCCAATCTCTTTTCCCAACAATTTTAGGTTTAGGAAAAATTACACTTACATGTTTATTTAATTTTTTCATTTTGTAATTTTTTTAATATCAATTTTTTGATCTTTAGCAAAACTAGTTTTTGCCTTTTTTCCAATTATTTTACTTAAAAAATAAGGAGGTAATCCTCCTGAAGGAGACTTTAATCCAATATTTTTTTTTGATAAAATGGTACCTTTTTTAATATTTTGAATAGCTACAATCGATTTTGCCATTTTTTTAATTGGTTTTTTTTCATTTTCTAAAAACTCTTTTTTTGAACTCCCTAACATTGTGGGAACTCTCCCAATATTTCTTATAAATCTCTTTAAGCCATTTGGTTCTAATGAAAATGATTGGTCTGTCCCCTTCCATGATCTATTTAGTGTAAAATGTTTTTCAAACACTCTTGCACCTAACATATATGCTAATGGACCAGCATCTATTCCATTTTCATGATCAGATAAACCAATTAAATAATTAGAATATTTTTTTTTGAGAACCGTAATTACATTTAAATTTAACTCAGAAATTTCAGCAGGATACGCAGCTGTACAGTGCATAATACATAATTTTTTATTATACTTTGAAATGGTTTTTACAGCTCTAGTTATATCAGCTAATCGACCACCTCCTGTGCTTAAAAATATAGGTTTTTTTAATTTAGCTATTTTTTCTTGCAAAGGTGTATTGGTGAGATCTGCAGATGCAATTTTATAAGCAGGCATTTTTAATGAACTCAGTAATTCAACACTTTTAAAATCAAAAGGAGTAGCAAATAGTAAAATGCCTATTTTATTACTAAACTTGATTAATTCTTTAAATTGATTCTTTGAGAATTCTAACCGTTCCCGATGCTCTCCATATGTTATTCCATAACTGTTTTTATTATCATAGGTTAAATTATATAATTCATCAGTAAACAGAGATTTATTATCTCTTTTTTGTAATTTTACAGCATCAGCTCCACATTCTTTCGCAACTCTTATCATTTCTAATGCAATATCAAGAGATCCTTGGTGATTATGGCCAATTTCAGCAATCACAAAACTTTTGTTGTGTTTTTTTATTTTATTAAAATCTAACATTTATTTTTTTTTAGATACCAATTTATAGTTTCTATTAAACCTTTTCTAAAAGAAACTTTAGGAGACCAATTAATATTTTTTTTTATTTTTTTATTATTTAATGCATATCTCCAATCATGCCCAGGTCTATCTTTAACAAATTTAATTAATTTGAAATAATTATAGTTATAACTTTCAGCAATATTCTTAAAACTAAATATTATCTCGTCTATAATCATTTTATTAGAAAGTTCATTGTTTGCTCCAATACAAAAAGTTTCTCCTACTTTACCTTTTTTTAATATATCTAATATAGCCGCGCAATGATCATCAACATGAATCCAATCGCGAATATTTTGACCATTACCATATAATGGTATTATTTTCTTATTTATACATGCATTAATTACTGTAGGTATAAATTTTTCCTTGTGCTGATATTTACCATAATTATTTGTACAATATGACATTGTTATTGGCATTTTATAAGTTGAAATGTACGAACGTACAACCATATCTGCAGATGCCTTTGAAGCAGCATATGGTGAATTTGGTTTGTAATTTGATTTTTCGTCAAATTTTTTTTCATTTTTTTTTAAACTGCCAAAAACTTCATCAGTTGAAATTTGATGAAATCTACATTTTTCTTTATCTAAATTAAATTTTTGTTTCCAATATTTTTTAGCAACTTCAATTATATTATATGTGCCTAGTACGTTTGTTTGAATAAATTTTTCAGCATTATCTATAGATCTATCAACATGTGACTCTGCTGCAAAATTAACAACCGTATCTATTTTGTGTTTTTTAAATATACTCTTTAGTTTGATTTTATTATTAATATTACATTTATAAAAGTTAATATTTTTTTTTATATTTATTTTATTTAATTCATTTTTTGAACTTGCATATGTTAATGAATCAACAACAATTATATTATAAATATTTTTTTTTAATAATAATTCAATAAAATTTAAGCCTATAAAACCTGCTCCACCTGCAACTAAAATATTTTTAGGTTTAAAATTTATTTTAGTATTTTTCATTTTGAATTAATATTTTTAAATAAATTTATAGTTTCTCTAATACTTTTTTCAATATTTCCTATAAATTTAAAATTTAACATATCTAAATTTGAGTTTTTAACTTCATATGATAATTGATTCATTATTTTACTATTAACTTTCAATAATTTTACATTTTTTGAATATTTTTTTATAATTTTAATTATATCATTTACAGTTAAATTTTTGGTCACAACATTATAAACTTTGCCTTCAAATATTTTATTATTTAAAAAAAATCCAATAACATTAACTAAATCTATTAGATCTAAATATGGTCTTTTTTGATTAAGAGCAGTTTTCCAAACAGTTATAGGTAAGTTCATACTACTTTGATAGCAAAATTTATTAATAGCTGTATGAAATCTCATACCTTTAGAAAGCCCACTAATAGTGCCAAATCTAAAAATAGTAGCTTTTAAAGATCTTTTATTAATTTTAGATAATATAAGTTTTTCTTCTTTGAGTTTTGATTCTGCATAAGGACTTTGAGGTTTAAGATTATCATTTGTACAATTTTCATCTATGATTTTTTTTTGAGTACCATATACGCTCGTAGAGGAAGCATAGATTAGTGGTATATTATTTTTTTCACAATATGAAACCACATTTTTAGTAGCATTATAGTTATTATTGATAAACTTTTTTTTCATTAGTAAGCTTGATTCTGCATTTGTCATTGCAGCTAAATGAATTAAGCAATCATATTTTTCTTTAATTTTCTCTAATTGAATTAAAGAGTCTTTATTAGATAAATCAGCTTCAATGAATTCATAATTTGAATTTTTCAGATAAAATAAAGAAGAATACCTTTGTGTGAGAAGATTATCTATTATTAATATTTTTTTTATTTTAATTAATTTTGGTAAATCATCTAACAATCTTGAACCTATGTGACCTAGAGCACCAGTTATAATAATATTCATTTAGACTTTAAATTTTCAAATTTATTTATATCATTAATATATTCATTTTCGTTATAATAAATATCACAACAAACAATCAAAACCGAGTTTTTGTTCTGATATATCTGTTTTGACCAAATTGTCGGGGGTATTATAATACCTTTAGTTTTATTATCTAATTTAATTTTTTTTTTTTTTATTCCATCATAAAGTTCTACATCAATAGAACCTTGCACACAGAAAAGGAATTGACTACATTTATAGTGAGCATGATCACCTCTTTCTTCATTATTTCCCGAGCTTACAGTAAAAACTCTTCTAATTTTAAAATCTATATCAAAGTCATTAATTACTGTAAGTGTACTATTATTAATTGATTTTTTTTTTAATTTTACTGATTTAACATCTTTCAAATAGTATTTTTTTATTTTCATTTATTTAATTTTTAATATTTTAAGTAATTGTTCACAATAATAATCTATATTTTCATTCTTTATATTTAATGCACTAGGTAAAACTATTGCTCTCCTACATATATCATATGAATTTATATTTAATTTTTCATATTTTTCTTTTTGATTATAAGCTGGTAAAGAAGATAAAGGATAAAAAAAAGGCCTTGAGGGTAAATTAATTTTTTCAAGATTGTTAATTACTTGTTGAGAATCTAATTTAAGATTTTTATCAAATTCTAGTACTGTTGCCCAAACCCCATTCTTTAGTTCATTAGATTCTTGATTAAGTTTTAATTCCTTAAACTGTGATAAATTACTTTTGTATCTTTCAAATATACTTATTTTTTTATTAACTAATTCATCTATTCTTAGTAATTGTGCATAACCTAGAGCCGCTTGAACGTTGAAAGGCATATATTTATAAGCTAATTTGGTATTAAAATATTTTCCTGGAGCCCTACCATGATCTCTTAGTATCTTACATTCTTCATAGAGATTTTTATCATCAGTTAAAATAATTCCGCCCTCTCCAGTAGTAATTGTTTTAGTTCTATGAAAACTAAATACAGAAGCTAATCCAAATTTACCTGATCTAACATCTCTAAATATAGATCCCAGGGACTCTGCAGCATCCTCGATTAAATGTATTTTTTTTTCGTTGAGAAATTTTATTAATTCATCGTAATCAGGCATATTGCCATAAAGATTTACAGATATGACAGCTTTAGTTTTATTTGTAATCCTTTTATTTATATTTTTTACATTAATACACCAGTTGTCTTCTGAGATATCTGCAAATATTGCCTTGCCACCGGCATGTTTGATACCAGCGGATGACCCAATCCATGTAGAATCAGGAACTATTACTTCATCATTACTCTTAATACCTATTGCTTCTAATATTAAGTGAATGGCAGAAGTACAATTAACAGTCATTAAAGAATATTTTCTGTTATGATATTTTGCGAATTCAGCCTCAAAAAGTTCTACATATTTATATGCATTTTTTCCATACCAACCATTCTCTAAAGCATCTTTTACAATGTTGGCATCTGCCTTAGTAACATCAGGTCCTGCCATTTGAATATTTTCAAGATCATTCATTTAATTCTTTTTAAATATCCTTTTGGCATATTTGAAAGTAATAATTTATTTTCAATACTTTTATCAATAATAAAGTTTTTATTGTTTTTTAAAAACATTTTTAGTGCTGTCATTGGATTGTTGCCCTTTTTCCACGGTCTTGGTCTTTTTGAAACAGGTGGCTGAAGTTCAATAATGGTATCACAACAAATAATATAACAGTTTTTAGATACAATTTTAGAATAAATTTGCAATTCTTTTAATACATGTTCATGAGTGTGATAAGAATCAAGTATAACCATAGTTGGGTAATTTTTAATTATATTTTTAATTTTATTAATTATTTTAGGATCTACAGAACTTCCATTAATTAAATGTAAATCAATATTTTTGTTAATTTTATTTTTAATTCTTTTTTTTAGTGAACTAGGTATAAAGATGTCTACACCTATAATGCCTTTCCCACCAATAATATTCAATATGGTACTATTAAATAAAAGTGTTCCACCCCAAGCTACACCAATTTCAATAATATATTTAGGTTTACTATTGTAGATTATTTCTTGAAAAGCAAAAAGGTCTTGGGGAAGTTGTAAAGCAGGTTCGTCTAACCATGAGGTTTGATGTACCCAAAAATACTTATGACCTGCGATTATTTTTAAATTTAAAGCTTTTTTTTGTAAATTTTTATCTTTAGCCATTTTTTTGGCATCAGTTAATCTATTTTTTTTAAAAGTTTTTTTTGTAATTATTTTTTTTATCATGGCATAGGATAATTATATTTTTTTAAATTTAATTTTTTTATTTTATTAATTTTCATATTTTCTAATTTATAATGCATAATTATTTTATCTTTCCAAGCGTTACCAATTTTAAAATTATAACTATTTCCATAAAAAATATTTGATTTATCTAATAAATTATAAATTTTTTTTGTAAAAGAGTTTCTAGATAAAACTTTGTGTGAGAGATGTTGAATATAAGAAGGACTTCTTCTTTCACTATGATTTTGTATAGTATTTAAAACTAAGTTTGGATCACAATTTAAAATTTTAGAAAAATTTTCAGAAAATATCTTTGGGTTTTTTATTATATCTTCATACACTAAAATATGTATATCTTCTTCTTTAAAATCTTTAAGGAATGTTTCAAAAATTTTATAATATTCAAAACACTTTAAATATGAATTATCAGAAAATTCAAATAAATACTCAATCCAATCATTAAATGACACATAATTTCTCCAGAATTTTTTTGGAACATATTTTAAAAATGAACCATGACTTAAGTATAAAGATCGGATAGCATCAATTTGATTCCTTATTATAAATATTATTTTTGAATACGGATAAATTATTTTTAGTCTTTGAGATACAAGAGATAATTTATTTGATGATACGATGTCTTCACAAGAAAATATGTTAATTTTATTAGAATTTGAAAATTTTGATATTAGATTTTTTTTTGTTACCCTAAAATCAAAAGACCCTATATCATGATCAATTAGAGAATTAATTGATTCTTTATAATTAGAATAATCTATACAGTCATTTCCAACAAAACTAAAATCGGGTTTATTAAATAAATTTCTTTGGAATAATGTACTTGCAGTCTTATGACCTCCGATATGAATATAAGTATAATTAACTTTATCTGGCTTATATTCTTTTATTTCATCCAAGTTTAGAGTGGTAAAATATTGTTTAGAATTAAAAATAACTTTAGCAAAATTTTTAATTTTAAAATTATTTATTTTTTTATAAAATAATATTGTTGGTTTAAAATACTTTTTTCCAATTACTATTTTTGAATAATAATCATCATTAAAATCATGTCTCAGTATTTTTAATATTATTTTTTTTAAATCTAAATTTTTATCTAAATTAATAAAATTATTAGGTTTTTGTAGACTTAAAAAATTTTTAAGAGTTAATGTATCTTTAAAATGTACTAATTCATCTTCAAATAAATCTCGTCTTATTTTTGTTGCAATATTGTTTTTAAACTGCTTTTTGTAAGTAAATTTTTTTAATCTGCATAATTGCCATTTTTTAATAAAAAATGATATAGAAGTTTTAATAGACTTGTCATACAGTGTAACTCCTTTAATAGGATGAGAATATTTAATTTTTGTTTGAAATATAATATCTCCCGCATCAATTTTTTCAGAAATTTTATGCAAGGTTACTCCTGCTGGGTAATTATATTTTAATGTCCAAATTGTTGGATCTTTTCCTTTTCCATATGGTAGGTATGATGGATGTATATTTAAGGAGTCTTTAGTAAGATTTAAAATATTTTTATTCAATATTTTACTGCCCCATAAATTTAATATCCAATCATACTTAACTTTATTTTTAATTAAGAAATTCAACTTTGACGCTGAGATAAAATTAGCATTATTATTGGTGAATATTAAAGAATAGAAATCAAATTTAGAGTCATAATCAGTAATAAAAATATCAAATTTATCTTTTTTGAAATTTTTTAATAAATACTGAAGACATTTATAACCAACGATATTAGAAGTAAAGATCAGTATTTTCATTTAATTATTTTTTGATTTACAAATATTAATTTATAAAACTTTGGTTTATATTTAATTATATTTTTTGAAAACTTATTTTCATAATTATTTTTAAATTTTTTTTTATAAACTAATTTATAGTTATTCTCCTTAAAATAATATACTACATCATCAAATTTATATAATCTGACTGGAATATCATTATTATAGTAATTTTGTTTTGTTATTATTGATTTTTTATTTAAAATTGGAAAATCACAAAATATAAAAAATTTTGTTTTTAATTTAATATACTTTAGTAATAATTTTTTCCAATCATCTATATATTGCATTGAAGAACCTGCAAAAAATAAGTCAATTTTTTGATTATGTGGTAATTTACTTATAAACTTTAAACCTGCATTCTTATATTTTTTTGTTAAAAAACTTACCAGATATTTATTTTCATATACTTTATAATCTAATATTAAATTTTCATATTTTTTTTTAATTTTGAAGTACAAGTCTCCTGCCCCACCACCAAAATCAATAATATTAATTGGTTTTTTTAAATAATTTTTATTTAGAAAATCGAAAGTTAGTAAATATTGATTTAAAACATTATCATGGCTATTATTTTTTTTATACTTACTTGATAAGTTTTTTTTTTTAAATACTTGATCTAACCATTTTCTTGTTTCAAATGGATTTTTTTTTAAATTAATTTCATTAAATTTTTTATAAGACCCAGTCCAGATTATTTTCATAATTAGTTTTTAGCAAATATATATCCATTAGGATGATTAGTTAAAAGTATTTTCTTATTAATCGATTTATCAATTTTAAATCTTTTATTATTTTTTAAAAATTCAATTAAAGCTGTTTCAGGATTATTCTTAGGCCCCCATTCTCTTTTTCTGTGAGATTGATTAGGGATCCTATTCACTATAGTATCACAACAAATTATATAATTACCTTTTGAAACCAGAGAGCTATATAAGTTTAATTCTTTTAAAACATGCTCGTGCGTATGATAAGAATCTAGAACAATTAAATTCTTTTTACTATTATTAATTAATTTTTTTATTTTTTTGTACGTGTTTATATTTAAGCTATCGCCATTAATTAAATTAATATTTTTTAATTTTTTATTATGCAAATTAATTCTTTTTTTTAGGTTTTTAGGCATAAAAATGTCTACACCTATAACTTTTCCATTATTTATATACTTAAGTAGAGACGCATAAAATAATAAGGAGCCGCCCCAAGCTACACCTATTTCAATAATATTTTTAGGTTTAGTTCTGAAGATTATTTCTTGTATAGCAAACATGTCAGTTGTTAAATTAATGATTGGCTCTCCTAACCATGAAAATTGGTAGAGCCATCTATATTTATCTGCTTTAACAAATAAATCTTTAGATATTTTCTTTAACTTTATATCTTTATCCATTTTATTTGCTTCATCTATATTTAATTTTAGATATTGTTTTTTAGTAATAATTTTTTTCATAAAGTTTTATTAATATACATAAGGTTTAATTTTTTTTCTATTCTATATTTATAATAGAAGTTATTCATCGGTAAATTATTATATTTACCAAAGTACTTTTGGTTTGAATATTCCTTTTTTACTAATCTATAGTTTCTATTTTCAATATAATTATTTAATTGATCAAAATTTGAAAAGTTTACTTCAATATAATTATTATAATATTTTTGATTGGTTTTGAAGTTTGGAATATTGCCTGCTAACAAACCGCATAAAAAAATTAATTTAGGTTTTTTTTTAGTTAAAAAATCTAAGAATTTATAAATATCATTTAAATATTGTAATGAATTAGATGTATAAAAAATATCAAACTCATTCAAATTATTTCTATCATCTACAAATTTTATATTTTCATCTTTAAAATATTTATTTTTAAATTTATTCGCAATTTTACTTACTGTTGGTAGATCTAAAATTTGGTAATTTTCGATTTGAAAATTATATTTTGCAAAATTATTTTTTATTTTAAAATAATCAAAACCTAAGCTGCCTCCAAAGTCAAAAATATTTAAATTATTTAGCTTGTGAACTTTTTTGTATTTAATAATTTGGTTAGAGAAAAAAATTGCAGAATTATTATCATTTATTAATTGTTTTTTTTTATTATAATTTAAAATTTTATTTATCTCAAATTTTAACCACCTACTATTTTCAAAGAAATTTTTTTTATTATTTTTTTTGATTATAATTTTATTTGTATACCAAATTATTTTACTATTTTTTTTTATCAAATATTCTTTAATTGTATTAGTTATTAGTTTTAATTCATTTAATTTTAATTCAGGATATATTGGAAGTGAAATTAATTCATTTGATATTCTTTCTGTAATAGGTAAAGATAATTTTCCATATTTTACTTCATACGACTTTTGTTTGTGGATTGGTATTGGATAATGTATGCCTGGATATATTTTTTTCTTGTTGAGGAATTTTAGTAGAGAGGATCTATCATGATATCTTATCGCAAAAATATGAAATACATGTTCATTTTTTTCTTCAACAGTTGGTAATATGATTTCTGTACCTGAAAGTTCTTTTATATAATGTTTAGCAATTAAGTTTCTTTTTTCATTTTGTTTATCTAATGTTTTTAATTTAATACTTAATATTGATGCATGAATTTCATCTAATCTTGAGTTCCTTCCAAAAATTATACTATAATTTTTTTTGATCCAGCCATATTCTCTTAGTAGAAAAGCTTTTTTATACAATTGAAATTTATTTGTTGAAATTATTCCTCCATCTCCATATGTTCCTAAGTTTTTTGTCGGATAACAACTAAAACAAGATATATCTCCAAAAGTACCTAATTTTTTATTTCTAAATTTAGCTCCATGTGCTTGTGAAACATCTTCAACTAAGAAAATATTATTTTTTTTGCATATTGATTTTATGATATTAATTTTCGAAGGGTTTCCATATATATGAACCGCAATAATAGCTTTAGTTCTTTTGGTAATTTTTTTTTCAATTAAGTCAATATCAATATTATAATCTTCTTCTGAAACATCAACTAGCACTGGCTTTGCTCCTATAATATTTATTGCTGATACTGTTGCTAAAGCCGTATGTGAAACTGTTATTACTTCATCATTTAATTTTATATCTAACGACCTTAATGCTATTTCTAGGGCATCTGTACCGTTAGCAACGCCTAAAGAATATCTATTGCCTAGATAATTAGAAAATTCATTTTCAAATTTTTTAACTTTTTTTCCGAGAATATATTGATTACTTTCTAAAGTATCACTAACAGCTTTTAATATTTCTTTTTTATTATTTTTATAGAATTGTATGGGTGAAGCAAAAAAAATGCTCATATAATTTTTGGAAAAGGCACATGAGAGATCCACTTACCGCCTCTATTATAAAATTCTTTTTCATTTTCATATATTTCTGTAGAGTGATTCCATGCAAAGTTATATAAATAATCAAAATCATATGAATTAAATTTCTCATATTCTATTATAGGTATATGTTTTCCAGGACTAAATTTTTTTTGCTTGATTGGAGTTGTATCAAAAATACCTTCAATATAGTCTGTTCCAATATTACAATAATTTAGAACAGTTGTACTTTTAGATGTTGCTGCATATCCATATATTAGCTTGTTTTTATTTTTTATTTCATCAAAAATTTCAATTAACTTAGATTTAGAACTTTTAACATTTTCAGAAAATTTTATATAAGTTTCGATTTTATTTAACTTTAGTTTATTTTCATTTTCTTTAGATAATAATAAATTTTTTGAAATCGGAGTATTTTTACGTTTTGATAAATAATATCTCATAGATCCACCATGAGTTTGTAAAAATTCAACATCAAATAAATGTAAACCAAACTTACTAAATATTGCTTCTACTGAGTAAATAGAAAAAAGAAACACATGCTCATCATATATTTGATCATATGATATTTTTTCGATGACAGAGCCTAAATATGGGTCTTCAAAAATGAGTACACCATTTTCGTTAAGTAGCTCTGAAATACCTAATGCAACATCATTTATATTTGGAATATGACACATTACATTTGCAGAAGTAACAACATCTGCTTTACCATATTTATTTACAATTTTTTTTGCTAAATTAGATGAAAAATATTCAACTATAGAGTTTACGTTATTTTGTAATGCTACTTCAGCAACATTTTTTGAAGGTTCTACTCCTAAGTGATTACATTTATAATTAAGAAAGTTTTTTAGAAAAATTCCATCATTACTTCCTAATTCCACAATGAAAGGATTGTCACTTGTAAAAAAATTATTTTTAATCTTATCTGATAATTTTTTAAAATGTAAAATCATATTTTTTGATGTTTGAGAAAAAAAAGCATAGTTTTCATGAAACATCATTGAAGGATCTGGCTGTTCTATAATCTGAAACGAATAACATTTTTCACAAAAAGCTGGTAAAAGCTCAAAAAAGTACTCTTTTGCAAAATCTTTTTTCTCTAAAAAATTATTAGCAATAGGCATTCTCCCTAGTGTCATAAATTCTGATATTTTATTGCTACAGACTCTACAGTTCATTATTATAATTTTGGTAAATATAATTTTTTAATAGTTTTAAAATCAAAATTTTTTTGATCTCTTATTGATATATTTACATTATTTTTTTTTATTGGCCACTTAATTTTTAGATCAGGATCATTATATTTTACTCCAATTTCAAACATAGAATAATAATACCCAGTACATTTGTAATTTATAATATTTTTATTGCCTATAGCAAAAAAACCATGGGCTACTCCTGGAGGCCAAAAAACACTTATATTATTCTTCTCACTTAATTCAATAGCAGCATATTCGCCAAAAGTTTTTGATTTTTTTCTTAAGTCTAATCCAACATCATAAATCTTGCCTTGTAAAACTGTTACCAAATGTCCTTGAGGTTTTTTAAATTGATAGTGCAAACCTCTTAATGTATTTTTTTTAGAAAATGATATGTTATCTTGAACAAAGTTATATTTAATAAATTTGTTAAAAGTTGATTTTTTAAACATTTCAAAAAACAAACCTCTTTTATCTTTATATTTATCTAGTTTAATCAAGTAGCTTTTTTCCAAGCTAAATTTCAAAATTTTCATTATTTTAAATCGACTATATCCTCAAGATATTTTCCATATGCACTATTATTATAATTTTTTGATATTTTTTTTAATTTTGATGTAGAAATCCATTTTTTTCTCCAAGCAACCTCTTCAGGACATGCTATTTTTAATCCTTGTCTTTGTTCAATTGTTCTAATTAGCTCACTTGCTTGCATCATAGATTCATATGTTCCAGTATCAAGCCAAGCAATACCTCTTCCTAATTGAACAGAGCATAGCTTATTTTTTTTTAAATATATTTTATTAAGATCTGTAATTTCTAATTCTCCTCTTCTAGATTTTTTTAAGCTTTTAGCATATTCAATTGCATTATTGCTATATATATAAAGACCAGTAATAGCTTGATTTGATTTTGTTTTAATTGGTTTTTCAATTAATTTTACAATATTATTTTTACTATTGAATTCTGCAATTCCAAAATTTTTAGGATTATTTATTCTATACGTAAATATTGTGGCACCATTTCTTTTTTTATTTTTTATGCCTTTGTATAAATATGATGAAAGATTATGCCCATAAAAAATATTATCACCCAGAATTAATGCACAATCACTCTTTTTTATAAATTTTTCTCCAATTACAAGTGCTTCCGAGATTCCATTTGGATGATCTTGAACCTCATAATTTATTTTAATGCCCCAATTTGATCCATTGCCCAATAATTTTTTATAACTGTTTAAATCTCTGATATTACAAATAATTAAATAATCTTTTATGCCCGCAAACATTAAAGTTGTTAGAGGATAATAAATCATAGGTTTGTCATAAACTGGTAATAGTTGTTTAGAAATAGCCGCAGTTATTGGATACAATCTTGTACCCTTTCCACCAGCTAATATAATACCTTTCATTTATTAATTTGGTAAATTGATTTGAAATAATTGTACAAGCTCAAAGGTAATATATTTTTTAATATAGGTATTAAAATTAATAAAAATCTTTCGAAGTAATAGATTATCATAATTGGAATTATAAAAACTTTTTTATTAAATTTTAAATGACTAGAAGTAAATATTGAGAAATTAATCTGTATAAAATTTCTAAATGGAGCGTACCATACATTTCTATTTTTATAGCTTTTAGTATGCTTCCTTCTATTTTCATCGTAGTATATTTTTCTATAATACAATAGTTCATCTGTGTAATTAAAACTTCCAATTAAAGCTAAATGAACCAATAAATGTCTTTCTGTAGCAAATAAACCAAGATAATTATTTAAAATATTCTTTAAATAAATTGATTTTATTAAGCCATGAATGAAAATATTAAACTTAACCATTTTTGAGCCTGGAAATAAACATTTAATTGTATTTTTTGCAAGTTGAAAATTATTCATATTTGATGGGTTAAATTTATTATTAAAGTTGTAATAATCAATTATTTTTTTTTCATCTTCATCAAAAATTGCAGTCTTGCACATGCTTATAACTATATCTTTATTTTTTGAGAAAGGCTCATACAACTTCATTATAAAGTCTTTATGCCATATATCATCTTGTTGAGCCCACAATGCATATTCACCTTTAGATTTGTACAAGGTTTCAATGAAATTTTCTGTACCTCCCAAATTTTTTTTATTCTTAGAAAGATGGATATTATTATTGTTTAAAGTAAATTTTTTACATATTGAATAAGTGCCATCATTTGAATTATCATCAGAAATTAAAATTTCATAATTTGGATATGTTTGATTTGATAAACTTTCTAAAGCTTTTTCAATATATTCTTCGCCATTATAAGTTGGCAAAATAATACTAACTAGTGGATAGTTCATTAATATTTATTAATTTAAATTTATCAAGTTTGTATATATTATCACAAATCTCTAAAGTATTTTTTTTATGAGAGATAATAATAATAGTTTTTTCATTTTTAAACCTACTTATTGTTTCTAAGAATTTTTTTTCAGTTTCAGGATCCAAAAAACTTGTTGATTCATCAAATATTAAAATATTAGCATTAAAGTATAAGGCTCTCGCAATACCAATTCTTTGTATTTGTCCTCCTGAAATCCTACCTCCCTCTTCACCTAAAATTGTGTTTAAACCATTAGTTGTTTTAGAAACATATGAATTTAAATTAACTTCTCCTAATATTTTTTTAATATTTTCAATATTAATATTATTATTTGCTTCACCTAAGGCTATATTTTTTAAGAGTGTATCATCAGTAATAAATACTTTTTGAGGAACATATCCAATATTTTTTTGCCAAGATTTTAAATTTTCATGAATTTTTTTATCACCAGCGTAAATCACTCCACTGTTAGGGCGTATTAACCCAGTTAACAAATTTACAAAAGTTGTTTTACCAGTACCACTTTCTCCATAAATACCTATTGTTTGACCATTTTTAATTTCAAAATTTAAATTTTTAAAAACAAACTCATTCGTATTTTCATATTTGAAATCTATGTTTTCAAATTTTATTAAATTTCCAAAATTTAAACTTTTTGTAGGATTTTCAAATTTATTATTATTAATTTCATTAATTTCATTAAAGATTGTAGTTATAGCTGGCAGTGAAAAGTTTATTTTTTGATATGAAGTAACTATTCTATTTGCAAGAGGTAAAATTCTAAATCCAGCCGCCGCAAACAGACCGAGAGTAGGTATTAAATCTTTCATATTATTTGATAAATTAAAAAAATAAATAAAAGTACATAATAAAAAGATTGCTAGTAATTCTAAGTAAAGTCTAGGTATGGCTCTAATAATATTTAAGTTTCTGTTAACTCTGGCAATTTCATAGTTACTAATATTGTATATATCAACGAAATAATTTTCTAAGTTCATTAGTTTTATTTCTTTAATACCAGTAAGCCCTTGTTGAATATTTCTTAATCTTTCAGCATCATTGTATTGTCTTTTTTTGCCCCAATCACTAATAAGAGATTTTGAAAAAAAGTTAAAAATATAGCTGGCTATCCCAAAAAATAATAGAGTTGCAATTGCCATTTTGAAATTTACAATTAAAAGAAGTATTGATAGTCCTAACAATACTAATATTTCTGACAACAAAATATTTAGGGATAGTAAAACTGACGTAAATTGACCAACTTCATTAATTATATTTCTAATAAATTCTGAAGAATTTTTTTTTAAATGAAAGCTATACTCTTTTTTAAGATATATAGAAAAAATTTTATTAGATAATTTTTTTTGAATATCATAGGCAAAACTTGATTGAAAGTAATTCAAATAAATAAGGTAAAAAAATTTTAATATAAATAATAATAATATAAATGTTAAAAAAAAATTAATTGAAGGTAAATAATTAAAATATAATATTAATTTTGAAATTTGTGATTCACTGGATAAATAACTAGATCCTTCGGATGTGATTAATGTTAATATTGGAAAAACTAAACTAATACTTAATGCTTCAATAAACATTGCAATAATCATCATTAAAATAATTATTGTTAGTTTAATTTTTTCAGCTTTATTTAAAATTTTAATAATCTTTGCAAAATTATCCATTTGTTTTATTTTTTTTCTATATAATAATTTAACAGAAATCCAATTGGTAAAAAATAAACTATAGACAACCAGTTATTAAAAATATTTCCTGATGGAATAATTGGCATTAAATTTATTATAATTGGTATTAATAAAATTAAATAATTATTATTATAATCTATTTTATTAATAAATAATTTTGTATAAAAATTTTTAAAGAATTTAAATATAGAGTATAGAAATATAATTAAAACTGGAATTAATCCAAATAAACCTGTTTCTACTAATAATTGAATAAAGGCATGATGTGGGTGGGTTGAGCAGCCTGAGTTTTCACTACTATTTGCCCAATATTGATTATTTTTACATATTTCTCTAAAATTTTTTGGCCCAATCCCAAATAAATAATTATCTTTAAATATATTAAAGCTGTTCTTGTAGATATTATAATAATCTCTTGGAAATCTAATATCTTTTAAATTAAATTTAAAGTTATTAGACTTTAATTCTGATATTTTACTTTCTGAAACTACGCCCCTTAATATACTTGATGTATATTCAGAATTAAAAATAATAATACTCGTAAATAGTGTGCTAAATAAAATTACAAATATAAGGCTTAATTTATCAAATTTTATAATAAAAAGTAATGTGCTAACAACAAATAAAATTACAATTGCAGTTCTTTCTCCACTCATTATTACTAGGAAAACTGAAGCAGCATAGATGATTAATATCAATAAATATTTAGTATAATTTTTTTTTAAACCTTCAGTCAAATAATAAACTAAAAAAAACATTAAGGGCAAAAGCCTAGAAACATAGCTACCCATTATTTTTTCATCATAAAAAAAACTAGTATAAACTCTGCCATTGTAGGAATTGCCAGAGAGACTTTTTTCAAAAACTAAAACACTTAGTGAGTCGAATAACAATATTAAAAGGGATAAAAAAATTGAAATTGAAATATATTTTACAAAAAACTTTTTTTCTTGAAAAAAATAACTTATTGCAACTGCAAAAACTCCAAATCTAAAATAAAACAAAGATGACTCAAGTGAAAGTTGAGGATGTTTTGAAAATATAGATAAGATTATTAAATATAAACAATATAAGAAAAAAAAAATTAATAGCTTTGATTTTAAATAATGAAATAATTTCTTTTTTAACACAATAACAATAAAAACTATTGATGAAATACAGAGTAGTAAATCTGGCAAAAAGGGCCCAGTTAATAATGAAATTGGGATCAAACAAAGTGCAATTAGAGAAATATTTTCTAAGATTTTAATCATATTTATAATATTTCTTGAACCATTTTATAAATTCTTGAATCCCTATTTCTATACCAATTGATGGCTTATATTTTATCTTATTTATTAATTTATTTGTATCGGCATGAGTTTTAAAAACATCACCTTTTTGCATTTTAAGTTTTATAATTTTGAATTTAGTAATACCTAAATGAATTTTTATTGTTTCAAGAAAATCTTTCAATTTCCTAGGTTTGGAGCTCGCAAGATTATAAACCTCATATGGAACAATACCTCGGGGAGGTTTTTTAATGAGTTTAGTAATTGATAAAATGATATCATCAATGTAAGTAAAGTCTCTAATGTGATTACCTTTATTAAATAATTCTATGCTTTCATAATTAATCATTTTTTTTGTAAATAAATATAAAGCCATATCTGGTCTTCCAAATGGTCCGTAAACTGTAAAAAATCTTAAAGCTGTACATGGGATTTTAAAAATATTACTATATGCATAAGCAAGGACTTCATTTGATTTTTTTGTAGCAGCATAAATTGATAGAGGTTTATCAGTATTTAAATCTTCTTTTAATGGAAATTTTTTTGAGTTTCCATAAACTGAACTAGTTGAAGCAAACAAAAAATGCTTTACTTTAAATTTTCTAGAGACATCAATTATATTAAAAAAACCATTAATATTTGATTTAATATATTTTGATGGATTTGAAATTGAATATCTTACCCCAGCTTGAGCAGCTAAATGAATTACTATATTAAAATTATATTTTTTAAAAATTTGAGATATTTTTAAATTATTATTTATATCAACTTTATAAAAAACAAATTTTTTATTTTTTTTTAGAGTTTTAATTCTATTCTTCTTAATATTTACATCATAATAGTTATCGAAATTGTCGACTCCAACTAATTCTATATTTTTATTTTTGGATAAGTTATTACAAAGGTGATAACCAATAAAACCAGCTGCACCAGTTACTAGTATTTTCATCAATTTGTAGGCATAACAAATTCAGGACCGGACTGAATACTTTTTGGCCATCTAGAAGTTACTGTTTTTAATTTAGTAAAAAATCTAACTCCTTCAATTCCATGCATTGAATGATCACCAAAGAGAGATTGTTTCCAACCACCAAAACTATGAAAAGCCATTGGAACAGGTATAGGAACATTTACCCCAACCATTCCAATTTTAGTATTTGTTGTAAAGTGTCTAGATGTTTCACCATCAGATGTATAGATACTACTGCCATTACCGTATTCGTGATTATTTACTAAATCAAGAGCTTCTTGATAATTTTTTGCTCTAACTACACTTAGTACAGGTCCAAAAATTTCTTGTTTGTAAATACTCATATTTTTCGTAACATGATCAAAAAGTGTTGCCCCTAAAAAATAACCATTTTCATAACCTTGAATTTTAATATTCCTTCCATCAATTATTAGTTTAGCACCTTCTTTGATACCATTTGCAATATGCTTTTCTACATTTTCTAAATGTTCTTTTGAGATTAGTGGTCCCATTTCTGAGGTTTTATCCGTCCAGGGAGCTACTTTAAGAGTTTCAGCTTTATTTTGTATTTTATTAACCAATTCATCCGCAACATCACCAACTGCAACTGCAACAGAAACTGCCATGCATCTTTCTCCTGCTGAACCATAAGCAGCACCAATAATTCCATCAACTGCTTGATCAATATTGGCATCAGGCATTACGACTAAATGATTTTTTGCACCACCTAAAGCTTGTACTCTTTTTCCACTAGATGATGATTTTTTATAAATATATTTAGCTACATTGGTAGAGCCAACAAAACTTATTGATGAAATTTCATTTGATTCTAAAATTAAATCAACTATTTTTTTGTCTCCATTAACAACATTAAAAACACCATCTGGTAAACCTGCTTCGGAAAAAAGTTCAGCTAATTTCAAACTACAAGAAGGATTTTTCTCTGAAGGTTTTAAAATGAATGAATTTCCGCATGCAATAGATATTGGGTACATCCACATTGGTACCATAGCGGGGAAATTAAATGGGGTAATTCCTGCACAAATACCTAAAGGTTGTCTTATTGACCATGAATCTATATTTGTTCCAACATTTTGCGAATATTCTCCTTTAAGTAAATGAGGTATACCACATGCAAACTCTACAACTTCTAATCCTCTAATTACTGATCCTTTTGAATCATCAAGTGTTTTGCCATGCTCAACAGATACTAGCTTGGCTAAATGTTCAATATTCTTTTCAATTAATTCTTTGTACTTAGAAATAATTCTCGATCTTTTAAGTGGTGTTGTATTTGACCATTCACTAAAACTTGCCTTTGAACTTTCTATAACTTTTTCCATATCTCTCGAGTCAGATAAAATAACCTTGGAAACTTCCTCCCCTTTAGATGGGTCAATAACAGGTAAGTATTCTTCAGATAAACCAATTAAATTACCATTAATATAGTTTTGAATTTTTTTCATTTTTTTTTATTATAAATTAAAATTAGATTTCTTAAATATATAAATATTCCAAAAGACTGACCAATAATAATAACAGGATCTTTTCTAAAGATAGCATATGTAAGAAGACCTATCCCTCCAAATATACTCAAATACCAAAAAATTATTGGAATAACGCTTTCTCCTTTTTTTTCTGAATAAATCCATTGAAATATAAATCTTGATGCAAACAATCCCTGCCCAATAAAACCAATACAAAGAAAAATTATTTCTAAATTTGAAAGATTTTGTATGTAATTAATCATTTTTTAAATTATTTAATAATTTTTTTACTTTTATTAAATCTCTTATACCTTTTAAAAGTCTATCAAAAGTTCCATATTTTGAAAGACCTTTTAATCTATGTCTATGATCAACATTTTGATAAAGTGTTTTTCTGCCAAATCCAATAAATAATGCAGGTAAAAATCTGTGAATACCATCAAAAAAAGGAAATTGTAAAAATATATCTTTTTCAAATACTTTTAATGAACATCCAGTATCAACACAATTATCTTTTAGAATCTTAGATCTAAATTTATTAGCAATCAGTGATGAATATCTTTTAATTAAACTATCTTTTCTTTTTAAACGAATTCCCCCAACTAACGACACTTCTTTATTTTGAAAAAAAAGATTTAGCAATTTTGGAATATCGGAAGGGTTATTTTGTCCATCTCCATCAATTGTTACAATTACATTATATTTGGAAGAATGAATACCTGATAATATTGACTTACTTTGTCCTAAATTTTTGTTATGATAAATGATTTTTAAAAATTTATTGTTATTCTTTAAACTAGCGTATATTTCACTCAGATTGTCTGTACTGCCATCATCAATAATAATAATTTCATAATTTATATATTCTTTCAGACTTAATTTAATTTCCTTAACCAATCCCTCTATATTGTCTCTCTCATTGTAGCATGGAATGATTATTGAAAAATTTTCTTGAGTAATATTAGACGACACTGTAATTTATTAAAATGATAATAGTTTACTACATTAATTTAAATGTAAACCAATTAAACAATTGTTTTACTAAGTAAAAGTGAAAAATAAAAGATTTATTAGAATAATACCACGTCTGGATATTAAGAATGGTCAATTAATAAAAGGAATAAATCTTGAGGGTTTGAGGATTTTAGGTAATCCATTTGATTTTGCTAAATTTTATTATGAAAGTGGTGCGGATGAAATTTGTTATGTAGACAATGTGGCAACTTTATATGGTACTAATAATTTAACAAAATTTGTTTCTAAAACAGCAAAGAATATTTTTGTTCCAATTACTGTAGGCGGAGGGATAAGAACATTAGAAGATATAGAAAAAATGCTAAGAGCAGGTGCGGATAAAGTTTGTATAAATTCATCAGCAATAGATAACAAAAACTTTATTAAAAAAGCTGCAAAAGTGTTTGGATCATCAACCATATCAGCTATTTTAGAATTTGTTAAAATAAATAATAAACACTTCATAACAAAATCAAATGGTAGAGACATTGTAAACAAACACCCTTATGATTGGGCAACTTACCTTGAAGATCAAGGTGCTGGAGAAATTATTTTAACTAGTGTATTAAATGAAGGTTTAAGTTCTGGATTTGAAACAAATATAACTAAAAAAATTTCATCAAAACTAAGCATTCCAGTTATAGCACATGGTGGAGCCGGTTCTTTTAAAGATGTTTATAATATCATCGAAAATACAAACATTAAAGGAGTAGCAATTGCAAGTTTGTTTCATTACTCAAGTATTGGTCGATTTAAATACAAAAAAACAAGAATTGGAAATTTTCATTTTATTGAAAATAATATAAAAAAATTAAAAAAAGAAAATTATATAAATGATTTAAAAAAATATCTAATTAAGAAAAAAATAAATGTAAGAATTTAAATTATGGATAAAATAAAAATTGGAATTATTGATCTAAAATTAAATAATATTTATAGCATATATCAAGCATGTAAAAATATTGGTTACAAAACAGAAGTAATAAATCATAATAAAAAATCTTTTAAATCTTATGATATAATTGTTTTACCCGGAGTAGGTAGTTATAAAAAAGCTATGAATTTTATAAAAATAAATGGTATTGACGATAAAATATTTCAATTCAGTTTAAATCAAAATAAATTAATATTTGGAATATGCTTAGGAATGCAACTTTTACTAAAAAATAGTGAAGAATTTGGAACAACTAAAGGTTTGAATTTAGTTGATGGAGAAGTAAAATTATTGAATAAAAAAAAATGTAAAATAATACCTCACATAGGCTGGTCAAAAATAAAAATAACAAATAAAAATAAAGTATTAGATAAAGATATTGGTAATGATCCCTATTATTTTGTCCATTCTTATTACTG
>CACMPM010000003.1:85000-105661 GCA_902615625.1 uncultured Alphaproteobacteria bacterium
AGGGCCATGAGGACTTGACGTCATCCCCGCCTTCCTCCAGCTTATCACCGGCAGTTTTTCTAGAGTGCCCAGCTTAACCTGATGGCAACTAAAAATGAGGGTTGCGCTCGTTGCGGGACTTAACCCAACATCTCACGACACGAGCTGACGACAGCCATGCAGCACCTGTGTGTGTGCCAGCCGAACTGAAGAATTACGATTCTGTAATTCAAACACACCATGTCAAGGTCTGGTAAGGTTCTTCGCGTTGCTTCGAATTAAACCACATGCTCCACCGCTTGTGCGGGCCCCCGTCAATTTATTTGAGTTTTAATCTTGCGACCGTACTTCCCAGGCGGAGTGCTTAATGCGTTAGCTTCGACACTGAAACTAAAGTCCCAGCGACTAGCACTCATCGTTTACTGCGTGGACTACCAGGGTATCTAATCCTGTTTGCTACCCACGCTTTCGTATCTCAGCGTCAAAAATGGCCTAGTTAGTCGCCTTCGCTTCTGGTATTCTTTCCAATATCTACGAATTTCACCTCTACACTGGAAATTCTACTAACCTTTACCAAATTCTAGATCACTAGTTTTAAATGCAGTTCCTGGGTTGAGCCCAGGGATTTCACATCTAACTTTTTGATCCGCCTACATACGCTTTACGCCCAGTGATTCCGAACAACGCTAGCCCCCTTCGTATTACCGCGGCTGCTGGCACGAAGTTAGCCGGAGCTTCTTCTTCAACTAATGTCATTATCATCATTGATGAAAGAGTTTTACAACCCGAGGGCCTTCTTCACTCACGCGGCATTGCTGGATCAGGGTTTCCCCCATTGTCCAATATTCCCTACTGCTGCCTCCCGTAGGAGTCTGGGCCGTGTCTCAGTCCCAGTGTGGCTGATCATCCTCTCAAATCAGCTATAGATCGTAGCCTTGGTGGAGCAATTACCTCACCAACTAGCTAATCTAGTGCGGGCTCATCTAAAGGCGATAAATCTTTCTCTTTGCAGACACATCCGGTATTAGCTACAGTTTCCCGCAGTTATTCCGAACCTTTAGGTAGATTCCCACATGTTACTCACCCGTGCGCCACTAAGTCCGAAGACTTCGTTCGACTTGCATGTATGAGGCATGCCGCCAGCGTTCGTTCTGAGCCATAATCAAACTCTTAAGTTAAGTAAATTTGACCGAAGTCAAAAATTACGGAACGTCCGTTAAAGCGGAATACTTCTTGTAAAAACAAAAAATATTTGTTGATACGTATTCCATTAACATTCGTAAAAATTAAATTACGAATTGTTGTCTACGTATCTCTTTATAATCTTATTAACAAATTAAAGAGCATACAATACTCTACCTTTTTTTTAAAAAATAGTAGAGGATTGTTCTTTTCTCAAAGAAAAGAGTATGTGCCTATAATAGTATAAAAATTCCTTGTCAAATCATAAAAAATAAAAAAAAACCCAGTATTTCTGGGGATATTTATGTATAACTTTAATATTTTTTATAAAATTAAAGAATCATTATGGATATATTGGTTGCGGGAGTAGGATTTGAACCTACGACCTTCAGGTTATGAGCCTGACGAGCTACCGGGCTGCTCCATCCCGCGATATAAAATCGACTGTTAGTACTATAGTATTCAAAATACAACAAAAAAAATTTGGTAGCGGAGGAGGGATTTGAACCCCCGACATCACGAATATGAGCCGTGCGCTCTGACCAACTGAGCTACTCCGCCAAAGATTAAATATTAGATATTAAAAGACTCTCCACACCCACAAGTACTTTTTTCGTTTGGATTATCAAAAACAAATCTTGAAGTAAGTTTATCTTCTCTATAATCCATTACTGAACCTAGTAG
The DNA here is from genome assembly GCA_902615625.1 of uncultured Alphaproteobacteria bacterium. Lineage (GTDB taxonomy): Bacteria > Pseudomonadota > Alphaproteobacteria > HIMB59 > CACPNW01. Next base: position 86,846 of record CACMPM010000003.1, read on the forward strand.
AAACATTGTAGCTTTTGGATCAATTAATACTTTTGCTCCATCTTGATCAATAATTTCAAAATTTTTAAAATCAGATGAATTACCAAAATCTAATTTATATGCATATCCACTACAACCAGATTTATCAACTCCAATCACAACGGAATCCATACCATTAGGAGCGTTTGACATTATTTTTTTTATTTGTGCAGTTGCGTTTGATGTTATAGACAAGATGTTATTCATATTTATATTATAAATTAAATTAAAAAATATCCAAAGCAAGTTTTGCTTCTTCAGTCATTAAATCTTTATGCCATTTTGGATCCCAAACCAGAGAAACTTCAATTGAATTTAGATTTGATAATTTTTCAATAGATTTTCCTACACTTTCAGGCATAGTTCCTGCAACAGGGCAGTTTGGATTAGTTAGTGTCATTTTAATTTTAATATCATTATTATCATTAATCTTAATTTCGTATATTAAACCTAAATCATATAAATTGACTGGTATTTCAGGGTCAACCACAGTCCTAATACACTCTATAACTTGTTCTTTATTAATTATAGAAGTGATGTCTGAATTATTGAATTTTTTTATATAACTTGTGTTTTTATCTGGTAAAAAATCTTCTAGTTGTTTTTCTTCCATTAGTTACAATAAGATTTTTGTTATTTCATTAATACTATCTACTAAATAATCAACATCATCTTTTGTATTATATACTCCAAATGAGATTCTAGAAGTTCCAGTAACATTAAAATGTTTCATTAGAGGTTGGCAACAATGATGTCCTGTTCTTATTGCTATGTTTTTTTTATCTAACATCGCACCTAAATCAGAATTATGAATACCTTCAACATTAAAAGAAATGATAGCCCCTTTATTTTTATTTGATCCAAATATTTTAATATTATTAAATTTTGAAAGTTTTTCATAAGCGTAATCATGAAGTTTCATTTCATGATCATAAATTACATTTGGATCAACCTCATTCATAAAATTTAATGACGATGAAAATCCAATAACTGAAGCAATAGGAGGAGTACCTGCCTCAAATTTTTCGTAACCATTAGCATATGTGCTTTTATCAATATATACATCATGAATCATTTGCCCTCCCCCCTGGTAAGGATTAAATGCATTAATCCACTTATCTTTCATATACAGTACTCCAAGGCCAGAAGGGCCATACATTTTATGTGCAGAAAAAACATAAAAATCAGGGTCTAAATCTTTTAGATCAACTTTTTTGTGGGGTGCAAATTGACAACCATCCAATAATAGCGGTATGTTATTTTTTTTTGCAATTTCTTTTACTTTATCAAAATTAGTTATAGATCCTGTAACATTTGACATGTGGGTTAGTGTAATTAACTTAGTTTTTGAGTTAAGTTTATCATTTAATTCATCATAATTAATTTCACTATTTTCGTTTAGTCCCAAAGGAATAATTTTTATCTTTTTTTCAATTAAATGCCATGGTATTAAATTAGCGTGGTGTTCAAGATAACTTAAGATTATTTCGTCGCCATCTTCTAAAAATCCTTTAGACATACAAGAAGCAATTAAATTTATACCCTCAGTCGCACTTTTTACAAAAATAATATTGTTATGAGAAGTATTTAAATAATCTGCAATTTTTTTTCGCGCATCTTCAAATTTTTTTGTTAACTTTGAGCTTAATTCATAACTACCTCTATGAATATTTGCATATTCATTTGTGTAACAATTATTTGTGGCTTCAATCATTTCGTCAACTTTTAATGCTGAAGCAGCAGTATCTAAAAAAACTAAATTGGGATTTTTTTTGAATACAGGAAATTTTGATTTTAAGCTTAAAATATTCATTTTACTTTACTTAAGTATCTTACTAGCTTCTTTTGTATTATTTCATACATTTGTTCGTTATCAATACTACTTAATTCTTCATTGATAAATGAAGATATTAATATTTTAGTTGCTGCAATTTTACTCATACCTCTAGACCTAAGATAAAAAATAGAATTTTCATCTATTGGTCCAATAGTTGAGCCATGACTACATTTTACATCGTCAGCATATATTTTTAACTCAGGCTTAGAAAAATATGATGCGTTATCAGATAAAAGTATACCTTTACTGAGCTGATATCCCTCTGTTTTTTGTGCCACTTGATCGACATGGGTGTTACTAAAGTATGTTGCTTTTGAATAATCGTTCAAAATACCTTTATAAACTTGGTTACTTTTACAATCCTCAGCTAAATGCTTAACAAAAGTTTTGTTGTTAGATTTGTTATCATCTTTTAGAAAAAATATTCCCTGTAAGTCAGTTTCTGAGTTGGTTTCTATAAGTTCAGAATAATGAAAATTTCTTACGTAACCTTCTGAAAAATTATACACTTTTTGATTATAAGTGGAATTTTTTTTACAAGAAGAATGACTTGTAATTATTAAATTATGATTGGGAGAATTGTCTTGTATTAGAAAATGGTTTAGCTGAGAGTTTTTTTCTAATTTAATTACATTTAATATATTAGATGTAGCATTATTTTTATTTTCATATTCTTCAATTAAATTTAAGGATGACCCCTCTTCACAAATAATATTATTTTTTTGGAAAATAGTTAAATCATCATCTGTTACAATGTTTGAAATTTTTATTTTAATGTTATTATTTTTTTTTATGATAATCTTAAAACCACTATTTAAAAATAATGAATTTAGATTTACAAAATGATCATTTTTTTCAATTGTATTATTTTCAGAAAAATCATTATAATCTTCATCTGAAATTTTAGTAATTTCAATTTTATCATCTTTAAAACTCGAACACTGGCCATTTACAGAAACTATTGAGTAGTTGTTTTCCTGAGTATTATTTATTACTGAAGTTTCTTCTGAGATAAGATATTTGTATTTAAAATTAATAAAGTTTTTTAGATTTATATTTTTTAGACTTTCATTATTTTTTCTATCAAAACTATCGTTCTCAAAAATGTTTATTAATTTTTCTCTATGAATTTGAATGTCTTTATTTAGTGAAAAAAAAATATTTTTTCTATTTTTAAGATAATTATCTTGGATATTCATTACTGAAATTTTTGAAATCCATCTTTTTCTATTTCGGAAGCAATTTCAGAACCTCCTGATTTGACAATAGAACCATCTACCATAACATGGACATAATCCGGCTTGATATAATCTAAAAGTTTTTGATAATGAGTAATTATTAAAAATGAATTATCTTTCGATTTAAGTTTGTTAACCCCATCAGTAACAATTTTAAGAGCATCAATATCAAGTCCTGAGTCAGTTTCATCTAGAATAGCTAGATCTGGATTAAGAATGCTCATTTGTAAAATTTCGTAACGTTTTTTTTCTCCTCCAGAAAATCCTGTATTAACTGATCGTTTAAGCATATCAATGTTTATATCTAAATCACTAGCTTTGGATTTTAAAAGTTTAGCAAATGATAAATTATCAATTTCTTCCTCGTTCATACGTTTTCTTTTTGAATTAATTGCAGAATGTAAAAATGGAGTGATATTTACTCCAGGTATTTCAACTGGGTATTGAAAAGCCAAAAACATTCCTTCTTGTGCTCTTTCTTCAATATTTAAATCAAATAAATCGTTATCTTTAAAATTAATTTCGCCATTTAAGATTTCGTAATCCTCTTTACCTGCTAGAACGTTTGCTAATGTACTTTTACCACTTCCATTTGGACCCATAATTGCGTGAACTTCACCTTTGTTAATACTCAAGTTAAGACTTTTAAGAATATTTTTATTTTCAATTTTTACAGATAGATCTTTAATTTCTAAAAACATATTACCCAACACTTCCCTCAAGAGAAATAGATACAAGTTTTTGTGCTTCAACAGCAAATTCCATTGGAAGTTCTTGTAAAACTTGCTTACAGAAACCATTAACTATTAATGAAACTGCTTCTTCATGGCTTAAACCTCTTTGTCTACAGTAATAAAGTTGGTCTTCATTTATTTTAGAAGTCGAAGCTTCGTGCTCAATAACTGCTGTATTGTTTTTTGAATCAATGTAAGGAACGGTGTGTGCTCCACAATTATTTCCTACTAATAAAGAATCACATTGAGTATAATTTCTTGCCTTATCTGCTTTTCTTAAAAAAGAAACTTCACCTCTGTAGGTATTTTGAGATTTACCAAGAGAAATACCTTTTGATATTATTTTACTTTTAGTATTTTTACCAATGTGAGTCATCTTTGTTCCCGTATCAGCTTGTTGAAAATTATTTGTTATTGCTACAGAGTAAAATTCACCAATTGAATTATCTCCTTTTAAAATACAACTAGGATATTTCCATGTAATAGCAGAGCCAGTTTCTACTTGAGTCCATGAAATTTTACTATTTTTACCTGCACAAAGACCTCTTTTAGTAACAAAATTGTATATTCCACCTTTTCCGTCTTCATCTCCTGGATACCAGTTTTGAACAGTTGAATATTTAATTTCAGCATTCTCTAAAGCGATTAATTCCACATTAGCTGCGTGTAATTGATTATCATCTCTTTTTGGAGCAGTACAACCTTCTAGATAACTAACATAACTACCTTTATCTGCAATAATTAGAGTTCTCTCAAATTGACCAGTATTTTCGGCATTAATTCTAAAATAAGTTGATAGCTCCATTGGACATTTTACACCTTCTGGAATGTACACAAATGATCCATCAGTAAACACAGCTGAGTTTAATGCAGAAAATGAATGGTCTCCAGCTGGTATAACTGATCCTAAATATTTTTTTATTAAATCAGGATGTTTCTGAATTGCCTCTCCAATGGAACAAAAAATTATACCAAGTTTTTCCAATTCACCTTTATATGTGGTTGCAACTGAAACGCTATCAAAGACAACATCAACGGCAACACCTGCTAATACTTTTTGCTCCTCTAGAGGAATGCCAAGTTTATTGTATGTCTCTATAAGTTTTGGATCTACTTCACTTAAATCTTTGGGCTTCTTCTCAAAACCTTTTGGGGCAGAATAATAATAGATATTTTGATAATCAATTTCAGGAAAATTAAGGTTTGCCCATTTGGGCTCCTTCATTTTTTTCCATTTTGAAAATGCTTTTAATCTCCATTTAAGCATCCATTCTGGCTCATTCTTTTTTAACGAAATAAATTTTATTATATCTTCGTTTAATCCTTTTTTTGGCTTTTCTTCATCTATTTCTGTAACAAAGCCATACTTGTATTTGTTTTTACTATAAGAATCTAATGTATTTAAAGTTTCAGAGTTCACAGTACATCATCTAATTCATTAATTTAAAAAATCTAGTTAATTCAACAAAAATTAAGCAAATTTAGAACAGATTTTAAATTTAAGCGGTAATCCAACCACCGCCAAGTAATCGGTCATTTTTATAAAAAACACAAGCTTGCCCTGGAGAGGTTTTATCTAATTCAGTGTCAAATGTAAAAGTTCCATGATCTCTATCTATATCAAGAATCCCTGGTAAATCTCCTTGAGTTGATCTAATTTTTGCAGAACAATCAAGTTGTTTAGGTGAAATATTACCACCCAACCAATTGATATTTTTAAAATTAATAACATTTTTTTTCAATTTTTCTTTTGTACCTAAAGTAATTGAATTTTGATTTTTATTTATGTCTATAACGTATAGAGCTTGTCTTGAACCACTTATACCAATACCTTTTCTTTGACCAATTGTATAATTACTAATACCTTCATGAGTTCCAAGAATATTTTTATCAATATCATAGATTACGCCTTTTTTGTTCACACTAGGATTTAGATTTTTAACAAGATCTCTATAGGAATCAGAAGTTACAAAACAAATATCTTGGCTATCAGGCTTATCACTTATACTTAATTTATATTCTTTAGCTAATTCTCTAATTACAGATTTTTTGAAATCACCTAATGGGAACCTCACATAATTTAATTGTTCTTGTAGTGTTGAAAAAAGAAAAAAACTTTGATCTTTTGAAAAATCTTTTGCTTTATGCAAACTAGCATTGTTTAAAGATCCTTTTCTAATTGCATAATGTCCTGTGGCTAATGCATCTGCTCCCATTTTTTTTGCCTCATTAAGTAAATCTGAAAATTTTACTGTTTGATTACACTTAACACAAGGCAATGGAGTTTCTCCATTAGCGTATGAATCAACGAAATTATTAATGACTCCATCAAAAAATTTATCTTGATAATCTAAAACTAAATGTTTGAAATCATTGTTTAGAGCAACTTTTTTAGCATCTGCAATATCAATTCCAGCACAACATGATTTACTACTTGATACATTGGAGTTATTATATAATTTGAGTGTAACACCAATTACATCATACCCTTGTTTTTTTAGCATTACAGCTGCAACTGAGCTGTCTACTCCTCCAGACATTGCTACAACTACTTTTGTATCTTTTTCAGACTTATCAAAACCAAGAGAATTCATATATTTAAAACATCTATATTTACAAAATCATATAACTTCAATATTAGCTTTATCAAATGGTAGACTTATTAATTCCAGGACCTGAAGGAAAGATAGAAGCTAAATATTCTCATAATAACAGAGACGACTCACCAATAGTTATTTTATTACATCCTGATCCATCTAAAGGCGGAACAATGCATACTAAAGTGGTGTTTAATATGTACAAAATTTTTATAAAGGCTGGATTTTCTACAATACGATTTAATTTTAGAGGAGTTGGTAAAAGTGAGGGATTTTTTGATGATGGAGAGGGTGAATTAAGTGATGCAGCTTGCGTGTTGGATTGGCTACAACAATATAACACAAATTCAAAAATTTGCTGGGTAGCAGGTTTTTCATTTGGGGCTTGGATAGCAATGCAACTTTTAATGAGACGGCCTGAGATAAATGGCTTCATTAGTATTTCACCACCAGCAAATTTAAGAGATTTTAGTTTTTTAGCACCGTGCCCATCATCTGGATTAATTGTTCATGGCGATAAAGATAATATAGCATCATTTGATTCCACGAAAATATTGGTTGAAAAGCTACAACAGCAAAAAAAAGTGGATATAAAATTTAAACCTATTAAAGGAGCTGATCATTTTTACGAAAGCTACTCAAATGAATTTGAAAATTCTATTAATGAATACATCAATCAAGAAATAAAAAAAAGTTAATTACTTATGAGTTTTAAATCAGAATTTCTTAATGAAATTAATGAAAGAGGTTTTATCTATCAAAATATAGATATTGAAAATCTGGATAAATTAATATGTAAAAAAAAAATATCTGGATACATTGGTTTTGATATAACTAGTGACAGTTTACATGTTGGAAGTCTAATTCAATTAATGCTACTGCACTGGCTCGATTTTTATGGTCACCAATCAATTGCCTTGATTGGAGGTGGTACTACATTAATAGGAGATCCCTCGGGTAAAGATCAAACAAGAAAAATATTAAGTAAAAAAGAAATTGACACTAACATTAGTAATATAGAACTTACTTTCAGTAGATTCATTAATATCCAAAATAATGCTTTAATAATTAATAATTATGATTGGCTATCTAATCTAAATTATATTGATTTTTTAAGAGAATTTGGCTCAAGAATAACTTTGAATAAAATGCTGACTTTTGAATCTGTAAAAAATAGATTAGACAGGGAGCAACCTTTAACAATTTTAGAATTTAATTATATGCTATTACAAGCATATGATTTTTATTATTTAAATAAGAATCATAATTGTGTTTTACAAATGGGTGGATCAGACCAATGGGGAAACATACTAAGTGGAGTGGATTTAATCAGAAAAATTAATAAGAATGAGGCTTTTGGGATTACTTCACCACTTATAACAAATAGTGATGGTTCAAAAATGGGCAAAACAGCAGAGGGAGCTGTGTGGCTTAATAAAGAAAAAATTTCAAGTTTAAATTTTTTCCAATTTTGGAGGAACGTAAATGATCAAGATGTATCTAGATTCTTACATTTATTCACCAAGCTTCCATTAGATGAGATAAAGAAACTTTCTGCGCTTAAAAATCAAGAAATAAATGAAGCAAAAAAAATACTGGCTTATGAAGTAACAAAAATTGTGAGAGGAAAAGAAGACGCAAGTGAAGCGTTAGAAATTGCTGATAATACATTTAATTCAAAAATTGTTGATCAAAGATTACCAAATATTTCACAGAATGTATCAGACATAAAAAATAATAACTTTACAATTTTAGATGCGATTGAAAAACTTAAACTAGCTAGTAGTAGAAGTGAAGTAAAAAGATTAATTAAATCTGATGGTATTAAAGTTAACGACAAATTGTATAAAAACAATGATCTATCTTTAAGAGAATATTCTGCGCTAAAAGAAATCAAAATAGCAGTTGGTAAAAAAAAGATTGGAATTTTAAAAATAATATAGATTATTTACAAAGTTAGAGAATTTTCTAAAAAATTATCTATTTTTCCATCTAATACATCATTAACATTTGAGGTTTCATATCCACTTCTTAAATCTTTAATCAACTTATAAGGATGTAAAACGTATGACCTTATTTGATTTCCCCATCCTATATCTTTTTTTTCTTTGTTTTTAATGTCCTCATCTTCTTTTCTTTTTTGAAGTTCAGTTTCATAAATTCTCGATTTAATCATTTTCATAGCATTAGATCTATTTTTATGCTGTGATCTATCACTTTGGCATTGAACGACTATGTTGGTTGGTAAATGTGTAATTCTAACAGCACTATCTGTTTTATTGACATGTTGCCCACCTGCACCAGAAGCTCTATAAGTATCAATTCTTAAGTCACTATCCTTTATGTCTATTTCTATTTTTTCATCAATTTCAGGATACACCCAAACACTTGCAAAACTTGTATGTCTTCTTTTATTGCTATCAAATGGTGAAATTCTTACTAATCTGTGAATTCCACTTTCAGCTTTTAGCCAGCCATAAGAATAATTCATAATAATTTTTAATGTGCATGATTTTATACCTGCCTCTTCTCCTCGCATTTCTTGTAATAATAAAACTTCACAATTTTCTTGAGTATCAGACCATCTTAGGTACATTCTTTGTAACATTTCTGCCCAATCTTGACTTTCTGTGCCTCCTGCCCCAGCATGAATTTCAATAAAAGCATTTAGATGATCAGCTTCGTCATTTAATAGACTAACATATCGAATTTTATCAGATAATTTTAATGTTGATTTAACTTCATGATGAAGCTCATCTAATAAAGATTCCTCATTATTTTCTTGAATATAATTAAAGATTTCCTGATTTTCTTTTATTGATTCTTCTAGTCTATTTAGATCATCTATTTTGTTTTCAATATTTTTAATTTCCTGAAAAATATCTTTTGCATCACTTTTTTCCCAAATATTTGGATCAGAGCTTTTTATTTTTAAATCTCCTAACTTTATTTTTAAAGATTTATAGTCAAACCCCCCTCCTTATAAGATCTAAATTTGATCTTATTTTTTTTAGATTTAACTCAATGATCTCAAGATTTGACATATTGGTTATTGTAATAAACCACCTGTACCAGAAATGGAATCATTATTAAAATTTTCTAACCCATCTATAATTTTAATATTATCTGAATATGGTTCAGAGCCAAGAATAAAAGGTTCAACAATACTTTTCTGCTTTGTAGAAACATTGCCACTTTTAGGATCAATTCTTACAAAACTTATACCAGCTGGAATTCTAAATGGTTTTTTGTTCTTATTAATTTTAATTTTTTCAGCAAATTTTTTAAATATTGGAACGGCAACACTAGAACCTGTTTGTTTATATCCTAGAGATTTTGGTTGATCATATCCCACATAAACTCCTATTACTAAATCAGGAGTATATCCAATAAACCAAGCATCTTTGTTATTGTTTGTTGTTCCGGTTTTACCAGCAATTGGTACATTTAAATCTTTTAATCTCTTTGCTGTACCTCTTTTTATAACTCCTTCCATCATTGATGTAATTTGATAAGTTAATCTAGGGTCAATAATAATATTTTTAGCTTCTTCTAAATTAGGTATTTCATTTTTTGATAATATTGTTTGAATTCTACACTCAAAACATTTTTTTAATCTTGTATCATAAATTTTATTTCCGTCTTTTGAATAAATACTTGTTATCAATTTAGGTTCAATCTTCTTTCCACCATTAGCGATAATTGCATATGCTTTTGTTAGTTCTATTAACGTCACAACACCAGAACCAAGTGACATTGAAAGATTTTCATCTAGACCCTCATTAATATCAAAATTATTAGCCATACTTAAAATCTTATTCATACCTATCCTATTAGCAAGTCTAACAGTCATAAGATTTCTTGATTTTTCTATTCCTGTTCTCATTGTTGTTAGGCCGTAAAATTCATCTGTATAATTAGAGGGTTTCCATTTTGGAAGACCTAAACCTTGATCAACGACATACGGCGCATCTAATATTAATGTAGAAGGTGAATAGCCCTCATTTAAAGCAGCTAAATAAACAATAGGCTTAAAAGCTGAACCAGGCTGCCTTTTAGCTTGCGTTGCTCTATTAAATTCACTTTTTTTAAAACTATATCCACCAGATAAAGCCAGAACATCACCAGTATATGAATCTAATACAACTATTGCACCATTTACTTTAGGTTCTTGATTAATAGCATAAGTATTATTTTTTTTCTGAACATAAATTACATCACCTTTTTTAAAAGTTATATCTAAAAGCCAACTATTAAATTTATTATCTAAATCAATTTCAAATTTAAATTCATTTAGATCAAAAACTATTAATTTTTTTTGATATACTTTATCAATAATTACAGTTTTCCATTTTGGGAAAAAAGGATTTGAATTAATGTAATAACTCTTTTTATTATAAAAATTTTCTAAATTGGTATTTTCTATAAGACCATTCCACCCATTTCTTTTTTCATATTCAATTAATCCTTCAATTAGACTAAGATTTGCATTTTTCTGCATACTAGAATCAAGAGCAGTTTTTATTACAAAACCTTCAGAATAAAGTTTTTCTTTTCCAAATTTGTTAAATAATTCTTTTCTAATTTCCTCATAAAAATAATCAGCATCAGAAAATTCAATATCAACTCTTTCAAATACTTGAATAGGTTCATTTTTATATTTGAGTTCTTCTCTTGTAATGAAACCATTAGCGTACATTCTATCTATAACCCAATTTCTCCTATCAATAGCTTTATAATAATTTGTTTTTGGGTTATAATTATTAGGAGCTTTAGGCAATGAAGCCAAAAAAGCTATTTCATGAAGTTGAAGATCATAAATTGATTTATTAAAATAATTAAGACTAGCAGATCCGATACCATAAGAACCATAACCTAAATAAATATCATTTAAATATAGTTCCAATATATCATTTTTATCTAAAATATTTTCAATTCTAATAGCTAAAATTATTTCTTTTATTTTTCTAGAGTAACTCAACTCATTACTAAGTAATAAATTTTTTACGACTTGTTGGGTAATTGTAGATGCTCCTACTACTCTTTTATTCGAATTTATATTTAAAATATTTGTAATAAATGCTCTAAAGATTGCAATAATGTCTACACCATAATGATGGTAAAAATTCTTATCCTCAGATGCTAGAAAGGCGTATTTAATATTTTTCGGTATTCTATCTACAGGAATAAAGATTCTTTCTTCAGTATAAAAACTCTTAAGTAGAAAGCCATCAGAGCTATAAATTCTTGAGGAAAGGTTAGGTTTATATTCTACAATTTTTTCATATGATGGTAAGTCAGATGAGTACCTCCAAAGTGTGTAAAAAATTATAAAAACTGAGATAAAACCAAATATAAATAGAAAAATTAATAATGATTTTATATAATTAATAAATGATGTCATATTGATAATCTACATTGTGAAATAGTTAAAAATATGACATTAGGCAAATATTATACATTATTCAAAAATGGTTTTAACATATAAAAATTTTTACGGAGTTTCGGCATTATGTCAAAAAATATACTTATTGATACTACAAATAACATTGAAACAAGAATTGCTGTCACAGATGATGGTAAACTTGATGATTTTGAAATTGAACCAAGCAAAAAAAATGCTGTAAAAGGTGATATTTATTTAGCTAAAATTACTAGGATTGAGCCTTCTCTTCAGGCCGCTTTCGTTGACTTTGGCACTAACAGAAATGGTTTTCTTCCTCTAAATGAAATACACCCTGATTACTTCAAAATTCCAGCAGCAGATGAGGTGAAAATAAAAGAATTAAATGAAAAGATAAATAATAATGATGAAGAAGAATCATTTAATACAGATAACGAGAACGAATCAGAGGACTTAGAAGAAAATAATATTGAAAGTAAACTACAAGAAAGTGATGATGTTAATGAAGATAAAGTTATTTCAATTAAAAAAAGAAGAAATAAAAAATTAAGTCCAAAAAAAGAGTATTTTAATTTTTTTAGGAAATATAAAATTCAGGATGTAATCCGGCCTAAACAAGTTTTACTTGTTCAGATCAATAAAGAAGAAAGGGGGTTGAAAGGTGCTGCCCTAACAACATATTTATCATTTGCTGGAAGGTATTGTGTTCTTATGCCAAATAGTATGAATAGTGATGGTATTTCAAGAAAGATTGGAGATATCGAGGAAAGAAAAAAATTAAAAAAAATATTGTCATCAGTTGAGATACCTGAAAAAATGTCAGTAATTGTAAGAACAGCAGGTATAGGAAGAACAAAAAAAGAAATATCAAAAGATCTTTCATTTCTAGTAAATCAATGGAATAAAATTAGAGAACTTACATTAAAATCAGAAGCACCAGAAATGATTCATGAAGAAGGCAATGTTTTGAAAAGAGCAATTAGAGATATGCTAAGCGAAGATGTAGATAAAATTTTAGTCGAAGGAAAGGAAGGATACGATAAAGTCAAAAAAATTACTAAAAACTTAGCACCAACATTTGTTAAAAAAGTAAAACAATACAAATCTCTTGAAAACTCACTTTTTGCTTCCAATAATATTGAAACACAAATTAATGATCTTTTTAGTCTAAATGTAAAACTAAAATCTGGTGGCTCAATTGTAATTAATACAACTGAAGCATTGGTTGCAGTAGATGTAAACTCTGGCAAAAATACATCAGAAAGAAATATTGAAAATACTGCCCTAAAAACAAATTTAGAAGCTGCAGTAGAGGTAGCCAGACAGCTTAGATTAAGAGATCTTGGAGGTTTAGTAGTTATAGATTTTATCGATATGGATGATTACCGAAATAATTTTAAAGTTGAAAAATGTTTAAAAACTGCTCTTGTGAGAGATAGGGCGAGAGTTCAAGTTGGTAGAATAAGCATGTTTGGATTAATGGAACTATCTAGACAAAGATTAAGATCAAGCTTGATAGATAAATCATTTGAGAAATGTAATTATTGTAAAGGATCCGGATTAATATTAAATTCTTCATCAATTATTGATCAAATAATAAAAGTAATTAAAGAAAAAATCTCTGATAACAAAAATTCAATAATAAATGTAAAGTGTAATAGTGGTTTAGCAGAAAATTTATTAAATAATAAAAAGAGTGAGATTCATTCATTGGAAAATAAATTTGAATCTAAAATTAATTTTTTCTTCAATCCACAATATTCTTTACATGATCCTTTAATAGAAATTGATGAAAATAATCATTCTAAAGTTACAGAAAAAATAAGCGAAAAAAAGAAAAATAAAACTACTAAAGTTACGAAAAAAAAGAAAATAATAAAAACTAAAAAAAAGAAAGAAAGTCTCAAAGATAACAGTACAGATGATAATGAAATAAATAAAGAAAATAAAATTGATAAACAAAAAAATGTTGATTTAAGAGAGGGTGAAATAAATGAAGATGAAGAAAAAACTGGATGGTGGTCTTAAAAAAATATCAATTTATTTGTTATTTTTTATTTTTTCTTCAAACATTAGTTATAGTTCACAAATTCTTGATTATGAAACAGAAGAATTTATTAAAGAAATAATTGAAGATATTACTGAAGTAAATAAAATAAATAAAAAAATTAATTTTAAATTAAATAATAGTAATGAAATAAATGCTTTTGTAGATATTAATAATGTAATACATATTAATTCTGGCTTAATTATTCATTGCTCAGATTATGTAGCTTTATTGTCAGTATTAGCTCATGAAGTTGGTCATATAGATCTCAATCATATTGCACTTAGAAAAAAAATATTAGAAAATACAAAAAAATATAATACACTAGGTCTTTTATCTGTAATAGCTGGATCAGCATTAACTCAAAACCCTCAAATTTTACAAGGCAGTATTCTGACTTCGGGCGTTTTATCGAATCAATATATTGTTTTTAGTAAAGATCAAGAAATGGAAGCAGATTTATATGCATTAAAAACACTAAATTTACTAAAAACAAATTCTAAATCTATTCAAACATTATTAGAAACCATAGAACAAAAACTATTAAATCGAGGTTTTTCAAAAGATAGACAAAGAGTTAGTACACATCCATACTTTGAGGATAGGATTTTATTAATAAAAAACTTCGAAAAAAATAAAGAAAAAAATTTTGATGAAAGTTACAATCAAAGATTTAACTACATTAGAGCAAAATTTGTTGGATATAGTGATAATGAGGAAGTGCTAAGTGAATTAAATGAACCTTTTAAAGCTTATGCAGAATCTATTAAATTAGCTAGAAGTGGAAATCTAAAAATGTCCCTAGAGAATTTAAATGAAATAATTAAAAAAAATAATAATAATTTTCTATTAGAAACTAAGGCAGATATATTATTTTCTTATGGATATACTAAAGAAGCTAAAAAATTTTATAAGAAAAATTTAGAAAAATATCCTTTAAATTATTATTCTCAAATTAGAATATTTGAAAATATAGAAATAAAAAATTTATCTAATAGTGATATAGAGATAATTTTTCAAAGTAATAAAGATCTTTTATATAAATTCTATAATAATAAAAATGTTCTCTTAAAATATTTTGAATTAGCACGAAAATTAAATAAAAAAGAATGGATAAAATTCTTTAACTTTCTTTTAACAATTAATGATATTGAGAAAGAAGTTTTTGATATTGAAATAAAAAATTTTAAAAGTACTAAAGATAGTGATTTATTAAAACTTGTAAATATAATCCAGAATGTAAATTAATGAACGGTTCCTTAGTATATCAAGATTACATAAATTTAATTAATAAAAATTTTGTAATAACTGAAAATATTAGAAATAACCAAATACAACCATCAAGCATGGACTTGTCATTAAGTGAGGAATGCTATGAAATTAAGTATAGCTTCTTATCCTATAATTCAAAAGTTAGAAATAAATTAAAAGATTTAGCTATTAAAAAAATAAATCTAAATAAAGAATTTATATTTAGAAAAAACAAGACTTACATTGTTAAACTTAATGAAAGTCTTAATTTAAAAAATAATATATTTGGTCACTGCAATCCTAAAAGTAGTACTGGCAGATTAGATATTTTTTGTAGAACACTTGTTGATTATGCAGAAGAATACGAAAAAATTCCTAAAAATTATAAAGGTGAGATATTTTTAGAAATAACATCAAGATCATTTGATGTATCTTTTAAAAAAAATAATTCTTTAAATCAATTAAGACTTGTAAATAAAAATCATAATTATTTGACTGATAAACAATTAATTAACCTGAATAAAAAAATTTCAAATCAAACTAGAGATAATTTTAAAATTGATAACGGATTAAAGTTATCAGTTAATCTAGATAGCTCAAATATAGTTGCTTACGTAGCCAAAAAACATACTCCAGTTCTAAATTTCTCTAAAATTAAATCTCATAAAATAAATGATTTTTGGAATGTAGTTAGAAAAAACAATAAAAAATTAGTAATTGAAAAAAACAAGTTTTATATTTTAAGATCAAAAGAGAAGGTTGTGATACCATCAAATTTAGCCGGTGAGATGATACCGTACGATACGGGTATTGGAGACTTCAGAGCGCATTATGCAGGTTTTTTTGATCCTGGTTTTGGACTAGGTAGAGGATCATATGCAGTTTTAGAAGTAAAAACAAATGAAGTACCTTTTTTATTAGAAGATGGTCAAACTATAGCTAGAATTAAATATGAAAAGTTGAACAAAAATAGTAATGTTGTATACGGAAAAGACATTAAATCAAATTATCAAAATCAAGGTTTAAAATTAAGTAAACATTTTAAATAAAATGAAAAAAATATTAATTATTAATGGCCCTAACCTAAATCTATTAGGTAATAGAGAAGATGATATTTATGGTAAAGACAGTTTAGATAAGATTAAATCTGATTGTGAAAAAAAAGGTATAGAGATGAAATTAGAAATTATTTTTTTCCAATCTAATAATGAAGGGGAAATAATTGATAAAATTCATGAAGTAAATGATAAATTTGATGGTCTAATTATTAATCCAGCAGCATTTACTCATTCATCAATAGCCATTCTAGATTCATTAAGAGCAATAAATAAGCCCAAAATAGAAATTCATCTTTCAAATATTTATTCAAGAGAAGAGTATAGAAAAAAAAGTATTACTTCCGAAGGAGTGCATGGTTTAATATGTGGATTTGGTGGAAATAGTTATCTTCTAGGAATTGAAGCAATATACAAATTAATTTATAAATAAGTATGACTAAAATAGATAAAACAGATTTAGAGAATATTAAGTTAATTGTTAAAGAATCAAAAATTAATAGTGTTGCTAAAATAAAAATTAAAAAAAATGATTATGAAATTGAGATTACCTCAAATGAATTTGTCCAAAACAATGTTCCTGTTCAAAAAATACAAAAAAATACTGAAATTAAAGAGATCAAAAATACAAATGAAGTTGTAAATGAAGATAATATTGTTAAATCTCCAATGGTAGGAGTTGCTTATCTTTCTGCTGATCCAAATTCGCAACCTTATGTTAAAGTTGGTCAACACGTTAAAGCTGGTGATACTTTATTGTTAATTGAAGCAATGAAAACTTTTAATGAAATTAAAGCCCCTAGATCTGGTATTATCAAAAAAATAGTTACATTGAATAGCCAGCCCGTTGAATATGGTGATACTCTTATAATTTTTGAATAATGTTCAAAAAAATATTGATTGCTAATAGAGGTGAAATTGCTTTACGTGTTCTTAGAGCTTGCAGAGAATTAGGAATAAAAACTGTAGCCATTCACTCTGATGTTGATGAAAATGCAATGCATGTAAGAATGGCAGATGAAAGTATTTGTGTCGGACCAGCCTCTGCACAATCTAGTTATTTAAACATACCTGCAATTATAACTGCTGCAACATTAACTGATGTAGATGCAATTCATCCTGGATATGGTTTTTTAAGTGAAAATCAAAGGTTTGCCGAAATTATTGAAGAACACAATATTAAATTTATTGGGCCAAAATCGGAACACATCAAAATGATGGGTAACAAAATTGATGCAAAAAAAATAATGGATGAAACTGGGGTGCCAACAGTAAAAGGTATAAATGACTTAAGCGATAAAAATAAAATTGAAGATTTTATAAAAAAAGTAAAATACCCAATTATCGTAAAAGCAGCGAGTGGTGGTGGTGGAAAAGGAATGAGAATTGTCACAGAAGAAGATGATTTAAATAAAGCTATAAATGAAGCAAAAATTGAAGCAAAAAAATCATTTAATGATGAAAATGTTTATTTAGAAAAATTTTTAACATCTCCCAAACATATTGAAATTCAAGTTCTTTGTGATTCATTTGGAAATGTTGTTACTCTTGGAGAAAGAGATTGCTCAATTCAAAGGAAGCATCAAAAACTTATTGAAGAAAGTCCAAGTTCAGTTCTAACAAATGAAAATAGAGAAAAAATTTCTGAACTTTGTAGAAAATCTATGAAAGAAATCGGATATGAAGGAGTTGGAACATTAGAATTCTTATATGAAAATAATGAATTTTATTTTATGGAAATGAATACAAGATTACAAGTTGAACACCCAGTCACAGAAATGGTTACTGGAATAGATCTAGTGAAGGAGCAAATTCTTGTCGCTAATGGTGAAAAACTTACAATAAAACAAGAAGATATAAAATTAAAAGGAAACTCAATTGAATGTCGAATTAACGCCGAACATCCAGAGAGTTTTATACCATCACCTGGTAAGATAACACAATATCATCAACCTGGAGGACTAGGTATTCGAGTAGACTCAGCTGTTTATGATGGATACTCAATTCCATCCCACTATGATAGTATGATTGGTAAGCTAATTACCTACGGTGCTACAAGATCAGAAGCTCTAAAAAAAATGAATAGAGCGCTAGAAGAATATGTTATTATGGGAATAAATACTAATATTCAACTACATCAAAAAATTATTCAAACTGATGAGTTTAAAAGAGGAAGTTACAACATTAATTTTATGTCAAATTTAATTGAGTAAAATAATTGATTTAAATAGCTTAATAGAATTTTATAAAAAAGCTTACTTTCCAATGGCTGATAGTAAGTATTCTGAAGAAATAAAATTTTATAAACCCAAATTAAGATTTATCATTCCAATTTCAAATTTTCATTTTCCAAAGAAACTTTTTAGTGAGTTTAAAAAAACAAAATATAGTTTTAAAATTGATCAAAATTTTGCAAAAGTTATAGAGTTTTGCAAAGAAATTAAAAGAAAAGATCAAGATACTTGGATTAATCAAATTATTTTGGATACATATATTGAATTACACAAAATAGGTAAATGTCACAGTGTAGAATGTTATGAAGATGATAATCTAATTGGTGGTTTATACGGTTTACATATAGGTTCATGTTTTTTTGGTGAAAGCATGTTTAGTTTAAAGACCAATACAAGTAAGT
>CACMPM010000004.1 GCA_902615625.1 uncultured Alphaproteobacteria bacterium
TTTCTTTGCATTAATCTTCCAGCAGAGTCTTCAGGATATTTTAATCCTTCTTCAACCAATGTGCGTTCTTCTTTATCTAAATTTTCTAAAAATATAGTCTGATCTTTTTTTTCTAAATCTTCTGCTAAATCAACAACATCATCAGTATCTAAACTTTTAGCATTATTAGCTAATTGTTTTATATCCAAAGTTTCTATTATTTCTTCTCTAACACTATCATTTAAATAAGTTAATATTTCAGGATCAAAATCTTTATCAATTATATTCAAAAGACTTAGTCGTAAAACTGGATCTAAATTTTGAAGAATGTCAGCAATATCAGCATTATGAATATCTTTTAAATAAGATAAAACATTATCATATTTATAATTTTCTAAATAATCAGATACTAATTCAACAGATTTAGATGAAGAATCCTGATCTTTTTTTATAATAATTTCTTCCATATAGTTTGGTGCGGCTGAGAAGACTTGAACTTCCACAGGATAAATCCCACAGCGACCTCAACGCTGCGCGTATACCAATTCCGCCACAGCCGCATATATAGTGGAATTAAATATCAGATAGGATATTAACTATCAACAAAGTTAAATACAGATGAAACAGTTTGAAATTAAAATATCTAATAGTGAAGTAAATTATGAAGAAGCGGTAATGTATATGGAGTCTAGAGTTGATGGTATAATCAAAAATAATTCTAAAGAATTATTATGGTTTCTAAATCATAATCATATTTTTACTCAAGGAACAAGTGCCTCAAAAAAAGAGATATTAAATTCAAATATTATTGATGTTATAAAATCTAATCGTGGAGGCAAAACAACTTATCACGGTCCTGGTCAAAGAATTGTTTATTTTATGTTGAATTTAAATAATAAAAATAAAGATATTCGAAAATTCATAACTATTGTTGAAAATTCCTTAATCTCTTTTTTAGAGCACTATAATGTTGAAGCGCAAGCATTTAAAGATAGAGTGGGTATTTGGGTAACTAAAAGTAATAATATTACATTTGATAAAGAAAAAAAAATTGGTGCAATCGGATTACGAATTAAAAAATGGATTACTTACCATGGATTAAGTTTTAATATTAATCCTGATCTTAAATATTACAACTATATTCACTCATGTGGTTTAAAGGAGTATCAAAATACTTCTATGGAAGAATTGGGTATAAAAATAGAACAATCTGAATTTGATAATAAATTTAAAAAAATTTTTGTAGAAAAATTAAAAACTATTTAAATAATCTTTTAAATCTTTTCTAATTTTTAAATTATTTTTTTTTGAGAAATTTAGAAAATAATCTGGTAATTTTGAAATAAATTCAAACTTCTTATTATTGATTTTAAATTTTAAAGCAAATGCATGTAACATTAAATTTTCTTTTGTATACTTTGAATGAATATTATATTTATTATCCCCGACTATAGGACATCCAAGATTTTTAGATACTATTCTAAGTTGATGGGTTTTACCAGTTTGAGGATTAAATAAAATCGAAGAAATAAATCTATTTTTATTGACTAATTTGTAGTTGGTTAAAGTACTTTCAATTTTATGTTTTTTATTTTTTATTTCTAATTTAACTTGAGAATAATTATTTTTGGGATTTCCTTCGCATAAAGCAATATAATATTTAGTAATTTCTTTTTCTTTGAAAAGATAAGATAATTTTTTTGCATAATTAAGATTTTTTGCAATTAAAAGAAGTCCTGATGTTTCTTTATCAAGTCGATGTACTAATCTATATTGTGAATTAATATTTTTGATAATATGATCTATTGAAATATTTATTTTACTACCTCCTTGAGTAGCTATTTGTGACCATTTATTTAAAACAATAAAATCATTATTTTCAAACTTTATTGATCTTTTGAATTCATCTAAAATTTTATTAGATATTTTTATATTTTTTTTAAAAATTATTTTATTTTTATACAGCGTTTCATGAAAATTTAATATCTTAAGCTCATCGTTAAACTTAACTAGATAGTTTGCTTTAGTAATTGAGTTATTTATTAGAATATTTTTTTTTCTAATATTTTTTTCAATAAATCCCTGTGTCAAAGACGTGTATTTACTTTTAAGATATTTATCTAGTCTTTGATTCAAATTATTGAAGATTTTAATTTTTTTAATCAAATTAAATTAATTTAATAAGGTTCCTAAATATGCAGAAATTACACATATAAAAATGGAAATAAAAATATAAGTAAAAGAAATAAAATATTTTTTTGAATTTATTAATTCTACAACTTCATAAGAAAATGCAGAAAAAGTTGTGAAAGATCCTAGAAGACCAATAATTAAAAAGAATTTAATAAAATTTTGAGATAAATTGTTTCCAACATTAGATGTTATAAGATAACCTATTAAAAAAGATCCTAATATATTCACAGAAAATGTGCCATAAACACTGGATACAGACATTGACTTAGTAATAGTCATCAAGAGAAATCTCAGTACCGCTCCTAATGCACCACCAGTGGCGACTAACATTAAGTTAAACAATATATTTTAAACTTGAGGTTGTTCCTCTACTTCTTCAGTAGATTTTTTTTCAATCACAGGACCACTGTCTAGTCCTTTGGCATTTTCATCTCGATCCACAAATTCTATAACAGCTGTTGGTGCGTTATCACCAAATCTATTACCTAATTTAATAATTCGAGTGTAACCCCCTGATCTATTTTTGTATCTATCAGCCAAAATATCAAAAACTTTTTGTGTCATTTTATTGTCTTGAAGGATTGAAATACTTTTTCTTCTAGAGATTAAATCACCTTTTTTACCTAAAGTAATAATTTTCTCAACAAATCTCCTTAGTTCTTTAGCTTTTATAAGTGTAGTAGTTATCTGTTCATGCTTTATAAGAGCATTAGACATATTCATAAACATTGCTTTTCTATGTGAAGACGTTTTGTTAAGTTTTTTGTTTTTAATATTGTGTTTCATTTTTTACTTGTTAAATGGATCCTCATATTTTTTAGCCAAATCATCGATATTTTCAGGTGGCCAATCAGGTACTGACATACCCAAATTAAGTTCCATTTGTTGAAGTACTTCTTTAATTTCATTTAGAGATTTTCTACCAAAATTAGGAGTTCTTAACATTTCAGATTCAGATTTTTGAACAAGATCGCCGATATAAATTATATTATCATTTTTCAGACAGTTTGCTGATCTAACAGATAGCTCTAACTCTTCTACTTTTTTTAATAAATTTGAATTAAATGATAGGCTTTCTACATTTGATTGATCAGGTTGAACTTCAGGTTCGTCAAAATTGATAAATGGTTGGAGCTGGTCCTGTAAAATTCTTGCTGCTAGAGCTATAGCATCGTCAGGTGAAATTGCACCGTTAGTTTCAACTTCAAATACTAACTTATCAAAATCAGTTACTTGACCAACCCTACTGTTCTCAATTTTATATGTAGCTTTCACGACAGGACTGAACATTGCATCTAACTTAATTTCTCCAATATTTTTATTTTCATCTTCGGCAACTTCTGCGGAAACATAGCCTTTTCCTGTTTCAATATTTGCTTCAATTTCTACATCAGCATTAGAATCAAGTGTCATTATTAACTGATCAGGATTCATAATTTCTGTTTCAGAGTCAGTTTCAAAATTACCTGCTCTAATTTCGCCAGATCCTGATGATTTAATATACATTTTTTTTAAACCTGGTGAATGTACTTTTACAGCTATAGATTTTAAATTTAAAAGTATATCAGTTAGATCTTCTTTGACTCCAGGAATTGTTGTAAATTCATGTACTACACCTTTGATTTTCACTGAAGTAATAGCAGCTCCTTGTAAAGAAGATAATAATACTCTTCTAATTGAATTGCCTAGTGTTAACCCAAATCCTCTTTCTAAAGGTTCGGCTATAAGCTTGCCAATTCTTCCATTACTTTCATCTACATTTACTTCCATCTTTGTAGGTTTAATTAATTCACTCCAGTTTTTTTGTAACACCTAAATACTCCTTTTTTAAACTCTTCTTCTTTTTCTTGGTCTACAACCATTATGAGGTATTGGAGTTACATCTTTAATTGAAGTAATCACATAACCGATAGATTGTAATGATCTTAGAGCAGACTCTCGTCCAGACCCCGGACCCGAAACTTCTACCTTAAGATTTTTTAAACCATATTCTTTTGCTTTATTACCCACATCTTCTGCTGCTATTTGAGCAGCATAAGGTGTGGACTTTCTTGATCCTTTAAATCCTTTATGTCCTGAAGAAGACCAAGCTAATGCGTTGCCTTTATCATCAGTAATAGTAATAATAGTGTTGTTAAATGAAGAAACTATATGTGCTACACCAGAAGAAAATTTCTTTTTGATTTTTGATTTTTTTTTCTCTACCATTTTAACCTTTTGTAACTTTTTTCTTTCCAGCAATAGCAACTGCCTTACCTTTTCTAGTTCTGGCATTCGTATGAGTTCTTTGTCCTCTAACTGGTAATTTTTTTCGATGACGAAGACCTCTATAACAACCTAAATCGTTAAGTCTTTTTATATCTAAAGATATTTTTCTTCTTAGATCACCTTCTACGGAATAATCTTTATCTATTAAATCTCTTATTTTATTTACTTCTTCTTCATTAAGTTCACTTACCCGTTTAGAAGTATCTATTGATGCATTATTGCAAATATCCATAGCTATTTTTTTTCCTATTCCAAAAATATATGTAAGTGCTATGTTTACTTTCTTATTTGTGGGAATATTGACACCTGAGATTCTAGCCATAATGAAATCCAAAAAAAATGAATGAGGGTGAATACATGATAATCATGCAATTAGTCAAGAAAAGATATACTAGATTTTGGCTGTTTTTCATGATTTTTTTAAAATATTTTTAATTTTTTTAGTTATTTCTTGAATTTGCTGAGATCCATCTATTTCATAAAAAATAGATGAATAATTATCTTTGTAAATATTTGAAACTTTCTGTGTAGAATTAATATATTCATTATACCTTGTTTCTATAACATTTATATTATCGTCTTCTCTACCCTCCTCAGAGGATCTTTTTATTATTCTATTTTTAAGAATTTCAAAATTAATTTGAATATCAAATATAAAATCTAAAGATGAAGAAGTCTCTAAAAAAAAATTATTTAAAAATTCTGATTGTGCTAAAGTTCGTGGGTAA
This sequence comes from uncultured Alphaproteobacteria bacterium, assembly GCA_902615625.1. Taxonomy (GTDB): domain Bacteria; phylum Pseudomonadota; class Alphaproteobacteria; order HIMB59; genus CACPNW01. Next base: position 5,169 of record CACMPM010000004.1, read on the forward strand.
CCATCTAGTATAAAACCTTTCTCTGTCTCATTTTTCAACCGTGAAGATACGATCGAATTAAGAATATCATCTGAAACTAAATTACCTGAAGACATAATTGATTGTAATTTTTTTGCTAAATCATCATTATCTAACAATTTTTTTCTTAAAATATCACCTGTTGAAAGATGAGAAATATTTAAAAACTTTGATATTATTTTAGCTTGTGTACCCTTTCCTGCTCCTGGAGGGCCAAAAAAAATTATTTTTTTCAATCTACCTTCTGCCTTTTAACTTGGTTTTTTTTAGTAAGCCTTCATATTGATGTTGGAATAAATGTGATTGTACTTGGGTAATAAAGTCAATCATTACTACAACTACAATTAATAATGCTGTACCTCCAAGATAAAAAGGTATTGAGGTTCTTGATAATAAAAATTCTGGCAAAAGAGCTACAAATGTTAAATAAATGGTTCCTATAGTGGTTAATCTTACCAATACAAATTCTATATATTTTGCTGTATTTTCTCCTGGTCTTATACCTGGAATAAAACCTCCATATTTTCTAAGGTTTTCAGCTTGTTCATCTGGATTAAAAACAATAGATGTATAGAAAAACCCAAAAAATATTATCATTGCTGCGTACAATGCTAGATACAATGGCTGACCTCTTCCTAAATAACTTGAGATCAAAATAAAAATATCACTTGATGATCCAGCACCAAACCCAGACATAGTATTTGGAAGAAGAAGAATAGATGATGCAAAAATTACAGGAATAACACCTGCGGTATTGATCTTTAATGGCAGATGTGAGCTTTGACCACCATAAATTTTGTTTCCAACTTGTCTTTTTGGATATTGAACGGGTAAACGTCTTTGAGCTTTTTCAACGAAAACTATAAATATAATTAAAAGAAGTATAAGAATTAATATTCCTAATATAAAGGCTATACTTAATTCTCCTGTTCTACCCAACTGTAAAGTACTAACAAATGCACTGGGTAGATTAGCAATTATTCCTGCAGTTATAATTAGTGAAATTCCATTTCCTACCCCTCTTGAGGAAATTTGTTCACCCAACCACATGAGGAAAATTGTTCCGCCAACAAGAGTTATTACTGTAGTTAATCTAAAAAATAATCCAGGCTCGAAAACAATATTTCCATATGTTGTTTGCATTGATTCTAGACCGATAGATACTCCATATCCTTGAACAGCTGCAATTAAAACTGTTGCATATCTTGTAAATTGTAGAAGCTGCCTTCTCCCTTTTGATCCTTGTTCTTTTAAAGCTTTTAAATAAGGAATTGCAGATTGCATTAAGGTCATTATTATTGATGATGATATATAAGGCATAACACCAAGGGCAAAAATTCCCATTCTACCAAGTGCACCTCCAGAAAATGTATCAAAAATGCCTAAAATACCTGATGATTGTTGTTCAAAAAATTGTTGTAAAGCTAATGGATTAATACCTGGTATAGGTAGAAATGTACCTAGGCGAAAGACAATTAATGCCCCTAAAGTAAATAATAGTCTTTGTCTTAATTCCGTAGCCTTTCCTAAAGCTCCAAAGTTTAGGTTATTAGCTAATCTGTCTGCAGCTGTTGCCATTTATTTCTTTGTAAGTTTAATTTTACCACCTAATTTTTCTAAAACTTCTACAGCCTTTTTGGAAGCATAAGAAATTTCTAAATTAGTTGTTTTAATTGGTTCTCCAATATTAAGAAGCTTTAAACTTCCCTTAGATCTTTTAAAAATTTTTTTGTTAAATAGATCATCTTCCTTAATTGTAGAAGGATCAAGGTTATATTTTTTAATTATGTTGTTAATCATACTGAAACTAATACTTTGGGTTTTTATTCTAAAATAATTTTTAAACCCTTTTTTTGGCAAGCGTCTATAAATAGGCATTTGTCCACCTTCAAAGCCGTTAATTGAAACGCCAGATCTCGATTTTTGACCTTTAACACCCCTACCAGCAGTTTTTCCAAGTCCAGACCCTGAACCTCTTCCCCTTCTCTTATTTTGCTTGCTAGAGGATAGCGGTGATTTTAATTCATTAATTTTCATATTTAATTATCCTTACTAGAGGTTATATCATTTATTTTTTTTGACCTTTTTGCAGCAACTGACTTTGGAGATTCAGATATCTTAAATGCATTTAATGTCGCTTTTAACATGTTATGTGGATTAGATGTGCCAGTAGATTTGGCTACTACATCTTTAATGCCAAGTGATTCAAAGAGTGCTCTCATAGGTCCTCCTGCAATAATGCCAGTTCCTGGAGCGGCTGCTCTTAAAATTACTTTCCCAGCTCCAAAACGACCAACAATATCATGATGAATAGTTCTATTTTCTTTCAAGTGCACTCTAATCATTTTGGTTTTAGCATTTTCTGTAGCTTTTCTTACAGCTTCGGGCACTTCTTTTGCTTTACCAGTCCCTATTCCTACTCTGCCTTTGTTATCACCAACTATCATTATAGCAGCAAATCCAAATCTTCTTCCTCCTTTTACAACTTTAGCAACTCTATTAATAGTTACGAGATGTTCACTAAACTCGTTTTTATCATTCTCAAACATACATACCTCTAAAAATTAAGACCTTCAGATCTTGCTGCCTCAGCAAGTATTTTAATTAAACCATGATATTTATATTTACCTCTATCAAAGGCAACTTTATCGATTCCTTTAGAAATTATTTTTTTTGCTATATTTTTACCAATAAGTTCTGCAATTTCTTTTCTTTGTAATTTTTTATCTTTAATTGATTTTTCAAGAGAAGAGGAACTTGCAAGTGTAATACCATTGGTATCATCTATAAGTTGGACATATAAATGATTATTTGATCTAAAAACGCTTAATCTATTTCTCTTGGAAACTTTCTTAGATTTATATCTAACTCTGTCTTTTCTATCTTTCATATATTATTTCTTTTTACCTTCTTTTCTAAAAATATACTCATCAATATATTTTATTCCTTTACCCTTAAATGGTTCTGGTTTTCTAAATGATCTAATTTTTGCGGCAGCTGCACCCAGTTTCTCTTTATTTATACTACTAAGCTTAATCAAATTTTGTTTTGGGCATTCAATTTTTACATCTGCAGGAATATCAAAGTTGACATCATGACTATAACCTAGTTCTAGTTTTAATTTAGAACCAGAAACACTAGCTCTGTATCCAGTCCCATTTAATTCTAATGTTTTTGTAAAACCATTTGTTACTCCATTAATAATATTTGCAACAATAGCTCTTGTTGTTCCCCATTTTGGGTCTTGATTATTTTCAATATTAGAAACAACTTTTATTTCATCTTCATCAATGTTGATATCAAAATTAGAATTTATTGTAGTTTGCATCTGCCCAAGTTTGCCTTTCGCTGAAAAAATTCCATCTCTGAATGTGCATTCTACTTCTTTAGAAATTTTTATTGGGTTTTTTGCAATTCTTGACATTAAAAAACCTCACACAAAATTTCACCACCAACATTGTTTTTCTTAGCTTGATGATCAGACATTACTCCTTTTGGAGTTGATAGAATAGAAATACCTAATCCTCCATATGGTTTATTAAGTTCACTAATTTTAGAATACTTTCTAATGCCAGGTTTTGAAATTCTTTTTATTTTCTTAATTACTGGACTTCCATTATAATATTTTAAGTCAATTTTTATAGAGTTTATACCTTTTCTCTCCTCGATATTTTTAAAATCCCTTATATAACCTTCATCTTTTAGAACACTTAAAACATTCATATTTAATTTTGATTTAAGACACAAAGTTGATACTTTATTTGCTTGATGAGCGTTTTTAATTCTTGCTAGCATATCTGAAAGTGAATCGTTTAAAGCCATTTTGCCCCTTTCTACCAACTTGACTTTACAACACCTGGTAAATCACCAGTCATTGAAAGCTCTCTTAGTTTAATTCTAGATAAACCAAATTTTCTATAATTTCCTCTTGGCCTACCAGTTAATTCACACCTGTTTCTATGTCTAATAGATGAACCATTTCTAGGAAGATCATTTAGTTTATTTTGATAAGCAATTCTTTCTTCCAAAGAAATGTTTTTATTTTTTATTTTAGCTTTAAGACTATCTCTTTTAGATTTATATTTTTTAATTAATTTTTTTCTAAAAAGATTTTTTTGAACTGAGCTGAGTTTTGCCATTTTACTCCTTAATTAACCTGGTTGTCTTTAAAAGGCATATTAAAACTTTTAAGTAATTCTATAGCCTCGATATTATTTTTTGCAGATGTACATATAGTAATATCCATACCTCTAACTTTGTCTACCTTGTCAAAATTTATTTCTGGAAAAATTACATGTTCTTTAATTCCCATAGAATAATTTCCATTACCATCAAAACTTTTCATATTTAATCCTCTAAAATCCCTTATTCTTGGAATTGCAATATTTACTAATCTGTCAAGAAATTCATACATAATTTTATTACGGAGCGTCACTTTCACACCTAGAGGCATTCCGGCCCTTATTTTAAATCCTGAAATTGCTTTTTTTGAAATTGTTTTAACTGCTTTTTGACCTGATATAAGAGTTAAATCATCTAAAGCTTTATCAATTAATTTTGAATCATCTTTTCCCTCTCCAACGCCTATGTTCAAAGTTATTTTTTTTATTTTTGGAACTTCAAATATATTTTTAAGATTGAGCTTAGACTTTAATTCTTGCCTAATTTGATTTTTGTATTCTTCTAAAAGTCTACTCATTAAATTTCCTTACCTGAGGATTTATTAACTCTTAGTTTTTTATTCTTATCAAACTTATAGCCAACTCTTATACCTTTTTTTAATTCAGGATCATAAAATGATAGATTTGAAATATGTATAGGCATTTCTTTATCAATTATACCCCCAGGTTGATTATTATCTGGTTTTTGGTTCTTTTTGACTTTATTAATTTCTGAAACAACAGCTTTCATTTGTTTGGGTACCATCTTTATAATTTTTCCTGTTTTACCTTTATCTTTACCAGCAAGCACAATTACCTCATCTCCTTTTTTCAATTTAAATTTTTTATTCATTAAATTACCTCTGGTGCAAGACTTATTATTTTCATAAATTTTTTACTTCTTAGTTCTCTTGTTACTGGGCCAAATATTCTCGTAGCTATTGGTTCTTCTTGTTTATCAAGTAGAACTGCAGCGTTTTTATCAAATCTAATAGCAGAGCCATCAGATCTTTTAAAATCTTTTGAAGTTCTGACTATTACTGCTTTGTACACATCACCCTTTTTTACTTTTGACCTAGGTAAAGCATCTTTAATTGAGACAACGATTATATCGCCAATTGAAGCAGATCTTCTTTTAGAACCTCCCAATACTTTTATACATTGTATGGTTCTTGCGCCTGAATTATCTGCAACAAATAGTTTTGATTGCATTTGAATCACGATTTTTCTCCTATGTTTGAGATCGCTCTCCATTTTTTTAACTTTGATATTGGTTTAGACTCAATTATTGAAACCATATCCCCAACATTAAACTCATTATTCTCATCGTGTGCATGATATTTTTTTGTTTGCCTAATTATTTTTTTATAAAGTTTGTGTTTAATTCTTCTAGTTACATCAACAGTAATAGTTTTATTAGCGTTTGAAGAAACAACTACTCCTGATAAAATTCTTTTAGGCATTCTTACCTCTATTTATATTTGACAATTTAGTATTTAATCTAGCAATTTGTTTTTTTGTATCTTTAATTCTAGATGTTTTTTCTAACTGACCAGAAGATTTTTGAAAATTTAAGTTCATTAATGTTTTCTTTAAGTTCAATATTTCATCCTTAATTTTATTGTTGTCTATGTTAACTTTTTTATTCATTAGATATTTCTTTCAACAAATTTACATTTAATCGGAAGTTTTGCAGCTGCTAAAGTCATAGCCTTTCGAGCATCATTTATATTTACACCATCAACTTCAAACATAATTCTCCCTGGTTTCACTCTACAAGCCCAGTATTCAATTGAGCCTTTTCCTTTACCCATTCTTACCTCAGCTGGTTTCTTTGATACTGGAACATCTGGAAAGATTCTAATCCACATTCTACCTGCTCTTTTCAAATATCTTGTTATTGCCTTTCTTGCAGCTTCAATTTGTCTTGAAGTAACTCTTTCTGGCTCCATAGCCTTTAAACCAAAACTACCATAATTAAGAGCGTAGTTACCTTTAGAAGTACCATGAATTCTACCTTTAAATTGTTTTCTAAATTTAGTTTTCTTCGGTGATAACATATTCATTATCTAACACTCCCTTGATCAATCTGTTTTTTCTCACTTGCATATGGGTCTTTTAATAATATTTCACCTTTATTGATCCAAACTTTAATTCCACAGATCCCATAGGTTGTTTCTGCTTCTGCAGTAGCATAATCTATATCACCTCTAAGCGTATGCAATGGAACACTGCCTTCGTGATACTTTTCGGTTCTAGCAATTTCTGCACCACCTAATCTTCCACTGCAAACAACTTTTACTCCTTTAGCTCCCAATCGCATTGCTGATTGCACAGCTTTTTTCATTGCTCTTCTAAATGATATTCTTTTTTCTAACTGAGATGCAATGTTTTCTGCAACTAATCTTGCTTCTACTTCTGGTTTCCTTACTTCTTTTATATCAAGAAATACTTCAAGATTTGACATTTTAGAAAGATCATTTTTTAGTGATTCAATATCTGCACCCTTTTTTCCAATAATAATTCCAGGCCTTGAACTATAGATAGATAGTCTTAATTTTTTAGCGGCTCTTTCAATATTAATTTTTGAAATACTTGCATTCTTTAATTTTTTTTCTACATATTTTTTTATTTGCAAATCTTGATGTAATAACTTTGTATATTCATTTTTGGAAAACCATCTTGATGACCAGGTTTTGTTGATACCTAGTCTGATGCCGTAAGGATTTACTTTTTGTCCCATTATTTATTTTCCTTATTTATTTCTGTTCTTTCCTCAACAACGATTGTCACTTTACTAAATGGTTTGATGATAGAAGCAGCTCTACCTTTTGCTCGAGGTCTCCACCTTTTCATTCTTAAACTTTTGCCTACAAAGGCTTCTTTAACAAAAAGTTTGTCTATGTCTAGTTGCTTATTGTTTTCTGCATTTGCAACAGCAGCATTAAGTACTTTTAAAATTGTTCCAGATACTCTTTTGGAAGAAAACTTTAATTGATTAATTGCTGAGCTAACCTTCATATTTACAATACCATTAACTAAAATAGTTAGTTTTGTCGGACTTATTCTTACCATATTATCTTTAGCAATTGCTGTTAGATTTTCGTTCATTTCTGTTCCGCTTTCTTGTCTGCAGCTGTATGCCCTTTAAATGACCTAGTAGGAGAAAATTCACCTAATTTGTGACCAACCATCTGTTCATTAACTGTTACTGGAACAAATTTTTGCCCATTGTAAACACCGAAAGTTAATCCTACAAATTGTGGAAGAATAGTTGATCTTCTAGACCAAGTTTTTAAAACTTCCTTTCTTCCAGATAGAGATAATTTTTCAGCTTTCTTAATTAATGTAATATCTACAAAAGGACCTTTCCAAACTGATCTAGTCATTATTTTTTCTTCCTTCTAATTATAAAAATGTCGGTTTTTTTGTTATTTCTTGTTTTTTTACCTTTAGTCGAGACACCCCAAGGAGTAACAGGATCTCTACCTCCAGATGTTCTTCCTTCTCCACCACCGTGTGGATGATCAACAGGATTCATCACAACACCTCTTACTTTTGGTCTAAATCCTAAATACCTTTTTCTACCAGCCTTACCTAGTTTGATATTTTTTTGGTCAGAATTGGATACCTCACCTATTGTAGCTCTACAATTTTTATTAATATGTCTTATTTCACCTGAAATTAATTTTATTTGAACGTAGGGTTGCTCTTTGGATACAATCTGTGCAGAGGAACCTGCAGATCTAATTAACTGTCCTCCTGCTCCAGGTTTTAGTTCAACATTATGAATATTAGTACCAACAGGTATATTATTTAAAGGTAAAGAGTTTCCATTTTTAATTGCAACGTTTTCACCTGAAACTATTTTTTCACCAATTTTAATATTTTTAGGAGAAATTATATAATTATGCTCACCATCTTCATATTTTATTAAAGATATAAAAGCTGATCGGTTTGGATCGTATTCATTTCTAATTACTTCTGCAAAAATATCAGTTTTAGATCTTTTAAAGTCTATAACTCTATATTTTCTTTTTACTCCTCCACCCATTCTTCTTGAAGTGATTCTTCCTTGATTATTTCTTCCTCCAGTAGATTTAAACTTTTTTGTTAGAGATTTATGAGGTTTTTCTTTAGAAAGTTCTTTTTTTGAGACTAGTACAGTGCCTCTCAAACCTGGTGTTGTTGGTTTAAACTTTAATAACATTACTTTATCTCCAATGATGAGTCTATTGTATTACCTTCGCCTAGTGTCACTATAGCTCTTTTGGTATCTTTCCTAAAACCATATTGACCCTTAAATGTTTTACCTTTACCTCTTAAAATTGATGTATTTACTTTGCTTACTTTAACTTTGAAAATAGTCTCAATCGCATTTTTAATCTCAAAAGAATTTGAATTTTTAGATACTATAAAAGAATATTGGTTAAACTGTTGTAAGTTAGTTGATTTTTCAGTTGTTATAGGTCTTTTTATAATTTCGTAAGCTTGATCAAGAGAAATCTGTTTAAATTTATTTTTCATGAGAGCCTCTTTGTTATTTCGTTTAAAGATTTTTGCTCTATAAATATTTTATCAAAAATAATCAAATCTTTAACATTAATACCCTTTTGACTTAGTATTGATACTTTAGGTATGTTAGCAGATGCTAATTTAAAATTTTTATCTATTCCACTTTCAGAGTGAATAAATAAAGCAGATTTATAGTCAAATTGTTTAAGATCTGAGTGTAGTTCTTTTGTTTTAAAACTTTTAATTTCAAAAGTATCAATAATAACAACTTTGTCATCTAATAACTTTGTAGATAGAGCAGATTTTAGAGCTAATTTTTTTTCTTTTTTGTTTAAACTAAAAGAATAATCTCTATTTTGAGGACCCATAGAAACAGCTCCACCTCTAAAGTTTGGAGGTTTATTACTACCCTGTCTAGCATTACCAGTTCCTTTTTGTGAAAAAGGTTTTTTACTACGTCCGCTTACTTCAGATCTATTTTTAGTTTTATGTGAACCTTGCCTAGACTTGGCATTTTGGTACCTAATGTATTGATGTATCAAATCAGGAAAAGTTTTTATCCCAAATATATTTGAATCTAGGTTAATATCTCCTACGGATTTATTTTTTAAATTAAGAACTGATATTTTCATTTTGATTTTTTAACTGAGTCTTTTAGATAAACAATTGAATTTTTTTTACCTGGCACTGAACCTTTAACCATTAAAAGATTATTTTCAATATCAACATCAATAACTTTTAAGTTTTGTTTAGTTACTTTTTTATTACCCATTCTACCGGCCATCTTTTTACCTTTAAAAACTCTGCCAGGATCTTGGTTTTGACCAGTTGATCCATGGGATCTATGTGAAATAGACACACCATGAGATGCCCTAAGACCACCAAAATTATGTCTTTTCATTACACCTGCAAAACCTTTACCTATGGAGATACTGCTTGCGTCAACAAATTGATCTACTTTAAAATGATTTACATCAAGTTTAGTTCCAACTTCTAAAATATTATTATTATCAACTCTAAATTCTTTTATAATTTTTTTTGGTTTAATATTAATTGATGAGAAAATTTTTCTTTGTGGTTTATTGATATGTGATATGTCTTTATCAGTTTCAATTGAGGTGAGCTGAACAGCATTATATCCATCTTTGTCAGTAGTTTTAACACTAGCCACTATACATTCATCAACTTTCAAAATAGTTACATGTGTATTCTTTCCATCTTCATGATAGAATGAACTATTACCAATCTTTGTAGCTATTAAACCCGATCTAAGCATTTTAAATTTTTATATCCACCTCTACTCCTGCAGACAAGTCTAGCTTCATTAACGCATCAACAGTCTGAGGTGTGGGATCTATTATGTCTAAAAGACGATTATGTGTTCTAATTTCTAATTGGTCTCTACTTTTTTTATCGATATGCGGTGATTTGTTTACAGTAAACCTCTCAAATCTCGTGGGAAGTGGGATGGGTCCTTTAACTTTTGCACCTGTTCTCTTAGCAGTATTAATAATATCTTGTGTACTAGTATCTAAAAGAGAGTTATCATAACCTTTAAGTCTAATTCTAATATTTTGATTTTCCATATTATGCTAATTTTGCCTTTACTTCCTCAGCAACATTTGAGGGAACTTCTTCATAATGATCAAACTGCATAGTATAATTAGCTCTTCCTTGAGACAATGATCTTAGGTTATTTACATACCCAAACATATTTGCAAGTGGAACCATTGCATCTACAACATTTGCGTTACCTCTAGTAGACATCTCTTGAACTTGACCCCTTCTACTGTTTAGGTCACCTATAACATCTCCCATATACTCTTCAGGAGTTACAACTTCAACTTTCATCATAGGTTCAAGTAATACTGGTTTGGCTTTGGCTATACCTTCTCTAAATGCAGCCCTCGATGCGATTTCAAAAGCAAGTACACTTGAATCTACATCGTGATAAGCACCATCATATAAAGTGGCTTTAAAGTCTATACATGGGAATCCAGCAATAACACCGGTTTGTTGTTGAGCAATAAGACCTTTTTCAACTCCAGGTATATGTTCAGTAGGTATATTTCCACCTTTAATTTGATTAATAAATTCATAACCACTTCCAGGTTCTCCAGGTTCAAATTTAATTTTAACTCTTGCAAATTGACCAGCACCACCAGATTGTTTTTTATGCGTATAATCGACGTCGTATGTGTTTGAAATTGTTTCTCGGTAAGCAACTTGCGGTGCCCCAACGTTTGCTTCTACTTTAAACTCCCTTTTCATCCTATCAACTAGAATTTCAAGATGAAGTTCACCCATACCTTTGATTATAGTTTGGCCACTTTCGTGATCAGTGGTGACTCTAAAACTAGGATCTTCTTGAGCTAATCTTCCAAGAGCTTGACCCATTTTTTCATGATCAACCTTAGTTTTGGGCTCAACAGCTACTTCAATTACAGGATCAGGAAAATCCATTTTTTCTAAAACTATTGGATTATCAGATGCGCATAAAGTCTCACCTGTTGTAACATCTTTAAGTCCAACTAGAGCAACAATATCACCAGCGTTAGCTGTTTTTAATTCTTCTCTATTATTTGCGTGCATTAATAGCATTCTACCTATATTTTCTTTTTTTCCTGAATTAGAATTTAGAACACTATCTTTTGTATTAATTGATCCTGAATAAATTCTAGCGAATGTCAAACTTCCAACAAATGGATCGGTCATTATTTTAAAAGCTAATGCACTAAAAGGTTCATTATCTGCACATTTTCTTGTTAATTCTTTAGAGTCATCATCAATGTCAACACCTTTTACATTTGCAACATCCGTAGGTGATGGCATATAGTCAATAACTGCATCTAAAAGAGGTTGGACACCTTTATTTTTAAATGCTGACCCAGTTAAAACAGGAACAAATGAGCCATTTAAAGTACCTTTTCTAATACATAACTTAAGTTCTTCAATGGTTGGTTCGTTACCTTCTAGGTAATTTTCCATTATTGAGTCATCTTCCTCTACAGCTTTTTCAATTAATTTTAGTCTATACTCTGCCGATTGCTCTTTAAGATCGTCAGGTATTTCAACAATATCAAATTTAGCTCCTAAACTTTCGTCTTGCCAAACTATGGCATTATTCGAAACTAAATCTACGACACCCTTAAGATTACTCTCAATGCCAATTGGTAACTGTGTAACTAATGGATAGGAGCCTAAACGATCTGAAATCATATCAACACACATAAAAAAGTTAGCGCCTGTTCTGTCTAACTTGTTTACAAAGCACATTCTGGGAACTTTATATTTATCTGCTTGTCTCCAGACAGTTTCAGATTGAGGCTCAACGCCCGCAACTCCATCAAAAACAGCAACAGCTCCATCTAAAACTTTTAGTGACCGTTCAACTTCTATGGTAAAATCAACGTGCCCCGGTGTATCTATTATATTAATTCTATGATCTTTCCAAAAACATGTTGTAGCAGCTGAAGTGATAGTTATACCTCTTTCCTGTTCTTGTTCCATCCAATCCATTGTTGCAGCTCCATCATGAACTTCACCAATTTTATGTGATTTACCTGTATAGTATAAGATCCTTTCAGTGGTTGTTGTTTTACCAGCATCAATATGAGCCATGATACCAATGTTTCTGTATTTTGATAATGGGTGAGATCTAGTCATATTTTTTTACCATCGGAAATGAGAGAATGCTCTATTTGCATCTGCCATTTTATGAGTTTCTTCTCTTTTCTTTACGGCATTTCCTTTATTATTAAATGCATCAATGATTTCATTTGCAACTCTTTCTTTCATAGTTTTTTCATTTCTTTTTGTTGCAGAGTCGACAATCCATTTCATCGCTAGAGTTTGAGCTCTTTTCGGTCTAACTTCCATTGGTACTTGATATGTTGCTCCCCCAACTCTTCTAGATCTAACCTCTAAAGATGGTTTAACATTGTTTAGTGCTTCATGAAAAAATTCTATAGCCTCTTTGTCAGTCTTTTTTGATACTAAGTCAAAAGCACCATAGACAATTTTTTCTGAAGTAGATTTTTTACCATCAAGCATTATCCTGTTCATAAATTTAGCTAAAACCAAGTCCTTAAATTTATGATCAGGAAGTATAGTTCTTTTTTCAGCTGCTCTTCTTCTAGACATAATTATTTTGGCCTTTTAGCTCCATAGAGTGATCTTCTTTGTTTTCTTGAAGAAACTCCTTGTGTATCAAGTGTGCCTCTAAGTATATGGTATCTAACTCCTGGTAGATCTTTAACTCTACCACCTCGTATTAATACAACTGAATGTTCTTGTAAGTTGTGACCCTCACCAGGAATATATGCTGAAACTTCTTGTCCATTAGTTAACTTTACTCTTGCAACTTTTCTAAGAGCCGAATTTGGTTTTTTTGGAGTAGTTGTATAAACTCTTGTGCAGACACCTCTTTTTTGAGGACTTTTATCTAATGCAGGTACCTTGTTTCTCTTTTTAACAGTAGAACGTCCTTTTCTAACAAGTTGGTTTATTGTTGGCATTTTATCCTTTAGTTAAGTGTTTGGATTTTACTCCACGACCTTTAACAAATCGTACGCGTCTTTATAAATTGATTACAATAAAGTCAAGCATATATAACTAAAAATTGCTAATTTTCTGTGTTTTTTGATTCATTTTTAGCGATTATTTCCTGATCTCTTTCAAAAGCGATATTTTCATAATCTGATGTCATTTTACCAGTACCAGCTGGGATTAATCTACCCACAATAACATTCTCTTTAAGGCCATTTAGGGTATCAACTTTTCCAAGAGTAGCTGCGTCAGTTAATACTTTAGTAGTTTCTTGAAATGAAGCTGCAGAAATAAAAGAGTTTGTTTGTAAGCTAGCTTTAGTTATTCCAAGAAGAACTGGTTCATAAAGAACTTCTTTTTTATTTTCTTTAGACAAAGTATTATTTATTTTTAAAACATCTCTTTTTTGAATTTGCTCACCTTCTATCAAATTTGAGTCACCAGGATCTTTAATAAGAACCTTTTGCAACATTTGTCTCGCTATTGTTTCAATATGCTTATCATTTATGTAAACACCTTGAAGTTTATAAACTGACTGGACTTCTCTAACAAGATATCTAGCTAATTCTTCAACGCCTAAGATTCTTAAGATATCATGAGGTACAGGAGTTCCTTCTACAAGAATGTCACCTCTTTTGACAAAGTCATTTTCTTGTACATTTAAATATTTCGACCGAGGTATTAAGGTTTCAAAAGTTTCATTTTCATCTAAAGAAGTAATTATAACTCTTCTTTTATTTTTATAATCTTTACCAAATGAAATTTTGCCATCGATTTCACACATTATAGCAGGATCTTTTGGCTTTCTCGCTTCAAATAATTCTGCAACTCTTGGTAAACCGCCTGTAATATCTTTTGTTTTAGAAGATTCCTTAGGTATTCTTGCTATAACTTGACCAGCAAAGACCTCTTGACCGTCTTCTACGCTTAAAATGGAATCGATTGACATCGGATAATTAGATAAGTTTTCTTCAGCCAAATTGTCGTCTGATAAATTATCTACTATATTAATGGCAGGTTTAAAATTCTTGCTCTTCTGATTTTGACTCCAATCAATAACTATTTTACTAGAAATTCCAGTCGTATCATCAATTGATTCTCTAAATGAGATTCCTTGTTTCAAATCAAGATACTTTACAAATCCATTTCTTTCAGCAATTATTGGCAATGTGTACGGGTCCCATTCAGCTAATAGTTGATTATTTTCGACATTATCACCATTATTAACCAAAATCTTTGAACCAAAAGGTATAATTGATGAATATTTTTTATCTGTGCCATTTATGATATTTATTTTTGCATTTCTACTTAAAACAATTTTGTTTTTAAATTTATCTTCAATAATTTTAATATTCTCTAATTCAATAGTTCCAGACACTGCTGCAGTTGCATTAGATTGCTCAACAGAAGAACTTGCAGCTCCACCAATATGAAAAGTTCTCATAGTTAATTGAGTACCAGGTTCTCCAATTGATTGTGCAGCAATAATACCTACAGCTTCACCAACGTTAACAGGAGTTCCTCTTGCTAGATCTCTGCCATAGCAAATTGAGCAAATTCCATCTTCTGTCTCACAAGTCAGTACTGATCTGATTTTTAACGATCTAATGCCTAGTTTTGCTATAGGATCCAAGTGTTTTTCAGAGATGATTTCTCCTGCATTGACAATAATATTTTGATTTTCATCAATAATATTTTCAACTGGTGTTCTTCCTAATATTCTCTCAGTTAAAGGTGATGTTATATTTCCTGATTCAACTATTTCTTCAACTAATACTCCTTTTTTTGTGTGACAATCTAATTCTCTAATGACTGCATCTTGAGCTACATCTACTAATCTTCTAGTCAAATATCCACTACTTGCAGTTTTAAGTGCTGTGTCGGCAAGACCTTTGCGTGCGCCATGAGTGGAAGTAAAGTATTCTAGAACTGATAAACCTTCCTTAAAGTTTGACTTAATAGGGTTCTCGATAATTTCACCAGAAGGTTTAGCCATTAAACCTCTCATTCCTGATAATTGCTTTAGTTGAGCTGCAGATCCTCGAGCACCAGAGTGTGCCATCATATAGACCGAGTTAATTGGCTGATCATCAGAAGGGCTTGAAATTACTTCAAGCATTTTGTCAGCTACTTTATTTGTACATTCCGACCAAGCGTCTACAACTTTATTATATTTTTCACCTTGAGTAATAAGTCCATCTTGATATTGATTTTCATATTCTTGAACTTTTAATTGAGTAGCGTTTAATAATTTGTTTTTGTCAGATGGAATAATGAGATCATCTTTTCCAAATGAAATACCGGCTACTGCAGCATACTTAAAGCCGATTTGCATTATACGATCCGCAAACAATACAGTCTCTTTTTGTCCACAGAACCTATAAACTGAATCAATTATGTTACTAACTTCTTTTTTTGTTAGTACTTTGTTTATCATTTCAAAGTTAATATTTTTGTTCTTAGGTAGAATATTTCCTAATATCATTCTCCCAGGAGTAGTCTCAACTTTGGATAAATTACCGTCATATGTTTCTATTCTTGCTATTATTTTTGAATGGAGTTTAACATCATTATTTTCTAAGGCTTTTAATATCTCATTTAAGTCAATAAACGTTCTTCTTTCTCCAATTTGTTTATCTCTACTTATTGATAAGTAATAGATTCCTAAAACTATATCTTGAGATGGCACTATAATAGGTTTACCACTAGAAGGTGATAGAATGTTATTAGTACTCATCATTAATACTCTAGCTTCGAGTTGAGCTTCTAAACTTAGAGGAACATGGACTGCCATTTGATCTCCATCAAAATCTGCATTAAAAGCAGTACATACTAGCGGATGTAATTGAATTGATTTTCCTTCAATTAAAATTGGTTCAAATGCTTGAATACCTAATCTATGAAGAGTAGGTGCTCTATTCAAAAGTACAGGATGTTCTCTAATAACTTCCTCCAATATATCCCAAACTCTTGGGTCTTCTTTTTCAACAAGTTTTTTTGCGGCTTTTATAGTATTTGCCCAACCGTAAATATCAAGTTTATGAAAAATAAAAGGTTTAAAAAGTTCTAGAGCCATCTTTTTTGGTATACCACATTGATGAAGTTTAAGATTTGGGCCTACAACAATTACTGATCTTCCTGAATAATCAACTCGTTTTCCTAATAGATTTTGCCTAAATCTTCCTTGTTTACCTTTGAGCATATCAGATAAAGATTTGAGAGGTCTTTTATTTGTAGATGTGATTACTCTACCTCTCCTTCCATTATCGAATAATGCATCAACAGACTCTTGAAGCATTCTTTTTTCATTCCTAATTATTATGTCAGGAGCTCTCAAATCTATTAATCTTTTTAATCTATTATTTCTATTAATTACTCTTCTATATAAGTCGTTTAAATCACTGGTTGCAAACCTACCTCCATCAAGCGGAACTAAGGGTCTTAATTCAGGTGGGATTACAGGTAAAACTCTCATAATCATCCATTCTGGTTTGTTTTTTGAAACAATAAAGGATTCAATAAGTTTTAATCTTTTTGTAATTTTAGTTTTTTTTAATTCAGATTTTGTTTCTTTAAGATCAATTTTTAATTGATTATAATCGGTTTCAAGATCGATACTTAGTAGCATTTGTTCTATAGCTTCAGCTCCAATAGCTGCACTAAATGAGTCTTCTCCATATTCATCTTGATAGTCAATATATTGTTCTTCTGATATTATTTCACCTTTATTTAGATCTGTTAAACCTGGCTCAACAACAATAAACTGTTCAAAATAGAGAACTTTTTCAAGATTTTTTATTGTCATATCCAAGAGTGTAGCTATTCTACTTGGTAAAGACTTCATGAACCAAATATGAGAAACTGGAGCAGCCAATTCTATATGACCCATTCTATCTCTTCTTACTTTTGATAACGTAACTTCAACTCCACATTTTTCACAAATTATTCCTCTAAATTTCATTCTTTTGTATTTACCGCATAAACACTCGTAGTCTTTTACTGGACCAAAAATTCTAGAGCAAAATAATCCATCTTTTTCAGGTTTAAATGTTCTATAATTTATAGTTTCAGGTTTTTTTATTTCACCAAATGACCATGATCTAATATCATCTGGACTTGCAATTGATATTTTGAGGTTGTTAAAGTTTTGGACACCTTGATTCTGATTAAAAATTTTTGTGAGCTCTTTATTCATTTGTTCCTATTAGGTTAGTTTGATTATTTTCTTTTAAGTTTTCCTTAAATTCTAGATTTAACCCTAGAGATCTCAACTCTTTTACCATAACATTGAAGGATTCTGGGGTTCCAGACTCAAAATTATTATCACCTTTAACTATTGATTCATAAACTTTAGTTCTTCCTGCAACATCGTCTGATTTAATAGTTAGAATTTCTTGTAATGTGTATGCAGCTCCATAAGCCTCTAATGCCCATACTTCCATTTCACCAAATCTTTGTCCACCAAACTGTGCTTTACCACCAAGTGGTTGTTGAGTAACTAAACTATATGGTCCAATTGATCTAGCGTGGATTTTTTCATCAACTAAATGATGTAATTTTAACATATACATGTAACCGACAGTTACTGGTCTTTCAAATTTTTTACCGGTAATACCATCATATAGGATTTCCTGACCAGTGCCCGATACACCTGATATGGATAATAAATTTGTTATATCCTTCTCTTTAGCTCCATCAAATACTGGAGTTGCAAAAGGAATACCCTCTTTTAAATTATTACCTAACTCTAAAATTTCATCATCGTTCATATTTTTAATAATTTTTTGATGGCTTTCAAGATCATAAATTTCTAGTAGCTTATTTCTTAAATTATCAGTTTGACCTTCAGATTGAATTTTTGCCAACATTTCTTTAACTTGTTTACCTAATGATGCAGAGGCCCATCCAAGATGTGTTTCTAAAATTTGACCAATATTCATTCTACTTGGTACCCCTAATGGATTTAAGACAATATCAACAGGAGTTCCATCTTCAAGATAAGGCATATCTTCTACAGGACATATTTTTGAAATTACTCCTTTATTTCCATGTCTTCCTGCCATTTTATCACCTGGTTGAAGTTTACGTTTTACTGAAATAAATACTTTAATTAATTTTAATACTCCAGGAAGTAACTCATCACCACTTTGAATCTTATCAATTTTATTTTCAAATTTTTGATTTACATTGCCAAGTTGATTTTCATAGTTTTTTACTAATAATTCTATTTGATTATTTTTTTTCTCATCTAATATATTTATCTTCAACAGTTCGTTTAAACTTAAACCTTCTAGTTGCTCATATTTTATTTGAGTATTTTTTTTGAAGCTATCTAAACCAGATATATAGGTTTGATTATTGAGTAATTCTCTAAGGTGATTTCCAAAACTTTTTTCTAAAATTTTTAATTCATCATCTCTATCACGAGCAATTAATTCAATTTGATTATTCTCAATACTTATTGCTCTTTCATCTTTCTCTATGCCTCTTCTAGAAAAGACTCTTATTTCAACTACTGTTCCCTTAACTCCTGGAGGGACTCTTAGACTAGTATCTTTTACATCAGCAGCTTTTTCACCAAATATAGCTCTTAGTAATTTTTCTTCAGGAGTCATAGGCGACTCACCCTTTGGGGTAACTTTACCAACTAAAATATCTCCAGAGTTAACTTCAGCCCCTACGTAAACGATGCCTGTTTCGTCAAGATTTATAAGCATCTCCTCACTTGCATTTGGAATATCTCTGGTTATTTCCTCGGGGCCTAACTTTGTATCCCTTGACATTACTTCAAACTCTTCAACATGAATAGAGGTAAATACATCGTCTTGAACAACTTTCTCTGATATTAAAATTGAATCTTCAAAGTTATAACCATTCCATGGCATAAATGCCGCTAGTACATTTCTGCCAAGTGCAAGTTCACCTAAATCAGTTGCTGGACCATCAGCTATTATCTGATTTTTTAGAACTTTATCACCAACATTGACAAGTGGACGCTGTGTAATACATGTGTTTTGATTTGATCTCTGAAATTTAGATAAATTGTAGATATCAATTTTATTTAAAGACTTATCATTTTTGTCAGTTATTCTAATTACTATTCTTTGAGCATCAAGCTGATCTACTATTCCTTCTCTTTTAGCTACAATAGTTGATCCACTATCATTAGCTACAGTATATTCCATGCCTGTACCAACCAATGGGGCTTTTGGCTTTATTAATGGAACAGCTTGTCTCATCATATTTGAACCCATTAAAGCTCTATTGGCATCATCGTTTTCTAGGAAAGGAATCAAAGAAGAAGCAACAGAAACCAATTGCTGAGGAGAAACATCCATTAAATCTATCGCTTCAGCATCTACATTAATAAATTCTCCATTCTTTCTGCAACTAACTATTTGATTAACAAACTTGCCTTTAAAATCAACATCTGCATTTGCTTGCGCTATAACGAAATTCTCTTCATCTATTGCACTAAGATAAATTACTTTATCAGTAACTTTGCCACTATTTACAATTCTATATGGAGTTTCTATAAAACCATATTTATTTATTCTAGAATATGATGCTAAACTATTAATTAAACCAATGTTCGCTCCTTCAGGTGTTTCTATGGGACAAATTCTTCCATAATGAGTTTGGTGTACATCTCTTACTTCAAAACCAGCTCGCTCTCTATTTAAACCACCAGGACCAAGTGCAGATACTCTGCGTTTATGTGTAATTTCACTTAATGGATTTGTTTGATCCATAAATTGACTGAGCTGACTAAGTCCAAAGAATTCTTTAATTGAAGCAACAACCGGTTTTGCATTAATAATATCCTGAGGCATTATATTATCAATTTCTAACGCACTTAGTCTTTCTTTAATTGCCCTGTCCATTTTTAGCAGACCTATACGATATTGGTTCTCTAAAAGTTCACCAACTGAACGCACTCTCCGGTTAGCCAAGTGATCAATATCATCAATTTCACCTTTTCCATCCATAAGATTATGCATATGTTTTACAACATCTAAGATATCACTTTTATCAATAACTCTTTGTTCAATTGGGGTGCTCTTTTTAAACTTGGCATTTATTTTTAATCTACCAACTGAAGATAAATCGTATCTATCTGAATTGAAGAAAAGATTATTGAAAAGATTTTCTGCGGTTTCAATTGTTGGAGGCTCACCTGGTCTTAATATTTTAAAAATTTCAAAAAGAGCTTCTTCTCTTGACCTTGCCTTGTCTACCTGAAGAGTATTTCTTATATATGAGCCAATTTCAATATTATCAGATTTAAGAATATGAATTTTGCTAATTTTTTTATCATTTAGAAATTGTAAAAAAATTTCATCAATTTCGTATCCTGCCTCGAAATATATTTTACCGGTTTTTTCATCAATAATATCTGAAGATATAAAAAATCCAATTAATGATTCTTCATTTATAGTTACATTAGAGATGTTTTTCTTTTTTAAATCATTAATAATTTTTTGATTAACTTTTGTGCCTTTAGAAATAATAGTTTTTCCATTTTTAGAATCTAACAAATCAAAGTTTAAAATCTTAGCTTTGAAAAAAGAGAGGTCTTCTTTAAAAGACCATCCATAATTATTCTTTTTATAAATAGTATTATCATAAAAAATTGATAGGATTTCCTCACCCGTAATTCCGTGAATTCTTTTTGGGTCAGGTTCGATTTTATTATCTTCACATTCTTTAATATATTTTTCTGACATACTACTAAGAAGACACTTAAATAAAGTAGTTACAGGAAACTTTCTTTTTCTATCTATTCTTGCATGAATATTATTTTTTGCATCATGCTCAAAATCTAACCAAGAGCCCCGATATGGAATAATTCTTGCGTTAAAAAGATATTTACCGCTTGTGTGTGTTTTTCCAAAGTCATGATCAAAAAATACTCCAGGTGATCTATGCATTTGACTAACAACTACTCTTTCTGTACCGTTTACCACAAATGTAGCATTTTTAGTCATAAGTGGAATATCACCCATGTAAACTTCTTGTTCTTTAATATCTCTTACAGATTTAGTTCCAGCTATTTCATCTATATCCCATATTATGAGTCTAAAGTTTACAAGTAATGGAGTTCCATATGTAAGACCCCTTTGAGAGCATTCTTCAACATCATATTTTGGAACGCCAAGATTATAACTAACGTAATCTACAGATGCTCTTTCTGTATAATCATGAATTGGAAATACTGATTTGAAAATTGAATGAAGACCATTGTTTTCCCTTTTGTCAGGATCAGTTCTTAATTGCAAAAAATTGTCGAATGATCTTTTTTGTACCTCAACTAAATTTGGCAGTGAAGTAACTAGAGGAATTTTTCCAAAAGATTTTCTTATTTTTTTTGAATTAATATGGTCTAAACTCATTTTTCTCCTTTATTTCAATATATAGAAGTAGGCCTTTATAAAGGCCTACCTTCTACTTTAAAGTAACTTTAGCGCCAGCTGCTTCTAATGCTTTTTTCATTTCTTCAGCCTCTTCCTTTTTAACCCCTTGTTTGAGTGGTTTAGGTGCACTTTCAACTAGATCTTTTGCTTCTTTTAGCCCAAGTCCAGTAATAGTTCTTACTTCTTTAATTACAGCAATTTTATTTGATCCAGATTCAGATAGTTCAATATCAAATTCTGTTTTCTCTTCTGCAGCAGCTTCTCCACCACCAGCAGCCGGAGCTGCGGCAACTGCAACTGGTGCAGCAGCAGATACACCCCATTTTTCTTCAAGCAATTTACTTAATTCAGCTGCTTCAAGGACAGTAAGGGAAGATAGATCTTCTACAATTTTATTTAAATCAGCCATTTATTTCTCCTATTTACCTAGTTCGACTCTTGTTTATTGCTACTGTTAGAACTAATTAATCTTGCAATTTGTGCCCCAGGTTCAATTGTAATTGAAGCTATCTTTTGAGCAGGTGCAGAAATTAATCCTATTATTTTTCCTCTTAACTCATCTAAAGAAGGTAATTTTGCAAGAAAATCAATTTTTTCTTTATCAATTTTCTCACCATTATAACCCCCACCAATAATTTTAAACTTTTCAAATTTTTTTTCAAAACTAACCGCTACTTTTGCTGGTGCTACTGCATCATCAGAATAAGCAATTGCTGTTGGACCTTTGAAAAGTTCTGAAATATCTTTAAATTGAGTTTCAGATATAGCAAGTTTAGTGAGTCTGTTCTTAGTTACTTTAAATTTTGCTCCATTATCCCTCATTTCTTTTCTAAGTTGCTCTGTTTCATTAACTGTTAGCCCAGAATATTCAGCCACAATTAAGGAAGTAGCATTTGAAAAGTCTTCTTTGAGATTACTTACAAAATCTTTTTTTTCAGAACGTTTCACGTCAACCTCGGTTTTAATTGGATCCAAAAGATCCAATATTAGCTAAAATTAGTTTGCCCACCAAACTAATTTAAAGCCTGTCAAGAAGCAAATCAATGACTCACTTCAGTCTATGCAGGAAATTAAGCTAAAAGCTCCTGCAGTCTTTGACAGGTGATGATCAAAGATCATCATTTGGATTAATTAACGCAAGCTAGCTTGGTTAATATTTAATCCAACTCCCATAGTTGAAGCTATGGTAACTTTTTTTATAAAAGAACCCTTAACAGCATCAGGTTTACTTTTACTAACTGAAGAATAAAATGTTTTAATATTTTCTAACAAATCTTCTTCACTAAAATCTAATTTGCCAACACCAGCGTGAACGATACCCGATTTATCATTTTTGAATTTAACTTGACCTGATTTAGCATCTTTTACTGATTTAGAAATTTCATTTGTTACAGTACCAAGTTTAGGATTTGGCATTAATCCTTTTGGGCCTAATATTTTTGCTACTTTACCTAATTTAGGCATCATATCTGGAGTCGCAATTAGAACATCAAACTCTATTTTTGATTTAGAAATTGTTTCAATTAAATCATCACTTCCTACCAAGTCTGCACCATTACTTTTAGCATCGTTTTGTTTGTCCTCATTTGCAATTACTGCAACCTTTACAGTTTTTCCTGTACCATTAGGAAGATTTACAATACCTTTAATATTTTGATCAGTTTTGTTACTATCAATTCCAAGATTAATTGAAACATCAATTGTTTCTTTAAACTTTACATACGATTTTTCTTTTAAAATTTTGATTGCTTCTAATGGCTCATAAACCTTTGTAGTGTCAAAATTATTTAACATTTGCTTTCTATTTTTTGTTATCTTCATTAACCCACTACCTCCATACCCATTGAAACTGCAGATCCTTTAACCATATTCATTGCTCCATTTAGATCAATAGCATTTAAATCCTGCA
Source organism: uncultured Alphaproteobacteria bacterium (assembly GCA_902615625.1). Lineage (GTDB taxonomy): Bacteria > Pseudomonadota > Alphaproteobacteria > HIMB59 > CACPNW01. The sequence goes on from CACMPM010000004.1 coordinate 28,733, forward strand.
TTTTTTCTTTGGCAATTTTTTCGATGTCTTGTATTGATACTTTACCTACTAATGACCTTCCAGGTGTTGAGTTTCCTTTTTTTATTTTTGCTGCTTTTTTAAGATAAAAACTTACTGGTGGTAGTTTTGTGGTAAAATCGAAACTTCTATCTTTGTATGCTGTAATAATAACTGGAATTGGTGCACCCTTTTCTAAATCTTTTGTTTTATCATTAAAAGCTTTACAAAAATCCATTATGTTCAAACCTCTTTGTCCAAGTGCAGGACCAACAGGTGGTGAAGGGTTGGCTCCTCCAGCAGGAATTTGCAGTTTAATTAAACCTAAAATTTCTTTAGCCATACTTTATACCTTTTCTACCTGTGAGTACTCTAAATCAACAGGTGTTGATCTTCCAAAAATTGAAACAGCTACTCTTAATCTTGCTTTATCTTCATCTATTTGTTCGACCTCCCCATTAAATGATGCAAAAGGTCCATCAATTACTTTTACTTGTTCACCAATATCATACATTATCGCAGGTCTAGATTTTTCTATACCATCAATAACTTGTTCAGAAATTCTTTTTGCTTCAGCATTACTAATAGGAATTGGCTTACCTTTGTTACCTAAAAAACCACTCAACTTTGGAGTTGTTTTAATAATGTGCCAAGTGTCATCATTTAAGCTCATTTTAATAAGTATATAACCAGGATATATTTTTCTTTCTGTATTAACTCTTACACCTCTTTTTACTTCAACAATGTTTTGAACTGGAACAGATATTTCTTCAATATGTTCTTTAACTCCAAGTTTTGTTGCTTGGTCCAAAATGCTATCAGCAACTTTTTTTTCATAACCAGAATAGGCATGAAGAACGTACCATCTTGCTTTATTCATTAAAAACCTGAACCTATTTCAATTATTTTTCTTATTGAAAAAGACCATATTTGATCAGTTAAAAGAAAAAATAATGAAAATAATATTATTAATAATATGACTATTGCAGAAGAAATAAAAGTATCTCTTCTTTGAGGCCAGGTTACTTTTTGTAATTCTTGTCTAACTTGTCTTACAAAAAGAGCTGGTGATGTTTTCTTTTTTTCAATATTCATATTTTCGTTTCTCTTGGCAGGAGTGGCAGGACTTGAACCCGCAGCCCCCGGTTTTGGAGACCGGTGCTCTACCAGTTGAGCTACACTCCTAATAAGTAATGGCTAACTGATAGAGCGGTCCCTAAAACTATTCAATAATTTCAGCAACAACTCCAGCGCCAACTGTTCTTCCACCTTCTCTAATTGCAAATTTCAAACCTTTATCCATTGCAATTGGAGACAGAAGAGTAACTTCCATAGCAATATTATCGCCAGGCATTACCATTTCGGTACCTTCTGGTAATTTAATTGTTCCAGTCACATCAGTTGTTCTAAAGTAGAATTGAGGTCTGTAATTTGAAAAGAATGGGGTATGTCTTCCACCCTCTTCTTTTTTTAATACATATGCTTCTGCTTTAAATTTTGTATGTGGTTTTATTGAGCCTGGTTTTGCTAATACTTGACCACGTTCAACTTCTTCTCTTTTTGTTCCGCGAAGAAGAACACCAACGTTGTCTCCAGCTTCACCAGAATCTAAAAGTTTTCTAAACATCTCAACTCCAGTACAAGTAGTTTTTTGAGGTTCTCTTATTCCTAGGATCTCAATTTCCTCTCCAACTTTAACTTGACCTTGTTCAATTCTTCCAGTTACAACCGTACCTCTACCAGAAATTGAAAATACATCCTCAACTGGCATTAAGAAAGGCTGATCTACAGGTCGGCTAGGTTGTGGTATATGTTCATCAACTGCTTTCATTAATTCCATAATTGAGTTTTTTCCAATTTCATCATCTCTACCTTCAAGAGCTGCTAAAGCTGAACCCTTAATGATTGGGATAGTATCACCTGGGAATTCATATGAAGTAAGAAGTTCTCTAATTTCCATTTCAACTAGATCAATTAATTCTTTATCATCTACTTGATCAACTTTATTCATGTATACTACAAGAGCAGGTACGCCTACCTGTCTAGCTAAAAGTATGTGTTCTCTTGTTTGAGGCATTGGTCCGTCAGCGGCATTAACAACTAAGATACCTCCGTCCATTTGAGCAGCACCAGTGATCATGTTTTTTACATAATCGGCGTGTCCAGGACAGTCAACGTGTGCATAGTGTCTTGCTTCAGTTTCATATTCAACGTGTGCAGTTGAAATAGTTATTCCACGCTCTCTCTCTTCAGGTGCTTTGTCAATATTTGCATAATCTGTAAATTCTGCTCCACCTGTCTCTGCTAATATTTTTGTTATAGCAGCAGTTAATGTTGTTTTACCATGGTCAACGTGACCAACGGTTCCTATGTTACAATGCGGTTTATTTCTTTCGAATTTTGCTTTAGCCATTTTTTTACCCCAATAATATTTTGTTATGGAGCGGGTGAAGGGAATCGAACCCTCGTAGCCAGCTTGGAAGGCTGGAGCTTTACCACTAAGCTACACCCGCAACTAAACTGACTGCTTCACACACTCACTTTAATGCTTTCATCCCATTACCTCCATAATGGTGGAGGGGGTAGGATTCGAACCTACGTACGCTCACGCGGGCGGATTTACAGTCCGCTGCCTTTAACCACTCGACCACCCCTCCGTTTGAAGAAATTGGCCATTACTAATAAATTAGTATATATGTCAATCTAAAACAGCAGTTTCACCTTTGCAAAATACGTATACTCGTAAAAGCAACGGCCTTTTAGACAATAAATGCCATTTTGTACATATCTAGATTGTATTAATTAGACAAATCTGTGATATTAAACCATGAGTAAGTTTAGAAATAATAAATCTAATAAAAACCAAGGAATTCATACAATTTTTGGTCAACATTCTGTCAAAGCAGCCCTTCAAAATGATAAAAGAGAGAATATTGAGCTTATAATTAGTAAAAATCAGACTAATTTTGCCAAAAAATATGAATCTAATATACAAAAAATTACCATTCTTCCTCAGAGTGAATTCACAAGAAGATTTGGTAATGAAAACACAACCCAGGGAGTAGTTCTAAAAACAAAAGATCTTACTTGGCCAGGTTTAGAAGAATTTGTAAAAGTAGAAAATAAAAAATCGAAATCAGTAATATTAATTTTAGATCAAGTAACCGACCCTCAAAATATTGGCTCAATAATGAGATCATGTGCATTATTTGATTGTGCAGGAATTATCGTTGGCAAAGATAACTCACCAGAACTGACTTCATCAATTTACAAATCAGCTTCCGGTGCTGCAGAAATTGTAAATTATATTAGAGTGACAAATATTAGAAGAGCTATTTCTTTTCTTAAAAAAAATAATTATTGGATTTATGGCTTTGACAGTTCGAAAAATAAAAATTCAAAATTAAATTTTTCACAAAAATCAGTATTAGTATTTGGCTCTGAAGGAAAAGGTATTAGAGAATTAGTAAAAAAGGAATGTGATGAAATAATTCAGATAAAAATGAAAAATAATTTAAAATTTGAAATTGATAGTTTGAATGTTTCTAATGCAACATCAATTGCATTATATCAGTTTTACTCAACTTAAATATTTTTAAGGTGGTGCCGCGTGTCGGAATCGAACTGACTACCTGATGATTACAAATCAACTGCTCTACCAAATGAGCTAACGCGGCATTATTTTTGCATTTATATTAAATTATAATTTCGACAAGAATTTTATAAATTAAATTCCAGGAATATAAGGAACTCCATCACCCTTTACCCTTTCATTTAATTCACTTAATGTAGAGCATGCTGTGATTGGACTAAATACAAGAAATAAAATTATTAATATCTTTTTAATCATAGAGTATTTATAACTTCTCAATTTTTGCTGCACAATATTTAAATTCAGGAATTTTTCCATATGGATCTAAAGCTGGATTAGTTAAAAGATTAGCAGCAGACTCATTATAACAAAATGGAATAAATATGACTCCATCAGGAATCGCCCTGTCTTGCCTTACTCTAATATCTATTGAGCCTCTTCTAGTTGTGACTTTTATTTTATCACCAGCTTTCATATTATTTTTAATTATATCTTTAGGTGATATTGAAACTGAAGGTTCTGGTTCGATAGCATCTAAATTTGATGCCTTTCTAGTCATAGCTCCAGTATGCCAATGCTCTAATTGTCTTCCTGTAGTTAGTATCATTGCAAACTCTTTATCAGGTACCTCATCTGGTGCAGTAACACTAGCTGGAACAAATTTACCTTTACCATTTTCGTTGGGAAATTTATCACCAAAAACAATTTCATCTCCTGGTGTAGTTGGGGATTTGCTTGGATAAGTTACAGAGTTTTCATTTTCTAATCTTTCCCAAGAAATATTGTTTAAAGAAGGCATTGTTAGTGACATTTCTTCATAAATTTCCTTGGGATGATTGTATTTCCAATTTAAACCCATTCTTTTTCCAAGTTCATTCGTTATCCACCAATCTTCTTTAGCTTCACCTGGAGAATCTAAGGCTTTTCTTCCCATCTGTACTTGCCTATTAGTATTAGTGACTGTTCCATTTTTTTCAGGCCATGCTGAAGCGGGGAAAATAACATCCGCATATGTTGCTGTTTCAGTTAAAAAAATATCTTGAACAACTAAATGCTCTAACATTTGTAGAGCTTCTCTTGCATGATTTAGATCAGGGTCAGACATTGCTGGATTTTCACCAAGTATATACATACCTTTAATTGTATTCTCGTGAATAGCATCCATAATTTCAACAACAGTTAGACCTTTTTTGTCATCTAGAGGAGTGTTCCAAAGTTTTTCAAAGAAATCTTTATTATTATTTTTATCAACAAATTGGTAATCAGGATACATCATTGGTATAAGACCGGCATCAGAAGCTCCTTGAACATTGTTTTGTCCTCTTAAAGGATGTAAACCAGATCCTCTTTTTCCAACATTCCCTGTCATCAAAGCTAGAGAAATTAAACATCTAGCATTGTCCGTACCATGTGTGTGTTGAGAAACCCCCATCCCCCAAAAAATTATTCCTTTATTTGTATTAGCAAATAAGCGTGCTACTTCTCTTATAAGTTCTGGATCGATACCTGTTTCGTTTTCCATTATATCAGGTGAATAATTCATTAAATGTTTTCTTAATTTTTCAAATCCTTCAGTTTGTTTTTTAATATATTCGGAATTAAATATATTTTCTTCGACAATAACATTCATTATTGAATTTAAGAGAGCAACATCAGATCCTGGTTTAAATTGTAACATATGAGTTGCATGTTTTTTTAAGGAATGGCCTCTAGGATCCATCACAATTAATTTAGAACCTTTTTTAGCAGCATTCTTAAAAAAAGTTGCTGCAACAGGATGGTTTTCAGTAGGATTTGCTCCAATGACTATTATCACATCTGAATGTTCAACTTCATAAAATGGAGCAGTAACAGCTCCTGAACCAATTGTTTCCAATAAAGCAGCTACAGAAGACGCATGACAAAGTCTTGTACAATGATCAACATTATTTGTATTGAAACCAGTTCTGATTAATTTTTGAAATAAATAAGCCTCTTCATTTGAACATTTAGCTGATCCAAAACCTGCAAGATTACTCTTACCATTTCTTTGTTCATTAAGTTTTAAAAATCCTTGTGCAGCATAATTTAGAGCTTCATCCCAAGATGCTTCTCTAAAATATTCATGAATGTTCGAAAAATTAATACTTGGGTGTAAGTCTTTTGCTTTACCTTTAATTCTAATCAATGGCTTTGTAAGTCTTTCAGGATTATTTACATAATCAAAACCAAACCTTCCTTTTACACATAATCTATTCTTGTTTGCGGGACCATCAACACCATTAACGTATTTAATTTTGTTATCTTTTACATTGTATTCTATCTGACAACCAACACCACAATAAGGACAAACACTATCAATTTTTTTATCTACCTTAGTATGACCAACACCATCCTTATCTACGATGGATGCCGGCATTAATGCTCCAGTTGGACAAGCTTGTACACATTCACCACATGCCACACATGTACTGTCACCCATTGGATCATCAAAATCGAATACAATTTTAGAATTTTCTCCTCGATATGCCATTCCGATGACATCATTTACCTGGACTTCTCTACATGCTCTTACACAAAGATTACATTGGATGCATGCATCTAGATTTACAGCCATGCTTGGATGAGAAACGTCTGCCTGACATGAATTTTTTTTTGGAAATCTACTTTCTTTAACTTCAACTTTGTCTATCCATTTCCAAAAGTCAGAATTATTATCATGAGCAATTTCTTTTTTTGGTTGGTCTGCTAGAAGTAACTCAAAAACTAACTCTCTTGATTTTTTAGCCTTTTCTGAAGAAGTTTTTACTTTCATACTATCAGTTGGCTTTCTAATACAAGATGCCGCCAACACACGTTCTCCTTCAATTTCAACCATACATGCTCTACAATTTCCATCTGCTCTATAGCCAGGTTTATCGGAATAACATAAATGTGGGATTTCTGTTCCAAGTCTATTTGCAACTTGCCAAATAGTTTCATCAGCATTTGCTTCAACTAACTTTTTGTTTAAATAAAATTTTGTTTTCTCTTTAGTCATAAGTTATTTCATTGCTAAAATATTTTAAAACAGAATTTAATGGGTTTGTTGCAGCCTGTCCTAAACCACATATCGATGCTTGAGCCATAACTTCACTTAAATCTTTTAATTTTTCCTTGTTCCAATTTTTTTCTTGCATTAATTTTACAGTTTTCTCCGTACCGGAACGGCATGGTGTACATTGACCACAACTTTCCTCTTCGAAAAATTTTAGTAAATTAAGTGCAACATCTTTCATATTATCATGATCCGACAATACAACTACTGCCGCTGAACCTAAAAAGCATCCGGCATCCATTAATTCTTTTGATCCATAATCAAGTGGAATATCGTTCATAGTAGCGGGTAGGATACCACCTGATGCACCTCCTGGAAGATATCCTTTAAAAGTATGTCCATCTGCCATACCATCACAATACTTATCAATTAATTGTTGAATTGTTATACCGGCTGGGGCAACTTTTACTCCTGGGTTCTTTACTCTTCCAGATACTGAAAAACTATGAAAACCCTTATTCCCATTGGACCCCTTTTCAGCAAACCACTTTGCTCCTTTTTCAATTATATCTCTTACCCAAAAAAGAGTTTCTAAATTATTTGTTAAAGTAGGACATCCAAATAAACCAATTTCAGCCACATAAGGCGGTCTATGCCTTGGTAATCCTCTCTTGCCTTCAATACTTTCTATCATTGCTGACTCTTCTCCACAAATATAGGCTCCTGCCCCTCTTCTCACTATGAAAAAGTCTTTTGGAATTATTTTTTCATCTTCCATTTTATTTATTTCATCAAGTAAAATTTTTATAACTGTTGGATATTCATCTCTCATATAAATATAAACTTTTTGAGCATTTATAAAATGGGATGCAATTAAAGCTCCTTCTAAAAATCTATGTGGATCACTTTCTAAATATGACCTATCTTTAAATGTTCCTGGCTCACCTTCATCACCATTAACAGCAACATATTTTTTACCATTGTAATTTGAAACAATTTCCCATTTTTTTCCTGTAGGAAATCCAGCGCCGCCCTTACCTTTCAATCCGCTTTCATTTAAAGATTCCAAAACTTGTTTTTTTGAAATAACACCATTTTTTATTTTGTTCGCAATTTCATAACCGCCTTTTTTTTTATAAGAAGATAAATTTATATAATCTGGAATGAAGGGGTCAAAATTTTTTTCATCAATTGTTTTTTTAACTTTATCAAAATTAGCCACATCAACATAATTTTTTCCTACGCAAACAGTAGGGGCAACATTGCATCTTCCCATGCATGGCCCAGGTACGACTTTTATATTTTTATTTTCTAATTTTTTTATATCTTGAAGTAATTTGTGTGCGCCAAATAATTCACAAGTTAAACTTTCACAAACCCTTACAACATTAACTGGGTTATAATCTTTACTATCTTTAACTACATTAAAGTGAGCATAAAAAGTTGCAACTTCATAAATTTCAGAAAGCGGTAAGTTAATAATAGTTGATAAAGCTACTAGATGTTTATCGTACAAAACACCAAATTTATCCTGTAATATATGCAAATATTCTATTAATTCATCTCGCTTAAATATTAACCCTGAAAACAATTTAGAAACTTCATCTAAATATTTATCTTCGACTTGTCTTCCTTTTGGAGTCCAACGTTTTTTCTTCTTTTTTAGAGAAGTTTCTGTTTGAGAGACAAATTTATCCATTTCAATTAATATTATACTATATATTAAGTATCAGAAAACTATGAAAGATTCAGTTGAAAATGAAGAATTAGTTCTTGATACTAGTGGTACAGAATGTCCTATACCAGTGCTTAAGGCTAGAAAACTTGCATCAGAATTAAACAAAGATACAATTATTAAAATTATTGCAACTGATCCTTTGGCTGAAGCAGACTTTGAACATTATTGTGATCAGTCTAAGTATGAATATTTAAGTTGTGAAAAAATAAAAGATAAAATTGTAATTCGTTATAGATTTAAAATTAAAAATTAAAATAGACTTTCATAATTATAAAAATCAAAAATATCTCCTTTTTTTACTTGAGAAACATTTTCATCAATTTCAATTATACCATCAGAATAGGATATAGAACTAATCATACCAGAACCTTGTTTAGGAAATTTATTTGCAATATTTTTATTATTTATAGTTTCTTTATTAACACGTAACCACTCCATTCTTTTTGTTTTTTTCATCATAGAAAAATTTGCTGTAATTTTACTTGATGATGGGAGCTTAAAATTTCCACCAGATAATTTTTCTATTAATGGTCTTACTAACATTACATATAGTAATTGAACAGAAACTGGATTACCTGGTAAGCAAATTATGTAGCAATTATTGATTTTTCCAACTGCAATTGGTCTTCCTGGTTTTATTGCTGCTCTCCAAAAATATACCTTACCTAATTCAGATAAAACTTTAATTACATGATCTTCATCACCAACAGATGCACCACCAGCAGTTATTATTACATTAAATTTCTTTGAAGTATTAAAGATTTTATTTTTAATATATTTAAAATTATCTTTGAGATTTCCACAATATTTTTTTTCTATAAAATTCTTATCAAGTAAATTATATAAACTATAATAATTTGAATTATTAATTTCAGAATTTTTTAAATTTTTAGTTGGTTTTCGTAATTCATTACCACTTGTAAAGAAACCAATTTTAATTTTTTTAAATACTTTTATTTTACTAATACCAGTAGCAGCAATTAAATTTATATTTTGTTGATTTAATTTAGACCCCTTTTCCAATATTTTTTGGTTTTTCTTTATATCTTCACCCTTTAATCTATAATTATCTCCAAATTTTGGAATTTTAATTAAATGAATTTTATTTCCTTTCTTGTATGTATTTTCCTGCATAACTATAGTTGATGAATTCGTAGGCATTTTTGCGCCAGTAAAGATTCTAACGGCTTCACCGGGTTTTACTTTTATATTTTTGTTATCTCCAGCTGCTATTCGTCTGTTACAAAAAAAATTTTTTTTTGTTTTTAAATCTGCTTTTAAAATAGCATAACCGTCTACAGCAGAATTATTAAAAGGAGGTAAATTTATTTTACTTTTTATATTTTCGTAAAGAAATCTATCCTCAGAATTTTCTAAATTAACTTTTTCAGAATTAGAAATTACAACCTTTTGTTTTTTAAATAAATTAATAATTTGTTTTTTGGTTAGAGGTGATTTATTCATTAAAATTCTCTCAAAATAAAATCGACTATATTATCAATTTCGTCATTCTTAAAAATTCTCAAGTCAGTTTTAAGTTTATTATTTGTAATAATAGCTTTTATATTTTTAATTTTGGTAAATAAGTAATTATCATTATCATTTTTAATTATTTCAATTTTTGGGTGATTTTCATTTTTAAACCCTTCCACTATTACAATATCAATTTCTGAAAGTTGATTAATTAATTCATCTAATGTTTTTTCTTTTGAATTGTTTAGCTCTGATATTTTAACCCATCGCTTTGATGAACTAACTATTACTTGAGAGGATCCCGATAATCTATGCTTAAAGCTATCTGTATTTTCATGATCTATATCAAATTCGTGATGTGCATGTTTAATTGAAGCAACACGAAAATTATTAGAGCTAAGTTTATTTATAATTTTAGTTGCAATAGTCGTTTTCCCTGAATTCTTCCAGCCAACAATTCCTACTATTTTCATTTAATAGATCTATTATTTAACAAATACACAAGAGAGTAAATAATTATTGTTATTGATATTAAAACTAAACCTAATGCCATAGCGTATTCTAAATTTCCCATTCTAGTTTCTAAAGATATAGCAGTTGTCATTACTCTTGTATAATGATCAATATTACCGCCCACAATCATAACTGCACCAACTTCTGAAATTGCTCTGCCAAAAGCAGATAATAATGTTGTTATTAATAAAAAATAACTATGGTTAAATAGAAGTTTAACAGAACCCCAAAAGGGAATATTTAAGGATCTTATCTGATCTTTAAATTCAAACCAATTTTTAGAAAATATCTCATGAGATAATGAAGCAATTATTGGAAAAATTATTATAGTTTGAGCAATAATCATCGCAGAGGGCGTATATAGAAGCTGTAAGATACCTAAAGGTCCACCTGATGCAAAAATAAAATAAACAATTAAACCAACTACAACTGGAGGAATTCCCATCAATGAGTTTATAATTATTAAGATAATTTTTTTGAAAAAAAAATTATAAATTGCAAAATAATACCCTACTATAAACCCTAATAATGATGCAATAATTAGAGCGGTAAAACTTACAAATAATGATAAAAGTATAATGTCCCATAGTTCACTATCTAAAGTAATAATTAATAGTATGGAATTTGTGAAAATTTCTAATATGTTCATTTATATTATTAGTTTAATTACAACATATGGCAAAAAAAGAGAAATATTTAGTCTCACCTGATATTAATAATAAGTCCTTAATTACAAAACTAAATGGTTTTGATGAGAAAGGGAATAAAATAATTTCTAAAGTTATTAATGAAAAAGCTCTTACAATTTTTCTTAATAATCAAGAGATAGTAACACTAATGTCTATTAGTGATCACCCAAAATATCTTGCAGTTGGGTATTTATTAAATCAAAATATGCTTAAGAAAAATGACATAATTAGAAAAGTTGAAATTGATAAAGATTTAGGTGTGGTTGTTGTACGAACAAAACGTAAAACAAATTATGAAAACAAATTAAGAAAGAAAATAACAACTAGTGGTTGTGCAATAGGTACAGTATTTGGAGATATCTATGCGGAAATAAAAAAATCAAAATTAAAATCCAAAAAGAAAATTAAACATAAATGGATTTATGAAATTTCAAAAAAAATTACATTAACACCGAGCTTATATTTAGAAACAGGAGCAATACATGGTTGTGCCATTATTCATAATAATAAACCATTGATTTATATGGAAGACGTAGGAAGACATAATGCTGTAGATAAAATTGCTGGTTTTATGTTTTTAAAAAAAATTAGCTCTTCAAATAAAATTTTTTACACTACAGGAAGACTAACTAGTGAAATGGTTATTAAAACTATAAAAATGGGTATTCCAATATTAATTTCTAGATCAGGATTCACAGCATGGGGTGTAGAGCTGGCAAGAGGCTCGAATTTAACACTTATTGGACGAGCAAAGGGAAAAAAATATTTAGCACTTTCTGGAGAACATAGAATTGACCATTAATAAGGAAAAAATTTTGTTTGCCATACTTGCGGGAGGTCAATCAAAAAGATTTGGAGGTGGATTTAAAGCTTTTGCTAAAATAAATGGAATTACAATCTTAGACAAAATAATAAACAAGCTTAAAAAATATAGTAATGAAATAATAATAAATGCTAATGACTTAAAAAATTTTAAGAAAATTAATTACCCAATAATTGAAGATAGATTCAAAGGTTTTGTAGGACCTTTAGCAGGAATTCACACATCAATGTTGTGGGCTAAAGAAAATTACACAAACAAAGAATGGGTTTTTACTGTTCCAAGTGATACTCCATTTTTACCCGATAATCTTTTCGATAAGTTTTTAGAGGCATATGATGAAAATGTAAAAATATTGATTGCAAGATCAAATAGTAGACATCATCCTGTAATAGCAATGTGGCATATATCCTTAATAACTAGTTTAGAAAATGAGTTAATATTAAAAAATAGTAAAATTATGTTTTGGGTTAAAAAGCACAAATATAAATTTGTTGAATTCGACAAAAGCCAAGAAAAAAATTTTTTCAATGTTAATACTCAAGAAGAATGGAATACTGCAAAGAATATCTAAATTTGATATAAATATGTAAAAAATATTTTTTTTGTATAAAGAATATTTTAAATGGTAAACTCAATATATAAAATATTTCCAGGAATTATATTTTGTTTTATAATTGCTTATTCCGGCATATACCTAAGTGATTTTATTGGAAAAGAAATTTTAAATTTAAATAAAAGTCCAATATCACCAATAATGCTATCAATAATATTTGGTCTTTTGATAGGAAATATATTTCATATTAATAATTTTTTATTAGAAGGAATTAAGTTTTCTTTAAAATTTATTCTAAGATTAGGAATAATATGTCTTGGTATTAGACTAGGTCTTTTAGATATTTTTAAAGTTGGAATAGTTGGAATACCTCTAATTGTTGCTTGTATTATTATATCAATCTTGATTGTAAATTATTTATGCAAGTTATTAAACGTTTCTTCAAAAATGGGATCATTAATTGCAGTTGGAACAAGTATTTGTGGAGCATCTGCAATTGTAGCAACTAGTCCTGCAATTAATGCTGATAAAGAGGAAGTTGCTTATGCCATAGCTAATATTACAATATTTGGAATAATTGCAATGTTCCTCTATCCATTTATGGCATATTATCTTTTCAGTGGAGATGAGTTAGCATCAGGATTATTTCTTGGAACTTCAATACATGAAACTGCTCAAGTTGCTGGGGCTGGATTGATATATGCGGAACAATTCAATTCACCAAAAACTATGGATATAGCGACAATTACAAAATTAGTAAGAAATGTCAGTATGATAATCGTCATTCCTACAATAAGCTATATGTATCTAAGAAATAATATTGGTGAATATAATAGCAAACCATCAATAATATCTATGTTTCCAATTTTCATTATTGGTTTTATTATTATGGGTCTTATAAGATCAATTGGAGATTATGGAATTCAAAATAGTAATTTAGCTTTTGAAATATTAACAAATAATAACTGGCAATTAATAATCAATATTATTAAATCTATTGCTGAGTATTCTTTAGCAATAGCAATGGCAGCTGTTGGCATAAGTACAAATTTAGTTTCTTTAAAAAGCTTAGGCATAAGACCATTTTATGTTGGTTTTTCTGCAGCTTGTTGTGTTGGAATTGTAAGTTATATCGGAATCATAGTACTAAATAATTTTATATAATTTTCTAAAATAAATATAATTTGTACTTATTAAGTAATAATTATATAAAATTCATAAAAAAATATGTCAATTTACCTTCCAATAGCTGAAATGAACGTCAATATTTTTCTTATTATCTTTATTGGTATGAGTATAGGTATACTTTCAGGAATTTTTGGTGTTGGTGGTGGATTTTTAATGACACCACTATTAATTTTTTTAGGCATACCTCCAGTTGTAGCTGTTGGTTCTGAAGCTCCACACGTTTTAGCAACTTCAGTTTCAGGTTTTATTGCTCACTGGAGAAAAAGAAATGTTGATATAAAGATGGGTATATTCCTTTTAATAGGAGGTTTAATTGGCTCCACAGTTGGTGTAAATATTTTCAGTTATTTAAAAAACTTTGGGCAAATAGATTTAGTTATTCAGTTATTATTTCTTTTCTTTTTAGGTTTTATTGGTTTTAGTATGGCTTTTGAAAGCGCAAGAACTACAATAAAACACTATAGAGCAAGAAACACTAAAAGAACAAAACTGCATCAACATTCTTGGTTTCACGGACTTCCATTTAAAGTTCGCTTTCATAGATCAAAACTTTATATAAGTGCGATACCACCTGTACTGATAGGTTTCGCAGTTGGAGTAATGTCCGCAATGATGGGAGTTGGAGGAGGATTTATAATTATACCCGCAATGGTATACATACTTGGAATGCCAACAAGTATAGTAGTTGGGACATCTTTATTTCAAATCATTTTTGTTACCGCTAATGCAACATTCTTTCAATCCTACATAAATTATAATGTAGATATTGTGCTGTCTGCACTAATGATATTTGGAGGAGTAATTGGTGCACAAATTGGTGTAATTTTTGGATCTAAATTGAAAGCAGAATATTTGAGAGGTATTTTGGCTATATTGGTACTGGGTGTTTGTGGTAAAATTTTTACAGATCTAGTTTTAAGACCTAATGATTTATTTTCATTGGTAATGATATGATATCAATAATTAATTTTTCAATTAATTTATTGATCGTAGTTTGTCTCTTCATATATTTTATTTTTACAACCATTAGTTTTAATCTGGAGAATATTGAATATTTTTTAATTCTAATAATTGTTATAAACTCATTTAACAAAATTTATATTTGGTCAAATTTCAGAGTATTTATTAAAAAAGATCTTAATAAAATATTTAAAGACATATTATTTAATGATTCATTTGCAAAACTAAGTATAGTTATTTTATCCACTGTAATTCCAATTTATATGCTTATGCAAAAAGATATATTAGTGATTGATATATTGATTGAGAGAGCATCTTTTTTATTAGTATCAATTTTTGCATTAATTGGATTTTATTTAGAATTTTATATTTTAGAAGTGACAAAAATAGATGATTAAAAATTTATATATAAAGTTTGCTTTTAATCTAACAATTTTATTGACTGTAATTTTTTTTTATAACTTTCTTCATGCTGAAGAAATTTACTTTGACTTATCTGAGGATAGTATTGAATTAAAAACAGATTTTAATGGAAAAGAAATTATTATTTTTGGATTACTAAAGAATGATCATGAGACACTTTTGACAATAAAAGGGCCACCATCAAAAATGAGAATACAAAAAAAAGAAAGGTATTTTGGAATATGGATAAATAATCAATACGTTACCTATAGTAACATTCCATCTTTATTCTTTTTATCCTCATCAAAAGAAATTAACGAAATCTTGCCTGAATCGATATTAATTAATGAGGATCTAAGTTTTGAAAAAATTTTAAATAATAAAACTTTTAATCAAAATTTTATTTTCAAAAATGACCAAAAAAGTTGGAATAAAAATTTTGTTAGAATAAAAAAAGAAGAATCATTTTATAAAAGTTTTGAAATGAAAAAGATCAAAGATAAATTATTTCAAACTAGCGTTTTTTTTCCAACAAATACAATACCAGGGATTTATAATGTTGATATTTACTATATAAGAAATAATACAATTATGAGTACTGATCAAAAAAATATAGTTATAAAAAAAACTGGTATTGGAAGTCAAATATTTGACTTTGCTAATGAAAATGCAGCTACATACGGAGTTTTTGTAATTATCTTTTCAATATTTTCAGGTTTTATTGCTGCTGCTTTATTTAGGAGAAGTAAATGAGTGATGATAGATATATTCTAGTTGTTGCAGATAATTCAGAAGAAATGAATACAGCTCTTGAATATGCTTGTGCAAGATCAAAAAAAACAGGAAGAAAGATTATCATTGCAACATTCATAGAGCCTTTGGATGTTCTAACAACCAAGGGTGTTACAGACATTATGAAAGAGGAAGCTAGAGAAGAAGCAGAAACAATTCTTAAAAAAGCTGCCTCATTTGTCCAAGAAAGAACAGGTGACTATCCTGCTCTCTCTTTAAGAGAAGGGGATACTATATTTGAATTAAAACAATTATTAGATGAGGAAAAAAATATTAATGTTCTTGTTTTAGCCGCCAATACTGATCCAAATAGTAAAAACCCTGGTCCAATAATAACTTCTCTGGTGAGTAATGAAATAACAAACCTAAGAATACCAATAATGATTGTCCCTGGAAATTTATCATTTGAACATATTGCACAAATAACTTAAAAAAATGTCTAAAGAGATAGCTAAAATATTAGTAGATATAAAGTCTATTAATTTTTCATTTGATAAATATTTTACTCTTACATCAGGCTTGGCTAGTCCTGTTTATGTTGATTGTAGAAAAATTATTTCTTTCACAAAAGAAAGAAATTTTATAATTGATAAAGCCATAGATTATTTAACTAAAAATAATATTGAGACAGAAATTATTGCTGGTGGAGAGACCGCTGGAATTCCCTATGCTGCTTTTATTTCTCAAAAATTAGATAAACAAATGATTTATATTAGAAAAAAAACAAAAGGTTTTGGAAAAAACAAACAAATTGAAGGTGAATTTGAAAAAAATCAAAAAGCTCTTTTAGTTGAAGATCTAGCTACTGATGGAGGTAGTAAAATAATTTTTATTAACGCAATGCGTGAAGCTGGATTAAAAGTTAAAGATATATTTGTAATATTTTATTATGATATTTTTAATTTCAATGAATCAGAATTATTTAAATTAAATGTAAATATGCACTCATTGTGTACTTGGAAAGATGTAATAAATTATATTGAAAGTAAAAAAATATATTCTGAAGACAAGGTTTCAAACTTAAAAGAATTTTTAGAAGATCCAGAAAAATGGAGAAGCAAGTATGCGTGAAATAGTTGTTATTAGTGGAGGTTTTGACCCAATTCACAGTGGTCATATAAAATTAATTAAAGAAGCTGCTAAACATGGTGAAGTTGTAGTTTTGCTAAATTCTGATTTATGGCTTCAAAAAAAGAAGGGTAAGGAATTTCTTCCTTTTATTGAAAGAACTATAATTATGAATGAGTTAAAAAATGTTATTGATGTTATAGAATTTGATGACGGAGATAAGACGTGCATCGATGGTCTTAAAAAAGTAAAAAATAAATATCCAAAATCAATTATTAAATTTGCAAATGGAGGTGATAGAAATAATAGTACAACACCAGAATCAATATTCTGTGAAAAAAACAATATAAAGTTACTTTGGGGCATAGGTGGTGACAATAAATCAAATTCTAGTTCATGGATTTTACAAAAATGGAAAGAAAATAATTAAGGATATAATTTTCTTGTAACCCAACCATCATTTTCCCTACGGAATTCAAGTCTGTCATGCAATCTAAATGGCATATCTTGCCAAAATTCAATTAATATAGGTGCTACTAAGTAACCATTCCAATGTGAAGGTCTTGGTACATCATTATCTGAAAATTTTTTTTCAAACTCCTCTACTCTTTTAGTTAATGTCGATCTATCATCTAGTTCTTCTGACTGTAATGAAGCCCAAGCTCCTATTCTACTTCCTAGTGGTCTTGAATTATAATATTCATCAGCTTCAGCATTTGAAATTTGTGAAACATTTCCTTCTATTCTTATTTGTCTTTGAAGTGTTTTCCAATGAAAATTTAAAGCTACACTATCGTTGTTTTTAATTGCTCTTCCTTTTTTGCTATTTGAATTTGTGTAAAAAACAAACCCTTTATCATCATATGATTTAAGTAAAACAATTCGAGAGCTGGGTTTGCCATCAGAAGATATAGTAGCAAGGTTCATAGCATTTGGATCATTGATTTCACTTTTCTTTGCCTCTTCAAACCATTCTTGAAAAAGTTCAATTGGTTTTTTATCAGAATTTATTAATTTTTGATTTGATTGCATATTATAGATATGAATATTATTTTATAAGTATATATATCTATATTTATAAAAAAACACTGATTTACAATATGTTGATGCAAAATAAAAAAGGTCTGATTATGGGAGTGGCAAATGACAGATCTATTGCTTGGGGTATTGCGAAAAAATTAGCAGAACAGGGAGCAGAAATTGCACTTACTTATCAAGGAGAAGCTCTTAAAAAAAGAGTTCAGCCACTTGCAGAAGAAATAGGGTCTAACACTATTATTCCTTGTGATGTTTCAGACTCACAAAGTATGAATAACGTTTTTGAAACACTTAAAAATAAATGGGGTGAATTAGATTTTCTTGTTCATGGAATTGGTTTTTCCAACAAAGATGAATTAAGAGGTAAATATTACAATACATCTTCTGATAATTTTAAACAAACTATGCATATATCATGTTATTCTTTTACAGAGGCTTGTAGGCTAGCAGAACCTTTAATGAATAATGGTGGATCAATTTTAACTTTAACATATTATGGATCAGAACAAGTTATGCCTCATTATAATGTTATGGGAGTTGCAAAAGCAGCTTTAGAGGCAAGTGTTAGATATTTAGCAGTTGATTTGGGAGAAAAAAATATAAGAGTTAATGCTATTAGTGCTGGGCCAATTAAAACTTTGGCAGCATCAGGAATAGGTGATTTTAGATTTATTCTAAAATGGAACGAGCTTAATGCTCCACTTAAAAGAAATGTAAATCAGCAAGATGTTGGAAATTCTGCTTTGTATCTCTTAAGTGATCTTGGGAGTGCCGTTACTGGTGAGATACAACATGTCGATTGTGGCTATCATACTGTAGGAATGGTTGCAGTTGATGAGAGTGAAAGTGTTTCAGAATTATTAGGTGAATTTACAAATTCTAAAAAATGACTTCTAATTCAATAGGAAAAATCTTTAACTTTACCACATGGGGAGAAAGCCATGGCAAAGCTATTGGTTGTGTTGTCGATGGAGTGCCATCAAACATAAATTTAACTGAAAAAGATATTCAACCCTATTTAGATAAAAGAAAACCTGGTCAGTCAAAATTTACAACTCAAAGAAAAGAAGAGGATAAAGTTGAAATACTATCTGGAACTTTTGAGGGAAAAACAACAGGTCATCCTATTTCTCTAATTATCTACAATCAAGATCAGAGATCAAAAGATTATGGTGATATCAAAAGTAAATTTAGACCAGGTCATGCAGATTATACATATTGGAAAAAATATGGCATAAGAGATTATAGGGGTGGTGGTAGATCTAGTGCTAGAGAAACTGCAATGAGAGTAGCAGCAGGGGCAATAGCAAGAAAAATCATAAAAAATAAAATTAAAAATCAAGTTGTAATAACAGGTGCATTAATTCAAATAGGTAATCATAAAATTAATTATGATAATTGGAATAATAATTTTATTCCAAAAAATAATTTTTGGAGTCCTGATAAAGAAATTATTAAAATATGGGAAAACGAAATACAAACTGCAAGAAAATCTGGTTCCTCTTTAGGTGCAATAATTGAAATTAGAGTAAAAGGTTTGCCAGCTGGATTAGGAGAACCTATTTATGAAAAAATAGACTCTGATATTGCTAAGGCATTGATGTCTATTAATGCTGTTAAGGGAGTAGAAATGGGAAATGGATTTAGCAGTGTTTATGAAACTGGAATTTCTAATGTTGATGAAATGAGAATAAAAAATAAAAAACCTTTATTTCTTTCAAATAATAATGGTGGAGTTCTTGGGGGTATTACAACGGGCCAAGAATTAATTACTAGATTTGTAGTAAAACCTACAAGCTCAATATTATCCCCAAAAAAAACAATTAATACAAAATTAAAAGAAACAACAATATCTACTAAAGGTCGTCATGATCCATGTGTTGGTATAAGAGCTGTTCCTGTCGGTGAAGCAATGGTTGCCACAACTATAGCTGATCATTGTTTAAGATTTCTTTAAAATACTATAAATCAAAAATTCTTTATTTCCTTTTGGTCCAGTTATTGGACTTTCGACTAAACCTACAACTTCAGCCTTAATTTTTTTTTTAAACCAATTCGATATATCATTACATACTTGTTTATGAATCAATGGATCTTTCACAATACCTTTTTTCAAATTTATTTTATGTGTTTCAAATTGCGGCTTAATTAGTGAAATAATCTCAGCTTTACTTGATAAAATCTTCAGGCTAGGTTCTATAACCTTTGTTAGACTAATAAAACTAACATCACAGACTACTAAATTAATTTTTTCATGAATTATTGAGTTATCTAAATATTTAGCATTAAAATTTTCAATACTAATAATTTTTTTTTCTTTTTTTAATTTTTCATGAAGTTGATTTGTGCCAACATCAATAGAATATATTTTTTTAGCGTTTTTTTTTAAAAGAACTTCTGTGAATCCACCAGTTGATGAACCGATATCTAGACAAATTTTATTTTCAATATCAATCTTAAAATGATCAATCGCTTTGAGTAATTTAAATGCACCTCTTGATACCCATGTAGGATGTAGTTGTTTAATTTTTATTTTTGAGTTTTCATTAAAACTGTTACCACTTTTGGTAATAATTTTATCGTTTACATAAACTTGACCGGCCATAATCATAGATTGGGCCTTTGATTTAGTATCAGCTAAGTTTCTATCCATTAAAAGCTGATCAAGTCTTATTTTTAGATTTTTACTCAAATTTGAAAATTACTTAAAATCTTCTTTTGTAACTTTATTGTTTTCTTGCTTAATTTTTTTAATTTGGCTTTCAATACTTTTTAATTTTTCCTCACATGCTTTTTTTAAATTCATTCCTTCTTCGTAAAGTTTTACAGATTCTTCTAAGTCAACTTCACCATTTTCTAATTTCTCTACAATAGACTCAAGTTTTTTTAAATTATTTTCAAAATTATTATCTTTATTCATTAGATGTATCTATTTTTGTAATATTTGATGTTTCTATATCATATATTAAAGCATAAACTTTATCATTACTTTTTATTGTAAACAAAATCTGATTATTATCAATCATATCTATATCTGTAATTTTGTGCCCTTTTTCTAAATTTAAATTATATTCAATTAAATTTGTTTCTAAATTACTTTGTTTTTTTGTTGTTTTTATATACAAGCCATAAACTAGAGTTAAAAAACAAATAACAATTAATATACCTAAAAATATTACAATAAATTTAAGAATTTTTTGAGACATGAACGAATTCTATAATGTTAAATTAACTATAAATAAACAATTAAGTTTACAAAGATTAGATAAAGTGCTCGTTTCAAGATTGGAGGGATATTCAAGAACACAAATTAAAACTTTAATATTAAATGGCAATGTATATCTTGAAGAAAAGGAAATAAAAGATCCATCTTACATAACTAAAGAAAATGAAAATTACTTTATAAATATAATCTTAAAGCAAGAAACAAAACATTCAGCTGAAAATATAGACTTAAACATTATTTTTGAAGATGAAGATTTAATTGTTATTAATAAACCTCCAAATTTAGTAATGCATCCAGCTCCTGGAAATGAAAGCGGGACTCTTGTGAATGCTCTTATACATTACACTAATAATCAATTAAGTAATTTAGATGATAATTCTAGACCAGGAATAGTCCATCGTTTAGATAAGGATACGAGTGGAATTCTTGTTGTTGCGAAAAATAATAATGTTCATATTAATTTAGCCGAACAATTCAAAGAACATACAATATCTCGTAGATATAAAGCAATAGTTTGGGGAACTCCTGATAATCAATCAATTGAAGGGTACATAGAGAGAAATAGAAAAAATAGAAAAAAAATGAGTTTAAATAATAAGGGTTTTGGAAAATATTCTAAAACCGATATTAAATTAGAAAAAACTTTTGGTATTGCTAGTTTAGTTGACTGTCATTTACATACTGGAAGAACGCATCAAATTAGACTTCATTTAACTTCTAAAAATTCTCCAATCATTGGTGACAAGATTTATGGAAAAAGTAAAATTAATCAATTTGGAAAAGATAAAAATACATTTAATAAATTCATGATTTTAAAAAATTTTGAAAGACAAGCATTGCATGCTTATCATCTTGGTTTTGATCATCCTACATCAAAAAAAAGGATGGATTTTGATATTGAAATTCCTGAAGATTTTAAGAATTTAATTGAATTATTGCTTAAATATTAAATTATATTTTATTTGTGTTATAGGCTTATTATGAATTTACCAGTACTATCAAATGAAGGAAATTTAGCAGTATACTTGCAGGAAATTAAAAAATTTCCAATGCTCACTGCTGAAGAGGAGTACATGTTAGCTAAACGTTATAAGGAACATGGAGATTCAGGTGCTGCTCATAAACTAGTTACAAGCCACCTTCGATTAGTTGCCAAAATAGCAATGGGGTATAGAGGATATGGCTTACCTGTTACAGACTTAATTTCAGAGGGCAATGTTGGAATCATGCAAGCGGTTAAAAGATTTGATCCAGAAAAAGGTTTTAGATTAGCAACATATGCAATGTGGTGGATAAGAGCTCAAATACAAGAATATGTTTTACATAGTTGGTCTTTAGTAAAAATTGGAACTACCTCAGCTCAGAAAAAACTTTTTTTTAATTTACGTAAAATTAAAAATCAACTTACCTCAATTGATTCAGGTAATTTATCACCAGAAAATGTTAGAGAGATTGCAACTAGACTAGATGTGAAAGAAGGTGAAGTAATCGATATGGAAAATAGACTTTTTACATCAGATAAATCTTTAAATGTTAAACTTGGTGAAGAACATGATACTGAATGGCAAGACTTAATAGAAGATAAACAAGAAACTCAAGATAGAATAATTGAAAATAAAAATGAACTAGAATATCGAAGAAGTTTATTTTCTAAAGCTTTTGAAGTTTTAAATGAAAGAGAAAAAGAAATTATTAAACTTAGGAAGCTAAGTGAAAATCCATTAAAGTTAGAAGACTTGAGTAAAAGGTATAAAATTAGTAGAGAAAGAGTAAGGCAAATTGAAGAGAAGGCATTAGAAAAACTTCAAAAAGAAATTTCAAATATTAGATAAAGTTCCGTTTATATCAATTGTCTCCTTTCTGTCTGGCCCTGTTGAAACAATTGAAATGTTAGTTTCCATAAGATCCTCGAGTATTTGAATATATTTTTTAGCATTTTCAGGTAGATCATCAAATTTGTTAATCCCTGCTGTTGATTTTTCCCAGCCAGCAACTTTTTTATAAACAGGTTTAATTTTATCAAATAAAAATTCTTCACTAGGTAAATAATCATAGTGTTTGTCATCAATTAAATATCCTGTACATACATTAATTTCTTTTAATTCATCTAAGACGTCAAGTTTAGTAAGTACAATGTCTGTAATACCATTAAGTTTAATTGATTGTTTTAAAAGCACACTATCAAACCATCCGCACCTTCTTTTTCTTTTTGTTACTGTTCCAAATTCTTGACCTTTTTCTCCAAGATGTTCACCAATCGCATCCATTAACTCTGTTGGAAATGGGCCTGATCCCACTCTAGTTGTATATGCTTTTGTAATTCCTAAAATTTTATGATTTTTTCTATCACTAAAACCTGTGCCAGAGAATATCTGACCAGATATTGTATTTGATGATGTAACGTAAGGATATGTTCCAAAATCTATGTCCAACATTGAACCTTGTGCCCCTTCAAAAACAATGTTTTTATTCTTTTGACCTAATTCATTTATTATTTTCCATAATGGAACACTAAAAGAGTTAAGATATTGAGACATGGATAAAAGATCTTCATAATAATTATGTGTAATTTTATTAATATGTTTTGAAATTTTATCTTTATGAAATTCGTAAAGGTTATCAATTTTTTGTTTTAAAAATATTGGATCTTTTAAATCACAAATTCTTATTGCTCTTCTACCTACTTTATCTTCATACGCTGGACCAATACCCTTTTTAGTTGTTCCTAGTTCTTTTTTTCCTCTAGAAGTTTCATTAATTTCATCAAGAAGTTTATGAATAGGTAAAATCAAACAAATATTGTCAGCAATACATAAATTGTCTTTATTTACTTCTATTCCTTGTTCTTTAAGATTATCAATTTCATTAATTAGTGCCCACGGGTCTAAGACAACACCATTACCAATAGCACATTTTTTATTATTGATTATTCCTGAAGGTAATAAATTAAGTTTATAAACATTATTATCTACTTTAATTGTATGACCTGCATTATTTCCTCCTTGATATCTAACTATCAAATCAGCTTTAGAAGAAATCCAATCAACAATTTTGCCTTTTCCCTCATCTCCCCATTGGGTTCCAACTATCGTATAAAACATTAGATTTGCTTAACTATATTATTCATTAAATAATACTTGATTCCAAATTTTTTTGCCTCTTTTTTTATATCAATATTATCTTCAAAAGTTTTAAATAAACTATAACCTTTATTTATTAATTTTTGTTTTATTTTATCACTTGTATTGAATGCAATTAAAATTTTTTTATTTTGATTGATTAAGGATGAGGATCTTAAAATTGTATCCATATAACAGGTGTACCCTATAGCAGTCTCAGAATTACTACCATATTTTAAATTATATCGACCTCCTCCAGCTATTTCACCTCTTACATCTTTAGCAAAAAATGTAAATTTTATCCCCTTGTAGTAATTTTTATTTTTTTGTAAGTCAAAAAAATCTACATTTAAAGAGTCATTTTTTGAAGTTTTAATTAAATTAGCAATTTTTACTAGTCTTTCGACTTCGTATTCATAACCTATGATTTTATTTAACTTTGTTATATATTTTTTTTTGTTTTGAATTGATCCAGAACATAAATGTAAAGTTTTAAATGAATTATATAATTCATTTTTATTCAATAACTTTAAACAATTGTTAATATCTTTTGATTTAATGTATTTTTTTAATTTATTTTTTAAATCTTTATTAGTTATTTTTTTAAACAAACTATCAAGAAAAAATGGTGCTGTAATTTCAATAACAATATTTTTAACTCCAATTTTTTTTAAAGTTTCGTAGGCAAGATTAATAATCTCTACATCTGCCTTATAACTTTCAGAACCGATAATCTCAGCACCAACTTGTTGAAATTGTCTTTCAGGCCTTAAAATTGTTCCAACTTTTCTAACAACTTCACCGTAATAACATAGTTTAAGTGGTCGTATTTTATTGGCTAGTCTAGATGAGGCAATTCTAATAATTTGTGGGGTTATATCATTTCTAATACTTAGTTGATCATTTTTTTTATTTGTTTTTAAAGTTAGAGTATTACGATCTAAATTTTTACTAAACTCTATTAGTGGGGTCTTAATTAAAGTAAAACCATTATCTCTAAAATAATTTATTATGCTGTTTTTATATTTATGCTCAATATATGCATCAAAATTTAAACTATCTTTAAAACCTGCAGGTACTAAAAATTTGTTAACCAAGATAAGGCCTTACTAATCTTTTTATTTCTAAAGACTTCTTTTTAACCTCGGTAATTTCCTGCCCTTCAACTAGTATTCTTACTAACGGTTCAGTTCCAGATAACCTAACAAGAGATCTTATTTTTTTATTATTATATAGTTTATCGTTTTTTAACTTACTAAGAATTTTTAACAGTTTTGTATTTTTTGTTTTATATCGTAAGTTAATTTTTTCCTGAGCAAAGTCATCATACAAATCAAATAATTTACTCGCCTTATTTTTATTTGATATCAAAATTTCAGTAATTTTTAAAGCTGCTAAAATTCCATCGCCAGTATTAGAGTGTTCTGACAAGATTATATGTCCTGATTGTTCACCGCCAATCATAGATTTAGATTTTTTCATTTGATTTATAACGTTTATATCTCCAACAGCTGTTCGTTTAATATTTAATTTTAATTTATTTGTAAGATAATTTTCTAATCCCATGTTAGACATGACTGTTATTATAACATCATGTTGATTGGATTTTTTCTTTGGTTTTACATAACTTTTGCAAAGCAATCCTATAATCTTATCACCATCAACTTCTTTTCCTTCTTCATCTACAACTATTAACCTATCTCCATCACCATCAAATGCAAGTCCAATGTCTGCCTTTTCTTTTATGACATTTTGTGAAAGTGATTTAACGTCAACTGCGCCACAATTTTTATTAATATTCAAACCATCGGGATTATTATTCATAGCTATTACATTATGACCTAATTCCCAAAATAAATTTGGAGCTATATTGTATGTAGCTCCATTCGCACAATCTAAAACAATTTTTAATTTTTTCTTAGATGACGTTTTCTTTAAAGTACTTTTTAAAAATTCTGAGTATCTGCCCGAAGCATCTTCTAGTCTTCTTGCATTTCCAGATACAAATGTGTTGTTTTTTACTTTAGAATATTTTTTATTATTTAAAACTATATTTTCAACCTTTTTCTCTATTGATGAACTTAATTTTGTTCCAGTACTGTCAAAAAATTTAAGCCCGTTATATTCATATGTATTATGAGAAGCTGTAATCATTACACCAATATCAGCTCTTAAAGTTTTAATCATCAATGGTACAGCAGGTGTTGGCAGTGGACCAACTAAAATTACATCCATGCCCATAGAAATAAATCCGGCTGTAACAAGAGGCTCGTATAAATAACCAGATAATCTTGTATCTTTACAAATGATAACCCTACTATTTTTAGAATTTTTCTTTTTGAGAAGGAATGCTACTGTCTTTGAAATTTTTAGACAAGTTTCAGCAGAAAGAGGCTCTTCGTTAACTAAGCACCGTATACCATCGGTACCAAATATTTTAGACATTTATGTCTTTTATTCAAAAAAATAAATAAAGTGAAGTACTTAAATTAATTTGCTGGAGCAGGAGCTGATCCACCTGTTTTTGGAACAGATGTGGCTGGTTTTTTTGGTGTGTTTACATCATTATCAAAATCATCTCGAGTTGGCTTAATACCTTTAATCAAATCTTTAATTTCATCACCTGATAATGTTTCATACTCTAAAAGTCCTTTGGCAACTGTGTGAAGTTCTTCAATATTATCTTGAAGAATTTTTCTACAACTATTTTCAGCCTCTTCTGCAAGAGATCTTACTTCTTCATCAATTAATTTTGCTGTAGAGTCAGATAAATTTTTTGATTGAGCAACTGAGTGTCCTAGAAAAACTTCCTCACTATCATTGTTATATCTTAGTCGACCTAACTTTTCACTCATACCCCATTCTGTAATCATTTTTTTTGCAAGATTTGTAACCATTTGGATATCACTCGCTGCACCATTAGTAATTTTATCTTTACCAAAAATCATTTCTTCAGCAATTCTTCCTCCTGTTGCTATTAACAAGTGTGCTTTCATTTGATCTTTTCTCATAGAGAGCTGATCTTTTTCAGGAAGTCTCATAACCATACCTAGTGCTCTACCTCTTGGGATTATTGTTGCTTTATGTATTGGATCAGAGGCTGGTGAGTGAAGGGTTGCTACAGCATGACCAGCTTCATGATAAGCTGTAAGTTTTTTTTCGTCTTCAGACATTACCATTGATCTTTTTTCAGCGCCCATCATTACTTTATCTTTGGCACTTTCGAAATCCTCGAGTGTAACCATTCTTTTATTTTTTCTAGCAGCTAATAGCGCAGCTTCATTAACTAAATTTGCTAAATCAGCTCCAGAGAAACCAGGGGTACCTCTTGCAATAATTTTTGAGTCAAATTTAGGTGAAACTTTGATCTTCTTAATATGAACCTTGAGGATTTTATCTCTTCCCATTACATCAGGATTATTTACTGTTATTTGACGGTCGAATCTTCCAGGTCTTAGTAGGGCTGGATCAAGAACATCAGGTCTATTTGTAGCTGCAATTATAATTACACCAGCATTTGCTTCAAAGCCATCCATTTCTACAAGAAGTTGGTTGAGAGTTTGTTCTCTTTCATCATTACCGCCTCCTAAACCTGCACCACGATGTCTTCCAACTGCATCAATTTCATCTATAAAAACTATACAAGGGGCATTTTTTTTACCTTGATCGAACATATCTCTAACTCTACTTGCTCCAACACCTACAAACATTTCAACAAAATCTGATCCTGAAATAGAAAAAAATGGTACATTTGCTTCACCAGCAATTGCTCTAGCAAGTAGTGTCTTACCTGTGCCAGGAGGTCCAACTAAAAGAGCGCCTCTTGGAATCTTTCCACCTAATCTAGAAAATTTTGAAGGATCTTTTAGAAACTCAACAACTTCTTCTAATTCTTGTTTAGCTTCATCAATACCTGCTACGTCATCAAAAGTAACTTTACCTACGGCCTCATTTAGTAATTTAGCTTTGGATTTTCCAAAGCCCATTGCTTTTCCGCCACCACCTTGCATTTGACGCATAAAGAAAATCCATACTCCAATTAAAAGCAGCATTGGGAACCATGACAATAATACACTTAAAAGAGGGTGCATTGATCGCTCTGATGGTTCAGCAGTTATTTTTACACCATTTTCGTTTAACTTATCGACAAGATTTGGATAATTTGGGGCATAGGTACTGAATGAACGACCATCGTCAAGAAAACCTGTTACCATATTTCCACTTATATTTACCTCAGAGACATTTCCACTTTCAGTAGCTGCTATGAAGTCAGAAAAGGATATTTTTGAAGTATTCCTATTGTTAGAGGTTCCTTGGAAGAGATTGAAGAGCACGATTAAGAGCAATCCAATTATTATCCATAATACAACATTTTTACTGATGTTTTTCATCTACTTATTACATAGGAATTTATTATAAAAACACAATAGTTTTGTAGTAAATTAAACAAATTATCTTGAAAATATAAGAAAATCATCATTTTTTTTTACAATCATGCCTCTCAAGTTAAAATATTTAAAATTCAATTTCTTTATTTCATTAGTTAAGATTCTAATTTTTTTTGATCGTGGAGCATTAGATCCAGAAAATAAAAATTGATATATTCTTCGTATAATATTTTCAGAATTAATTTCATTTAAATTTTTCATATTATCAAGACCAACAATAATTTTTTTACTATCAATCTTAATAATATTTTTGAAAAGTATCTCAAATATCATTTGAATGAAATATGGTGAATAAAAAAGTATGTTCTCAAAATCTTTATTTATTTCTTTAATTGATTTTTGGTCAGATTTTATAAGAAAATTTCTTATTGTAGGACGAGTATAATCTAAATTAAAATTTGATGGATCTTTAATATATTCTATTTTATTTTTCTTATTATAATTCAATAATGCATCTTTAGAAAAATTTAAAAGTGGTCTAATTACACAAACGTTATTGTAAAGTGAGAATTCAGACATTGATTTTAAACCATAAAAGTCACTTCCAGCTATCTTTCTATTCAAAAAAGTTTCTATATTATCATCTTTGTGATGAGCAACAAATAAATGCAAAAAATTATTTTTAATACAAAAAGCTGTAAGTAAATTATAACGATTATTTCTAGCCTCATTCATATTTTTCTTACTAACATTAACTTGATTTACAGTTAGAATTTGAGAGGTAATGTTGTTTTTTTTCAAATAGGTAGAAATATATTTTGCTTCATCTTTAGAATTTTTTCTAACACAATGATCTACGATTAAAGCTATTAAGTTTCCTTTTTTGTATTTTATAAAAGCATTTACAAGGAATAATAATGACATACTATCTGGACCACCTGAAACTGCAACAGCAACAGAGGGGTTCTTTTCAAAAGTATATTTTTTTTCTATATTTTTAATGAATTCTTTATTTGTAAGCTTCATTCATTATTTTCTAAGCAATTATACTCAACAATTTGTTTTTTGGTTTGAGGAATTATTTTATTTTTTGGAAAATCTATGATTAATTTTTCCATAGTTTTACAAGCCTCAGTAATTTTTTCAACTTGGTATAATGACTGAGAAAGTTTAAAAAGCATTTCTGCAGCTTTAATACTGTCTGGAAATTTTTGGAAACCTTCAGCAAATATAAGTGCTGCTTCTCTATAATTTTTTTCTAGAATATATAATTCTCCAAGCCAATAATGTGCTGAACCTGATAATTGATTTTCAGGATTATCTGAGATAAACTGTTCAAATGAAATTTTAGCATCCTGCCATTTTTTATCTCTAATATTATCAAATGCTACTTGGAATTGATCTTCAGGTGATAAGACCTCTTCTTTTTCATTAGAATTTACCTCCTGATCATCAGATACAAGTTCTTCTGTTGTATCATTTGTGTTTTTTGAGATGTTTAATGTTCCAAGTGTATTTTCAGTTTCAATATTAGTTAAAGTATTGTTTTGAACCTCAGAACCATCTTGTGAAACTTCATCAATATTGACTTCAACATTTTTTAAAGGAGCTGATTGAAAATTATTGATAATTATTTCTAAATTTTCTAACTTATTAAAAATATCGTCTAGTTGAAAATATAATTCTTCTAAATTAGAAGTTAAATTTTTTATATCATTTTCAATATCATATATTCGCAAATCAATAGCAGAAAGATTTTGAACAAAATCATTATTAGTTCCATTTAACTGACTTGAAGGGTCTGAAAATACTTCTTTAGAAAGATCTGAGACTTCTCTTTGTAACCTTTCTAATTGCTGACTAATTGTAAGTTCATTTTCATTAGAAAAGACACAACTTGAGAAAAAAAAGATTAAAACACTGAGTATGTATTTAAACATTAACGGTTTTTAATTTGTAATTAAGATAAAAATGTGGCGCTATATAAATATAGCGCCATAGTATTAAGGCAATTAGATTAGTTAACTATAGTTACTGATCTTCTATTTTGAGCCCATGCTCCATCGTTAGATCCTACAACAGCAGGTCTTTCTTTACCATAACTAATAGTTGAAACTCTGTCTGGGTTTATTCCTAATCCTATTAGATAATTTTTAACAGCTTGAGCTCTTTTTTCACCAAGAGCTAAGTTGTACTCTCTAGTTCCTCTTTCATCGCAGTGTCCTTCAATTGTCACTGAAACATCACTATTCTGCTTAAGCCATGCAACTTGATCTTGAAGTAACTCCAAAGCATCTGAGTCTAAATCTGAACTATCATATCCAAAAAATACTCTATCACCAACATTAACAATTAGATCTTCCTGAGATCCAGAAACTATACCGCTTCCTGCTGTTTCAGTTATAGTTCCTTCTGAAGAAACATCACTTCCAGAGCTGCTGGATCCTGATCCTGATGAGTCAGCTGAGTCTTTTGGTGTTGTTGCGCATGCGGCAACAAACAAAACCATAAATATAGAGATAAAAAACTTGTAAAACATAAACAATGCTCCCTTAATACTAAAAGTAGATATACTAAATTATTCTGAGATCATTAACATTTTTTTCAGAATTTCGTATATTTTTTTGTATTATATTCAATTAATGCATCAATGGAGACCACGCTGGATCTGATCCTCCTAGAGGGGTTATTACTTTTCTTTCATTAAAACCCGTTAAATCAATAGAATATAGACTAGATTCACCTCCTGAACCATCTTCAGCAGTTCTCTCTTCTTTAAAATACATCAAAAATCTGCCATTTGGAGCCCATGTTGGCCCCTCGACATGGAATGATTTTGCAATCATTCTTTCATTTGAGCCATCAATCTCCATAACACCTATATAAAATTGTCCTCCCTCTTGTTTAGTGAATGCAATCATATCTCCTCTTGGAGACCAGACTGGTGTGTAGTAACTTCCTGCTTCCCTGCTAATTCTTTTAATATTTTTTCCATTATTATCACTTACGTACAAATGCCTTCGTCCACTTCTATCTGAATTAAAAACTATTTTTTTTCCATCAGGTGAAAAACTCGCAGAAACATCTATTGAAGAATTATTAGTAACTCTTTTTGAAATTCTTGTTTTTAGATCAAGAATATAAATTTCGGAATTACCAATTTCTGGGTCCGTATAAGACATTACGATTTGATTACCATCAGGTGAAAAACGTGGAGCAAATGTCATTCCAGGAAATTCGCCTACTATTTCTTGTTTACCAGTTTCTATATCAAAAATGTAAACTCTAGGATTATTTCTATTTGCATAAGACATGTATGTAATTTTTTGTGAATTAGGAGAAAACCTTGGAGTTAAAACTAGATATGATCCATCTGTTAAAAAACGATGATTTGATTGATCCTGATCCATGATTGCTAATCTTTTTTGTTTATTTTCTTTTGGCCCTGTCTCAGCAACATAAACTATTCTTGTATCAAAGTAACCACCTTCGCCAGTTATATTTTTAAAAATGGAATCTGAAATAATATGAGCAACTCTCCTCCAATTTTTTTCACTAGTCTCGTATTTTTTTCCCACTATTTGTTTTTGTTGAAACACATCATACAATCTAAATTCAACAGATATTTTTCCATTATTAGATGAAATTTTTCCTGAAACTAAATGTTGTGCTTTTATTAACTTCCAATCTTCAAATCTAGGTTTATTAGATAGAGATTGATTATCCTGAATAAATGATCTTTTATCTATTGGTAAAAAGAGTCCAGACCTTTCTAAATTATCAGAAATAACAGTTGAAATATTTTTACCTACTTTAGTTAATTGTAAATTTTTTGAGTATAGTTCTGTTACAGCTATTGGAGTTGGCTTCACGCTACCTTGTGTTAGGGTAACTTCTAAAGAAAAGACTTTAAAACTAAAAAATATAAAAAAGGTTATAAAAAAAACTTTTTTCATTAGTACCCTTTCATAATACTATAATCGAAAGTAATTGTAAGATTTTTCCATAGATTATATTTATCTTTTGGAAGTTTTAACGGTGTACATTCTGGGTTTAAGAGAGTTCTCATTGCGCTGTCTGTAATTGGTCCATAAAATGGATTAGTTTTAGCTATATTTGTGTCAACAATGCGGATACTATTTGGCGAAACTTTCATATTTTGTAATACTTTTGCTGAAATTGTTACTTTATCTCCTCTTTCTATAACTGCGCCTGCTGGAGCATTCCAACAAGAAGATAATTGCTGCCTCAACATGTCAATTTCAGATATTGATAGTATAATATTTTCATTAGAATCATCTGAACTTTTATTATCAATCTCTTCAACATCTTCTTTAACTTCATTTTGAATCATATTTGTTTTTTCATTTCTTAAATCTTTGAGCATTGAAGCTATACTAAAATCTTTTTCGGGTTTTGGTTTTGGTTTAGATATTGCCTTATTGTTTTCCAACTTTGGCTTATCTTTTATGTTTGTTTCAACATCTAAATCTGATTTTATATTTTCATCATTTATAATTTTTGGTTTTGGCTTCAACTTAGGTTTAATCATATCAGTTTTAATTGATTCTACCTTTTTCTTAATTTCTACAATTTCCTTTTCTTTGATAACTATTTTTTTTTCTTCTTTAACTTCTAAATTTGGAGTTTGTTTCACTTCTATAACTGGTTGATTTGGATTAGTTTTTTCTTCAATTTCATTTTTATTTATTTCAACATTTTTTTTTACTTCTAATTGATCTGATGAATTAAATTTTTTTTGCTTAGTAATTGTTTCCTTATTTTTATTTTCTGGTTTTTTAGTATCAGATTTTTTCAAATTTGTGTTTTCATCAACATTAAGTATTTCAATAGGTATTACATTTGGAACGTAGATTTCTTTTGGAGAAAAAAAATTTGGCAAGCCGACCATAAATAGAAGGATAATTAAATGTATTAGTGTTGAAAAAATAACTCCAGATGTTTTAGGATTTAAGTTTTCAAAAAAATTTATTATTTTTAAACTATTATAGCTTATACGGTCCATCTATTGCTCAAGATTTTGAGTAATTAATGCAACTTTAATATATCCTGCAGAATTTATTATGGACATAATTTCCATAATCCTTCCATAAGCTACTACTCTATCACCCCTTATATAGATCCTTGCTTCAGTATTTTGTTCGGTAATAGCGTTTAGTCGAGGAATCAAGTTTTCTACTTCAACATTTGATTCTCCAATGTAGACTTCTCCGTCTAACTTAACGGTTATCTCAATTGGATCTTTAATATCAGTTAATGCAGTAGCTTTAACCTTTGGTAAATCAACTTTTATTCCAACCGTTAGAAGAGGTGCAGTAACCATAAAAACAATTAGTAAAACAAGCATAACATCTACAAAAGGAGTAACGTTAATTTCACTCATTTGAGTGTACCGTTGCTTCTTACGTTTGTTTAAATTATTTGAGGTAATCAATTTATTTTTTCTCTAATTGTCTAAAAAAAATTGTTGAGAATTCATCCATAAATGTTTCTAGGGATATGAAGTATTTTGATAGATCATTTGAAATTTTATTGTACGCAACTACAGCAGGTATAGCCACAAACAAACCTAATGCTGTAGCAAATAGTGCCTCTGCAATTCCTGGCGCAACTACTGCTAAATTTGTATTTTGAGCTATTGCAATTGATTTGAAACTATTCATTATACCCCAGACGGTTCCAAATAATCCAATAAAAGGTGCAGTTGATCCAGCGGTTGCGAGAAATGTTAAATTTCTCTCAACATTTTCACTTTCTTTATTAAAAACAACTGTCATTGATCTCATCATTCTATCTTTTAAAGAATTAATATCAGATGTATCATTTTCAAACTGAGTTTTACTTTTTTTCCACTCTAAAATTGCAGCACAAAACAATTTTGATTTTGGATCTATCTGATTAAAGTTTAGAGTTTCATATAAATCTTCAAATGAATTTCCAGACCAAAAAATATCTTCAAATTCTTTTTCAAGTTTTTTTAATTGTCGAATTCTTAAAATTTTTGAAATTATTACGTTCCAGGAATATAAAGAAGCTAAGATTAAAATGATAATTACAGATTTGACAACAAGGTCAGCTTGCATAAATAATGCAAGCATTGAAAAGTCAGGAGCTTCTGTCGATAAATTTGTGCTATTAATATCTGCCATAATAATTATTTTTTAATTTTTTCAAGATCACTGCTATGAACCATAACCCAAAATCCTGGTCTATTTTTTTCACATAATGCTATTACTGGTGTCTTGCCCTCCTCTTTTGCAAGCTTTGCAGTATCATCCCATAAACTAATTGCTGTATGCTTAGCTCTTAATTTACATTCTATAAATAAGTCTTCGTGAATTACATCAGCTCTTGTTACTTTACCATTACCTCCGCTCAAAGGTGTCCTTTTCCCATTGAAATAGTTTGCAACATCTCTTTCTCTTTTTTTCCAAGCTTTATCAGGCATCTATATTCCTTTCATTAGGCTGTCAGTGAAGATAAAATATTATCATCAACTTCAAAATTTGATGATACAACTTGAACGTCGTCATTGTCTTCTAAAACTTCAAATAATTTAAATAGTTTGTCTGCCGTATCTTTTCCAATATTTATATTATTTTTACTTTTCCAAATTAAATTTGCAGAATTAGTCTGACCATACCGTTTAATTAATTTATCATTAAGTTCATGCAAATCTTTTTGATCACAGTATATTGAATATTCTGTGTCATTAATTTCGTAATCTTCACTATTATTTTCAATAAGAAATTCTAGAAGTTGATCTTCTTTTACTAAGTTTTTATCAAGAGTGATATTTCCAAATCTATCAAAACCAAAACTAACGCTTCCTGTTTCACCTAAATTACCCCCATGTTTACTAAAAGATGATCTAATCTCTGCAGCTGTTCTGTTTTTATTATTTGTAAGTGCCTCAACTATTATTGCAATACCTTCAGGGCCGTACCCTTCATATCTTACTTCTTCGTAATTACTATCAGGATCATTCCCTTGACCTTTTTTAATTGCTCGCTCAATATTATCTTTTGGCATATTAAGCGACTTAGCTGAAGCAATTGCAGATCTTAACCTAATATTACTTTCAATATCTTCGCCACCGACTTTGACTGCAACAGATATTTCTCTTCCAAGTCTTGAAAATACCTTTGCTCTTTTTTTATCTTGAGCACCTTTTCGATGCATAATATTTTTAAACTTGGAGTGGCCTGCCATTTCGAGTAGATTTATAAATATTTTATCCGATGTTAGTAAAGATATAAAATATTAGATAAATGTGTCTAATATATGCAAATTATGTCTCTTGAATTGGGGTGATATTTTTGGCTAAACCATTATTAATATCGATGTCTATTAAAGCTCCACATATAGTTATATTTTCAGTAGCAGGAGTAAATCTACCTTCAGCCCTATATCCCTTAACAAATCCATGGATTGGATTATTGATATCGAAACCAATTACTGAATTGTAATCACCTGACATTCCAACATCTGTTTGATAAGCTGTACCTTTGGGTAAAATAACACTATCTGATGTTGGCACATGAGTATGTGTACCTAAAACTGCAGTAACTTGTCCATCAACATAATATCCAAATGCTTTTTTTTCAGAAGTTGTTTCACCATGCATATCAATAATTATCGCATCGCATGTACTACCTAATTTCTCTTTTTGAAGAAATTCAATAATTCTTTTAAATGGATCATCTAATGATAAATTCATAAATAATCTAAGCATTACTTGTACTACGATAATTTTTTTTCCATTTAAAAGTTCAAGCTTATAATATCCTTTTCCAGGAACACCTTCAGGGTAATTCAAAGCTCTGATTATTTTTGGATTTTCTTCAATATAAGAAAGCATATCTCTTTGATCCCATGCATGATTCCCAAGTGTAATTAGATCTAATCCGCTGGAAAATAATTCTTCTGCATCCTTTTTTGAAAGTCCATAACCAGAAGTTGCATTCTCACCATTAGCAATAATCATGTCTGTATTGTATTTAGATTTGAGTGTTGGTATAATTTCTTTAATTTTTTTTCGAGACGCCTTACCGACAATATCACCTATAAAAAGAATTTTCATTAAATACTATATAAATTTTTTTCCGTAATAACATAATCCACTTTAAAATCAAATTTGTCTATAGGTATGTAATCTAACTTTTGTTCTTCATATGCATAGGCTACAGAGATGAATCTATGATTAATTTTATTTAAATAAGCAAAAGTCCTGTCATAATAACCTCCGCCATAACCTAATCTATTTCCCTTATTATCAAAAGCTAAACAAGGTACAAATATTAATTCGGGATTTAAAATTTTATTTTTATTTTGAGGCTCTGATATATTCATATGTCCTTTTATAAAATTCTCTTCACTCTTAAATTGCTTAAAGATTAAATGACTATTTTTATTTTCAATTACAGGAAGACATAAAATTTTATTTTTAATAAATATTAGATTGTTAAGCTCTCTGGTATTTATCTCAGAATTAATAGAAATAAAACTAGAAACTATATTAATTTCTTGAAAGTTAATTTTTTCAAAAAGTTTATTAAACAAAGATAAAGCAAAATGAGATGGTTTATTATTAAAAATCTTATCTCTTATAATCTTTTGTTTTTTTCTGATAATTGATTTTTCATCTTTAATATTATTCATAATATGAATTCTTAATTATCTCAATTAAATCCTCTACTTTTTTATTTATTTCATCAAATTGTTCATTTAATTTCAATTTTTCATCTTCTAAAATTTTTTTTTCGTTTTGTAGTTTTAGTATTTTGTCTTTAAGTTCTAAATTGTTCTTTAGATATTCTTCATTCTTGGCATCATTTACTTCTGAACTTTTTTCTATATTTAATTTTTCTGAAAGCTCTGCTTGAAGCTCAATAGAGAGAAGTGATAACAATATAGTATCACTTATTTTTCCATTAGAATATTTTGGATTTTGTAATTTATTATCAATTTTTTCATTAATTAAATTTATTGAATCTATTATTTTTTTTTCATCTTTTTTTTCATATTCTAATGATATTTCTCTGTTTAAAATTTTTGTCTTATAAAAAGGCATGGTTAATTCTTAATTAGAAGTTCCAATTCATCAATATACTCGGACATTTGTTTTCGTAAATTTTTAATTTCATTTTCAAGATTTTTAATTTTTTCTTTCTTAGAAATATGATGATCTTTAAAATCTTCTAAAGCTGATCTTAGATTATTTAAGTTTTCGCTTAGAACTGTAATTTTTTTTTGTATTTCCATTATAATTTTATAGTTTGTAATTTTATAATTGTCACTGTAATGAACCCATATTAAATAATTTTATATCAACCATAAAGGTAAGTATTTGAAAAATTTAAATAATATCAACAATCTAAGACAATTATCAAATTGTATTAGATTTTTATCAATGGATGCAGTGGAAAAAGCAAAATCTGGTCATCCTGGTATGCCTATGGGTATGGCAGACATCGCAACAGTTCTTTATAAAAATCATTTAAAGTTTGATCCGAATGATCCGGAGTGGATTGATAGAGATAGATTAGTTATTTCAAATGGACATGGCTCAATGCTTTTGTACTCTTGTTTGTATCTAACAGGATATAAAGACATTGACATAAATCAAATTAAAAATTTTAGACAATTACATAATAAAACTGCAGGTCACCCAGAATACGGGGGTGCAGAGGGGATAGAAACAACTACTGGGCCTTTATCTCAAGGTTTAGCAAATGCAGTTGGAATGGCACTAACGGAAAAAAAATTATCAAATAATCATGGAAAAGAATTATTCGATCATTACACTTATGTTTTTGCTGGAGATGGATGCTTAATGGAAGGTTTAAGTCATGAGGCGTGTAGTCTCGCAGGACATTTAAAATTAAATAAGCTTATTATGTTTTTCGATAATAATTCTATTTCCATAGATGGATCAACAGATCTTTCAGTTTCAGATAATGTGAAAAAAAGATTTGAAGCTTATAATTGGAATATAATTGAAATAGATGGTCATAAATATGAGGAAATTGATAAAGCTATAATTCAAGCAAAAAAAAGTGATGCTCCAACAATTATATCTTGTAAAACTAAAATTGGTTTCGGCTCTCCTAATAAAGAAGGTTCAGCTTCATCACATGGTTCACCTCTTGGTGAAGATGAAATTAGTTTAACAAGAAAAAAATTAAAATGGAATTATTCGCCGTTTGAAATTCCAAATGATTTATTACAAGAATGGAGAAGTTTTTATAAAAGAAATGATGAATCAAAAAATTCATGGTCATCAAAAAATAAAGAATTTATTGAAAGTAAAAATTTTAAAGAAAGTTATTATCAAAAAATTGATTCACAACTTCCAGAAAAACTAGATGAATTAAAATATGAACATTTTAATAATAAAACAAATTGTGCATCAAGAAAATCGAGTGAGCTAACGTTAAACTTAATTTCAAACTATCAAAAAAATCTTATTGGTGGTTCTGCTGATCTTACTGGATCAAATAACACTAAGGCAAAAGATATGAATGTAATTACACCTGATAATTTTAATGGAAATTATATTCATTACGGTATCAGAGAACATGGAATGGCTGGAGTAATGAATGGCATTGCTTTGCATAAAGGGTTAATTCCATACGGAGGAACGTTTTTGGTATTCACCGATTATTGCAGACCTTCAATTAGGTTATCAGCTATTATGAACATACCAGTTATTTATGTAATGACGCATGACTCAATAGGATTAGGAGAAGATGGACCAACCCATCAACCAGTTGAACATCTTGCATCTTTGAGGGCTATACCAAATTTAACAGTCATTAGGCCTTGCGATATTATTGAAACTATAGAAGCATGGGAATGTGCAATAAACAATACTGGACCGACAATCTTAGTTTTAACAAGACAAAATCTACCGATGTTACAAAAAGATAATCGAAAAGAAAATCTTGTAAATAAAGGTGCTTATAAAATAAGAGATTTTAAAGAATATGATGCAACAATTTTATCTTCTGGTTCTGAAGTTGAGATTGCTTGCTCTGCATCAAATAAACTTTTTGAAAACAATAATTTAAAGATAAGAGTTGTAAGCATGTCTTCATTTGAATTGTTTGAGAAAAATGATGATGGTTATAAAAATGAAATTTTAGGAAATAAACCTATTTTTGCTATTGAGGCTGGAGTAATAAATGGTTGGGAAAAATATATTAAAAATGAAAATTTTGTTGGTATGTCAACTTTTGGTGAAAGTGGTCCGTACAAAGATTTATATAAGCACTTTAAGATTACAGATGATCACTTAATTGAAAAAATAATTAAAACTTTATAAAAAGGAGAAATATGAAAGTTGCAATAAATGGGTTTGGAAGAATTGGAAAACTTGTTCTTAGAGCTTTATTAGAAAAAAATCCTAAAGATATTAATATTTTAGCTATTAATGAACTAGGAAGTGTTGAGAGCAGTGCTCACTTACTTAAATATGATAGTGTGCACGGTATTCTTAAAGATGAGATTAGTTCAATCAAAAATGGATTAAAAATTGGTAAACATAAAATTAATTTTTATTCAGAAAGAGATCCAAATAACCTTCCTTGGAAATCACTCAAGGTAGATATTGTTCTTGAGTGTAGTGGTGTTTTTACTTCAAAAGAAAAAGCGATTTCTCATTTAAATGCAGGAGCAAAAAAAGTTATTATTTCAGCACCAGCTTCAAATGTAGATGCCACAATTGTTCAAGGTGTAAATAACGATACTATTAAAAAAAATCATAACGTAATTTCAAACGGATCTTGCACTACTAACTGTCTTGCTCCTTTAGCTATGGTTCTTGATGAAAAATTAGGAATTGAAAGTGGTTTCATGACAACAATTCATAGTTACACGGGTGATCAAAGAACTGTAGATCAAACCCATTCTGACTTTAGAAGAGCAAGGGCTGCGGCTGAGTCAATGATACCGACTTCTACAGGAGCAGCAAAAGCTTTGAGTCTAGTGTTACCAAAATTAAAAGGTAAACTAGATGGAACAGCTATTCGAGTACCTACTCCTAATGTCTCACTTATAGATCTTACATTTGTAAGTAAAAAAAAAACTAGTCCAGAAAAAATTAATTCTATTATTTTTCAGGCTTCAAAAACTAAAAAATTAAATGGAATTCTAACAACAAATTCATTACCTCTAGTTTCAATTGATTTTAATCATAATTCAAGCAGTTCTGTATTTGATATGAGTCAAACACAAGTTGTCAAAGATAAATTCTGTAGAGTTTTATCTTGGTATGATAATGAATGGGGCTTCTCAAATAGAATGGTAGACACTATGGTTGATCTTAAAAAATTTATTTAGTGGTTAAAAAAATTTGTTTTGCGGTATCGACTCTAACACAAATTGAAAATTTAATAGAATTTCGAAAATCAAAGTTCAAAACTTCTATCATATTTATAAAATATTTTTTAATTAAAGGTTTTGGGATAGAATGGCTTAGAACGTTAATAAAGCATATTAAAAATAAATATAAGACACACAATATTGAGTTTTTTATCGACTCAGGCTATGATCAAGGTCTTAGTATATTATTAACTCACGAAAATATTGATTATTTAAAATTAAAAAATAATAAAATTATCTTAAATAAAATTAATCATATTGCTAAAAAAAATAAGGTTTTATTAAATCCAACTTTTGATGTAGTAGATCTTACGAAAATTAAAAATATACAAAAAAAACTTAAGATAAGACTATGAAAATAGATGGAAATGAAATTAAAGTTGGCAATATTTTAGAGATTAATAACAAACTTTGGAAAGTTTTGAAAACCCAGCATACTCAACCTGGAAAGGGTGGTGCCTACTTACAGGCTGAACTTAAAGAAATAAGAGAAGGTACTAAAATGAATAGTAGGTTTAGATCATCAGAAACAGTAGAAAGAGCTATCCTTGATGAAAAAGAATTTCAATATCTTTATGATGATAATAATAATTTTATATTCATGGATAAACAAACTTATGAACAAATAGAACTCGGCTCAGACATATTAACTGAAGATCAATCAAAATTTTTAGTTGAGAATAGTAATGTTATTATTAATTTCTATAATGAAAAACCGGTTGGAATTGACTTGCCAGATACTGTAGAATTAAAAGTTGTAGAAACTGAAGGTGTTGTAAAAGGTCAAACAGCTGCTTCATCATATAAACCTGCTACTTTAGAAAAAAATATTAAAACATCTGTACCTCAATTTATTGCAGTTAATGATAAAATAGTAATAAGTACAATTGACGGTAGTTATATTGAAAAATCAAAAAATTAATGCAGCCTGCTGTAATTAATATCTTTGAAAAGTCAGTAAAAAAAGCTGGTAAAATATTATTAAGAGATTTTGGAGAGTTAGAAAATTTGCAAATACAATCAAAATCAGTTGGAGATTTTGTAACAAATGCAGATACTAAAGTAGAAAAAACACTTTTAGAAACTCTTAAATATTATTATCCAGATTATACTTACATAACTGAAGAAACTGGTGAAATAAAAGGTGATGAAAACACAATTATTATTGACCCAATTGATGGAACCTCAAATTTTATACATGGAATACCTCATGTTGGAATAATCGTTGCAAAAATGACAAATGGTGAAATCACAGACGGCGTGATTTATAATCCAATTTTAAACGAATTTTTTTGGAGTTCGAAAGGTAAAGGTTCGTGGTGTAATAATAGTAGACTTCGAGTGTCAAACAGACAAATTTTTTCAGATTGCTTGATAGGCACTGGTCTTCCATTTGGAGAAAAAATTTATAAAAACTATTTAAGTGAGGTCGATGAAATCCTAAAATCATCTGCAGGAATAAGAAGACTAGGTTCTGCAGGCCTTGATCTGGCTTACGTTGCCTCTGGCAAATTAGATGGTTTTTGGGAAAAAGATCTAAATTTATGGGATGTTTCAACTGGCATTCTTTTAGTTAAAGAAGCTGGGGGAAAAATTTCTAAAATAGATGGAAATCCATGGGAAATAAATTCTCGTGATTTAGTTGCTTCTAATAATAAAATTCATAATGAATTACTTAAAAAACTTACTTTACTTTGAAATCTATATAAATATAAGACAGAAATGAAAAAAGATATACATCCTAAATATCATGAAATAAATGTTGTTATGACTGATGGATCCACTTTTAAAACTAGATCTACTTGGGGTAAAGAAGGTGATACTCTTAAATTAGAAATAGATTCTAAATCTCACCCTGCATGGACGGGTGGTAAAGCTGGTCTTAATGAATCTGAAGGACAGGTAGCTAGATTCCAAAAAAGATTTAAAGGTCTAAAAATTAATAAATAATTATTTAAAAAACTTTTCAGCATTAAGTTTTAAATCTTTCTTCTTTTTTACCTCATCTTGAACTCTTAGTATTTCATTTTGAAGTTCAGAAATATAATTTTGTAAATCCTCAACACTGAAATCATCCAAATTTAATATTTTAAACGTCTTTTGTTTTTCATCAACTTCAAAAAAATCCGTCATAGTCATATTTTGTTATATATTATTTTTTGATTATATTATATGAGCCAGTTATGAAATATCCTTTAATGCCAAAAGCAACAGCGATATGGTTAGTAGAAAATACAGCTTTAACGTTTGATCAAATAGCAGAATTCTGTGGATTACATGAATTAGAGGTTCAAGGAATAGCTGATGGAGAAGTTGCTGTCGGTATGAGAGCTTATGATCCAATTGATAATAATCAATTGACAAAAGAAGAAATTGA
This sequence comes from uncultured Alphaproteobacteria bacterium, assembly GCA_902615625.1. Taxonomy (GTDB): domain Bacteria; phylum Pseudomonadota; class Alphaproteobacteria; order HIMB59; genus CACPNW01. The sequence goes on from CACMPM010000004.1 coordinate 72,090, forward strand.
AAGATGTGAAAAAGATAATGCAGCTAGGTTGAATCTTATAAAGTCTGATGTAATTGAAGATTTACCACCAAGAAAAAAAGATTCTAAATATACACCTCTTTCTTTAAGACAAGAAAAGCCATATGCTATTTTGTGGCTTTTAAAAAGATACCCGACTGAATTAAGTAGTTCTCAAATTGCAAAACTTACCGGCTCAACAAAAAATACAGTAGAGGCTATAAGAAATGGTACATACAGAGAAGCAGTTCTTGAAGCAAAGAGTCCAATGGATGTTGGTTTATGTACTTATCAAGATCTCGAAAGAACTTTGAATAGAACTAGAACAAAAAAAGTAGATCAAGAAAATTAATCATTTTTTATAACGTAATTTAGATAATAGAACATCAAGATCATCCAAAATAATACCATTGAAATAATGAAAATCTGAAAGTTATATATTTTTATAACTCCGATAGGCTCGCCAAGATAATAGGTTAAAGGTCCTAAAACTCCACTTAAAATAATTCCTAAAATCTTATAACTTTTAAAAAAAGTAAGAATTTCATCAAAAAGAGTACTAAAACTAAACCATAAAACAATCATCCATAATGGCAGAGTGCCAAGTTTAGCAATAGTTTCAAAATCGTAAATTTGGAAATAAACTAATAAAGTATCAAAAAAATATCCTGGAACTGAAATCAAAAGTGAAATCTTAATAAATTTTTGTTTATTATGATTAAAATAAAAATAAGTTAGTAAGAAAATAATTCCAACCCAAAAGCCCAACATAGAATTATAAAATTTTGTTTCACCAAATACACAGGCTAACCAAGTTAGTTGATAGCCAGTTAAGACTAAAAATACTTTTAGTTTTTGCATTTCTATTTTTGAATTAAGAAATGAGAAACATCGGTTGAACTATTTGCAAAACCTGTTTCACAATAAGATAGATAAAATTCCCACATTCTTTTAAATTTAATATCAAAACCAAACTGAGATAAATCATTCCAAGATTTTTGAAATTGTTTATTCCACATTTTTAGTGTTTTTGCATAAGAACCACCGAAACTTAGATTTTCAATACATTTTAATCCAACGTGTTTTGCCGAATATTCAAATTGTTTTTTAGTTGGAAGCATGCCACCTGGAAAAATATATTGTTGAATAAAATCTGGTCTGTTTTGATAATCTTTAGCCTTTTTTTCATCAATCGTTATGACTTGTAGTGCAGCCATACCGCCATCGTTAAGAGAATTACGAATTGTATCAAAGTAATTATGCCAGTATTTCTTCCCAACTGCTTCAAACATTTCAATTGAAACAATATTTGAATATTTTTTTTTGATATCCCTATAATCTCTGAATATAACTGATACTTTTTCAGACAAACCTTCATTTTGAATTTTTTCAGAAGCATATTCGTATTGTTCTTTAGAAATAGTTATAGCATCAACTGAACAATTGTAATTTTTCGCTACAAATGATGAAAAACCTCCCCATCCACATCCAATTTCTAAAGTTTTAGAATTTGAGTCTAATGATAAAGTTTCAGCAATTTTTCTATACTTGTTAAATTGTGCATCTGATAAATTGGTATTCTTATTATCAAAAAGAGCAGAAGAATAGGTCATGGTTTTATCTAACCACTTTTCGTAAAAATTATTTCCTAAATCATAATGATATTTAATATTTTTTTTACTCTGTGATTTTGAATTGTTATTTAAAAAATGCTTTAATTTGGCAAAAGTAGCAAAAAAAAGATTAGTATTTATACTTTGTAAAAAATAACTCTCATTTTTGTGAGAAAGTAATAATAAATTAGTTAAATCGGTGCTTGAAAAGTAACCATTCATATAGGCTTCTGCAAAACCTACAGAACCTTTTTTAAAAATTAAATTTAAAAAATTGTAATTATGAATTTTTATATTTGCAGATATATCCTCCTCTTTGCCGACAAAAACTCTTTCCTCACCAGTTGGAAATTGAACTGTTAATTTTCCATATCGAATTTTAGATAAAAAGTTTACTAATAATTTTTCGACAGTTTTATCAAAATTTGTTTTAAAAAAATTCATTTAAAAATTACCTTCAAAACTCACTGTATCATTTGGCTTCTTATTTCGTGCATAATATTGACCACCTTTGTAAATTATTTTTAAAGCCTCATAAAGAATTCCAGCCATTACCTTGAAGCCTAAAAGTGGATTATAATATAAAAATTTAAACATATTTTTTGAGTTAAAATCTATAAATTTGCCATGCTGAGTAGCTGTTAGAACTTTTTTATTATTTTTATCATAAAGATCAATGTTAATATTTATTTTATCTTTTTGCATTCGATTAAAAAATTTATAATTTGCCTCCATTTCTATGAATGGAGATACATAAAACTGCTTTGCACATTCATGAGATAATTTAAAATCTTCAAAATTTACATTTCCTTTAAAAATATAGGTATGTTGTTCATTAGTCGTATTTTTGACTTCATAGAAAATAGATATTAATTTTTTATCATCATAACAATATATAATTGATAACGGATCAAATACATATCCCAAAATTCTTGGAAAACATAATATCATTATATTAAGATGTTTATATTTAATATTAAATTTAGAGAGGGAATCTTTGACGAATGTCTTTATTGACCTTTTGTCTCTATATCCATGATCTTTTTCATAAATTGAAAAAAGATTAAAAGAGTTTAAAGAAAAAAGTTTATATTTTTTACTTAATTGATCAAGATTATCCAAATTAATAAAAAGACTTGGTACCTCATATTTCAATGTGTGTTTAAATGGAATAAATCTTTTATGAATAATGCTAGAAGATAGAATTTGAGAAATCATTTAAAATTAATTTGCAGTCTATTATAAAAATTTTTCTCTCTCTTCCAAGGTAAATCACAATTTAACAATTTACAAATATAAGAAGATGATTGAATGCCGTCTTCATGAAAACCATATCCAAGGTAAGCTCCACAGAAAAAAGTATTATTCTTTCCTTGGATTTCCATAACATTTTTTTGAGCTAAAATAGTATCGGTAGTATATATTGGATGATTAAATGATGTTTCGTTAATTATGTTTTTAGGCTTTTTATATGGATTAACAGTTACAAAATAATTTTGTTTAGTCGGTAATTTTTGCAAGAAATTCATCCAATAAGTTAAAGTAAATTTAGAAGATGATGACTTATTTAAAAAATTCCAACTTGACCAAGCAATTTTTGATTTAGGCATTAAAGAGTGATCGGAGTGAAGTATTGCTGAATTAGTAGAATATTTAAATTGTGAAAATATTTTTACTTCTTCTTCTGTTGGTTTTTCCAAAATATCCAATACTTGATTTGCATGGGTTGCGAATATTACCTTATGAAATTCTAATATATTATTTTTCTCATCTTCTATTTTAATTTTATTATTTTCTCTAATAATTTTTTTAATTTTGAAATTTATTTCATACTCAAAAACATTTTTATTAATAATTTTTTTTATATATTCATTACTACCGCCTTCTACATATTTCCATTGAGGTCTTTTTTTTAAATTAAATAAAGCATGATTTTTAAAAAAATTAATGAATGTTATGAGAGGAAAATTTTTTACATCACTTATATTGCTTGACCATATAGATGATATCATAGGTAAAATATGATAATTTATTAGGTATGTTGAAAAATTATTAGTTTTTAAAAAATCATTTAAGGTTTTAGTTTGCTCTAAATTACTAACATTCAAGCTATTACATAATAAATAAAGTTTTCTTATTTCAAATAACATTTTAAAAAAATTAAAAGAAAACACATTTCTAAAATTGGCAAAAAGAGAAAATATATTTTTGCCACTATATTCAATTTGAGGATCTTGATTTGAGACGGCAAAAGACATATCTGAATTTTTACATTTCACATCAAGTAATTTAAAAAAATTTGTTAAATCTGGATAATTATTTTCATTGAATACAATAAACCCTGTATCGACTGGGATTGTCTTTGTTGATTCTTCAACATAGATAGTTCTTGTATGTCCACCCAATCTATTATTTTTTTCAAATAAATAAACATCATATTTAGAAGATAAAAGGTAAGCTGCACTTATTCCTGAAATACCAGAACCAATGATTGCTATTTTTTCTCTCACATCAACTAATAGTTTTAAACGCTGATAGTGCTCTATTTCTTGTTTCTTTTAAATCTACAATTGGTGCAGGATATGAAGTACCAATTTCAAAATTATATTTCTTTTGATCCTCCATAGACATCTCCCAAGGATTATGAATATATTTATTTGGAATATTATTCAACTCAGGAACAAATTCTTTTACATAACTACCATCTGGATCAAATTTTTGACCCTGCAATATTGGATTAAAAATTCTAAAATATGGACTTGCATCAGCACCACAACCAGAGATCCATTGCCAACCTGCAGAATTAGAACCAACGTCAGCATCAACTAAAGTATCAAAAAACCACTCTTCTCCATTTTTCCAGTGTAACAATAAATTTTTTGTTAGAAACGAGCCTACAATCATTCTTACTCTATTATGCATCCAGCCTGTTTTATATAGTTGTCTCATTCCAGCATCAACAATTGGAATACCAGTTTTTCCATTATGCCATAATGATAAATTTTTAGCATTTTTAATCCATGGAAATTTATTAAATTTACTTTGTATAGGTTTATGAGTCATATCTGGATAATGAAATAAAAGATTATAAGAAAAATCTCTCCAGCCAAGTTCAGCAAGAAATTTTTTTTTATTTTCAGGATCAATATTTTTTTCAATATTTACGATATCATAAACTTCCAAAGCAGATATTTCTCCAAAATGAAGATAAGGTGATAATTTTGAAGTTAAATCTTTATCGGGTCTATCTCTTCCAACTGAATAGTTATTTGCTTTTTGCGAAATATATTTTTTTAATTGTAATTTTGCATTACTTTCGCCAGGTATCCAATATTTTTCAATTTTTTTGATCCATTTCTCTTTTTTGTTTGTTAGATTTAAATCTTGTATAGTTATTTCATTTTTAAATTTTGAATTGGCGTAGCTTATTTTTATATTTTTAAATTTAAGATCTTTTAGTTTTAGTAGTTCATCACAATGTCGCCAGTAAGGGGTAAATACTTTAAAAAAGGTTCCACTTTTATTTTTAATATTCCAAGGTTCATTTAAAAGATATCCATTGTGCGAGTCGCATTCTATTTTAGATGAGGTAATTATAGATTTAATTTTAGTATCTCTTTTAATTGAATATGGATCATATAGTCTATTCCAAGATACACATTTAACATTTGAAAACTTTAATATCGAAGATATAATTTTCTCTGGATCACCAGCAAATATATTTAGTTTGCCATTATGTTTTTGTATTGAATCATATAAACTAATTAAGGATTTTTCTAACCACCATTTGGATGTGGATCCAATTCTTTGATTAAAATCGAAAATATAAATTGGAATTATCTGATCAACTTTTTTTGAAAGTGACAATAAAGATGGATTTTCTTGTAATCGCAAATCTTGTCTAAACCAATGAATTCCATAAGTGGCTACCATGAGTTTAAATTATGTTAATTTAGAATAAATTAAAGAGGTAAATCTATTATTTGCTATGAGGAGGCATTTTTTTCTCTACAAACCAAACGTGCTTTTTTAACACAGGATCATATTTTTTCATTCGAAGCTTTTCAGCAACCTTTAATCCTTTTGTCGGTTTTCTTACAATATACTTAGTGCCTGTTTTTGGATTTTCTTCAGGTACTAGTTGTTTAAGAGCGAATGAAGTTTTTTTTGCCATGAGGTGTCTATACAGAATAATTATATGAAATAAAGTATTATTTATTCATAATCAGAAATTGACTGCTTAATAAAACGGTTAAAATTTCCTCTTTTTTTATCAAGTTTAATTTGTTTATTTCTTTCAAGTAAGTTTTTTTTCTTTTCTTCAGATGTTTTATCAAAACAATTATGACAAGACACACCTGGTTTATAATATTTATTATAAGTATCTTTATTACTAATGGGTAACCGACAAGCATGACAAAGTTTGTAAGTTCCATCTTTTAATTCATTTTTCAAAGATACTCTTCCATCAAATACGAAACATTCACCATTCCACATTGAATCTTTTTTTGGAGTTTTTTCTAGATACTTTAGTATACCTCCATCTAACTGAGCAACATTTTTAAAACCCTTCATCATCATATATGATGAAGCCTTTTCACACCTGATACCTCCAGTACAAAACATTGCAATTTTTTTGTCTTTTGACTTATTTAGTTTTTTTTGAACAAAAGATTTAAAGTCAGTGAAACTTTTAGTTTTTGGATTAATTGCCCCTTCAAAAGATCCTATTTTAACCTCAAATTCATTTCTTACATCAATCACAATAGTATCTTTGTCTTTAATTAGTTGATTCCATTCATTGTATTTAACTTTTTTTCCAGATATTTTTGTAGGATCAGCAAATTTGGTTCTGAGTGTAACTATTTCATTTTTATTTCTAATTTTAAGTTTTTGAAAAGGCATATATTTATATTTTGATCGTTTAAGATTAAGTTTCTCAAAACAAAAATTTTCAAGATATAGAATGAAAGAATTAATGTTTTTCTCTAAGCCAGCTATAGTTCCATTAATGCCTTCATCAGCAATCAATATTGTGCCTTTTATTTTATTAAATTTGCAAAAATCTTTAAGTTTAGTAATGATATCATTTTTATCTTTAATTATTTTGAATTGATAAAAAGTAATTATAGAAAAGTACTTGTTGTTCATTTATCTAATTAATATAAAAAACTTAAAAAAATTATGTCTGAAGAAACCATTAATATTGTTAAAAAGTTTCTCAATAGTTATTCTATAGAAACAACTCCAAATGTTTATGAAAAATATGGAAGCTTTTCTGAATTTCTTGATAAAAATCATGACATTTATATAACTTATTTACCAGATGAAAATTCAAAAAATGTTATTAGAACAGCAAAAAAATTAAAATTAGAAGGTTATGAGGTTATACCTCATTTACCTGCGAGAACTATTGTAAATAAAAATGACTTAGAAAAATATATAGGTGAACTTGCAAATGAATCTGGGTGTTCAAAAATGTTAATTATTGGTGGTGGTGGAAATCAGGCTGGCGAAATCTCTTCTTCAATTGATGTTTTGAAAACAGATTTTCTTTCAAAATATAATTATCAATTTGTAGGAGTGGCTGGACATCCTGAAGGAAGCCCAGATATTTCTAATGAAAATTTAGATTTAGCAATTAAACAAAAGAATGATTTTGCAAAAAATGTTGATTTTAAAATGTATTTAGCAACACAATTTTTTTTTGAAGCTAAATCTTTAATCGACTGGGAAAAACACTTAATAAAAATTGGAAATAAATTACCAATCCATGCTGGGATACCAGGTCCAGCTTCTATTAAAACATTAATAAATTATGCAAGATCTTGTGGTATTGGTAATTCTTTGAGATTTATTACAAAACAGGCTTTCAACTTAACTAAGCTTGCAACATTGAGCACTCCTGACAAATTAATTTATGATCTTGCCGAACATAGCGAAATAAACAAAGACTCTAAACTTGAAAAAATTCACTTCTACGCTTTTGGTGGTATGAAAAAAACTTCAGAGTGGTTAAATCAATTTAATAACTCAGATTTTTCTTATAATAATAAACAGAAATTCGTGTTAAATTAGCTTCTTCACAATTTTTTAGTCTTTTAATGAAACAAAAGTTGTTTGAAATTAAAGTTAATCTATAAATTAAATATCTAATAATTAAGGAGTCTCGTGTCAGATATTGAAATAGCAAGAAAAGCCAAAATGAAACCTATTAGTGAAATTCTAAAAGGGCTTGATGTACCAGACACACCTGAAGCATTCAGTCCTATGGGTCGTCACATAGCAAAAATAAACCTGGATTACATAGATTCACTTAATAAAAATAAAGATGGTAAACTTGTTCTAGTCTCAGCAATAACTCCAACACCAGCAGGTGAAGGTAAAACAACAACTTCTGTTGGATTAAGTGATGGTCTCAATAAATTAGGAAATAAATCTATTGTTTGTTTAAGAGAGCCAAGTCTTGGACCATCATTTGGTATGAAAGGTGGTGCAGCTGGTGGAGGTTATGCTCAAGTAGTTCCAATGGAGCAAATTAATCTTCATTTTACTGGAGATTTTCATGCAATTACTTCAGCTCATAATTTACTTTCTGCATTAATTGATAATCATATCTACTGGGGAAATAAATTAAATATTGATGTTAGAAGAGTTGTTTGGAAAAGAGTAATGGATATGAACGATAGATCACTAAGATCTATTGTTGTTGATTTAGGAGGAGTTGCAAATGGATACCCTAGACAAGATGGTTTTGATATAACAGTTGCATCCGAAATAATGGCTATTTTCTGCTTAGCTAAAGATTTAAAAGACCTGGAAGAAAGAATTGGAAATATAACGATAGCCTATACAAGAGACAAAAAATCTATTTTTGCAAAAGATTTAAATGCCCAAGGACCTATGACAGTATTGTTAAAAGATGCAATTAGACCGAACATAACACAAACATTAGAAAATAATCCAGCAATAATTCATGGCGGACCATTTGCAAATATTGCCCATGGTTGTAATTCTGTAATTGCAACTAAAGCTAGTCTAAAATTAAGTGATTACGTTGTAACTGAAGCAGGCTTTGGAGCTGATTTAGGAGCAGAAAAATTTCTTGATATAAAATGTAGAAAATCAAATTTAAAACCTGATTGTGTGGTTTTGGTAGCTACAATTAGAGCACTAAAAATGCATGGTGATGTATCAAAAGAAGATTTAAAAAGTGAAAATGTAAATGCTCTTAAAAAAGGTTTAGTAAATTTAGAAAGACATATTAATAATGTTAGAAAATTTGGATTACCAGTAACTGTTGCTATTAATCATTTTATTACAGATTCAAAGGACGAAGTAGATGCTGTCCTAGATTTTTGTACAACTCAAGGAGTCAAGGCTTCTATGTGCACTCACTGGTCAGATGGTGGTGATGGTGCAACAGAATTAGCTCAAAATGTAATAGATATTTGTGAAGAAAATAAAAATACATTTAAATTTTTATATGAAGATGATTTAACTCTATTCAAAAAAATAGAAAAAATTGCTCAAGAAATTTATCACGCAAGTGAAGTTGTGGCAGACACAAAAGTACGTCAACAATTGAAGGATTTTGAAACTAATGGGTTTGGCAGATTACCTGTTTGCATTGCAAAAACTCAATATAGTTTTTCAACTGACCCTAATTTAAAAGGTGCGCCTACAGGCCACGTTTTGCCTATTAGAGAGGTAAAATTGTTATCAGGAGCAGAATTCATAGTTGTTGTCTGCGGTGATATTATGACAATGCCAGGCCTACCAAGTGTTCCTGCGGCAAATTCGATAAAGCTAAATGACCATGGAGAAATTGAAGGTCTTTTTTAAAACTGCTATAAAGAGTTATAATGTTTATTAAAAATAAATACTCATTTCTTTCTATTGCTAGAAACGCTTTAAATCATCATGAGAATTGGCAAAAGACGTGGAATAGTCCTGAACCAAAAAAAAGTTATGATGCTATAATAGTCGGTGGTGGTGGACACGGTTTAACTACTGCTTACTATTTAGCAAAAAACCATGGAATTAATAATATTGCAGTAATTGAAAAAGGTTGGATAGGCGGAGGGAATACAGGGCGCAATACCACTATAATTAGATCGAATTATTTATGGGATCAAAGTGCAGCTTTATATGAACACGCCTTAAAACTTTGGGAAGGAATGTCACAAGAACTTAACTATAACGTAATGTTTTCTCAGAGAGGTGTAATCAACGTTGCACATAATTTGCATGATGTAAGAGAGTTAAAAAGAAGATGGCACGCTAATAGACTTAACGATATTGATTGTGAGTGGCTAGATACAAAAAAAATAAAAGAATTTTGTCCTATAATTAATACATCTCCAAATATTAGATATCCTGTTTTGGGTGCAACACTGCAAAGAAGAGCTGGTACAGCTAGACACGACGCAGTTGCTTGGGGTTACGCTAGGGGCGCTGATGAAATGGGTGTAGATATTATACAAAATTGTGAAGTAACTGGTATTAATATAAAAAATGGAAATGTTACCGGGATTGAAACAACCAAAGGAACCATTAATTCAAATAAAATAGGTGTTGCCGCGGCAGGTCATACAAGTGTTATTGCTAATATGGCAGGTATAAAGTTACCTCTTGAAAGTAAACCATTACAGGCTTTGGTATCAGAACCAGTAAAACCCATAATTGATACAGTAGTAATGTCGAATACAATTCATGCATATGTGTCTCAATCTGATAAAGGAGAATTGGTGATTGGTGCAGGGACTGATTCATACACATCATACACCCAGAGAGGTGGCTTTAATATTGTTGAGGACACCTTAATGGCAATAATTGAAATGTTTCCAATATTTTCAAGAATGAAAATGCTTCGTCACTGGGGTGGAATTGTTGATATAAGTCCAGATGCTAGTCCTATTATAAGCAAAACTCATGTTAATGGACTATATTTTAATTGTGGTTGGGGAACTGGTGGTTTCAAAGCAACACCAGGTTCTGGTTGGGTATTTGCTCATACTATAGCTAATGATCAAGCCCATGAATTAAATGCTCCTTTTACAATAAATAGATTTTCTAGCGGTGAATTAGTTGATGAACATGGTGCAGCTGCCGTAGCACATTAAATTATGTTTTTAATAAATTGCCCATACTGTGGAGAAAGAGATCAAGCTGAATTTTCTTGTGGAGGTGAAGCTCATATTGCAAGACCAAAAAATCCTCCTGAACTCTCTGATGATCAATGGGCAGAATATTTATTCTTGCGAAAGAACGAAAAGGGTATTCATTATGAAAGATGGAACCATGAATATGGATGCAGACAATGGTTTAATTTAGCAAGAAATACCTCAACCGATGAAATTCTAGTAGTATATAAGATGGGAGAAGCTCCTCCTAAATTAAATGCAAATATTCCAGCTACTCCTTCAGGTGAGCCAACTATTGGATCAGGGAATTTATCAACATCAAAAAAAGATAGATTTTAAAAATAAAGATGCGATACAAAAATAATAAAAATATCGAAAATAATAAGTCTGTTAGGTTTTATTTTGATAATAAAGAATATTTTGGATTTGAAGGTGACACCCTAGCTTCAGCACTTCTTGCAAATGATGTTCACTTAGTAGGAAGAAGTTTTAAATATCATCGACCGCGGGGTATTTATACCGCAGGTAGTGAAGAGCCTAATGGAATAGTTCAGCTTGAGACTAAAGAATATACCGAACCTAATAGAAGAGTGACTGAAGTCCAGATATATGAGGGGTTAAAAGCTTTTAGTCAAAATAATTGGCCGTCAGTGAAATTTGATGCAGGCGCAATAAATGATCTACTATCACCATTTTTTCCTGCAGGGTTCTATTACAAAACCTTTATGTGGCCACCAAAGTTTTGGAAGACATATGAGTTTTTTATAAGACATGCTGCAGGACTTGGTAAATCTCCAAAAAAAGATGATCCCCACAAATACGAACATTTTCATTATCATTGTGATGTTCTAGTTGTTGGAGCAGGAGTAAGTGGATTAATTTCAGCAGAAATTGCAGCGAATAAAAATTATAAAGTATTACTAGTTGAGCAAGAAGAGGATCTAGGGGGTGAAATTTTATCTACAAAAAATCAAGACATTAAAATTGATAATTTACCAATTAATGAATGGAAAAATAAAATAGTTGATAAACTTTCTAAAAATTCAAATGTAAAAATAGTTAAAAATTCAACTTGTTTTGCATACTTGAATTATAATTTATTATTAGCAGTACAAGAAATTGATCCCGAAAAAGGTTTAAATAAAAAAAATGATATCAGAGAAAGAATTTGGAAAATTAGATCGAAAAAAGTTATTCTAGCAACTGGTGCAATCGAACGCCCAATAATTTTTAATAATAATGATAGACCCGGCATTATGCTTTCTAACAGTACAAAAAAATATTTAAACAAGTATGGAGTTGCACCTGGAAAAAATCTAATTTTTTTTACAAACAATGATAGTGCCTATGAAACTGCAATAGATTTTTTTGAACAAGGTATAAAAATAGAGGCTATTGTCGATACAAGAGATGGTAGTGATGGATATTACCCTAAAAAAGCAAATAAATTAGGTATTACTATACTAAAAGGTTATGAAATTAGTGATACTGTTGGAAGATTAAAAATTAGAGAAGTTAAATTAAGAAAAATAAAAACTGAATACAATAATGAAAAATCTTCTATTAATATTAAATGTGATCTTTTAGCAATTGCTGGTGGTTGGACCCCTACCGTTCATTTATTTACTCAATCAAAAGGAAAACTCAAATTTAGAGATGTAGATGGAAGTTTTATTCCTGATGAAGTTTATCAAGATACATTGTGTGTTGGAAGTTGCAGTGGTGACTATAATTTAAATGAAATATTAATAAAAACTCAAGAAGATACATATAAATATTTAAATGATAATCAGCAAAATGAACTTGGTGAAGTAAATTACAAATCAGATAATGTAAAGCATGGCAAACACGAAAATGTTTGGATTACATCAAAGAACAATATCTCACGAACAAAAATGTTTGTAGATTTTCAAAACGATGTAACAGCAAAAGATATTAAACTAGCTTTAAAAGAGGGTTTTCAATCCATTGAACATGTCAAACGATATACAACTACAGGAATGGCAACTGATCAAGGCAAGACCAGTAATGTTAATGCACTTGGAATAATATCAGAGTTAACAAATACTGAAATTTCTGAATTAGGTACGACAACATTTCGTTTACCCTATAAGCCAGTAACATTTGGAGCAATTGCTGGACGTCATGTTAAAGAATTTTTTGATTTAGAGAGAACAAGCCCAATGCATCAATGGCATATTGATAATAAAGCTTTATTTGAGGATGTAGGTCAATGGAAAAGAGCCTGGTATTATCCTCTAAGGAATGAAAGTTTTCAGTCTGCTTTAAATAGAGAAGTAAAAGCAACTAGAGATAGTCTAGGGATATTAGATGCATCAACGCTTGGTAAAATAGATATTAAAGGAAGAGATGTTAGCGAATTCTTAAATAGAATTTACACAAATTCTTGGTCAAAATTAGAAATTGGAAAATGTCGATATGGTGTAATGTTAGGTGATGATGGGATGGTTATTGATGATGGTGTAACAACTAGATTAGACGAGTATCATTATCTTATGTCAACAACTACAGGAAATGCGGCATCAGTAATGTCAAAATTAGAAGATTGGTTGCAAACAGAATGGCCAGAGTTAGAAGTATATTTAACATCCGTAACAGAAAATTATGGAACGATAAGCTTAAATGGCCCAAATTCAAAAAAATTAATGCAAAAACTAGTTCCAGATTTTGATTTTTCAAAAGAAAATTTTCCTCATATGAGTTTTAAGAATATTAATATTAATGCAATAAAATGTAGAGTCATGCGTATAAGTTTTACTGGGGAAATGTGTTATGAAATAAATGTGCCATCTGGCTATGCTAAAAATCTTTGGGAACTTTGTATAGATAAAGGTAAGGAATTTAATATTACGCCATATGGTACTGAAGCGATGCATGTACTTCGTGCTGAAAAAGGATTTATTATTGTTGGTCAAGAAACAGATGGATCAGTGACACCAGTAGATCTGAATATGGACTGGATAGTTAGTAAGAAAAAATATGATTTTATTGGCAAAAGGGCATTATATAGAAGTGATACTATTAAAAAAGATAGGAAACAGTTAGTTGGATTAAGAACTAAAGATCCAAATAAGGTTCTTGAAGAAGGATCTCAATTGGTTGAAGAAATAACTGCCCTACCTATGAAAATGGTTGGTCACGTGACCTCTAGTTACTATTCACCTAATTTAAAAAGCTCATTTGCTTTAGCTTTAATCAAAGGTGGTCTTAAAAAAAAAGGAAGTGTTTTAATTGCTCCAATGGAAAATGAAAATATTGAAGTAGAAATAACTAGTCCAATATTTATTGATCCTGAGAATCAGAGGGTTAATCAATGAGTTTAACTTACAGTAATGTTTTGAATATAAATAAAAAAAATTACAATGGAGTAACAATAGAAGAAAAAGCGCTATCAGGTAAAATAAATATACGAGGTAAAAGTTCAGATAAAGAATTTATGAAAAATATAGGCTCAGTATTAAACCTGGTTTTACCAATTGAGCCAAATGTAAGAATTTTTAATAATAATATTAGTATTATGTGGCTTGGTCCTAGTGAATGGTTAGTCGAATCACCAGAAAATGCGAAAGATGAAATTATTTCTCTATTAGAATCTAAACTTAATCCAAAAAAAACAGCAATAACTGATGTTTCATTTAATAAAACTGTTTTACGGCTTGAAGGGGAAAAAGTATTTATTTTACTTTCTAAATTTCTTGTCGCGAACTTAGAAAAAATTTTGAAAACTAATTTTTCTGTAGCTCAAACTATATTTATAAAAATTCCTATACTTTTTATTAGAAATAATACTGATAAAGAAGAAACATCATTAGATTTACATTTAAACAGATCACATGCAAAATATGTTTATGATTTATTAGTTGATGGTAGTAAAAATCTTAATATTTAATTTATTTTTTATCTTAATTTCATTAAGCACAGTATCATCTGGTAAAACAATATTTGGAAAAGCAAAAGTAATTGATGGTGATACTATACATATTAATAAAAATAAAATAAGACTGCATGCTATTGATGCCCCTGAAACAAATCAAACATGTAAAAAAAATAATAAAGACTGGAATTGTGGTGTAGAATCAACAAATTTCTTAAAAGAATTAATTGATAATAATAAAATTGAATGCATCACAAAGGGTAAGGATCGATATAATAGATTTATTGGAGTCTGCTATAAAGATAATTTAGATTTAAATAGTGCAATGGTTCTGAATGGATGGGCGATAGCTTATCGATATTATTCAACAGATTATATTGAAGAAGAAGAAGAAGCAAAACAAAAAAAAAGGGGAATATGGATTGGAGATTTTGAGGAACCTTATTTATTTAGAAAAAAAAATAAATAATTAACCATGATGTTGTAAATCTTTTAAATAAATTAATTCTTCTATTTCCTGATCTTTTTTTTCAATTTCCAAATCTTTATTTTCTATTGTTGATTTTAATTTATTTAATTCTTTTTCAAAATTAAGATTTTTTTCTTTAATTTGGTTAATTTCTGATTTTAATATTGAATTTTCAATATTTACTTCTTCAATATTTTCAGCAGATGTAGAATTAGCTAATTCAGTTTCTAATTTAAGAACTAAATTTTCGTTCTTTGATAATTGTTTTTTTAATTCAATAATTTGATTTTTAAGCAAATTTATTTGCTCAATATTTTGTGAATAGTTTTCTACGGAGTTATTTTCTAAATCTGAGATGTTGCTTAAGGATTGTTCATAATCATTTTTAACAGTGTTAAACGATTTATTTAAATCATTTATTTCTTTGCGAAGATTTTTAATTTGATCATCTCTAAATTTTAACCTTTGATCTTTTTGGAATACTTCAAGTTTTAAGTCTTCAATTTCAGTTCTTAAGCTTGACTCATCGACAACATTACTTGGGATGATTTCATTCAAAGGTTGTTTTTCTTCTGTTGTAAAATCTATAGAGGGTAAATAGAAAAAAGTGCCAAATATTGCTAGAATAAATATAATAAATAAATATCTGTTTCTTCTTCTTTTTCTTGCACGCGCACCAACAAAGCCTACCATAAGAGCTCTATAAGGCGCTAGTTATAAAAAATAAATATTTAAATTTTGTTAATTTGTGGATCCAAAGAGTACGTGGTAAATCTAAGATATTCGGTAATTTGTTTAATATCTCCAATATTTTTTAGAGTTTCATAGGGAATTACAGATCCAAAATACATATAAATATTATCGCCAATTTTTCTTTTTAATTCATACATACACAGAGAATATCTAAAGGTTTGACCTATTTTGTTAGCAATATGGTATAGTTGACTATTTTGACCATCAAAAAAAATTGGTAAGACAGGGCTTTTGGTTTTAAGAACTAATTTCGATATCCATTGTTTCCACTCACCATCGTCGGCTTTTGTATTCATTTTTAAGTTTTGTTTAGTAGCTATCGTTCCAGAAGGGAAAAGCACCAAAACACCTTCATTATGTAAAACTTTTTCAGCTTCTTTACGCGTATTAATATTAGTTAATAGAGCTTCTTTATTTTCATTAAAATCAATTGGCAATATTTTATCTTTTACTGCCTCTGCTTGTCTTAAGACTTTATGTGTAACCATTTTATAATCTTGTCTTACTTTTGAAATTGCTGAACATATAGAAACACCATCTGCAACTCCAAAAGCATGATTTGCTATAACAATTAACTTTCCTTTTTTTGGAATGTAACTACCGTCCTGAAAATTAGTTATCAAAGTAAAATTTAATTTATCTACTGCATCATCCCAAAAAAGCTCAGGCGGTCTATTTTCAGATAAATATTCATCGTATAATTTTTTTAATTTTAATTTTCCTGTTAATAATTCAGTAATCTTAATAAATATTTGACCAATAAAATTTACTTCCGCTGTTGCAAAAGTAAATACAATTTTATTTTTATTCATGATGAAAATTAATTAATTTAAATAAAACAAGTATTTTTTACATATTTGCATAGTTTGGCCCTCCACTACCTTCAGGAACAACCCAATTTATGTTTTGTGATGGCTCTTTAATATCACATGTTTTACAATGAATGCAATTTTGTGCATTAATTACAAATTTAGGATTTTGAGTGTCTGTCTTATCAATCTCATATACACCAGCAGGACAATATCTTTGAGATGGTTCATCATAAGCATTTAAAGTAAATTTTATTGGTAGCTCCTTATCCTTTAATTGTAAATGCACTGGCTGATCAGCTTCATGGTTAGTTCCAGTCAAATAAACAGAACTGGTTTTGTCAAACGTAAATATTCCATCATATTTTGGATAATCTATTTTTTTTGAATCTTTTGCTAATTGTAAAGCTTCATGATCAGCGTGTTTATGTTTTAATGTAAAAGGAAGCTTGCCTCTAAATATTATTTGATCAATTCCTGTAAATATTATTGCAGGTATAAGTCCCCAATTAAAACTAGGTTTTACATTCCTTGCAGCAAACAATTCTTTATAGAGCCATGAACTTTTAAATTTATCCTCATATGCTGCAAGTGGTACAGATTTACTTAAATAATCAATAATTGTTTCAGCAGCTATAATTCCACTTTTCATTGCAGTATGTGAACCTTTAATCTTTGGCATATTTAAAGTGCCTGCATCACATCCAACTAGTAATCCGCCTGGCATATACATTTTAGGTAAACTTTGAATACCACCTTCAATAAGTGCCCTTGCTCCATAAGCGATACGTTTTCCATTAGTAAGAATTTTCTTAATTGCTGGGTGAGTTTTAAATTTTTGAAATTCATCATAAGGTGATAAATAAGGATTTTTATAATCAAGACCTATTACGTATCCTAAAAATATTTGTTTATTTTCTGCATGGTAACAAAAACTACCACCATAAGTTGCATTATCTAATGGCCATCCCGCCGTATGCATAACAAGACCTTCTTCATGCTGACTTTCATCTAATTCCCAAATTTCTTTAAATCCAATTCCGTACTGTTGAGGTGATTTATCTTTCGATAAATTATATTTTTTAATTAGTTCTTTACCTAAATGACCTCTACAACCCTCAGCAAATACTGTTACTTTAGCATTAATATTAATACCTGGTTCAAAACTATCTTTTTTGTTACCATCTTTATCAATACCCATATCACCAGTTTGAACACCAATTACATGATCATCGTCTGAATATAATATTTTAGATGCTGCAAATCCTGGAAAAATTTCTACTCCTAAACTCTCAGCCTCACTTGCAAGCCATCTACATAAATTTGCAAGACTAATGATATAATTCTTATGATTCTTTTGGACACTAGGAAGGAGCCAGGTAGGCCAATTTAAAGAACCTTTCGTAGATAAGAATAAAAACTTTTCTTTTGTTACTTTAGTTTTAATTGGCGAGTCTTTAATTCTCCAATCAGGAATTAATTCATCAAGTGCTCTTGTTTCAAAAACATTACCACTTAAAATATGAGCTCCTACCTCTGATCCCTTTTCTAATACACAAACATTAATTTCTGAATTCAGTTGTTTTAGTTTAATTGCAGTTGACAAGCCTGATGGACCAGCACCTACAACCACAACATCATAGTTCATTGACTCGCGTTCTACTTCCATTTTATTTATTGTAATAAATTAATTTATTGTTGAATAGTATTTAATTTATCTAGTTCAGAAGATAATTGAGGCAATGCCTCAAATAAGTCAGCGTTTAATCCATAATCAGCAATATTAAATATTGGAGCTTCTTCATCTTTATTGATTGCAACAATTACCTTACTTTCTTTCATACCTGCTAAGTGCTGTATTGCACCAGAAATACCAACAGCAATATACAAGTCTGGAACAACTACTTTGCCAGTTTGCCCAACTTGATAATCATTAGAAACATATCCAGCATCTACAGCAGCACGAGAAGCACCAACTGCCGCATTAAGCTTATCTGCTATTTCATTTAAAAGTTTAAAATTTTCTGCACTTTGTAATCCCCTGCCGCCGGATATCACAACCCGAGCAGTACTTAACTCTGGTCTTTCAGATTGAGATTCTTCTCTATCTATAAATTCAACACTACCACTATCATTATCAAAAGAAATATTTTCGACCTCTTCTTTTCCTCCACTAGTTTCTACAGGATCAAACGATGTTGGTCTTACTGTTACTACTTTAATCTTGTCATTTGATTTAACTGTAGCAATAGCGTTCCCAGCATAAATTGGCCTCATAAAAGTATCAGAACTTATTATTTTTATAACATCACTAACTTGTGCAATATCTAATTTAACAGCAATTCTAGGAAAAATATTTTTTCCAAATGTTGTCGCAGGTGCCATGATGTGCGAATAATTATTAGCTAAAGATACAACGATGGGCTCAATATTTTCAGCAATTGGATTTTTAAGTTTTTCATTATTGGCTAAATATACTTTTGAAACTTTTTCACATTTAGAGATATTTTTAGCGAGTTCTTCACATTCATAGCCTGTAACCAAAACATGGATATCTTGATCTATTTGCGATGCTGCAGATATAGTATTTAAGGTTGATGATTTGATATCTATATTATTATGTTCTGCTAATACTAATATTGTCATATAACTTTTGCCTCATGTTTAAGTTTTTGAACTAATTCAGCAACATCACTTACCATAATTCCTTTTTGTCTAACAGGTGGTTCTTCTACTTTTATTTGTTCAATTCTAGGTTCAATATTTATACCAAGTGAAGATGCTTCTTTTGTATCAATTGGTTTTTTCTTTGCTTTCATTATATTTGGTAAAGAAGCATATCTAGGTTCATTCAATCGAAGATCACATGATGCTACAAATGGTATAGAAACTTTTATCCTTTCCAAACCTTCATCAATCTCTCTAGTAACGATAGCATTTTGCTCATCAATTTCAATTTTAGATGCAAATGTAGCCTGAGGCCAATTTAGTAAAGCAGATGTCATTTGACCAGTTTGATTAGAGTCATCATCAATTGCTTGTTTTCCCATTAAAATAATTGATGGTTTTTCTTCTTCAGCAACTTTAGAAATTATTTTAGAAATAGCTAGAGGCTCTAAATCATTATTTGTTTTAATATGTATACCCCTATCAGCTCCCATTGCTAATGCAGTTCGTATAGTTTCTTGAGCCTTATCATTACCTATGGAAAGAATTACAATCTCGTCTGCTTTACCAGCTTCTTTTATTCGTAGAGCTTCCTCTACCGCATTTTCATCTGGAGGATTCATGGACATTTTTACATTATCTTTTTCAACTCCAGAACCATCAGCTTTAACTCTGATTTGAACATTATAATCTATGACTCTTTTTACGGTAACAAGTAACTTCATACTATTGTTTTAGTTTTTCATTTTTAGGATCATAAGGACTATCCTCTATAACAGTTACATTGTATTTTTTATCTAATATATCCATTTCTAATTTTTGACCAACGTCTGCAAATTGAGGATTCACCATACCAATAGCTAATGATTTTTTCACTCTAAAACCATAGTTACCTCCTGTCGCACGACCTATAACTTTTCCATTTTTGTAAATAGGATTGTTACCCAAAGCATCCGCATCTTCAACATCATGAACCTCTAAAGTTACCATTTTGTTTTTAAAACCATTTTGCTGCCATTTAACAAGAGAATCTCTTCCAATAAAATTCCCTTTGTTTAAATGTACAAATCTATCTAACCCAGACTCAAAAGCTGCGTATTCTATAGACATTTCTGTACCAACCAATTTATATGTTTTTTCAACACGTAAGCTTTCCATCGCTCTAATACCAAAAGGTTTAAGTCCATGATCTTTTCCTGCTTCCATCAATTTATCAAAAATATGGTTTTGATATTCAATTGGATGATGTAATTCCCATCCGAGCTCTCCAACAAAATTCATTCGCATAGCAATACTAGGGGCTAAACCAACATTAATTTTTTTTGACGATAGCCAAGGGAAATTTTCATTAGATAAATCAGTCTTAGTAATCTTACAGAGAATATCTCTTGATTTCGGACCTGCTAAAACAAGAACACCTATACTATTAGTTAAATTTTCATAAATTACTGATCCATCTTTGGGCATCCATTTATGTATCCAATCATGATCTAATCGTTGAAATGCTCCTGCTGAAACTAAATAAAACGAATTTTCATTTTCTTTCGCAATTGTGAATTCTGAATGAACTCCTCCAGCAGTATTTAGTGCATGACAAAGATTAACTCTTCCAATTTTTTTAGGGATTTTGTTTGCAACTAAGTAGTCTAGAAACTCTTCTGCACCCGGTCCTGAAATTCGACATTTAGCAAAGGCAGTCATATCTAGAATACCAGCATTATCTTGAACATTTAAGCATTCGTTGCCAACATGCTCAAACCATTTTGATCTTCTAAATGACCAATCATCTTTTTGTAATTCTTTTGAAGGCGCAAACCAGTTAGCGCGCTCCCAACCAAACTTTTGACCAAAAACTGCACCAAGATTTTTTAATCTATCATAACAAGGAGCTTGTCTTAATGGACGTCCCTCTTCTCTTTCTTCATCAGGATAGTGTACTGTAAAGACATTCGCGTAAGCTTCTTCATTCTTTTTAATCAAATATGCCTCTGTTGCATAATCACCAAATCGTCTAGGATCTACACCTAACATATCAATTGTAGGTTCACCGTCTACTATCCACTCGGCAATTTGCCATCCAGCTCCACCAGCTGCAGTAATTCCGAAGCTATGACCTTCATTTAACCAGAAATTTTTAAGTCCCCATGCCGGTCCAACAATTGGACTTCCATCAGGTGTATAACAAATAGCACCATTGTAAACTTTCTTAACTCCAACTTCTCCAAAAATGGGAACACGGTGCATTGCCGATTCAATGTGAGGCTCTAAACGCTCCAGATCTTCTTGAAATAATTCGAATTCAGATTCTTTATCAGGTCCATTAACATAACAAACTGGAGCGCCTTTTTCATAAGGCCCTAAAATCAATCCTCCTCTTTCTTCACGCATGTACCAAGAACTATCAGAATCTCTTAAGACTCCCATTTCAGGAAGTCCTTGTTCTTTTCGTTTTAATATTTCAGGATGATCGTCAGTAACAATGTATTGGTGTTCAACAGGTATAACTGGAATATCAAGTCCGACCATCTTTCCAGTCTGTCGCGCAAAATTACCACTACATGAAACTACATGCTCACATTCAATAGACCCTTTATCCGTTTCTACAATCCATAAATCATCTTTGTTTTTTTTAATCCCTGTTACTGAAGTGTTTCTATAAATTTCCGCACCTTTATCTCTTGCTCCTTTTGCAAGAGCTTGAGTTAAATCGGCTGGCTGAATATATCCATCTTCAGGATGTTGAATTGCACCTATCAATCCGTCTGTATTACAAAGTGGCCAAATTTCTTTTACTTGTTCAGGAGTTAAAAATTTAACATCTACACCTATTGTTTTCGCGACTCCTGAATATTGATAATACTCATCCATTCTATCTTGAGTAGTTGCTAGACGAATATTTGAAACCACACTAAAACCAACTTTTTGTCCTGTTTCTTCTTCTAGAGTTTTGTAAAGTTTGACTGCATATTTATGTAATTGACCAACCGAATAACTCATATTGAATAATGGAAGTAACCCTGCTGCATGCCATGTTGATCCTGAAGTTAATTCCTTCCTTTCAACCAGAACTACATCTGACCAACCCTTTTTGGCTAAATGATAAAGAGTGCTAACACCTACAGCGCCTCCTCCGACTACAACTACTTTTGACTTTGATTTCATTATTACTATTTAATACTGTACTTCATTAATCATATTAAATAAGGTGGGTCAATCATGAGATACTTTAAACAAATAATTTCAGTGGTTATATTAAGTGCGTTTATTTGTCTTCCTGTCAGGGCTGAAATGACCCTTAATGAATTATTTTTTGATGAGTCTAAGCCTTTTCATTTAAAAATATTAGATGCAATTCCTGCAGAAGGCATAATTCAAATGGGTGATGAAAATGCAAAAAATACTATTATCGAATTTATGGATTATTTTTGTGGGTACTGTAAAAAAGTTCATCCTGAATTAATGCAGATTGCAAATGATAGAGAGGATACACGTATAATTTTCTTACAACATCCTATCCTAAGTGAGTCTTCCAAATTACTTGCAAATATGGCTATTGCTGCAAACATACAGAACAAGGGTATTGATTTTCATAATGCATTGTTTGAAGTTGAAGGAAATTTAAATAATGAAAAACTAAAACAAATAATTAAAAATCTTGAGTTGAATGATGCTAAATTAAATATCGATATAACAAAGGATGAAATTAATAATATTGTTAAACTTAGTTCTTTTTTAGCTAATGGCTCAGGTGCTCGTGGCACTCCTACTTTTTTTGTCAATGAAGAATTTGTAGTAGGGTATATTTCCATTGATAGAATAAAGGCTTTATTAAAATAAAGAAGCTCTATAATTAAATAGAGCTTCTTAAAAAGTTTTATTTATCTACAACTTCTCTTGTATTAGCGTTGTGTGATTCAGTAAAAGGAATTGGCACAACTTCTGCATCTACTGGCACACCAGGTGAGTCTGCATATATATCAGGTAAATGAACTTTGAATTTGCGACCATAATTTCCAATAGGAAAACCATTTTTATTTAGAGTCCCGTCATATGGTACATAGCCCATAGCAATATTCCTTCCTTGCTCAGGATGATACCAAGGAGATGTTATGAAACCACAAGGTTCATTACCATCTTCTGAGACAAGCCAAAAATCAGGAGCATATTCTTCGATAGGTTTTCCACCTAAGCTTAATCCGACTAACTGGAGTTTATATGGTTTTTTTCCATCTTTTAAATCTGCCTTCATCTTTTCAAGAACAGTCTTTCCAACATAATCAGAAGTTTTATTCCACTCGCCTTTACCAGATAAAGATACTTGATAACCAAGATTACATTGAAAAGGATTATGCTGGTTATCCATATCTTGACCCCAAGATAGAATACCTGCTTGTATTCTACGGTGATGGGCTGGAGCTATGACCATAAGATTATGTTTTTTTCCTGCTTCTAAAACAGCATTCCACATATCATCAGCATATTTTGTTGAGTCATATAAATATATTTCAAATCCTGCTTCTCCAGAAAAACCTGTTTGAGAAATTATACAATCTCTTCCACCAACTTTAGCGGCAGCAAGTCCGTAGAATGGCATTTCATCAACTTTAACTTGATCTCCTATTAAATCATTCATCAAAGCGTGAGCTTTTGGACCTTGAATTTGAACTGGGCTTACATCAATTTCATCAATATGGACATTAAATCTATTATCATGATTTACACCTTGCAAATACAAACCAATATCTGAGTCAGATAAAGAAAACCAGAACTCATCTTTAGAAATTCTTAGAAGAATGGGATCGTTTAAAACACCTCCATATTGATTACAAAGAATTACATATCTTCCTCTCATTGGAGAAATTTTTGTTGCATCTCTTGTTATAACATAATCAACAAAAGCCTCAGCATCAGGGCCTTTAACTTGAATTTGTCTTTCAACTGCAACATTCCACATAGTAACATGATTTTTAATTGCCTCATACTCAACCATTGCTCCACCATCTTCTGGTTTTACGTAACCTCTTGGATGATAAATCCTATTATAAACTGTTGCTCTCCAACATCCCGCCTCCATTGATAAATGCCAATAAGGTGATTTTCTCACTCTGGTTGAAATAAGCATCTGAACTGGTGTAGGACCACTTTGTCTTAAATTGTAGGGAACCTTTCTGTCCGATTGATCCACCGACGTAGAATGTTTAATCATTATAAACTCCTTAAATAAATATGCTATTTCTGTATTTAATCTTTAAATACTCTGCAATGATAAAATGTCTATGATACGAAAAAAATGGTGGACCTTAATTTAACCAAAATTTAGTCTTATTTTTGACAGCATAAATTGATATTAGAACTTTATGAAATTTAAATATTTAATATCATTTATCTCTATTTTAATTTTTCTAGCAGGTTGCTCTGCTAGTTATAAAGAACTATCTACTATTGAAATTAATAAGCCAAAAAACTTTCAGGAACACTTATTGTCTGAATACAAAAAGAGAGCTACTTTCGAAGCAGAAGATATGCATGATTGGAATTCAGCAAAATTATATTCTGAAAAAGCCTTAAAGAGTTTAGAAACTGATGAGATATATCCAGAAGAAATTTCATATTGGAAACTACCTGAAGAAAATATTTCTGAAATAAGGATTGCTTATGACAACCTTATGACAATTTATAAAGATGCAAAAAAAATTGATCCTTTTAATTTAGCTAAAGCTATCTCATCATTAGATTGCTGGTCAGAGCAACAGGAAGAAAATTGGCAAAGATGGGATATAAATAGTTGTAAAAATGATTTCTTAAATGCCATGCATAGTATTTATGAAAATTTATCTGCTGAGGAAGATGAGCAGGAAACTGTTAATAACAAAAATAATAATTTAGAAGATGAAACGAAAGATGAAGTGACAATTGTAACTAAAAATGAAAATAAAGAATTAATGCAGATAATATATTTTGATTTTGATCAATTTAATTTATCTGAAGTAAGTAAAGATAAAATAAAAAAATTTTTAAATAATTATGGCAGCGTTATTAATGAGTATCTTGTCGTTGGACATACTGACACCAAAGGAACAAATAAATATAACTTATCATTATCAATTAAAAGAGCTGAGGTTGTAAAAGAAATTTTAATTAATAATGGAATAAAACAAAGTAATATAAAAATATTAGGTAAAGGGGAGGAATCTTTAGCTATTGATACTCCAGATGATACCAAACAACCAGCAAATAGAAGAGTAGAAATAAAAAAAACAAATTAACTTTTGTTTATAATTATTTTGGTATATTGAGCTTTTTCGATGTATTCTAAAACAACAAAACAAATAAACATTACTGTAAAACCGTATTATCTTGAAGACCAATCTGAGCCAGAAGATCAGCATTATGTATGGGCATATAAAGTAACAATTGATAATCAAGGTAACGAAAAAGTTCAACTTGTAAACAGACACTGGAAAATCATTGATGCTAATGGCACATTACAAGAAGTGCGTGGAAAAGGTGTTGTAGGTGAACAGCCTATACTAAATCCAGGTGAAAAATTTGAATATACAAGTGGAACACCCTTAACGACTTCATCCGGTTTTATGGAAGGAACTTACGAGATGCAAAGTGATAATGGTAATACTTTTGATGTTCAAATTCCTCAGTTCTCATTAGATACACCATTTGAAAATAACGAATTAAATTAATTTATAAACAAGAATGAGAGACTTCAGGTCGATATTAAACATAATCGGTTTACTAATATGTATTGAAGCATTGGCAATGCTAATACCAATGTGTTTTGATCTTTATTATGGAAATTATGAATGGTTACAATTTTTTTATTCTAGTCTAATCACATTTTTTATAGGTATAATTCTATATTTTTCATTTAGAAAAAAAAATATTAAGCTTGGAATTAGGCAGGCATTTTTATTAACAATTTCATCTTGGTTAGTAATATCACTTTTTGGTGCAATTCCATTTGTATACTCATCATCCTCACTTTCATATACAGATGCTTTTTTTGAATCTGTAAGTGGAATTACTACAACTGGCGCAACTGTTATTAATAATTTAGAAAACTTATCAGAGGGTATATTAATTTGGAGATCTCTACTCCAATGGTTTGGAGGAATAGGAATTATCGTTCTCGCAATGGCTATATTACCAACCTTACAAATTGGTGGAATGCAGCTGCTTCACATGGAACATGATGATCCTTATGAAAAAACAATTCCTAAAGTTAATCGATTTGTAATTGAATTATTTTTACTTTACGTATCTTTATCAATTATTTGTGCTTTTTTGTATTTTGTAAATGGAATGAAGGGTTTTGATTCAATCATTCATGCAATGACTACGATTTCAACTGGTGGATTTTCAAATTATAATGATTCTTTTTTTTATTTTAATTCATTTGAAATTGAGATTATAAGCGTTATTTTTATGTTAGTTGGCAGTTTGCCATTTGTCTTATATTTGCAATTTCTACACAATCAAAAAAAATTAATTTTTAAAGATGATCAAATAAAATTATTCTTTCTCATTTTGTTTATAATTATTTTGTTAACAACAATTTGGCTAACAACTAATCAATCAATAGATGCATTGTCAGCTTTTAGAATTGCTTTATTCAATATTACATCAATATTAACTGGGACTGGTTATAGCAGTAGTAACTTTTCCAACTGGGGAAGTTTTGGCATTGTAATAATGATGATTATTATGTTTGTTGGTGGATGTGCAGGATCTACTACTGGTGGAATTAAAATATTTAGATTACAAATTTTGTTTAGAGGAGCGATTACACAAATTAGAAAGTTAACTCAGCCTCATGCTGTCTT
This sequence comes from uncultured Alphaproteobacteria bacterium, assembly GCA_902615625.1. GTDB lineage: Bacteria > Pseudomonadota > Alphaproteobacteria > HIMB59 > CACPNW01. Next base: position 99,277 of record CACMPM010000004.1, read on the forward strand.
AGTAATGCGATTTAATGGCAAAACAGTTAATGAAAATACCTATAACTCAATAATGGGCTTTTTCTTTATGTATATATTTTTATTTATTTTATCAGCAGTAAGTTTAAGCTTATTCAATTTAGATTTTCTAACTGCCTTTTCAGCTGCTGCTTCTGCAATATCAAATGTTGGACCCGGTTTAGGTGAATTAATTGGTCCAAGTGGAAATTATTTTTACTTAGACGATGGAGCAAAATGGATATTATCAATTACTATGATTATTGGAAGACTAGAAATTTTTACAGTATTAGTTTTATTATCTATGAATTTTTGGAGAAGTTAAAAACTTAAATAATCTCTCATATAAATAGATAATTGGTTTTTTGTTTCATTTATATAATCTCTCATTGCTAAAATTAATAAATCATTAATAATTATTTCAGTTTCATTTAAAGAAATATATTTTTGAGAAGTTGTAGATCTTGAAGTCTCTACTGTTGTATTAGCTATTAAAAAACCACTACTATCGTAAAGTTCATATTCAACTAAATAAAATAGTTCGTAATTAAATATTGTTCTTTCCTCATATTTTTTTGCACCAACATTCATTATTTCAGTTTTTTTAATAGATGCATCTAAAATGTTTATTACTAACTTGTTTTCATTTCCAAGTTTAAGAATGTTTTGACTATTCCACTCAGCCATTAAATTAACTGGAGATTTTTGTATTTGATCTTCAATATTAGATTTGGAAAATACTGAATTGTATTTTTTATTAACTTCAATTTTTTCTGCATTTATTGATATTTTTTCGAATCTAGCGGTATCAATTTCAACTGGTTTTAATATCTCAACTGGCTGACAAGATAGAATGATAAACAAAATTAAAATAAAACTATTTTTTAAGTACATAAAGTAATATCGCTTGCTGAATATACATTCTATTTTTTGCTTGTTGTAATACAACAGAATTTTTACCATCCAAAACATCTGAAGTTACTTCCTTACCTCTTTTTGCTGGTAAACAATGCATAAAAATTGCATTATTTGATGCAATACTCATAATTTTTTTATTAACAGTAAAATTTTTAAAATATTTTATTTTATTGTTTTTTTCACCCATTGAAACCCAAACATCAGTCATTATACAATTTGATTTTTTTGCACCTTCAATAGGGTCAACTAAATGTTTTAAATTTTTATTTTTAAATTTTAGAAATTCACTTTTATGATGTTTAAAAATTTGATGTGGCACAACAATATTAAGTTTAAATTTATAAATATTTTGCAAATGTATAAGTGAACGTAAAACATTATTGTAATCACCTATCCAAACAATAATTAAATTTTTGTAGTTTTTAAAATTCTCTTGCAACGTTAAAAAATCACCAAGTATTTGACACGGATGACTATATTCAGTTAAACCGTTTATAATTGGAAGAATATTCTCTTTACTTAAATTTACTATTTGTTTGTGATTATCATTTCTTATCATTAAAAAATCAATATATTGACTTAGTACATTAAGAACATCTTCAGCCTTTTCTCTTTTATTATCAAAGCCAATATCTTTACTTTG
>CACMPM010000005.1 GCA_902615625.1 uncultured Alphaproteobacteria bacterium
ATAATTGCAGTTAAAGGTGCTGCAAGAAGCACTCCAATAAACCCCCAAATCATTCCCCAGAAAATTAAGGATAAAATAATCGTAATTGGATGTAATCCAAAACTCTCACCAAATATTTTAGGTTCTACAAAATTTCCTACTATTTGATGAATAATCGTAGGCAAAATTATTATTAATACAACTAGTGTTGGGTCGTTATATTGAAGGAAAGCAATTGGTAGTGGAAGTAAAACAGCAATTACAGAACCAATAACTGGAATAAAATTTAAAATAAATGTTAAGCTACCAAAGATGAAGGCTAATTCTAAACCTAAAAACCAATAAATTAATCCTGCAGCAATACCTGTAAAAGCTGATGTTAAAAATTTTGTAAATATATATTTTTTTACTAATCTAATAATGTCGTTCCATTCATCAGAGGTATTCTTAGGAGGAGTGCCAAGTAATAAAAAAAGTGTGATTATTACAACTAGAAGAAACTTTGAAATAAAATTTGCACTGTTACTTAATATAGTACCAGCCCAATTAGTAATGGGTAACTCTGCAATTGTATTTCTAATTGTTTCTCTATCAATATCAATTTCAAATTGTTGAAGTTGTATTATGACTGCCTCAATCAAAATTATTACTTTTTGATTATAGTCATCTGCAGACTCCAAGAATGTAGCTACAGAAGAAACAATAAAAGGAACTATAATTGAGAATAAAAGAACAATTAAACAAATACTAATAAAAACTGCTATAAATCTATGTACTCGAAGATTTAATGTCTGAAAATCAATTATTGGATCAATTAATATCCTTAAAAGAAGCGCTAAAACAAATGGAACCATTATAGGTTGAGAGAAATTTAAAATGAATGCGACAGCGATACTGGCCAATATAAAAAGAGAGCCAGAAATTACGCGATTATTTTCATTCATTATTTCTTAGTAGATTGAGGGTTAAAAATTTCTGTTTTTTCATCTGATAATTTTTCAACATAAAGTGATTGACTCGGAAAAGCAAAACCAGCTTCATTATTTTCAACTATTTCTATTATTTTGACAGCAAGGTTTTCTTTTATTTTTAAAAATTCTGCCCATTCATTCGTAACAGTAAATGTTTGTACTAACATATCGATAGAACTATCAGAAAAACTATCTATTCTAACGTAGAAACTTGCATTTTGATTTTTTGCAAAGTTATCATCTTTTTCAATTAAATTATTTATCTCGTCTCTGATATTTTTTAATTGATCAATACTAGTTCTATATTCTAATCCAATTAGCCACCTTATACGTCTATGATGTCTTCTTGTGTAATTGGTTACAGACTGCTCTGCAAATTTATAATTTGGAACCATTACTGGAGTTGAATCAAATCTTCTAACAAGGGTTGATCTAAATCCAATTTGTTCAACAACTCCCTCTACTTCGCCTGAAACTAATATAACATCACCAACAGTAAACCTCTTTTCCATTAGTATCATGATACCACTAATTAAATTTTTAAATAAATCTTGAGCACCCAGTGCAACTGCTACACCAAATAAACCTAATCCTGCAATTACTGGTCCAACTCTTATTCCCCACAATTCTAAAATTGCTACTGCTCCGAGAACAATAACAAGAATCTTCAAACCTTTAAGCGTCCAATCAACTAAAGGTTTTGAAATTTTTGACTCAAAGTTTTTTATTACAAATGAAAACGGTATAATCAATTGATGCAGTAGCCAGAATATAAGAATTGTAATTAATGATCTGTTTAGTAAATCTAAAAAATCTTGATTGTTATCAGAAACATCTAAATATGAAGAAGCTATAAAAAAACCTAAAACGACAGGTAGAAATTTTAATGGCCCATCAAGTACTTCAATTACAGCATCATCAATTTGATTGGAAGTTTTTGAAACAATTCTTGATAATCGATTAAGAATAAATCTAGCTATAAGTCTTCTAAGTAAATAAAAAAGAAGGAAAATTACAAGGCTTACTATGATATCTGTAGAATTTATACCAAAAACACCATTATTCCAAACATCTAAAAAAAGGTAGGTAAAGCTATTGAATGTTTCCATAAGCGATATATTTAACACTCACTAACATGAAATTAAAATTTTTACTTGTTTTTTTGATTATGCTTAACTTAAAGAATACATTATTAGCTAATGAGACAGTGAATTTATACGATTTTTCATTCGAAGATATAGACGGTAACCAAGTAAATTTAGAGAAGTTTGACGGTAAGCCAATTTTAATAGTGAACACAGCTTCTAGGTGTGGTTTCACTCCTCAGTATGCTGACCTCCAAAATTTATTTTTGAACTATAAAAATAGCGATTTAACAATAATAGCTACAACAAGCAATTCCTTCAATCAAGAGTACTTAGACACCGAGGATATAAAACAAATTTGTTTAGTTAATTATGGGGTAGGTTTTGTTACCTCATCACCAATGGATGTGAAAGGAAGCAATGCTCATCCAATTTATGCATGGATTGAGGAGGAGTATAACGAAAAACCAAAGTGGAATTTTTACAAATATTTATTTGATAGAAATGGAAAGCTTATTAAATCTTGGTCTTCTATGACAAAGCCAGACAGTTCGAAAATTACTAATCAGATAGATCGTTTAATCTAAAAAAAAAGGGCAAATAAATTTGCCCCTTTCTTTAAAAATTTATTTTATAATTACATCATGCCGCCCATGCCGCCCATGCCGCCCATGCCGCCCATGCCGCCGCCCATATCAGGCATAGCAGGTGCTGCAGATTTATCTTCAGGAGCATCAGCTACCATAGCTTCAGTTGTAATTAATAAACCAGCTACAGATGCTGCATCTTGTAGTGCAGTTCTAACAACTTTGGTTGGATCAATTATACCAGCATTTACCATGTTAGTGTATTTGTCCATTTGAGCATCATAGCCAATATTATGATCTTTACTCTCACGAATTTTACCCGCTACTACTGCTCCATCAACACCAGCATTTTCTGCAATTTGTCTCATAGGATTAAAAAGTGCTCTTCTCACTATATCAACACCAATCTTTTGATCATCATTAGCAGTTTTAACTGATTTCAATGAATTTGTAGCATATGCAAGAGCTGAACCACCACCAGGCACAATACCTTCTTCAACTGCTGCTCTTGTTGCATGCATTGCATCTTCGACTCTGTCTTTTTTCTCTTTAACTTCAACTTCTGTAGCTCCACCAACTCTGATAACTGCTACACCACCTGCTAATTTTGCAAGCCTTTCTTGAAGTTTTTCTCTATCATAGTCAGAAGTTGTTTCTTCAATTTGTGCTCTGATTTGATTACATCTACCTTCAATATCTTTCTTTTTACCAGCTCCTTGAACGATAGTGGTATTTTCTTTGTCAACAACCACTCGTTTTGCAGTGCCTAGCATTTCTAGATTAACATTTTCTAACTTTATGCCAAGATCTTCACTTATCACTTGACCGCCAGTTAAGATTGCAATGTCCTCTAACATAGCTTTTCTTCTATCTCCAAATCCTGGAGCTTTAACTGCAGCTATTTTTAAGCCACCTCTTAATTTGTTTACGACTAAAGTAGCTAAAGCTTCACCTTCAATATCTTCCGCTATAATTAATAGTGGCTTAGTAGATTGAACAATAGATTCAAGCAATGGCAACATTGGTTGTAAACTTGATAATTTTTTTTCATGAAGTAATACATAGCAATCACCAAGTTCGGTGATCATTTTTTCTGCATTAGTTACAAAATATGGTGAAAGATAACCTCTATCAAACATCATACCTTCTACAACATCAAGTTCAGTATCTAAGCTCTTTGCTTCCTCTACAGTAATAACACCTTCTTTACCAACTTTCTGCATTGCACTTGAAATCATTTTACCTACTTCAGCATCACCATTTGAAGCGATAGTGCCTACCTGTGCAACTTCCTTATCAGTTTTAATTACTTTAGATTTTTTTCTAATTTCATTAACTACAGCATCTACAGCTAAATCAACTCCTCTTTTTAAATCCATAGGATTCATTCCAGCAGCAACAGCTTTCATTCCTTCAGTTGCAATTGCTTGTGTTAATACGGTAGCTGTAGTTGTGCCATCACCAGCAATATCATTAGTTTTACTAGCAACGTCTCTAACCATTTGAGCACCCATATTTTCAAATTTATCTTTTAATTCTATTTCTTTGGCAACACTTACACCATCCTTGGTAATTCTTGGTGCTCCAAAAGATTTATCCATAACTACATTTCTACCTTTAGGTCCTAATGTAACTTTTACAGCATCAGCTAGCTTGTTAACACCTGTTAACATTTTTGATCTAGCATCAGATCCAAAAAATATATTTTTTGCAGACATTTTTTTATCCTCTCTTTATTATTATTTTTTTTTCTTACCTGAAGTTATAATTCCCATGATGTCAGACTCTTTCATAATTAAAAAGTCATCACCATTCATTTTCACTTCAGTACCAGACCATTTGCCGAAAAGTATTTTATCTCCTTTTTTGACATCCAAAGGTACTAGTTTTCCTGTTTCATCTCTTGCTCCAGAACCAACTTCTAGTACTTCACCTTCCATTGGTTTTTCTTGAGCAGTGTCAGGGATGATTATTCCCCCTGCAGTTTTTTGATCAGAGTCTACTCTTTTGACTAGGACTCTATCATGTAAAGGTCTAAAATTCATATATCCTCTTTTGTTAACTAATTGAAATTAAATCATTTTTTACTAGCACTCTCATTATAAGAGTGCTAGTTATTTAAGCATTATTAAAGTCTATTCAAGAAGAAAACAAAAAAAAAATTCGAATTAATCAAAGTTATGATACTTTGAAAAAATGGTTTTTTTTAGTGTTTTTTTAAGAACTCTAGGTTTTCTAAGTGCATTATTAATTTTTTTAATCATTATTAATATTTTGCTACATTTTAATAATGATTTACAAAAAAAATATTTTGTAATGACCGATGGTATCGAAAATTCCAATAACATCATAGCAAAAATTAACTTGAATGGACCAATTTTTAATAACAATAGTAATTTTTTTGGAAATAATATTTATGACTATATAGATCCTGCTCAAGTAAAATTTTATTTGGAAGAATTAAAACTGCTAAGGATTAATACTTTAATTATAGTTATTAATACTCCTGGTGGAACTGTTAGTGCTACGGCTGAAATGGAGCAAATTATTAACGAATTTAAAAAAAACACTAATAGCAAGGTATATTTTTTTACAAAAGAAATTTTAGCATCTGGTGGATATTGGGTTGCAACTACAGGTGATAAGATATTTGCATCATACGGATCAATCATAGGTAGTATAGGAGTAAGTGGACCAAGTTGGTTTTATTATAATTCACCATTAAGTTTATCTTCTGGGGCTTTTGGTCAATCAATTGAAACTAAAGATGGGATAGAAGTATTTAACCAAAATGCTGGAGAAGGCAAAGATTTGTTTAATCCATATAGACGGCCTAAAAATAATGAAATTGAGCACTTACAAAATATTGTCGATGATGTTTATAATGACTTTATGACAAAAGTTTCTAAAAGTCGAAAGATTGAAATTTCCAATATACAAAATGATATTGGGGCTTTAATTTATAATAGTAATCAAGCAAAAAACAATTTTTTGATTGATGATATATTGAATTATGAAACACTTCTTGAATTAATCATTAAAGAGAACGAATTTGAAGATTATAAAATTTATGAAAATAAAGTTGTTAATTCTTTTCTAGGAAATCTTTTAGCTAGATATAATGGTCAGCTTAGTAATAAATATATTTTCGAAAAAATTTGTAGTAGTTTAAAAACCAATATCAATGTTGTAATTCCAATTTATTTAAAAGATTGCTGAATTAAATTAATTCACTGAGTTTATTGAGTTTAACAATTAGATTTTTATAGTAATTACTTTGATATAAAACATTAGTGTGAATATATTTTATTGATAGAGGTGAATGATTTTCAACATCAACAGTATCAGCAATGATTTTATTATGCTTAAGATCATTCATTTGCGCTAAGTTTAAATATCTATTTTCAAGTGTTTTTTCATTATCATTAAAAAAAGGTGTGATCTCTAATATTTCTGTTCCAGGTTTACAAAAAATAATATTAGCTAAATTGGAACCATGTGGAGCAATTATTTTTTCAGCATTTGAAAAAATTTCTATTTGCTCTTCTATTTCATATAATTGAGGGTTAATAACTCTGTAACCTTTTTGTCTTAAAAGTGTTACAACATCACCTTCATTGATAATTTTTCTATAATTAGAATCTTCTCTAGTTACATATATTTTCTTACTTAATTCTACATTGGTCTTTGGATTAAAAAAATTTTTTAGTATTTCAATAGAAGCATTCATATTTAAAAACTGAGGGAAATCTGAATCTATAAAGTAATAAAAATCATCATCTAGAAACACAAATGTGAATTCAATATTTAAAGATTTTAAAATACTTTCAATGAAATTTCTATATTTGTTTGAGGAATTTCTATGAATTGCTAGTTTTAGATTTGTTTTTTTACTAAAGAAAATTCTTGGTAGAAAATGAAGTAAATTTGAATAATAATTATTACCTGCATTTGATCCAAGAACATAAATGTCTTTAAAATTTTTTAATGAATTTTTATTTTCTTTAAAATTATCAAAAAATTTTTGGGAATAAAAATGCGAAGTGTTGTTAAGATCTCTAGTAAATAATGATGAAAATGTTTCATTAGTCTCAGTAATTGGAAAATAATAAAATGAATCAGAATAAAAATTACCTTTAAGTATATTGCAATTAATTGATAAATTACTAAAATTTGCGTTAACAAATAAATTTGATAAGCGTTTATCACTTTTTATTTTTGAGGAGTTTATATCAACAATCATTATATTATCTTAATTAATACAGATTTCAGCAAATTTATATAATAACATTTTTTTTGGCGCGCCTGAGAAGAGTCGAACTCCTAACCTTATGATCCGTAGTCATACGCTCTATCCAATTGAGCTACAGGCGCTTCTTATTTTTCAACCTTTTATCAACTTACTATTGAACATACAATGTTCATGGTACCACTATGGTACCACGATTTATTTATTTTAACATATTCTAGATTGTTTTACACTGATTAGAACTAAACAATCTCCTTTGTTGGTGGTAAAATAGTAACTATAAAAATTTTTAAACAGAAAAGGAAATTAAATGAATTCAGGAGAGAGATATAAAAAAGCTTGGTTTGATTATATGAGCAATTTAGATCGTGAAACTTTACCAAGTTTAATGAATGATAAATTTGAAATGCGATCTCTTACCAAAGGCCCACAAAAACCTATAGAATCAAAAATAGAAATTTTAGAAAGAATAAGTAACATAGGTACGTCAATAAAATTAACACCAGAAGTTCACTATTCATCAGATGATTTACTTGTTATGAGTGTATTATAGGAATGGGATACTGGAAAACGTGTTGTTATGTGGTTTGTTAAATTTTTAAACGGAAAAGCGATTCAACATATAACAACTAAAGGAGAGCCAGCTTAAAGCGTATGCTTGTTTATAAAAATATTAGAATACAATTTATAATTTTATTCATTGTAATTATAACTTTTACTCAAAACACTTTTGCAGAAATTGGAAGGGAAACTGGTCTAGAAATTCCTAGGTACGTATCTTTAAAATCTGATGATGCAAATATTCGAGTTGGTCCAAGTAAGAATTATCCTATATTCATTAAGTATATAATAAAGAATTATCCCTTAAAAATATTAGAAGAACATGAAGATTGGAGAAAAGTAGAAGATTTTAAAAAGAATATTGGATGGATTCATAAAAGTTTAATTTCTGGAACTAGAACTGGGATTGTTTTATCAAAAGATAATGAATATATTGAATTACTAAATACTTTAGATGGCAATGTTATAGGAGAAATAGGAAAACACAACATCGTAAATTTAAAAAAATGTAAAACTAATTGGTGCTTAGTTTCAGTAGGAAATTTCAAAGGCTGGATGTATAAAAAAAATATTTGGGGTGTTAACCAAAAAGAAATTTTTAACATAAACCTTCTCCAAGAATTTGTACATTTATATTGGAAGAGTATTAACTCTCTGAGCAAAATACAAAAAAAGTTATAAAAATTGGCAGAGGTAATAATATTCAAACGTACAAATGCTAACTTCAAAAATCAGTATTTTACAGCTAGGCGACGAACGAAATATAGAAAATATGAAAAAAAAATTAGAGAATTGTAAATTCAATCATAAAGTATGCGAAGAATTTAACATAAAATAAACCAGCAAGTACAACCTTGGCGAAGTTAATTGATACAAAATAGTTCAGATGAGCAAAAATACATAATTATTTTATTCTAAAAATAGTAGCCTAATTTAAACATATGTTGGGCATGAAGTTTTGATCTAGCAATTTTTGCAATTAATTAAAGAACAAGTAATATATAGTTTAAAAATACGGTTAGGAAAAATTTTTTTCAAAAAAATAATCTAAAATATTTTTTTGATGAGTAAATTGACTTTTGCTTATTAATTGAAAGTCTAAATTTTTTAAAAATTGGGTAACAACCATTGTATTCTGTGGAAAAATTTCTATTTGCAAAAACACTTTATTATTATCAAGTAAATTTTTTATACCCTTAAGCACAAATAGTTCATGACCTTCTGTATCAATTTTTATAGCAATATGCTCATTTTTAATTTTTATTAAATCATCACCTATTCGATATTTTATTTTTATATTACCTTTATCACTAATTTTAGCTCCTCCAGACTGACTAAGTCCAAATCTATTTTTCGCTTCAAGGAAACTTTCTCCATTTTTATTTGATAATGCATAATCATATAGGAGAATTCTATTATTAAAGTTATTTAAATTAATATTTTCTTTTAATCTTTTGAAAGCATCTTTATGTGGCTCAAATGCGTGAATAGTTAAATTTGAATGTTTTTTAGCCATTAATATAGAATAGATTCCTATATTTGATCCAATATCTATAAAGCTATTAATTGAATATTTTTTTATACTTTTTGAAAGAATATTAAGTTGTTTTTCCTCATAATAACCATTCATAAATAATTCTCTATCTATTGAATCTCTAATATTCAAAAAAAATTTTACATCTTTGAAATTATAGTAAAATTTATCTTTTTTAATCTTAAAAAGAATTCTTCTTAAAAGAGAGTTAGATAATCTTTTTACTATTGGTAATCTTCTTAAAATATAAAATATTTTCAGAAATAAAGTTTTCATGGTTTATTAATAGCTATAATAATTTTTAAGTTATTAATCTATAATGTTTTTAAATATTAGATAAATAATGACTAAACTTTAACATAGGTTGCACACTGGATTTTTAATCGATTAAAATTCTAAGCTAGTGGAGCATTCAAATGCTCGATCTTTTTCTTTGCAAAATTACTGAGTGTGGCTAGAGAGTGAAAAGAATATGAATTAAGTAAATATTTTTAGAAAAATTGGCTGGGGCGGTAGGATTCGAACCTACGAATGCCGACTCCAAAAACCGGTGCCTTACCGCTTGGCGACGCCCCAAATTATGATTACTCTCTAGTATTTAGCATAAAATAAGTCAAATTCTTCAAGTGCGACATTACCATAAATAGGAACAAAAAGCAGAAAAAGTGATCAGTATTGATTCAAGATTAATTCATAGCAAGGGATTTACATTTTTAAGGCTAAAACTATTTAATTTTTATGAGAAAATTACTTGCTACAATTATATCTTTATCAATATTTCTACCTATTTTTCAGGTCAATGCAAATACAGAAAAATTGTATGAGAGACTTGTTAATGATTGGTCTATTATTTTTCCTGATGGTAATAGAAATGCAGCAGGGCCAAGATTTTTTAAATATATTTTAGATCAAAACTTAGAATATGAAGAGTTTATGCAATTTAACAAGTTATATTGTGCTGTTTCAGGTTCTCTAATTCCCCCAGATGCACAGCCAGATGAAATTTTTCTTACAAATTTAGAAAATGATGAAAGAATTTGTGGTCAATATTATAAATGTTGTTGGCCTTGCTTATGCGATGTAATGAAATATTCAGAAACAAAAAAAATCAACATTGATTTTAAAGATCAATCAAAAGATATCTATACAATCGTTATTGATAATCCATGCAATAAAAATGATTTTCCCGAACTCGTTAATAGAGATTATTTTTGTGAAGGTAATGAATTAAATAAACAACATACATACTCAGTAGATAACAAACTTGTTATTGGTGTATTGCATAATGCAAAAATATGTGATGCTTACGATATAGATTATATAAAAAATGATCAGATAACTGGTCCTATGTGCGAAGCTAGAAATAGTATGCCTCTAGAAGAACTTAATTTTGGAATGGGTGACATTTTTATTAGATTGGCAAATTGAAAATACTTGAAATGAATAATTTTGTTTTTATTTTTATCTTATTAATATCTAATATGGTTAGGGCAGAATTTTTTTCTAATATTTCAAATATAATTGAAAATAATAACGATAGATTAAGTTATGGGATTTCAGTAACTGACTTTGATAAAGATGGAAGTTATGAATTTGTTGTTGCAGGTTTTGGTTACTCTAATCTAGCTCTTGGTTATAAAAATGGTAAACTAATCAATACAATACAAGATCCTTTATTTATTGATGAAGATCGGAGTACCATTGGCGTATCAGCTTGCGATATAGATCAGGATGGTTTTGAGGAAATTTATTTCCTAAATACTGATACCTATAGTGGAGAAAAAAAATACTCTGATAGATTACTGGATAACAAAAACAAAATATTCGATTATTTTGAGTTAGAAAAAAATTTAGAAAATTTAAATTTAACCGCAGGCAGATCTGTTGTTTGTGTAGACAGAAATGGATCGGGAAAGTATGGTATATATGTTGCTAATTATGGAGGTCCTACTAGATTTTATGAAATTAAAGAAAATAAAGTTGAAGATTTAGCTCCAATACTTGGAATAGATCAAATAACAGGAGGAAGAGCTGTAATTTCAGGACATATAGTTTCTGATAACATGGATATATTCGCAGCTAATGAGAGAGGTCCAAATTTTTTATATAAAAATTCTAACGGTAGTTTTAATGACATTGCGATTGAAAGGAATGTCCAAGATACTTTTCAAAATGGTCGAGGAACAGCATTAACGGACTTTTTATACAGAGGAGAACTTGATATTGTAACAAGTAACTGGGAAGGTTTTCATCGAATTTTTGTAAAACAAAAAGAATCTTTTCTGGATATGTCTTCATTGGACTTTAGATCACCAAGTAGAATACGGACAGTTATATCAGCTGATTTTGATAATGATGGTTATGATGAAATTTTTTTAAATAATATAGGTCAACCAAATAAACTCTTTCGCATTATTGATGAAGGAAACCTAGAAGAAATTAAATTAGATGCAGCACTTGAAGCACAAGGTCTAGGAACAGGTGCTGCGGTTGCTGATATTGATGGAGATGGAATTTTAGAATTACTTATTTCTCATGGTGAATCAGGAGCTCAACCATTGAGCTTATTTAAGGCAAATGTTTCAAATACTAATTATATTAGAATCAAACCTCTCAACACCTTTGGTGCTCCAGCAAGAGGTGCAACAGTTACCTTACATACAAATTTAAGAAATCATGCCAAGACAATTGATGCTGGTTCAGGATATTTATGTCAAATGGAACCAGTAGCACATTACGGTTTACGTGAAGGTGAAATCATTAAAAATGTATCAATCAAATGGACTAATGGTACAATTGAAAGTTATGAAATTAGTGATATAAATAATACATTTGAATTTAAACAAGGAGTATAATTTAAATGTCTATTGCCGAAACACTAAAAAAACCAGCTCCACGTTTTCATTGGAAATGCAAACATACATGGAGAAGAAGTGCTAAAAATACTGCTTGGTGTTTGCTAGGATGTAGTATTGGTGATTTTGGAACCATACTCTATTTTCAATTAACTGGCATTCCTTGGCCTACTCTTTATATTATGATCCTTGCAATCATTAATGGTATTATTACCAGCATCATTTTAGAGACTGTCGTTTTATCAAGACAAATGATTATCAGCAAAGCTTTTAATACAGCCATAGGAATGAGTTTAATTTCAATGGTGTCTATGGAAATAGCCATGAATGCAGTTGACTGGATCATTATGGGTGGCGCTAAACTTGTATGGTGGGTAATACCTATAATGCTTCTTGCAGGCTTTCTAACACCGTGGCCATATAATTATTACAGATTAAAAAAATATAATATTGCCTGCCATTAATTAAATTAATTCATAAACGAATATTGAAATTGGTTTAATTGCACATATTTGCATTCCATGATTAGAATATTACTTACATTACTATTTATAAGTTCCACTTCATTTGCCGCTGGTACTAGCTACGATGATAGTGAAACTAGCATTTCAGCTAGTGATCAGGTTACAAAATTATACGACAAAGCTTATGAATTAGTTTATTATAAAAAATTTGATAAAGCTATTAAATTACTTGAAAAAATTGCTAAGCGTAAAGACCTAGGTGAAAAAAAAGCTGATGTATATAACCTACTTGGTTTTAGTTACAGAAAGCATAGTGAGCCAAATTTAGATAAAGCTTTAGATGCGTATCAAATTGCATTAGAAGTAAACCCTGAACATTTAGGAGCACACGAATATCTAGGTGAGCTTTACATCACACTTGGAAAGATGAATAAAGCAAATGAAATGTTGTTAAAGTTAGAAACTTTAGCTGGAACTAATTCTATGGAATATAGAAAGTTAAAATCAGCAATTGATAATTCATAACTATTACAATTGCTGTTTATAAAGAGCAATTTTAACTGATGATAATTTATACTCTTAATTTTTTATTAGCAGCCTTAATAGGTTCTATGATTTTCTTTATGACTGTTGTTTCACCCTCAGTCTTTGCCACATTAAGTACTAATGCCAGCAGTAAATTGTTAAGAACAATTTTTCCTCAAATGTTTTTATTTGGATTTTTAATAGCCATTTTATCTTTAGTCCTTTGTTATATTTCAGATAATATTTTAAATTCTATTTTATTAATAATAGTGGCTATGAGTTTTATTATTAATAGAAATTATTTAACACCTAAAATTAATGATTTTAGAGATAAAGAATTAGAAGGTGATAAAAAAGCATCTTCAAGTTTCAAATATATGCATTTGCTTTCAGTTTTATTATTTGTTTTGAATTTTATTATTTTAATTGGGATCGTGATTAATAACTACTTTAATTATAATTTATAAACTTTATCCTGTCCCACAGGATAAATATTCAAATTTTTCTTACCCAATACATCGATTATTTCCTTAGAATTGATGTCCAGCCCACCTGTTAAAATACCAAAACTTGGTAAAATGAATATTTTTTCATTATGCACGAAAGATGTTATAAAAATAGTTTTCCCTCTGTGAACAATTTTTACTTTTGGATGATAGTGACCACAAATTTGAAATAAAGATGTTTTGATAGGTATGTGTGTAAATAAAATTTTTTCAATTTTGTAATTTGTAAAATTTTTAAAACCTTCAATTTGTATATTCTTATCATGATTACCCTTGATCCATATGAAATCAGTATTATCCATATATTGATTAAGATTTTTATGATCTTGATGTTTTAAACTCAAAGTTGAAAAAACATCATGTAACAAATCTCCAACTATAATTAAATTACTTGGTTTAATCTTATCTAAACTAACAAAAAGTTCGTTTAATATTTCTTTGGTATCATATGGAGGTAAGAATTGCTTATTCTTTGCATAACTAATAGATTTTCCAAGATGTAAATCTGATACAATCAGGGTATTTAGTCTTTTCCAATAAAGAGATTTATTTGGATAAGCATGAAATTCTTCATTACCAAAATTAATTAATTGATAGTACATTAGCCTCTTTTAAAATTTCATTTTCTAAATCCTCTAAAATATATTCATCAGTTTCCTTTTTTGATAAATTTTCTCTATTTATTTCAAGAATAATCGGAACAGCCAATGGTGAAATACTTGTTAATTTCTTTAATATAATTTTTTTATCGATTTTTTTTAAGATTTCTCTTAGTCTATCATAATCTATCATATTCTTTTTTGCATCTTCATATGATGATTTTAGAAGAATGTGATCTGGTTCATTTTTTTTGAGAACTGTATAAATTAGATCAGAACTAAATAAAACTTGCTTTCCAGTTTTTTCCATTCCTGGCAACCTTCTTTCTATTAAACAAGATATAATTGCATTATCTCTAAACAATCTTTTGACTATTGAAGTTTCTTCAAGATAATTATTTAAATGTTTATCTAACAATCCTAAATTTAGAATTGTTTTCATTTCTTTAACTTCTTTTAAAGACCATAAAACAATAGCATAATCATTTGCAACAAAACCTAAAGGTTTATAGTTAAATTCCTTAAAGCCTCTAAGCAATAAAAATCCTAGTGTTTGATTGGCATGCCATCCTGCAAAAGTATAGATAACAGTGTAAAAATTTTTTTTTCGGGGGAATTGTTCCACTAGATATTCATCTTTTTTAGGAATTTTAGATATATTTTTTTGTCTTTTTAACCATTCAGTAATTTGCTCTGGATATAAATCCCACATATTACTTTTTGCCAATAAAGCCCTAACTGAGTTAGCCAAATTTGTTGATAATGGCATTCTGCCTCCAGAATATGATGGAATTTTTGAAATTAAAGATTTACTTCTTATAACTTGTACTAAATTATTTTTCATTGATTGAAATTCTAGTACTTGACCAGCAAATATAAATGAATCGCCTTTAGAAAGATTTTGAATAAAAACTTCCTCTATATTACCTAACGTTTTTGTTCCAAGTTTAATTTTTAACATAGGATTTTCAATTATTGTTCCAACATTCATGCGGTATTTTCGTGTTTCTCTTCTATTTACTAGCTTATAAATATTTTTATTTTCTCTCAATTGGAAGATTCTCTTAAATTGATCATAATTTTTTAAAACATATCCGCCATCTTGTATGAGATTAATCAATTGCTTAAAATCGTTAAGTTTTAATTTTTTGTATGGATATGCTTTGATAATTTCTTTGTAGAGATCATTAATATTAAATTGTCCCGCACAAGCCGTTGCAAAAATATGTTGAGCTACAACATCAAAACTTCCTTCTTTTAAATCTATATTATCTAAGTTATTTTTTTTTATTTCTTCAATAGCAGCTTTTGCTTCGATAAATTCAAAACGATTAGTGGGTACTAAAATTGCTTTTGAAGGTGTGTTTAAATTATGATTAGATCGTCCTACACGCTGTAATAATCTATTAATTCCTTTAGGAGCTCCAACTTGAATAATTTTTTCTACATCTCCATAATCTAATCCGAGTTCTAAAGAAGAAGTCGCAACAACACAGTTAACTAATCCTTTGCGAAGATTATTTTCTACTTTTAATCGTAAGTTTTTTTCTAATGAACCATGGTGAACAGCAATTTTTAATTTTTTCTTATTAATTAACCATAAGTTTTTAAACATATATTCGGCTTGCGCCCTCGTATTAACAAAAATAATAGTTAATTTTGATTTCGTTATTTCTTTATAGATTTCATTAATAGAATACGTAGCCATATGACCAGACCAAGGAATACGTTCCTTAGATTCTAGAATTTTAATCTTAGGTAAAACTGAATTTTCATAAGAAACTATTTTTGGTTTTTTGCGGCAAAGCCATTTTTTGGCGTCTTGTTTATTCTTGAGAGTTGCTGACAACCCTATTCGTTGTAAATTTGGAGAGAAAGTTTGTAGTCTTTCAATATTTAAACTTAGAAGATCAGCTCTCTTATTATCCAAAAAAGTGTGTATCTCATCGATAATTATATATTTTAGATTTTGAAAATATTTTTTTGCATTTTCATACGAATTTAACAATGCAAGTGACTCTGGGGTTGTAATAAGGATATTAGGAGGTTTTTGTTTTTGTTTTTGTTTTTTATATGGTGTTGTGTCGCCTGTTCTCACTTCAAATGAAATATTTAAATCAAGGTCTTTAATAGGTTTCTCTAAATTTCTTATAATATCGTTTGCAAGGGATTTTAATGGAGAAATATAAAGGGTATGAAGTCCTCTAAATTTTTTTAATTTTATTAAATCGTCTATAGGATTAATAAACCCAGTTAATGTTTTGCCAGCACCAGTAGGAGCAAATACAACAACATCAGACCCAGTTCGAACATGATGAAACGCTTCAATTTGATGAGGAAACCAGGACCATTTTTTTTTCTTCATCCACTTGTTTAGGGGGTGTAATAATAAGGGATTCGATTTATTTATATTCATATGGATTTCATTAATCATCAGTTATTTATCAAAGATATAAATGTACATATAGATCCAATATTGCCGAAAAAAACAGCAATTATTACACATGGTCACGCAGATCATGCCCGATTTGGACATGATCATGTTATTGCTACTAGGCAAACAATAGACATAATGAAAATTCGCTACGGAGATAAATGTGCGAAGAAATTTACTGCTCTTCGATACGGGGAAAAATACTCGATTAAAAACTATGATTTTACTCTTTACCCTGCAGGACATATTTTGGGGAGTGCTCAAGTTTTAATTGAAAAAAATAATCATCGTTTAGTCATCACAGGTGATTATAAAGTAGGAAAAGACGAAACATGTAAAAATTTCAAACTGGTTAAATGTGATACTTTAATTACCGAAGCAACATTTGGATTACCAATATTTCAACATCCAGATCCCAAAGATGAAATTCAAAAACTCATACAATCTGTAAAGATAAATATAAATAATTGTCATATTATTGGTGCGTATGCACTTGGCAAAGCACAAAGAGTAATGAATCTTTTACGCCAGCAGAATTATAATAAAACAATTTATATTCATGGCTCTCTAGAAAAGTTATGCCAATATTATTCAAAAGAAAAAATTAATATTGGAAAGTTTGAAAAAGTTTCTTCAAAGGATAAAAGCTTTTATGTGGGTAAAATAATTATCGCCCCTCCTTCAGCATTAAAGGATCGTTGGTCAAGACGGTTTCCTAATCCTATTATTTGCATGGCTAGTGGATGGATGACAGTTAAACAAAGAGCAAAACAACAAGGTATTGAATTACCTTTAGTTATTAGTGATCATAGCGATTGGAATGAATTACTAGATACAATTAAAAAATCAAAAGCAAAAAATATTCTTATTACACATGGTCTGGAAGATGCATTAGTTTATTATTGTAAGAAACAAAATCTTGTTTCAAAGCCCCTTTCCATCCAAGGAAGAAGTGATGAAGAAATAGAATGAAAAAATTTTCTTCCTTACTTCACAATTTGATTTTAACACCAAGTCGAAATACTAAAATTAAATTACTTCAAGATTATTTTAAAATACTTGATATCAACCGTGCATATGCGCTTGCAATTTTATCTGAACAACTTTCATTTCAATTTATTAAAGCATCTAAACTCAGAGAACTTGTCTATCAACAAGTAGATCAACATTTGTTTGATTACTCATACGACTATGTTGGGGATTTAGCAGAAACAATATCATTAATTTGGCCAACAAATAAAGAGGGTAAATCACGAAATTTATCTACCTTAATAGAAAATATAAAAAAAATTAAAAAGTCTGAAATTAATACAGAGTTTAGTAAAGTTTTGAGCGAACTATCTAATAAGGAAAGGTGGACTTTAATTAAAATTTGCACGGGTGGATTGCGAATTGGAGTCTCAGAAAGATTAGTCAAAACGGCCTTAGCTGATCTGTATAATAAATCTGTAAATGAGATTGAGGAAATTTGGCATGGTCTAGAATTTCCATATGAAAATTTATTTCAATGGTTAAAAAATGAAACATCAAAACCAAAAATAGATTTTAAAAAATTATTTCATCCTATGATGCTTGCTAATCCTATTGATGAGGAAAAAGATTTTAAAAGATTAAACGCTAGTGAGTTTCAAGCAGAATATAAATGGGATGGAATAAGGGTTCAGCTTATGGTGTCATCAAAAAGTGTATCACTATACTCAAGAACAGGTGATAATATTTCATCCACATTCCCAGAAATAATTGAAAATACTAAAGGTGATGCGGTTATTGACGGAGAATTACTTGTAGGAAGAAATTTTAAACCCTCTAGCTTTAATGATCTGCAACAAAGATTAAATAGAAAAAAAGTATCAAAAGATCTTCAAGAAAAGTTTCCTGTTTTCATTCGAGCTTATGATATTCTTTTTTATAATGGAAAAGATCTTAGAAAAATGTTTCTTTACGAAAGAAGAAAATATTTAGAAAAATTTGAAAAAGAAAACAAAACTAATCAAATTGATTTGTCATCAATTATAAAATTCAAAACTTGGGAAGAATTAACAAAATATAAAAATAATGCTCATGATGATTTAAATGAAGGTGTAATGATAAAACTTAAAAATAGTCAGTATCTCCCTGGAAGAAAAAAGGGTTATTGGTACAAATGGAAAAAAAATCCAAAACTAGTTGATGCTATTTTAATGTATGCTCAAAGAGGACATGGTAAAAGATCATCGTATTATTCAGACTTTACGTTTGGTGTTTGGAAAGAAAATGAACTAGTTCCTATAGGAAAAGCTTATTCCGGTTACACAGACAAAGAGTTATTAATTTTAGATAAATTTATTAGAAATAATACTACCAATAAATTTGGTCCTGTAAGAGAAGTAAAAAAAGAAATTATTTTTGAAGTAGCCTTTGATGATGTCTTCCCAAGCAGTAGACATAAATCAGGTGTTGCTATGCGTTTTCCTCGAATTCATAGAATTAGGTGGGACAAGCCAACAAATGAAGTGCTTTCAATTGAAGAATTTAAGAAAGAATTTAAAATAGGTTAACTAAATTATTTTCACTTATATTTGTCCATAAATTTGAAAAGCTTTTTTGAAATTTTTTTTGTGCATTTTCAGCATGCTCTTTTTTTTCAAATACACTATAAATACAAGAACCACTCCCAGTTAGTCTTGAAAATATAACATCATCAAAATCTTCTAAGAAATTTATTATGGATAAAAATTCAGGTTCATTTTTTTGAAGAATTTTCTCAAAATCATTTCCAGAATCTTGATCATTAATTTCTTCTAAATCAAAGTCAGTATTATAATCAAAATCTGAAGGTTGAAATGAGTCATACATTTTTTTTGTTGAACATTTGAATGATGGTCTAATTAGTAAGAAATAATATTTTGGAAAATGAATGTTAGCAATTAAATCTCCCCTACCCCTAACTAGAGCATCTCTTTGATTCAAAAAAATAGGAATATCAGAGCCGAGATCAACATAATCAAATATATTTTTCTTCTTTATTAATTCGAGGTTTTCTAAAATTTTAATAACACTTGCAACATTAGATGAAGCAGAACCTAAGCCAGCTTCATAAGGAAAATTTTTTGATATAGTAAAAAGAAGTTTGGGTTTATCTACATGTATATAAGTAAATAATTTATCAATAATACAATCGTCAAATAGATTATTTTTTGGGGCGAATTTACCTGTATAGATTACTTCAAATTTACTGTGAGGTTGAACGGTTATCTCATCGTAAAGATCAATGAACGTTATACCAGTGCGGATATTATGATAGCCATCATCCCTTTTATTAATAATCTTTAAAAATAAATTAATTTTGGCAGGCGATTTTTCAATTATTTTATCCGGCATTAATATTATCTAATTTGCTTTGAACATCTTTAGTTATTTCATCTTCTGGTTCAGCCAATTCTAAAGCTTGTTGCCAAAAATGAATTGCTTCTCTTTTTCTATTCATAGCATAATAAATATCGCCAAGATGGTCTAGAGATATTGCTTCACCAGGAGCAATATCTATTACCTTTTCCATTAACCTTGCAGCTTCTGAAAGATTATTTTTTTTAAAATGAGCCCACGCTAAGCTATCGATAATATAAAAACTATCAGGGTTAGCTTTATATGCCTCCTCTAACATTTTTAATGAACGATCTAGTTTGATATTTCTTTCAACCCAGCCATAAGCAAGATAATTTAATACATTTGGTGTACCTGGCTGTAGTTCTAATGATTTTAAAAAATCTTTTTCTGCAAGTTCCCAATTATCTTTTCTTTCATAACAAATACCTCGCATGTAATATATGTTCCAAAGATCATCTTGATTTTCTTTAATCATTTCATCATAAATTTTTAATGCTAGTTCAAACTTTTTATTGTAACGATAAAAATCAGCAAGGACTCGTTTAAGTGAATAATTATTATTATTTTTTTTAACAATAGATCTTATTTGTATTTCAGCTTCTTCGTAAGGACTATTAAACAAGTAATGACGAGCAAGATTATTCTGTGCATCAAGATAAAAAATATTATTTTTATTAACTTGTGTGTAAATATCTACTGCAACTTGATGCTGACCAACCTGATCAAATAACTCAGCTTTTATTATGATTGCTCTATCATTTTCAGGATCTATAATTTTTGCAAGAGATATATAAAATAACAAAAAATTATAATTTAAGCGTCTTTGTTCATTATTCGAATAAGAAGAAGATACAATCTCAACAAGTGCCCTACTTATAGTATCAATATCTTTAAGTGTATTATTAGAAAAAAAAATAAATTCTAATACTTCATTGGGTTGTTCTAAATTTTTTCTAAGCTCAATAATTTTATTAAATTTTTCTTCTTTGTAAAATGATGCAGCTGTAATTATAAGAGCTTCGGCATTATTTTTATCCTCGGTTAAAATATTTTTAGCAATTTTTGATGCTAAATCTATATCTTCGGTAATTATTGCTGCGATAGCTTTATCCAAAAGACTATCTTCTGATAGATTTACCTCATCTATATCAAAATTAAGAAGAGACGAGCTATAATCATAATTTTCATAAGCAGATTGAGAAATTAGAAAGGATGAACTAGTTAGTGCAAAAGCGCTGGAATTAACTATTAAAATAATTGATATAATTTGTAGTTTTTTAATTAAATTAATCATTTCAAAAGTAGCAGAGTTACACTATGAATAGATAATTGTAATTTTCCATGAATCAATCAAATAAAAAAAATTTAGAATTTATAATTAATTCAGGGGTAAACTACTTCCTTCAGGATTCTCCTAGAAACTGGTTTGAAAATGAGAAAAAATTAGAGCAATCTGATTTTCACAGAGATACTGGGGATAAAAAAACTCAAATTGAGGAAGTTATAAAAGATTTAAAGAATCATAAATCTTCTCTTCAAAAAACGGCAACTAAATTAGTAGTTTATGATGGTAACTTAAACGCAAAAGTAATGTTAATTGGTGAAGCGCCTGGCAGAGATGAGGATCAACAAGGAATTCCATTTGTTGGAAGAGCCGGGCAACTTTTAAATAAAATGCTTTTGGCCATTAATTTGCGAAGAGAAGACGTTTATATTACTAATGTGGTTAATTGGCGACCACCTGAAAATAGAACGCCTAATGATGATGAAATTTTAGAATTTTTACCCTTTTTGCAAAGACAAATTGATATTATTAAACCAAAATTTATCTTCCTGTTAGGCGGAGTTGCTGCAAAAGCTATTTTATCAACACCTCTTGCACTTGGAAAACTCAGAGGCAAATGGCATGAATATAAATCGCTCAACTTAGCGCAAGGTATTCATACAATAGCTTCCTATCATCCAGCTTTTTTACTTCGTTCTCCACAATATAAAAAACATTCTTGGGAAGATTTACAAATGTTACAAGAAAAATTGAAAAATGAATAAGAAAAAATTTTTCCTTATTTGTTATTTTATATTCTTTATAATTTTTTCAAAGCAAATCTTCGCGTATCAACAAGATATTTTTACTAAATACGATAATATTTTTTCATCAAAAGTTCTCAGCGATGAAGATGTATATAATTATCAACAAGCTTACAAATTTCAAGAAATATGCAAATGGAAAAGTGCAAATAATTTTATTTTAAAAATAAAAAATAAATCTTTACTTGGGCATATTTATGCTCAGAAATTTTTGCATCCTAATTGTTATCGATCAAAGTATTTAGAATTATATTATTGGCTCAAAAAATATAACGACCATCCTCAAGCTAAGCAAATTTATAAATTAGCTATTAGACGAATGCCAGCTGGTTATAAAAGCCCAACAAAACCATCTAATCCTATTGGTATAGAATCAGAACAGGTAATAAGTAAAAAAAATAATAATTATAAAAGTTCTAAGAAACTATCTAATAGTCAAAGAGTTGAAAAGGGGAAATTAATTAACGGAATTAAATCAAGAGTGAACAATGGTTGGCCAACAGGGGCAGTACAATTATTAAACCAGAGAGATGTAGATACATTATTAGATCAAGTTGAAATAGATCAACAAAAGGAATTAATAGCCAAAGGATATTTCTTAGCAAATAAAAATGACTTGGCGATCGAATATGCATCAGAGGCTCTTGTTAATTCAGCAAAATATGTCCCATATGCAGCTTGGACAGCCGGTCTATGTTCTTGGAGATTAGAAAAATATGAAGATGCTGCAAAATATTTTTCTCTTTTTTCGATTAGTTTAAAAGATGATACGTGGCATCAAACATCGGGTAGTTTTTGGACAGCTAGATCATATGCAAAACTTGGTCGCTATGATGATATTAATTTTTGGTTAAAAAGAGCATCTAATAATCCAAATAGTTTTTATGGAATGCTTGCACTAGAGATATTAGGCGTCGATAAAAAAATAGAATGGGTAGAAGATACTGATCTTAATAAAAATAATAGCACTATTTTAAATATACCTGCAGGAAAAAGAATACAGACATTGATACAAGTTGGATTTGCCGATGAATTAGAAAAGGAAATTGTTCATATTAATTCCATTTTTAATAAAGAAATAGCAAAGGAGTCTATTCAAATTGCTGAAAATTTCGATCTTGCCTATACACAATTAAAAATTGTTAATAAGCTCGAAAATTTTGGAATGGATGTTCCAACCTATCTCTACTACCCAACAAGTATATGGAAACCAAGAAATGGTTTCAAATTAGAAAAAGAATTACTGCACGCCTTTATGCATCAAGAATCTATGTTTAATATAAAAGCAAAAAGTAAAGACGGTGCCATAGGTTTAATGCAGGTATTGCCTTCAACAGCTAAATTTATTACAAAAAGTAAAGACGTTAAACAAAGCAATAGTAATATTCTTAAAAATCCAGAAATAAATTTAGAGGTTGGGCAAGAATACCTTACTTATCTTCTTGATCTAGAACAAGTTTCAAGAAATCTTATATTTTTAGCAGCAGCTTACAATGGTGGTCCAGGGAATTTACAAAAATGGAAAAATGAAACAAACTATATGGAAGACTCACTCTTTTTTATGGAAAGTATTCCTTCAAGAGAAACACGGTGGTTCATTGAAAAGATTTTAACAAAATATTGGATTTACCAAAATAAAAATAATATGGAAATGCGTTCCTTAAAAATGCTGGCAAATGGAAATGATCCACTCTATTAATAAGTTATGCCAATTGATACTTCTCTAGATTTTGTGCCTATAAATATTGCTGTAATTACAATTTCAGATTCAAGAACTAAAGAGAATGATACATCTGGAGATACATTAGAAAAGCGCATTACTGATGCTGGTCATAATATGATTAAAAGAATAATTATACCAGATGATGTTTCTCAAATAAAAGATACTTTAGATACAATGTCAAAAGAAGAGGAAATTGATTGCATTATTACAACTGGTGGTACTGGTTTAACAGGAAGAGATACAACACCAGAAGCTGTTAATGCTATTGCCAGTAAACATATTGATGGATTTGGGGAATTATTTCGTCAAGTTAGTTTTGAAAAAATTGGTACATCGGCAATTCAATCACGAGCAGTTGCAGCTTTAATAAATAGTACCTATGTTTTTTGCTTACCTGGATCAACGGGTGCATGCAAAGACGGCTGGGACGAAATTTTACAATATCAATTAGACATTAGACATAAGCCCTGTAATTTTGTTGAAATCATGCCAAGATTAAATGAGAAATAGTGACTGATTTTTCTATAGAGAAATCAATTAATGGACCTGTTATTGGTTTAGATGAAGTTGGCAGAGGTCCATTAGCAGGTCCGGTAGTCAGTTGTGGATGTTATTTTTCTAATTATGATGATTTAGAATCAGAAATACCCATAACTGATTCAAAAAAACATACGGCAAAACAGAGAGAAAAATTATTTATATTTTTTAAAAAATTACAAAAAGAAAGAAAACTTCAATATTATTTAGGCTATGCGAGTGTAGAAGAAATAGATACAATTAATATTTTGGAAGCAACAAAACTATCGATGAAAAGAGTAATAAATAAATTTAATTTTGAAAATCCACATATTATTATTGATGGAAATTTTTCATTAAATTATCAAAATGAAAAATCTATTATAAGTGGTGATAAAAAATCTTTATCCATTGCAAGTGCATCTATCATAGCAAAAATTCACCGTGATCGATTGATGAGTATACTTGATGCTAAATTTAAAGTTTATGATTGGAAAAAAAATGTGGGATACGGAACTAAAAAACATATTGATGCAATACATAAACATGGAATAACTAATTTTCATCGAAAATCTTTTGAACCAATTAAATCTCTTTTAAAAAAATAAATTACTGAAATTTATCCATGCAAATACTGCATAACAAATATTATTTTATTATGCTTCAAAAAGATGCGACAAATATTAAATATATATTAGTTTTCATCATTCCTCCCATTTGATGAACTATTTTAAGGGGTCTACGGACCCCTTTTTTTATGTTTTTAGCCAAATTTTATGGTTATCCCTGCCTAAAGATTCTCCCTGTTGATAACTCAATTGACCTGATTTCATATCTGATTAAAGATTCTTTTTATCAATTATGAAGAAAAATCAGATCATTTTAGGCGATTCAATTAAGGAAATGAAAAAAATAAAAGATCATTCAGTCGATCTTATTTTTGCTGATCCGCCATACAATCTTCAACTAAAAGATACATTATACAGACCAGATCAAACAACTGTCGAAGCGGTTACACAAGATTGGGATAAGTTTAATACATATAAAGAATATGATCAATTTACCAACGCGTGGCTCAGTGAATGTAAAAGAATTTTAAAAAAAGGTGGTGCTCTTTGGGTTATAGGTAGTTATCATAATATTTTACGTGTAGGTTCAACAATCCAAGATGAAGGATTATGGATTTTAAATGATATTATTTGGCATAAAACAAATCCCATGCCAAACTTTCGTGGCACACGTTTCACAAATGCCCATGAAACACTTTTATGGTGCACAACATCAAGAGAAGCAAAGTACACATTCAACTATCAAAATCTGAAAGAACTGAATGAAGGAAAACAAATGCGAAGTGACTGGTATATTCCTATTTGTTCAGGAAAAGAAAGATTACGTAAAGATAACAATCAACGATCACACCCAACACAAAAACCAGAAGCTCTACTCTACCGAATTTTATTAGCATCAACAAACAAAGGTGACCTTGTTTTTGATCCCTTTTCCGGAAGTGGAACAACTGCGGTTGTTGCAAAAAAATTACAACGTAATTTTATTGGTATTGAAAAAGATAAAGATTACGTCAAACTTTCAAAAGAACGATTAAAGAAAACCAAAGTATTGAAAGAAGATATTGTCACTATTGCAAAAAGTAGAAAAGAATTACCAAAAGTTCCTTTTGGTGAATTAGTCGAGCAAGGAATTATTCCACCTGGTGCTGTATTAACTGATAAAAAAGAACGTTTTAAAGCAACGGTTAGTATTGATGGAACACTTAAAATAAAAGATTTAACAGGTTCTATTCATCAAATGGGAGCAAAGATACAAGGACTCCCAAGTTGTAATGGCTGGGATTTTTGGCATGTAAAAGATAAGTCTAAATCAATCCTACTAGATGAAATACGATCTAATTACCGTAAAGATAAACTGAATTAGTATTCTTAAAAGTTATACGTCAGTATTAATTCTGCTTCTTGATTTGGATTGGCACTAAAAGAGTCACTAGCACTAAATCCTAAATCAAGACCATATATATTTTTTGATATACCAAGTTTAGCCTCTGTATTTTCATCACCAACTAATGACATGCTGTATTGTGTTTCACGATTTGATGTAAAATTAATACTCAAATCTATAGTATCTCTACGTTCACTCGTGTTACCTTGAGCCCTACTATAACTGGAGTTAATATTTAAATAATCTCCAGCAATAAATGTTAATCCAATCATAGAGCTGATTAAATGATCTGAATTAGTTTCTTGCGTATAGGTATAAATTGTTGAAGTATCTGTTACATAATTGATCTTGGCATCAGATTTGTTACTAAAATCAGTAATAAATTTAAGTGATCCAAATGGTTGTAATTTTTTTTCATTAAGTTGAATATTATCACTAAATTCAAAACCAAATGAAGCTAATCCACTTTTAATTCTCTGACTTGCATAATATAGAGCATTTATTCCACTCTCTTTGTAGTCATCAAGTTTAGTATAACCTAAATCAAGACGTCCAATTGGTGTTATATTAAAATCACCTCGGTCAATTTTTTTACCATAATTGATGGAGCTAAATATTTGTGTTCCATCCCGCGTGCCTGTTAATACATTCGTAGAATTAATGAATCTTTTTAAATCACTTTCTATTAACCCAACACCTAACAATGTTTCGATAAAATTATTATTATCAAGTGGCCTTGTTCGGTAAATAGAGAAATTCATATTTTCACTATCAACACTTGTTCCATTTGTTCCAATATCCGTATCGCTTTGACCATATTGAATAGCAAAACCAAGAAAATCACTATCACTTAATTTTTTATCAAATCCTAATGCTACTGCTTGACCTTCAGTTTCTTGTGAAGATGAATTTATACTATCACCAATTTTTGATGCATAAGTTGATCCAGATGTCCACGCAGACCAATTATCTGGCATGATGGAATTGGTATTTTTTTCTATATTATCATTTACTAATGAGGCAAGAATTGTATTACCAAGATCTATTTGTAATCCTTGGCTCGATAAAGTATCACTCAATCTATTTTGTCTTAAAAATCGTAAACGCTTTGAAACAGTATCAATAGACTGGCTAATATAGTTTTTTGCTAATTCACTTTGTGCATCTATTGAACCTATAACGTCCTTGTTTGTTGTTGGATCCAATTTATCATCATTAACAGTAAAACTTAGAGCCGTTGTTAAGGATATACCTGCATAGTATCCACTTGTATTATCAACAAATGCTGTAGCAGGAATTAAAACATAATATTCAATACCATATTCTAAATCATCAGTTGGATTAATAGTTATTTGAGAAGTTCCAGTTCCCGTAACATTACTACTTGTTACATTTATTGTTGCAACTGTAGAGTCATCAGAAGTTTTATGAATGGTAATATTACCACTATCAACATTAACTTTTTCACTAAAGTTTAAAACTATATTAGCATCTACTGAAACACCTACAGCATTATCTGCTGGTGATGAAGAACTCAACGTTGGTAATTTTAAATTATAGTTTGATACTAGAGTATATTCATACACTGAATCATTTTCGTTTCCCAAAAAAAACATTTTGGAACCATCGTCATTAAATCCTATACCTTTAGGATGAACATCTTTATCGTTAATTGAAAAACTGCTAACGTGTGAGGCAGTTGTTATATCAAAGCCAGTAGAAAGGTAAAACTCATTAACTGCTTTATCTTTTCTACCCAAAGTAAACATTACCGTACCATCGTCACTAAATGCAAATCCTGTTGCTTCATCTTCAAAGTCAGATACACTGACAGTGTCATCATGAGATGCTGTTGATATGTCAAAGGCAGTAGATAAAGTATAAACATAGATATTTGATGTATCAAAAATAAACATTTTGGTACCATCAGAATTAAATTCTAGATCCTTAGGTTTGAGATTTGTTATCTCTGTTAATGTTTTACTTTGTTCAAATGATGCCTCTGAGACATCAAAAGCAGGTAGAGAATACTCATGGATGTCTTGAGAAAATCCTAACATATACATTTTAGTTCCATCATTATTAAATTTAACACTTGTTGGCGCCCCCTCTTTGTCGTCCAAATCATAAGAATCACCTCTATCATAAGTTCTTGTTGATATATCGAAAGCAGTAGCAAGATTGAACTCATGGACATCATCGGATTCGCTTCCTACAATATACATTTTGGTACCATCATTATTAAATGTTAAACCAGTAGGAAATTTTTCTGGAGCAGTATTAGCAACACCACCTTGATCATCAATGACTGTGCCATCGACAAAAGCTGGTTCGGCTTTTAAAGAAGTAACTAAAAGACAATAAAAAAATAAAAATAAAAAAAGGTAAATTAAATTGTTTTTTATTTTGACCAAACTTACAAACATAAAATACTTTTTGTTACTTTGGCCTTTTTTATTTTAAAATAGGGCTAGTGGCCGACCTATTTGTATAATTATGTGTCTTTTTAAGTATTTTTTTTTAATTTAATAGATTTATTCTTGTATACGGCCATAAATTCTAGGCATATAGACAAACAGAGTGAGAGCTCTTGCAATAAAGAAAAGGCAAAGAGAAAGCCATAATCCTGTATTCCCTAAACTTGCTATTAAAAAGAAAGAGACAACAATATAGATGGCGACAGAGACGATCATCGCATTACGCAGTTCTGTTGTTTGGGATGCTCCAACAAAAATACCATCAAATTGAAAACAAAAAGAAGCTGCAAAAGGAATGATTATTACCCAGTAAGAAAAGGAAAAAGTAATCTCTCGAATATCAGGTAAATCTGTCATCGTAATAATGAAATAATTTTTACTAAAGAAAAAGATTACACATATTACAAATCCAGTTGCCGTACTTAGGATAAAGGAATTTTTTACGACATCTCTTAATAATTGTTTATTTTTTGATCCAATAGAATACCCAACAATACCCTCTGTAGAAAAGGCATAAGCATCAAGAACATAAGCTGATAACATAATAAAATTTAGCAAAATGGTATTTGCTGCTACTGTTTCTTCACTGATAGAATTACCAAGATAAGTAAAATATAAAAAGGCAAAAGCAAGAAGAAGAGATCGAATAAATATATTAAGATTAATATTAAAAATATTTTTTACTTTACTAAGATTAAAAATTTTTTTTGAATTAAATTCTAATTTAGTTATCTTGCTTAGATCATAGAATGTATAGAATAAAAAGATTATTGTTGTCAACATTGAAGCTACCAGAGTGCCTAAGGCAACACCCAAAACATTTAAATTAAAATATAAAACAAAGACTAAGCTTAAAATTATATTGGCAATAGAATAAAACCCGACAATAAGACTGGATGTTTTTGTTTTTTGTAAACCAATAAATAATCCTGTAATTACAAAAATTGTTAACTCACCAAAAGAGGAGTAAATACGAAAGGTAAAATAATCCTTAAAATATATTTTTGTTTCTTGCGATAACTCAAAAATAGATAGGGAAATATTATAGATGTATCTTTGAAGAATAACTAATAAGAAGGAAATAATAATAACAAAAGCAATATTACGTAAAAAAATATTTATTATTTCTTCATAATCTTTTGATCCATCTGCTTGTGCGATCATTCCAACCGTACCTGATCGTAAAAAACCAAAACTCCCAAAAAGAATGGAAAAGACACTTGCCGCAATACTGGTCGCAACCAAGTAACTTGCATTATCAAGATTGCCCATTAAACCTGTATCAACAATAGCCACAAAAGGAATGACTAAATTTGCAAAGAAAATAGGAATAGATAATTTAAAAATATCTTGAATGGATGACTTTGATGACATTTTAAGTGTAGCAAGAATTTATATTAGTAAAATTTGACAGTAAGTAATTAGTGATAACTTTCTTATCAAAATATTCACTATCTTTATTTATCAAATCTTATAAAGCTTTATATACTTTAAATGAAAATTGGCAGATACAAATACGAGTTTGATTTCTTTAGTTGGATCAAAAAAACGGAGCTAGTAGAACTAGATGGTGTAAATCCATCCGACGATCCGGTACGACCAGAACTTGATAATGACTTTCGTACATCTAAAGGAAGAAAGATTTTTGGTCTGAAATATAAGGATGATATCGAGGGTATTGCCTGCTTTGCCTTTACAAATGAAATCCCAGCAACCATTAAAGAAATGGATTTGATGAGTGTTGAAGAAGATCAAGCATCTATTCCAATTGCCTATACGTTATGGTCTTTTAAAAAAGGAGCAGGAAAAAAAATTATGAAAGAATTGCTAAAATATATCAAATCAAAAGAGCAGTTTGAAAGTATAATTACCATTTCTCCTTTAACGCCTGTTGCTACCCATTATCATATTCGAAATGGTGCTAGATTAATTAAGATTAACCCAACAACACAGAATTTCGAATATAAAATTTAAGAAGCAGGGGTTCAAAAAGTATTATTTGAACTATTTATTTTACAAATCGAAACAAAATAAATATTGTTGGAAATGGCCTACCAGATAAATACCAATTATTCCGTTACTTTTGATGATGTTCTGCTCTCACCAGCGTATTCGGAGATCAAACCAAAAGATGTAGATACATCGATTACCATTGGAAAAGTCAAATTACATATTCCCATATTCTCCGCTGCTATGGATACCGTGACAGAGAATAAAATGGCAATCAATCTCGCACTACATGGTGGTCTAGGTGTTATTCACCGTAATATGCCAATTTATAAACAAGCAAGCGAAGTAAAAAAAGTTCATAGCTTTAAAGTTAACGCTAAAAAATTTCAAAATGCTGTAATTAATTCTAATAGAAAGATTGCGGTGGGCGCTGCAATTGGTGTTGAAAATAATGCGTACTTACGACTATTGGAATTATTAAAAGTCGGCGTTGATATAGTATTTATTGATGTTGCTCATGCACATACAAAAACAACTTTACAGTTTATTGAAAAAGCAAAAAAAGTTTTAAAGAAAACACCTCTCATAGTTGGAAACATTGCTACAAAAAAAGCTGCATCAGATTTAATTAGTGCTGGTGTAGATGCTATTAAAGTAGGTATTGGACCAGGATCAATTTGTACAACAAGGGTTGTGACTGGTGTTGGTATTCCTCAACTCTCCGCTATAATGGAAACATTTCAAGTTGCCAAAAAATTTAAAATTCCTGTGATTGCAGATGGAGGAATAAAAACATCAGGTGATATTGCAAAAGCTATAGCAGGCGGTGCAAGTGCGTGTATGATAGGGTCTTTATTTGCTGGCACTGAAGAATCACCAGGAAAATTATTAACGATTAAAGGTAAAAAATTTAAATCCTATAGAGGTATGGGTTCAGTAGGAGCAATGCAAAAAGGTTCTTTTGATCGATACTCCCAAGAAGAAACAAAGAATGCCAAAAAATTAGTGGCAGAAGGTGTTGAAGGGATGGTTCCATATAAAGGTAAAATAGAAGATGTAGCGTATCAACTTGTTGGTGGCTTGAGATCTTCCATGGGTTACACTGGTCATAAAACGATTAAGAAAATGCAAGGCAATTGTAAATTTGTGTTTATTTCTAAAGCAGGAGCCCGCGAAAGTAATGTCCACGACGTCATTATGTAATAATGTATCGAATCATCATTGAATTGATACAATAAAACAAAAATGACCTCAGCATCAACAAAACATAAGGTAGCAATTGTGATGGGAAGTAAGTCTGATTATGCTACCATGAAAAATTGTGAAAAAATTTTAAGATTACTGAAAGTTAAATTTGAAACCAAAATTGTTTCTGCACACCGTACACCAGAGAGAATGTTTAAATTTGCCAAAGCAGCTGAAGATAATAATATTTCTGTCATTATTGCTGGTGCAGGAGGCTCTGCACATTTACCAGGAATGATTGCATCATTAACAACTATACCTGTTATCGGTGTACCAGTAGAAAGTCGTAAATTAAAGGGATTGGATAGTTTGTTATCTATAGTACAAATGCCAAAAGGTATCCCTGTTGGTAGTGTTGCAATTGGTGAAGATGGAGCAATGAATGCTGGTTTATATGCAGCTTCCATTATTGCTCTTACTAATAAAGAAATTAAGAAAAATTTAAAAAATTACCGAACTAAACAATCAAAAGCTGTTAAACAAAAACTATAAATCATGAATACACCCACACTTGGCATTATCGGTGGTGGACAATTAGGAAGTCTTTTAGCAGATGCAGCAAAAAAAATAGATATACAAACCGTCATATTAAGTGATGATCCTGATGCGCCCGGGAAACACTTTGCGACTAAATTTATTTTTGGTCAGTATGATGATGATGCAATAATAAATAATTTTATTGATGAAGTTGATCTTGTTACATATGAATTTGAAAATATTCCCTTCGCAATACTAAAAAAGATTAATGAAAAGAAACAAGTTTTACCTAGACCAGAAATTAATCGACTCATTCAACACCGAGAAACAGAAAAAAAATTTCTCAATGATAATAATATAACAACAACAAAATATGTAACTGTCAAAAATGAAAGGGATTTGAGTGAAAATGTAGACTTGCTTCCTGGTTTGTTAAAAACAACAACATTAGGATACGATGGCAAAGGTCAGTATAAATTACACACTGAAGATGATATTACGAACGAAATTGATTTTACAAAAGAATATATTTTAGAAAAACTCATTCATCTTAAAAAAGAAATTTCAGTCGTCATTACTCGTTATGATCAAAATAGTTATGAGATCTATGACCCTATTGAGAATGTTCATGAAGAACAAATTTTAAAATATTCAACAATACCAAGTGATATTTCTGATAACATACGAATAAAATCAATTGAGTGGGCAAAACACGTTGTAGAAAAACTAGATTATATTGGAACGTTATGTGTAGAATTTTTTATTGATACTGATGATAATTTATATGCTAACGAAATTGCTCCTCGTGTTCATAATTCTGGGCATTTGACAATGAACTCTCATAATATTAGTCAATTTGAAAATCATATACGAGCAGTATGTGGCTTAGAAAAGATTGAAACAAAAAAATTATATAATGCCAAAATGATTAATTTAATTGGTGATGAGATATCACCATATCGAAATAAAACATTTAAGGATAACGAATTTTTTTACGATTATTTAAAAACAGAAATTAAGCAAAAAAGAAAAATGGGTCATTTAACGATTATAGAAAAATAAATCATTAACTTTAATTAAATTGATCAGTTAACTTTGTTACCAGTTGATATTTATTGGCGACATTTACTAAATCTTCTCCTTCACGAAAAGATTGTTTATCTAATTGTTTAGTTGGATCTCCCCCAGGCCATATTCGCCAACTATCATTATCAACGACATCAGATAAAACTAAAGAATTATCCGATAATTTAAAACCAAGCTCAAACTTAATATCAACCAAATGTATAGGACCATCAATTGTCTTAATAGTTTTCCATTTGTCTTCAATAAGCTCAAAACTTGGAAGAATAATTTTATTAATAGCTATTTCTAATTCTTGATCAGACAATAATTTTTTGGTTTTCATCAAGCTTTTGCTTGTTATAGGTTGTTTGGCAGAAAATAACTCCCATTCTTCTCCAGTTTTAACAAAAGGATCCGTAAATACACCCTCTTCCCATTTTCCATCTTTTAAAAATTGTCTTCTCGCTTCACTCTCATCCATTTGAACAGGTTCTGCAACATGAGGTGTAATCACAACCGCTTGTTTATGAAATATTTCCCAGACTAAGTTTTCAAATAGATGAGGATTGCTTTTATCTTTTTCAAATTGAGTGTTTCTACTTAAATAACTTCCCCATGCATAGCGTCTAACTACAAATTCTAAAGGAAGCATATTGCAGTTGTAACTTAAAAGACTATTTGGCGAATCTTGTTCAATAAATGATGTTGCAATACCTGCCTTGCTTAGCATATTAAACACATTACTTGTTTGCTTTGTCTTTTGTATTCCAATATCTTTAATTTCCTCTTTCTTCGCTGCATCTCCACCTGTTAAAAAATCTTTTGTTACAATTCGAATGATATTTTGATCATTTGTTTTCTCAATAATTTTTGTTTTTCCTTCAACTAAAAAAGAATTACTCATCAATATATCTCCAACCAATATCTTTTCGATAATATCCCTCATCCCAATTAATTTGATTGATTATATTGTGAATAGTTTCTCTAATAGTTTTTAAATCCTTGCCCGTACTAGAGATATTTAAAACACGCCCACCATTAGAGAGCCATTTTTTTTCTTTAAGCATTGTTCCTGCATGAAATAAATAATCATCCATTGTTAAAGTAAGATTTTCCAAATTATTAATTGGTGTCAATTTTTTATAATCCTCAGGATAACCATGAGCAGCCATTACTACTGTCATGGCGTAATCATTTTTCCACTCAATTTTTTTTATTTCATTTAAGGTGCCTATCACTGATGCATGAAGGAGTTCTAATAAATCTGTTTCTAATAGTGGAATAATTGCTTGTGTTTCCGGATCGCCGAAACGAACATTAATTTCGAGTAAATTTGGACCCTTATCTGTTAGAATTAATCCTGCATAAAACATTCCTTGATACTTGATGCCTTGTTCAGCAAGATGTTGAACGATAGGCTCAACAAATGTTTTGGATAATTCATTCATTTTATTTGACGAAATAGAAGGAACAGGTGTGTAGGCTCCCATACCACCAGTATTTAACCCTTTTTCTCCTTCTAAGATTTTTTTATGATCTTGTGCTGTTGTAAGTGGCAACACAAATCCATTTTTATCAACAAGTGAAAATAGGCTTACCTCTTCACCAACTAAAAATTCTTCAATAACAACAACTGAACCAGCATCACCAAAAGAATTATCTTTAAAACATTTAATCAGTGCATCTTTTGCATCTTCCATTTTTTGACAAATAATAACTCCTTTTCCTGCTGCTAAACCATCAGCTTTAATAACAAGAGGATAGGATTGGTTTTGACAAAAAATGAAGGCTTCATCATAGTTGTCAAATACGTCATAGGCAGCTGTTGCAATATTTAAATTTTTACAAATATCTTTTGTAAACTTTTTTGATTTTTCTAGTTCAGCTCCCATTTGATCAGGACCAAAAACTAATATAGCATTGTTCATTAAAAGGTTGGATAATCCTTTAGTTAAAGGTAGTTCTGGACCTATCACCACTAAATCAATTTTATTTTCTAGACAAAATTGAAGAATGGCATCATGATCATCAATATCTATGATAATCGATGAAGCAATTTCACTGATAGAATCACTACCAGGAATACAATATAAATTAGAACAATTAGGAGATTGTTTTATACCATAACATAGTGCGTGCTCTCTTCCACCATTACCAATGACAAGTACGTTCATAAAAAAAAATAATTCATTAATTAGTTATTTGAAGCAAGACTTAAAAATGATAGTTTTTTTAAGCTTTCGTCATTCAAGTAATCTAAAGGTCTGACTGGATACTCTCCTGTAAAATAATGATCAGTAAATTGAGGATTATCATTATCTCTCTCATCATAACCAAGAGCTTGATACAGACCATCTAATGATAAAAATTTTAATGATTTAGCTCCAATATATTTACACATTTCCTCTAAATTTTTGTTTGCAGCTAATAATTCTTCTTGGGTCGGAGTATCAACTCCATAAAAATCAGGATATTTAATTGCAGGTGAAGCAATACGCATATGGACTTCTTTTGCGCCAAAATCATAAAGCATTTTTATTATCTTAGTGGATGTTGTTCCTCGAACCAATGAGTCGTCAATTAAAACAACTTTCTTTTTTTTAATAGAACTTTGGTTAGGATTTAGTTTTAACTTTACACCTAAACTTCTAATTTGCTGAGTTGGCTCAATAAATGTCCTCCCCACATAATGATTTC
Organism: uncultured Alphaproteobacteria bacterium; assembly: GCA_902615625.1. Taxonomy (GTDB): domain Bacteria; phylum Pseudomonadota; class Alphaproteobacteria; order HIMB59; genus CACPNW01. The sequence goes on from CACMPM010000005.1 coordinate 35,907, forward strand.
GTATTAATCCTAACTCAAAAGGAATACCAGACTCTTGACTAAAACCAAGCGCAGCAGGAACACCTGAGTCTGGAACTGGTACGACTACATCAGGTTTTATTTCGGTTTCTTTTGCTAAGTATGTACCTAAATTTTTTCTATATTCATAGGCGGTTTTATTTTTTAAAATACTATCTGGCCGCGAAAAATAAATATATTCAAATATACATGGTTTGATTTGTTTTTTTGGAAAAGGTCTTCTACTTTCAACTTTATTATCTTTTATAACTACAACTTCTCCATTTTCAATTTCACGGATAAATTTTGCACCTATAATGTCTAGCGCGCAAGTTTCAGAGGCAAGGATAAATGCATTTTTAAATTTACCTAAAACAAGTGGTCGAATACCTAATGGATCTCTTGCACCAATCAACGTACCATTAGCAATAATTGATAAAGCATAACCACCTTGAATTTGCATTAAAGCATCAATAATTTTATTTAAAATATCTTTCTTTTTTGAACGAGCTACAAGCTGAACAATTGTTTCGGTATCTGATGTTGTTTGAAATATTGCACCTTCACGTACCATTTGCTCTCTTAAAAGTAGTGCATTAGTTAAATTACCATTATGAGCAATACTAATAGCTCCACCATGAATGTCAGCATAAAAAGGTTGTATATTCCTTATTGTTTCACCGCCCGTTGTTGAATAGCGATTGTGTCCTATCGCAATTTTTCCCTTTAACTTGTCTAATGAGTGTTTTTTCGTAAAATTATCGCCAACCAATCCAAATTTTCTTTCTGAGTGATATGAGTTGCCATCATAACTTACTATTCCACAACCTTCTTGACCACGATGTTGCAACGCATGCAAACCAAGAGCTGTTAAGGCAGCAGCATCCTTGGTTCCACTAATTCCAAAAACTCCACACTCCTCATTAAATCTGGGAACATGAGATTGCCTTATCTCGAATTTTTTTAGGAAATTTTGCCGATTTTTCATCTTACTGTTGTCTTGTTAAAAGTGTTTTTGCAACCATCTGTAATGCTCTTGGATAAACCTTATGCTCTTCTATCAATATTTTCTTTGAGAGTGATTCGGTATTATCTTTCTTCAAAATCTTTACTTTTTTTTGCAAAATAATCTTTCCAGAGTCAATTTTAGCGCTTACGTAATGAACACTACAACCAGAATAGCTCGCTTTAGCCTTTATGGCCTGATCCTGAGCATTTAAGCCTTTGAAAGCTGGAAGATAAGATGGATGAATATTGATTAATCGCGATCGCCACTGCCTGACAAATTTTGAGTCTAAAACTTGCATAAAACCAGCTAAACAAATGATATCTATATTTTTTAGATACATCATGACTTTGCTTTCGAAATTTTTTCTTGGAATAAAATGTATGAATGGAATTTTATTTTTTTTGGCAATAGTTAAACCTTTTGCTTTGGAATTATTAGAGATGACTAATTGAACCTCTACTAAACTTTGCTTTTTAAATGATGTTTGTATTAGTGATTCTAAATTGGAACCTCTTCCCGATATGAAAATAGCAACTTGTAATTTTTTCAACTAATTGTGCACCTTGATGATTTGTTAACTTCTATTTTCCCAATTTCAAAAATATCTAAATTTTCATCTTTTATTAATTGCTCAAATTCTTTGTAATTATTTTTTGAAATAGTCATTATCAAACCTAATCCACAATTAAAGGTCTTCAACATTTCTTCATCTGAAATGTTAGCTAAACTTTGAAACCATTGGAAAATTTCTTCATCACAAATAAATTTTTTATCAATCCTTGCTGATAAATTTTCAGAGAGCATTCTTGGTGCATTACCAATAATACCTCCGCCTGTTATATGCGAAATACCGTTGATAAGATTTGTTGTTAAAATTTTTTTTAAAAAAGGAAAATATAATTTTGTTGGAGCCATTAAGGCTGCTGCATTTGTTTCATAAGATGATTTAAATTCTGTTTCTTTATGTAGATCTATATTTTTATCTTTTAAAACTTTTCGAATGAGAGAATATCCATTTGAATGAAAGCCCGAAGATCTAATCCCATATAGAAGATCATCTTCTTTCATGACATCTCTTTTAGGTAGAATTTTTTTTCTCTCTACTGCACCAACACAAAATCCAGCAAAATCAAAATCATCTTTTTTATAAAGCCCAGGCATCTCTGCTGTTTCACCACCAATAAGAGAGCAATTATTTATCTTGCAAGCTTCAGTGATGCTTTTCATAATTTTTAAAAAAGAATTTTTATCAATCTTCGAAGAAGCGTAGTAATCTAAAAAAAATAATGGCTCTGCGCCGTGGCAAAGAATATCATTAAGGCACATACCAACGAGATCATGACCCAAACCATCTAAAATGTCAGTTTCAATCCCTAGTAATATTTTTGTCCCTATACCATCTGTTCCAGAGACCAATAAAGGATCATCATATCCACAATTTTTAAGATCAAAAATTCCACCAAATCCGCCAATTTTATCAAAATTTCCGTTTCTGTTTGTTGATTTACTTAGCTCAGAAATATCTTCAACAAGGGCATCTGTATTTTCTATATCAACACCTGCTTCTTTATATGTTGTCATATTTAATTAGTTTTAAACGAATCGTTAACGAGTAAACTATTAATATAGTAAATTAAGTTGATTCGTACTCATAATGACAAATACAATTCAAATTCTCTCCATCGAGAAGACAGGGAAAGAAAGTTCACTACAAAAAGAACATAATAATAAATCTATCAAAATTATAGATGGATATTTCTTTTCGACAAATCTTGATGATCAAAAGTTTACTAAAATAAGTAAACTGATTTCTAATGACGTTTCTCAAACAATATTAACAAAAGAAAATGTAAATAAGGTTTTATCTAGTTATAGTAATTTTAACTGGGTTGTAGAAATAAAATTTTTACCAGGTGTAACCGATAATATTGCTACAACTGTAAAAGAGATAATCAAAGATAATCTTAAAAGTAGTTTTAAAAGCTTTGAGCTTGGTTCAACAAAAATTATTTTAATAAAAGGAAGAAAAGAAGATATTACCAAAATATCTAAAAATGAAGCAAATCCCTTAATTCAAACAATAAATATTTATCCATTTAAAAAATATTTAAATAATTTTAAAAAAGATCAATTTAAAATAGAAAAAGTAAAATTACCGAAAAAAAAATATAGTAAAAAAGAAATTAATTTAGATATTTCTGATTATCAACTCAGTCTTATTGGTAAACTTGGTATTGAAGAAAATGATAAATCTAGAAGAGGAACACTTGGCTTAGATCTAGAATCTTTAAAAGCTATAAGAAATTATTTTTCCACCATAAAACGTAAACCAACAGATGTAGAAATTGAAACATTAGCACAGACGTGGTCCGAGCACTGTAAACACAAAATATTTTCAGCTAAGATTGATGACATTCACGAAGGTATATTTAAAAAATATATTAAAGGTGCGACTGAAAAAATTATTCAATTAAGAAAAGATAATTTTTGTGTTTCTCTTTTTACGGATAATGCCGGTGGAATAGAATTTAATAAAGATTGGATTATTTGTCATAAAGTTGAAACACATAATACACCTTCAGCCTTAGATCCATTTGGCGGTGCAATCACAGGAATTGTTGGTGTTAATAGGGATTGTCTTGGATTTGGAAAAGGGGCAAAACCCATAGCAAATACGTATGCATATTATTTAGCAGACCCAAATAAAAATTATCAATTGTATCGACAAAAAAATAATAAGGATCCAATGCTTCCAGCAAATTTTATTGCGAAGGGTATTATAAGCGGTGTTAGAGTTGGAGGAAATTGTTCAGGTATTCCTACCCCTCAAGGTAATGTGTATTTTGATGATCGGTTTGCGGGAAAGCCTCTTGTATTTTGTGGAACTGTGGGGATTATTCCAAAAAAAATAAAAGGAAAATTATCACATAAGAAGAAAGCTAATCCAGGAGATATAATACTAATGGCTGGAGGTAGGGTTGGAAAAGATGGTATTCACGGTGCAACATTTTCATCAGAGGAATTAGATCCTAATAGTCCAGTTTCTGCAGTACAAATTGGTGATCCGATAACACAAAAGAAAATGTCTGATGTCATCATTAGAGAATTGCGTGATGAAAATCTTTACTCAAGCATAACAGATAATGGGGCGGGAGGATTATCATCATCAATTGGAGAAATGGCAAAAGAGAGCGGTGGTTTTATAGTTAATCTTGAAAAGGTTCCCCTCAAATATAATGGTTTATATCCTTGGGAGATTTGGGTTTCTGAATCACAAGAAAGAATGACACTAGCAGTACCTCCAAAAAATGTAAAAAAAGTTACTAAGAGATTTAATGCAAGAGGTGTGGAAGCAACAATAATTGGTAAGTTTATTAAAAAAGAAAAAGCCATAGTAAAATACAATAAAACTGAAATTCTCAATTTAGATATGGAATTTCTTCATGAAGGTTATCCTAAATTAAATTTAAAAACATCTTTTCCAAAAATTAAAAAAGAAAAGAAAAAAATAATTAAAAAAAGTTCCTTAATAGATAAATTACATAAACTTCTCTCTAGTCCAAATATTGTATCAAAAGAATTTATAGCCACACAATATGATCACGAAGTACAAGCAACCTCCATTATAAAACCATTACAAGGCGAAGGTAGAGTTTTTGGCAATGCAACTGCTATTAAACCTCTATTTGATGATGAAAAATCAATAGCTCTTTCTCAAGCTGCTTATCCTCAGTACGCCGAAACAAATCCTTATGATATGGCTGGTTGCTCTATTGATACAGCATTTAAAAATTTAATTGTAAGTGGTGCCAACTCAAAAAAAATTGCAATTCTTGATAACTTTTGTTGGTGTAGCTCCGATGAACCTGATCGCTTATATCAATTGAAAGAAGCGGCAAAAGCTTGTTATGATTATGCAGTTGCTTACCAAACACCTTTTATTTCAGGAAAAGATAGTATGTTTAATGATTTTAAAGGTTTTGATAAAACTGGAAAATCAGTAAAAATTTCAATACCTCCAACATTGCTTATTTCTTCTATTGGAGTGGTAGATAAAATTTCACACTTAACCAAAATAACACCTGATGATGGTGATATACTTTTAGTTTTAGGAAATACCCGTAATGAATTACAAGATAGTGTTTATTCCAAAATTATAGGTTATGAAAAATCACAAAATCCAGTTGTAAATAGCAAGGATGCACTTCGCACATATAGAAATTTTGAAAAAGCTAATAAACTTGGAATTATAAATTCTGCAATTGGAATAGATTTGGGTGGAATTGGAATTGCAGTTACAAAGATGGCAATTGCTTCAAATAAAGGTTTAACTTTTGATTTAAAACTAAAAAATAAAATCTCAGTTAACCAATTTTTATTTTCTGAAACACAAAGCAGAATTCTTGTTTCTCTTAAAAAAAATAAGTTACCCAATTTTAAAAAAATATTTAAAGCTTCTGATTATACAATTATTGGTAAATGTACGGGTTCAAATGTAATTGAGTTTAAAGATAACAAAAAAATTATGAGAGGTAAAATTTCAGATTTTGCTGAGTCATACAAACAAAATATTAAAGGGTTATGAACGTATTAGTCCTGTCAGGTTATGGTATTAATTGTGAAAATGAAACACTACATGCATTTGAAGTAGTAGGATTTAAAGGAAAAATTATTCATATTAATGATCTGATTCAAAATCCTAAACAACTTAATAACTATCAAGTATTCGCTGTACCTGGTGGTTTTTCTTATGGTGATGATACAGGTTCAGGAAATGCAATGGCGAAAAAAATTATGACCAATTTATATGATCAACTAATAGATTTTTCATTAAAAGATAAATTAATCATAGGTATTTGTAATGGATGCCAAATATTAATTAATCTTGGATTAGTACCAAGCCTAAATAAAAAAGATCCAGAAGTAGCATTGATTGAAAATAAATCTGGTAGCTATGAGTGTCGATGGGTTGATGTAAAAGTAAGTAATAATAAATCACCATGGCTAGAAAATATTAGTACGCTGAACTTGCCTGTTGCCCATCAAGAAGGGCAATTTATGATACCTATTAATTTACTAAAAAGTATCAAAGCTAATAACCTTATTGGTTTGCAATACATTGATCATCATAAAAAATTAGCAAAAGGTCAATTTCCTTTTAATCCGAATGGATCTAAAGATGATATCGCTGCGCTAACAAATCAAAATGGTAATGTTCTTGCAATGATGCCTCATCCTGAAAGAGCATTTTATCATTATCATATTCCCAATTGGCAAAGTAATACCTTAAAAAAATTTGGGGATGGATATAAAATTTTTATGAACGCAAAAAAATTCTTTGCATAAATTATACGGCTATATCTACTATTTTTTTCATCACAGTTGGCATTCTAGAGCTAGAATAAGAAGATTTCTTTATCCAATTACTTTTTGATAGTTTTGCTTTTTTAACATTGCCATAAAAAATTTCTGTTTCTAAATCAAAATGACTAAATGAATATTCAAATGAGCCTTTAGATTGTAATTTTGTTTTTATTTTTTGTATATCTTGATCAGTGGTTAATAATTTCTTATTTTTAACCCAGACATCATTTGGTACTTCAAGCATGGAAGCCAACATTCCTTTATTTGGTCTACTTCGCACAAGGATTTCATTTTTTTCATTCACAATTACATAAGCTCTTGTATACTTTATAGGCTTAGTAGTTTTCTTTTTTAGTTTTAAAGGAATTTTTTGCTGTAAATTTTTTTTATATGATTGGCAAAATTTATTAATTCCACAAATATTACATTTAGGGTTTCTCGGAAGACAGATCTCTGATCCGTAATCCATAAAAGACTGAATTAAATTTGAAGAGTATTTATCCGAGATGAATTTTTTTCCCAAATCTTTAAGTTTATTTTTGACTTTATTAATTGGTTTATCGATAGCATATAACCTCACCAAAATTCTCTCAATATTAGCATCAAGTGGCATAACTGGTTGATTGAATCCTATTCCAAGAATTGCTTTTGCTGTGTAATCTCCAATACCAGGAAGTTGGATGAGTTCGTCATAAGTTTTTGGTATGTTATTTTTAAAATTTTTATGAATTATTTTTGAAGACTTTAATAAATTTCTAGCTCTTGAATAATATCCAAGACCTGACCAGAACTTTAAAATATTTGGCTCTGAAGTTTGCGCTAATTTATTTAGTGAAGGCCATTTTAAAATAAAATCATTAAATTTATTTTTTACTGTATTTACCGTTGTTTGTTGGAGCATATACTCACTCACAAACACAAAGTATGGATCAGGTAAATTTAGATTGTTTTTCTTCCGCCATGGTAAATTTCTGGCATTTACAGAATACCATTGAAGCAAAAACTTTATTACTTGTGTTTCGTGTTTAAACATATTGCTTTCATATTTTGGTACTATAAATTATTTATGCATATGGACAAAAAAAATATAAAGCAAAAAAGAACATTTGTTCCACAATCTATTGGCGATACTCTGAGGAAGGTTAATAGAAAATTTTCCTCTAAATATAATCGTACAGAATTTATAATTAACTCCAAATGGCCTGAAATTGCTGGTAGTTATTTTAAGGAATATTCAGAGCCATTAAATGTTTCAAGGGTGCGTGATTTTGAAAACGATGTAGGTGAGACAGTATATAAAAATTATCTAAATGTGAGTGTTGCCCCAGCCGCAGCCATTGAATTTCAACACTTTAAGGATACTATAATTGAAAAAATTAATACTTATTTTGGCTATAAAGCTATAATAGACTTGAGAATTCATCAAAATTACATACCTAAATATATTCATATGAAACAAAGTAAGAAAAAACAAATGGACAAAGAGGACATAGAATTTGTTAAGCAAAACGTTAAAGAATTTCAAAATTCCGATTTGAAAAAATCACTATTAAATTTAGGTAACAAAATTACAACTGAGGACAAATAATGAAAATTAAAATTTTATTTATTTCTATTATACTTTCACTACTTTTTATTAATGCCAAAGCAGCTGAAAACTCAATACTAGACGTTAAAGATAGTGATTTTTACATTGGGGAAGAAAATGCCCCAATCACAATTATAGGATATGAATCCATGTCTTGTAGTCACTGTGCAGATTTCCATAATAATACTCTAGAAAATTTAAAAAAAGAATTTATAGACACTGGTACAGTAAAGTTTGTTTTCCGTGATTTTCCCTTCAATTATCCTGCTCTTGCTGGAAGTATGATTTTAAGATGTGTTCCCGAAGATGTAAGATACGATTATATGAATGGGCTTTATAAACTTCAAAATAGTTGGGTTAATAGAGATCATTCAAAAACAAGATCTGAGTTATACAAAATAATGCAAAGTGGTGGTATGCAGCAAGAGGACTTTGATGCATGTTTAAGTAATGTTGAATTAGAGAATCAGTTGCTTGAGGGTGTAATGGAAGCTCAGAGAGAATATAAAATAGGTTCTACCCCTTCATTCATTATTAACGGAGTACTTTATTCTGGGAATAAAAACATAAAAGAGTTTAGACAAATCATAGATAAAATATTATCACAATAGTTGATGATTAATTTTAGGACCCTTAAAGTCAAAGGCTTTAAGTCTTTTGTTGAGCCAACAGAAATTTTAATTGAAAATGGTTTAACAGGCATTGTGGGGCCAAATGGTTGTGGTAAATCCAATCTCGTTGAAGCTTTTAGATTCGTTATGGGTGAGCTTTCTCCTAAACAAATGAGAGGAAGCGAATTAGATGATGTTATCTTTAATGGCACTGATGATAGGCCAGCATGGGATATTGCAGAAGTATCTATAGATTTAGATAATAAAGCAAGAAAAGCACCAAGTATTTTTAATGAGAGTGATACCATTGAAGTCACTAGAAGAATATGGCGAGGTGAAGGATCGGAATATAGAGTAAATGGAAAAGAGGTCCGGTTAAAAGATGTTCAATTATTATTTGCTGATGCTGCAACTGGAGCTAGATCAACTTCAATGGTTAGTCAAGGTAGAGTTAGTGCTATAATTGCTGCTAAGCCTGAACAAAGAAGAACGTTGCTTGAAGAAGCTGCAGGAATTACTGGTCTGCATTCAAGAAGACACGAAGCTGAATTACGATTGAATGCTACTGAAAATAACTTAGAGCGTGTTAAGGACGTATTGAAAGCACAAGATGAACAACTAATAATATTAAAGAAACAATCTAAACAAGCTGAAAGATATAAGTACATCCAAAAAGATATTACAAAAGCAAGAGCTAGATTATTTTATAAAAAATGGATTGATGAAAAAGATAAATTAAAAAATGCTAATGAAAAAATTCAATCTGAAACAAATGTTGTAAATGACCAAACACAAGTTGTTGCACAAATAAATGTCGAATTTGAAAAAGTTCAAGAAAGCCTTCCAAACCTTAGACTCCAAGAAAGTAAGGTTGCAGCTGAACTGCAAAAATATTCTATTAGTTTAGAAAACCAAGAAAAAGAAATTGAAAGAGCGAATATTGCAGTAGACGAAACAAAAGTCCGTATAGAACAAATTCAAAATGACATCGATAGAGAAAAATTTTTATTTGAAGATGCAAAACAAAATCTTGAAAGAGTACAAGAAGAAAAATCAATACTTTTAAAACAACAAGGAGATCTTTTTATTCAAAATGATGATGATCAAAATAATGAAAATGTTTCTAATAAAAAAAATAATAACCCAATAATTGATTATCTAGATTTTGAAGATGGTCTTGAACAAGCAATTGCAGCAGTTTTTTCAGATGAGTTAATTGCATCTATTGATGAAGAACAAAGCATTTTTTGGAGAAAATTAGATGTGGAAGATTCTTCCTTTAACTCAGAAATTACAAAATTTTCTTCTCTAATCAAAGCACCAGATAATTTGAAAAAGAAATTAGAATTTGTTGGATTAATAGAAAATAAGGAAAATATTTTAGAAATTCAAAAAACCTTAAAGTCAGGACAAATATTAGTTAGTAAACTAGGAGAAATTTGGAGATGGGATGGCTATGTATCTAAAGGTAAACAAAATAATTCTACTAAAGCCATATTAGAGCAATTAAAAAATAGAAGAATAAAGCAATTAAGTGCTGAAGAAAAACAATGGAATGATATTTCTTCAAAAGCAAATCAAAGAATAGAAGAGTTAAATTCAAGGCAAAATACATTAATTAGTGAATTATCTAATCTCCAATCCGTTCCTGAAGATGTATCAAGTGAAAAATTAAAAATACAAAAGCTGATTGATGAAAATAAGACTTCTTATGAGCAAATAGCTGAGCAGCTTCGTCAAACTGAACAAAATTCTAATGAAATCAATAAGAAATTAAAATTAGAAGAAATTAAATTAAATGAACTAAGAGAAGAGAGAATCAGAACTGAAGGTCTAATTAATACAATTAATGAAGCAATAAAGTTATTATCAACTCAGGTAAAAGAAAGATTAAGTATAGAACTAGAAGAGCTTTACAATATTGGAGAAATAGATCCAAATAAAATTTTGGGTGAGACTAATGATTTAGAAAAAAAATTAGAAAGACTAATTGCTGAACAAGAACGTTTAGGTGGTGTTAATCTTCTTGCAGAACAAGAATCCAAAGATTTAGAAGAAAAAGTAAATACAATAAAGAAAGATCAAAGTGACCTTTTAAGTGCAATTGCAAAACTGAGAGAAGCAATTGATTCACTTAATACAGAAGGTAGACAACGTTTACTTGCTGCATATGGAATAGTAAATGAAAATTTTCAAAAATTATTTACAAGGTTGTTTGGAGGTGGCAAGGCTTATCTGAAATTTACAGATGAATCAGATCCCCTTCAAGCTGGTTTAGAAATATTTGCTAGTCCTCCTGGAAAAAAATTACAAAATCTAAATTTACTTTCTGGTGGTGAGCAAGCTCTTACAGCATTATCATTATTATTTGCTGTATTTTTATCAAACCCAGCTCCAATTTGTGTACTCGATGAGGTTGATGCTCCATTAGATGATACTAATGTTGATAGATTTTGTTCATTAGTAGAGGAAATAGCTAAAACTTCTTCAACAAAATTCTTAGTTATAACTCATCATAGAATGACAATGGCAAGAGTAAATAGATTATTTGGTGTTACCATGCCTGAGAAAGGTGTATCACAATTAGTTTCTGTTGATCTTGAAAAAGCAATCGAGATAAAAGAGCAAGATACTACAAATGAATTATAAAAATAAAAATTTAGAAGAATTAGGTAAAAAAATTGATAATTTAGATAATCAAAATAAAGAGCCTAATATTAAAAAAAAAGAAAGCGGTGCTGGATTTGGTTTTAAAATTAGTACAGAAATTATCGCTGCACTAGTGGTTGGAGTTGGAATTGGGCTTATTGTGGATAATTACTTTAATACTAAACCAATAGGGTTAATTATTTTTTTCATATTTGGCGCATTAGCTGGATTTTTGAACGTTTATCGTGTAATGCGTCGCATTGAAAAGCAAAGGTAATTTCACTATTCAATAACTATTATGGCCGCAAAAGACAGTCCGCTAAAACAGTTCGAAATAGATCCAATATCCAATATTGAGCTTGGTGGCTATAATATTTCATTTACAAATTCATCTTTTGCTATGCTAATTACTGTTTTAGTAATTACTCTTTTTTTAACTTTAACAGTGAATACAAGATCAATCATCCCTTCTAGGATGCAGCTTATCTCAGAATTGATGTATAATTTTATAGCTCAGCTTCTCTCTGATACAGTTGGAGATAATGGAAAAAGGTATTTCCCATTTGTTTTCTCTTTATTCATGTTTGTGTTAATTGGCAACATGGTAGGTATGATACCATACCAATTTACATTCACGAGTCATATTATTGTTACATTTGCATTAGCTGCAGTTGTATTTATTGGTGTAACTATTCTTGGATTTATTAACCATGGCATTAAATTTTTTACATTCTTTTATATACCGGGTGTACCATTTTACATGCATCCACTGCTTATTCCTATTGAGGTAATATCTTATTTATCAAGACCTATAAGTTTATCAGTTAGATTATTTGCAAACATGCTGGCTGGTCACACGCTACTAAAAGTATTTGCGGGCTTTGTTGTTTCCATGCCATTTTTTACAGGAGTTTTTCCTTTAGCTTTCATTGTAGCTTTAACAGGATTAGAAATTTTAATTGCTTTTTTGCAAGCATATGTATTTGCAATACTGACGTGTTTATATATTAACGATGCTTATCATTTACATTAATTTAAAATAGGAGGACTTATGGAAATTGAAGCAGCAAAAGTAATCGGAGCGGGTCTAGCCGTTATCGGTGTTATTGGATCAGGTATTGGAATTGGGAATATTTTCTCATCTTTTATTCAAGCAGTTGGAAGAAATCCAGCAGCAAGAGGTGAAGTTTTTACAATGACAATGTTAGGTTTCGCATTAGTTGAAGCGATTGCACTTTTCGCGTTAGTTATTGCGTTAGTTATTTTGTTTGGATAGAATACAATAATTAACTAATGCCTCAATTAAATCCAGAGTTTTTTGTTTCACAGCTCTTTTGGTTAGCTGTATTCTTTACTTTTCTATTTGTGTTTTTATGGAGGGTATCTCTTCCAAGAATAGCTACAGTTTTAGAGAAAAGACAAAATAAAATAGATGAGAATTTATCTTCAGCAAAAGAGCTTCAAGAACAGGCAATGGAAATTGAAAAAAAAATTAATGATCAAATCAATAAGGCTAAAGTAGAAACAGATGAAAAAATTAAAGAAACAATCAATGCTTTACAAGAAGATGTTTCTTCTCAACTTTCTTCACTTGATAAAGACTTAGAAAAAAAAATTTCTGATGCAGAAAAAGAAATTTTAAAAAATAAAGATGATCAAATGAAAAATATTAACAATGAAATAGCTAATATTACAAAACTGACTGTTGGCAAAATCACAGATATAGAATTGTCAGACAATGAAATTAATAAAGTTATTGAAATACATAAAGGTAGTTTTAATTAATGTTTTCTGATCCACAATTTTGGGTTGCAGTATCTTTTATTTTATTTATTGCAGCTATTTTTAATCCAGTACGAAAAATTCTTACATCTAGTTTAGATGTTCAAATAAAAGATATAAAAAATAAAATAGATGAAGTTGAGAATATAAAAAATGAGGCTCAAAAAGCTTTGGATGAATTAAAAGATAGAGAAACTAAGGTAGAAAAAGAAATACAAAATCTAAATTTGGAATCTGAAAAAAGAATAGCTGAACTGAAAAATATATCTGCTTCTAAACTAACTGACCAAATTGAAAAAAGAAAAATATTAGCTGAAAATAAGATTGAACAACTAGTGAGAGATACCAATAACTCTATAAAAAATTATATTTCAAGTGTTGCAATAGAGGCTACGAAAAATATTCTAATACAAAATCTCAATAAAGATAAAAAGTCTGCTTTAATTGAAGAATCTATTACTGAATTTAACTCTGTTTTAAAGAATTAAAAGTAAATTAATCAGCCTAAATAATTGAGTATAATAATAAGAAATTAATATTAAAGGATTTGCAAAATCTATAGTATTATTAATTAACTGAAATTAAAATTAGCAAATTTAAATGACTAAAAAACTTAATATCTTTCTTGCAGGACCTCGAGGTTTTTGTGCAGGAGTAGATAGGGCGATTGAAATGGTTAAGGGTGCTCTAAAAAAATATGGGGCGCCAGTATATGTTCGTCATGAAATAGTTCATAATAAATTTGTTGTTGAAAATCTCAAATCACAGGGAGCTATTTTTGTAGAAGAATTAAATGAGATTGAAGATAAAAGCAGGCCAGTTATCTTTTCTGCACATGGTGTTCCAAAAGCAGTACCCGAGGAAGCGTTAAGTTTAAATTTAATATATTATGATGCCACATGTCCACTTGTTAGCAAAATTCATAAGGAGGTGGAAAATTTTGATAAAAAAAATCTCCCCGTAATTTTAATTGGTCATAGGAATCATCCTGAGGTTATTGGGACTATGGGTCAAACTAATAATGAAATTTATTTGGTAGAAAAAGTTGATGATGTAAAAAAGTTACCCTTTGAACAAAATGATAAGATTGCATATGTAACTCAGACAACTCTATCAATAGACGATACGAAAGATATAATAAAAGAGATAAAATCACATTTTAAGAATGTTATAGAACCGAAAAAAAATGATATTTGTTATGCTACAACAAATAGACAGGAAGCTGTAAAAAAAATAGCTGATCAATGTGATTATTTTTTAGTAATTGGTGCAAGTAACTCATCAAATTCTTTAAGATTAGTTGAAGTAGCAAAAAATTATGGTTCAAAAAAAGCTATTTTAGTGGAAGATGTTGATTCCTTAAATTTAAATATATTTCAAGAATCTGAAAATATAGGAATAACAGCAAGTGCATCATCACCGGAAATACTTGTAAGAAAACTTCTTGATAATTTGAAAAAAAATTTTGAAGTTCAAGTAAATGAAGGGCATTATCAGAAAGAAGATGTATTTTTTAAAATTCCACAAAAGCTAAACGTATAAAATGGCGGTCTTTACTAAATTACTTAAGGAAGATATCAATAACTTTATCTCTGATTACGCAATTGGAAATCTAGAAAGATTTGAAGAAATTGTAGATGGTATAGAGAACTCAAATTTTAAAATTTTTTGTAACAATAAACCATATATTTTAACAATTTTTGAAAAAAGAGTGACTGAAGAAGAATTACCATTTTTCATAAATTTAAAAAACTTTTTAAATAAAAATAATTTTAAATGCCCTAAAGCGATCCCAGATAAAAATGGAAAAACATTAAAAAAAATAAAAAATAAAACTGCTGTTATTATTTCTTTTCTAGAAGGTAAAAGTATTGAAAAAGCTAACTCTGAAATGTGTGGAGAAGTTGGGAAGATGGTTGCTAATTTACACAATCTTACTGTAAATTTTGATGAAAAAAGACCTAACAGTTTAGACTTAAAGGACTGGAAAAATATTTACAAAAAGTGTCTTAATAAGAAATCTGAAGAATATAATGAAATAATGTATTTGTTAAAAAACGAAATAGATTATTTAGAAAATCATTGGCCAAGCAATATTCCCTGTGGTGTTATTCACGCTGATTTGTTTAGAGATAATATTTTTTTTAAAAATGAAAAAATTTCAGGAGTAATAGATTTCTATTTTTCTTGTTATTATTTTTATGTGTACGATATAGCGATTGTAATTAATGATTGGTGCTTTAGTGAAAATGGAAAAAATTTTCACAAACAAAACTGCCTTACAATTCTTGAGGAATATCAAAAATTGAGAAAATTGAGTGACCTTGAAAAGGAATCATTAAATATTTTATTAAGAGCTGCAGCTGTTAGAATATTATCTACAAGAGTACATGACTATATTTTTCATCCACCTAATGCAATCGTTGTTAAAAAAGATCCATTTGAATATTTTAATATTTTAAAATGGCATCAACAAAATGGTATTTTTCAATAATGATTAATATTTACACTGATGGTGCATGTTCTGGTAATCCTGGTAAAGGTGGATGGGGAGTTGTAATTTTAGATAATAACAATGAGATATTATTAAATGGTGGAGATCAACTTACAACGAATAATAAAATGGAACTTACAGCAGCAATAAAAGCACTAGAATATTTTAAGATAAAAAAAGATTTAATCATTTATACAGACAGCAAATATGTAAAGGATGGAATTGAATCCTGGATTACAAATTGGAAAAAGAATGGATGGAAGACATCAACCAAAAAAATAGTGAAAAATAAAGAATTATGGATGCAATTAGATAATCTAATAAATAAACATAATGTAACGTGGAAGTGGGTTAAGGGTCACGCAGGTTTCGAGTTTAATGAGAAAGCTGATGAACTAGCAAGGAAATATATTGAAAATAATATTTAGTTTATTTTTTATTTTTCTATATTGTAAACAGAGTGTTGCAAATGATTTATGGACTATAGATAAGAATATTTCTAGTATAGAATTTGAAGTTCCAGTTTTGTTTGCAAAAAATGTTGCTGGTAAATTTAATACATTTGATGGTTTCGTTTCCTTAGATTTATCTAATCAAAGTAATAATAAAGCACTTATAAATGTTGGTATTGATAGTTTAGAGTTAAATTATAAACGATATAAGGATTTAGTACTCAGTGAGGTTTTCTTTGATGCTAAAAAATTTCCCTTAGGCCTTATTGACACAAATAATTTTAAATTTAATTACGAAGATAACAAAGTTAATTTAATAGGTGAATTAACGATAAAAGGTAAAAGTCAAAATATCCCTATTGATATTGAAATTATCAAATTGGCTAATGATTTGGTTCAGGTAAAAAGTGAAATTTTATTTTCTAGGAATGAGTTTAATATTGGTACAGGTAATTGGAAAAATACATCAATTCTTAAAGATGAAATAAAAATAAAAGCAAATATTTTTCTCTTCAAAGAATAGTTAGTTTATCTAAGTGTATATCCGCCGTCTATAACTAATACTTCACCTGTAATATAACTTGAGGCAGGGCTACATAAAAAAAGTGCTGCAGATGCAATTTCACTTGGTTTGCCCATTCTTTTAAGAGGTGTCATACTATTCCACGTTTCATACCAATGTTCGTTTTCTTTAGTTAACTTAGTCATTTCTGTATCAATATAACCAGGTGCAATAGCGTTCACACGGATATTATTTTCAGCAAAATCACTTGCTAAACTTTTTGTTAACATATGTACTGCAGCTTTTGATGCGTTATAAGCTACTTGAGGTTGAGGAATATTTGATACTAACCCAGATATTGAACCTATATTTAAAATCACTCCTTCACCTTGTTTTTTCATTTGTGGTAATACAGAACGACACATTCTAAAAACAGAATCAACATTTGTATTCATAATTTTATCTAATAATTTATCATCAAACTCTTCCATAGTACCATGTTGAGCAACACCAGCATTATTGACTAAGATATCAATTGAATTATATTTTTCTAAAACAAAATTTATTATTTTTTGAGGTTCATTAGAATTAGTAATATCACCTTGAACAAAAGAAACATCATGATTTGCATCTTTAAGACTTTTTAGACCAGAATATTTATCTGTTCTACTTGTGACAATTATCTTTGCACCAGCCTCTCCAAGAGCATGTGCAATAGATAGGCCAATTCCTCTTGTTCCACCTGTTACAATAGCAACTTTATTAGTTAATTTAAAATTATCAAAAATCATCAATATATACAATATGTTAACAAAGTAGAAATTTCATTAAAAATTATAATAATTTATATTTAAAAATATGCTATTTATTAACAAACATGAAAGCATTAGTTTTAGAAAAAAAACTTGAATTGAATTTAAGAGATATAGATTTACCAAACAAGGTTGATTCAAATGATGTAAAAATCAAAATGCATACTGTTGGAATATGTGGTTCAGATATTCACTATTATGAACATGGTAAAATTGGGCAATGGCATATTAATGCACCGATGGTTTTGGGACACGAAGGCTCAGGAACAATCATCGACGTAGGTATAAATGTAAAAAATTTAAAAGTGGGTGACAGAGTTTGTGTTGAACCTCAGATTGTTAGTAAAAGTACAAAAGAATATAGACTTGGTATTTACAATTATGATCAAAAAGTAAAATTTTGGGCTACACCACCTATTCATGGTTGTTTAACACCTGAGGTTGTGTTTCCAAGTGATATGGTTTTTAAAATACCAGACAATCTCTCTTATGCTGAAGGAGCAATGGTTGAGCCTTTAGCAGTAGGTATGCAAGGAGTAACTAAAGCAAAAATAAAACCTGGTCAAATTGGATTAGTAATGGGATCTGGGCCAATTGGATTGGTTACAGCCCTTGCTGCTTTAGCTGGAGGATGTGCAAAAGTTTATATTGCTGACATTTTAAGTGAAAAATTAAAAATGTGTGATTATTATCCTGATCTTATTCCCATAGATATATCTAAAGAAAATTTAGAAACAAAAATTATGGATGAAACCAATGGATGGGGAGTTGATAGGTTTTTTGAATGTAGCGGATCAGTAAAAGCGTATGAAGCTATTTTTACTTGCTGTTCACCTGGCGCACATGTTGTCTTAATTGGAAATAATGCTGAACCAGTACCAATGAATTGGGCTATACTATTTTCTAAAGGTCTTGAGTTTCAAACTGTGCATAGGTATTCACATCAATATGAACCATCAATAAGACTACTTGAACGAGGAAAAATTGATGTTAAGCCAATGATTACACATACCTTTAAATTCGAAGAAAGTGTTGAAGCATTTTTAAGAGCAGCAGAACATAGGTCCACCGATGTAAAGCTTCAAATAAAAATTGATGAATAGAGGTGAACTAGCTATTTCATCTTTTAATAGAGAAAATTGTAAAACAGGTGTTGTTCATCTTGGTGTAGGAAATTTTCATAGAGCTCATCAAGCAAACTATATAGATGAATATCTTAATACAACTAATAATTTGAATTGGGGAATATGTGGAATTAATTTAAGAAAAGAAGATAGCAAAAATTTTGAAAATCTAAAATTAAGAAAAGGGAAATATATTCTGAAAACAATTTCTACATCTGGAGATGAAAAATATAAAGATATCAATTCAATTATAAAATTAATAGACTGGAGTAAGGAAAAAGATGAAGCTGAGGCTATTCTTTCAAATCCAGATATAAAATTAGTTACAATGACAATTACCGAAAGCGGTTACTATATAAATGAAAAAAATAAACTAAATCTAAATTTAGAACTTATTAAGAATAATATTCAAGGAAAAGAAAACAATATAATTTACTCTTTTCTTATGGCAGCTTTAAAAAAAAGAATGCTATCTATAAATGAAAAAATCACATTGCTATGCTGTGATAATATAAGAGAAAATGGAAAAATGTTACAAGACTGTTTAAAAGAATATTTATCAGCATCTAAAGAATATGAACTTTTAGAATGGATAGAAGAAAATGTTAGTTTTCCCTCTTGTGTTGTTGATCGAATTACTCCTAGAACACCAGAATTTTTAAAGTCTGATATAATGGAAAAATTTAATTTAAAGGAAAATTGCGGCGTGATGGCTGAACCCTTTATTCAATGGATAGTAGAGGATAACTTCATAAATGAAAGACCAAAGCTTGAAGATGTTGGTGTGAAGTTTGTGAAGGATGTTTTTCCCTACGAAGAAGCTAAAATTAGAATTCTAAATGGAGCTCACTTAGCATTAAGTTATTTTGGAGCACTTAAAGGTTATACAACTTATGATGAGGCAATATCAGATAAAAATTTAGAACAATTTTTCTTTGAAATTCAACAAAAGGAAATATTACCAGCGCTTGTTCACGAACCCTTTGATTTAGAAGAATATATGATCACAATTTATGAAAGATTTAAAAATAAAAATATTGCTGATAAATTAGAGAGAATTGCAATGGATGGTGTAGGTAAATTTCCTATATTTATATTACCGACTATACATAATTGCTTTGAAAAAAATATTATTCCTGAAAATTGTATTGATGCAATTGCGAGCTGGTATGTTTTTATGTTGAAAATCAAAGATAAAAAATTAAGTTTTGAATACTATGAACCAAGTTGGGAATGGGTCAAATATTATCTAGAAGAAGATAAAATTGTTGAATTTATAAATTGTATAGAACTATGGGGAAACACACCAAAACAATTTCCTTCATTTTCTAAAATTTTGAAAAAAAAAATAAATTTCTTAAAGGATATTTATTAAAAATTTAAATTTTGAGCAATTTTGTTATTACTATTATATAAATCTTTCCAAATAGCATACCTTCGTAACAAGATATCTATATTATTTTTCTTTGGTTCATAAATTTTACTTATTTTTATTTCACTAACAATTTTTTCTTTTTTATTTATTGTATCATCCTGAAACATTGCTAATCTTGCAACACCAAGTGCCGCACCAAATTCACTTTGATCACAAACACTTAATTTTCTATTTAATAGCGATGCAAGCAATTCAATCCAGAATGAACTTTTTGAACCTCCTCCAACCATGTAAATGTTATCAAAGTTATCGTTAACTTTTAAAATAGAATTTACTCCATCTAATATACCAAAACTAACACCTTCAATTACTGCATACTGTAAATCAGTTGCATTTGTTGTTGTTTTTATAGAGTGGAATGAGCCTCTAATATGTGGATCATTATGAGGAGTCCTCTCTCCAGAAAGATAAGGCAAAAAGTAAGAAGAATTATTTATAGTATCTTCATCTGTATAAAATTTTTCTACATTATTAAATGTTTCTGCAATTGAAGTGCTTGTAACAGCACAGATCCAATCCAAACAATTACTTGTACTTAACATAACTGACATCAAGTGCCATTTATTTGGTAAACAATGACAAAATGAATGTACTGCATCTCCAGTATTACTTAAAAAACTTTCAGTAGGAGTGAAAAAAACCCCTGAAGTACCAAGAGATATAAATGATTGATTTTTATTTGTTATACCCATACCAGTTGCTGCAGCCGCATTATCACCTGCTCCACCAACAACTTTCACATTATTATTAAAATTAAATTTATCTTTTAACTCTTTTTTTAAATAACCTGTCAGCTCATTGCCTTCCACAAGATTTGGCATATGTTTTTCTTCTAAAAACGAGCATGATAAAAGTTTATTAGACCATTTTCTATGTTTTATGTCTAACCACAATGTGCCAGATGCATCTGACATTTCAGAAAAAAATTCACCGGTAAGAATAAATCTTAAATAATCTTTTGGTAATAAAACTTTAAAAATTTTTCGAAAATTATCTATTTCATTATTTTTAATCCAATTTATTTTTGGAGCAGTGAAGCCGGGCATAGTGATATTTCCTGAGATTGATCGTACATCAAAATTTTGTTTTTCAAATTCTTCACACTCTTGATGTGATCTAGTATCATTCCAAAGAATACATGGTCTAATAACATTTCCATCCTTATCTATTAAAGTAGCTCCATGCATATGTCCTGATATGCCTAGAGAGACGGTTTGCGAAAACTCATTTGGTTTTTTTAGCTTCAAAGCTTCAAAACAATTCATTGTTGAGTCAATCCATTCTTGTGGATTTTGCTCACTAAAACCATTTTTTGGAGATTGTACTGTGAGACTTGAAGTAGCTGTAGCAAGAATTTTTTGGTTTTGATCAATTAAAATCATTTTAATTGAAGAAGTACCAAGATCTATTCCAATAAACATTTTAAAATTATAACATTAATATTTTAAATCATACAAAAAAAATTAGGGTTACTTGTAAGAATACCTAAATATAAATACACCAGATGCGACAATAATAATTGCTCCAATAATTGTAAATATATCTGGTATTTCTTTATATACAATTAGACCAAATAATATTGCCCAAACTATTATTGTATAATTATAGGGTGCTAATACACTTGCGGGAGTAATACTTAATGCCTTAATTTGTAAAAATAAACCCATACAAAAAAAGAAGCCTAAAAATATAAAAAATATAAAAGAAAATGAATGAAGAGGTTGCCAAAAAAATATTGATAATATTGAAGTAATTATGACACCTACAAGACCATTGTAGAATAACATAGTTTCATTATCATCGTACTGAGCGTTTAATCTTGTTGCTATTTGAAAAAGTGAATAAAAAAAAGCAGCGAGTAAAGGAATGACAAGGTAGGGATTAAATATTGTTAAGCCAGGGCGCATAATAAGAATAACACCAAAAAAACTAAAACCAATTGCTACCCAAGTAGCTAAGTTTATTTTTTCCTTTAGAATTAAATAAGAAAAAAAAACAACTAAAACTGGTGATAAAGATCCAATTGTGTGTGCATCTGCAAGAGCTAAATACCTAAATGATAATACAAAAAAACAAGCCTCACAAACAGATAGGATACATCTAGTAATTTGTATTTTATAATTATTTGATAGATAATAATTTTTTACATTATTTTTTTTTGCAATAAAAAAAGAAAATATAAGACAAAAAGTATATTTAACAAATAATAGCACAAAAACTGAATGATACTGCACAGCTGTTTTTTGAATTGTGTCTAAGATACCAAAAGATAAATAAGTTAAAAGTATTAAAATAATTCCATAGTTATATGGGTTTGATTTATTTTTCATTAAAGATTTTTGAAAATATTATTATAGAAGTCTTTTTTAATATTTTTTTCAGCATCTAAAATTTGCATCATTACAACTGCTGATAAATCATTAATTGGATCAACCAAGAAATACGTAGCAGCATAACCTGACCAGCCAAATTCACCAATAACACCAAATTTGTTTTGAGATGTATTATTCATCAAAACTCTAAATCCAAGACCCCATCCATAACCATCTAAATCATTTTCATAATTTTCATCTTTAATTGTATTCGTTGATGTTATTTCGATGGGCAATAAGTTTAAATCTAATGAATTACAACGCATAGATTGAAGAGTTTCCTTATTTACCAGTGGCTTAGCATTTTTACCTTTACCATTAATTAGCATAGTGGCAAATTTAATGTAGTCTGCAGCTGTTGAAAATAAACCATGTCCACCTCTAGAGTAATTTACATTGTTTGCAGGGTATCCATATAAAATTAATTTTCTTGTAGCCAAAGTTAAGTTAGTTAACTTTGATTTGACACTATTATATTCAAAAGTTTCAACTAAATTTTGGTTTTTATCTTCACTAATAAAAAAATTTGTTTCATTCATTTCTAATGGATTAAATATATTTTCATTTAAAATATTTATTAACTTATCTTTTGTTACAATTTCTAGAATTCTTGCTAAAATATCTATAGAGATTGAATAATGCCATTCTGATCCTGGCTCATAGAGTAATGGTAAACTGGAGATACTTTCAATTTCCTCTTCTAAGCTTCTAGTAGATGAATGAAACAACTTCTTTTCTTCATAACCTTCAGCTAAAAAATTGTTACTACTATTGTAAGTAAAGCCAGCTGTATGTTGCAAAAGTTGTCTAACTGTGGGAATGTTATCTACTTTAATAGTATCGTCTAATTTACTTGTTAACGATTTAAGTTTTTTTAGATTTTTGAAATTTGGTAAATA
This sequence comes from uncultured Alphaproteobacteria bacterium, assembly GCA_902615625.1. Taxonomy (GTDB): domain Bacteria; phylum Pseudomonadota; class Alphaproteobacteria; order HIMB59; genus CACPNW01. The sequence continues at coordinate 58,997 of CACMPM010000005.1, forward strand.
TTTTTCTATAGTATCATCAAGAGATAAAAAATTTTTTTCTATTAGTTGCATTGCCGCAAAACCAACAATTGGTTTAGTCATAGACCAGATTCTGTAATATGAATTTTTATTAAGTTTATTATTTTTAACTAGATCATTATATCCAATTACCTCATGATAAGTATTATTTTTGTAATTTATTATCCATTCAGCACCATTACATCTTCCAGCATCAATATGTTTTTGAAAATCTAATCTAATGTTATCCATAAATGGATTAGATTAGACTCTTTATTTTTTCTATGAGCTCGGTATTGATATGTCTTGTACCTTTATCTTCTCTATTAGTATGTCTTCTTTGACCAGGTAACCGGACGCCGTCTAAGGATGTCATTTGTTCAAAAAATTTTTCAGCATGTTCATTCCAATTTTTTCCTGCAATAAGCTCAGGAGATAAAGCCATAATAAACTCACCTCCTCGTGCTGGACCTCCATCGTTATTGTCCTCTTGTTTTGCCTCAAAACTAAACAAATCTCCAACTAGACCGGCAGCCAGTAATTCAATCATCATAGCTATAGCAGAACCCTTATAATCACCAAAAGTCAAAAGCACTCCTCCATTTGCTATTTGATTTGGATCATCAGTTTTTTCACCATCTTTATTTAAGCCAGTTCCAAAGGGTACTTTATGACCATCACGCGCTGCAACTTGTACTTCGCCCATTGCCATCGTTGAAGTTGCCATATCATAAACAACGGGGGTATTATTTTTTCTAGGCCAAGCAAATGATATTGGATTAGTTCCAAATAATGGTTTTTTTGCACCAGCTGGAGCTACACATGGTTTGTATGCTGTGCAAGCAATACCAATTAAATTATTTTCTGCTAATTCTTCTGTCTCATGCCATAACGCAGCAAAGTGATGGGTATTAGTTATTGTTAAAACCCCTACGCCATGCTTACTTGTTGTTTTTATTAATTCTGGTAATCCAACTTTAATTGAAACTGGAGCGAAACCAAAATCACCCTCTACACGAATTGCATTTTGGGTAAGATAGTTGTTCGATGGTCGAGAAGTTCCATTTACTTTCTTACTTTTGAGAGATGCTACATAACCAGGAATACGAAATAATCCGTGAGATACACTTCCATCTCTTTCAGCATGTGTGACCGTAGTAGCTACAGAATCAGAATTGTAATGGTCACATCCATGTTTTGATAAGGCTTTATAAGCTAAATTATATATGTTTTCTAATTCGAGGGACGTTGTATTCATTTACTTTTATCAAATAATTAATATTATTGAGCAATGGATAGAGGATTATTAGACAATTTGAAAGAGATTTTGCAAGAAAGAATATCATTTTCAGAAAGTGTAAGAAATAATCATGCTAAAGGAGAAGATGCTTATGATCCTGTGTTACCAAGAGCTGTTTTGTTCCCAAAAAATAATGATGAGCTTTCTAAAATATTAAAAATTTGTAATGAATTTAAAGTACCTGTAACTGCTTATGGTACTGGCACATCTTTAGAAGGGCATGTTGTTGGAAATAATGAAGGTTTTACAATTTCAATGGAAAATTTTAACAACATTATTTCTATTAATGAGGCAGATTTTGATTGTCGTGTACAAGCAAATGTTTCTCGTGAACAGCTTAATGAGACATTAAAAGACAAAGGTGTTTTTTTTCCAATTGATCCAGGTGCAAATGCTGCATTAGGCGGTATGGCAGCTTGCTCAGCTTCGGGGACTATGGCAGTAAGATATGGAACAATGAAAACAGCTGTACTAGGCCTTACAGTTGTTCTTGCAAATGGTGATATAATTAAAACAGGCACGCGAGCAAAAAAAACTTCTGCGGGTTACAATCTTACTAACCTATTTGTTGGTTCAGAGGGCACACTTGGCATTATAACAGAAGTGCACTTAAGACTATCTCCAATTCCTGAGAGCATAATGAGTGCTGTCTGTCAATTTCCAGATCTTGACTCTGCAGTTGTAACGGCTCAAGAAATAATTCAATATGGAGTTCCAATTGCAAGAGTTGAACTATTAAATAAAGACCAAATGGATATAAGTATTAAATATTCAAAATTAGAAAATTTAGAAAGTTTACCAACACTTTTTTATGAATTTCATGGTAGTGAAATTTCAAATAAAGAATCAATAGACGTTGTTGAAGAGATATCTAAAAATAACAATGGTAGTGAATTTAAATGGGCATCTAACACAGAAGAAAGAAACAAGATATGGAAAGCAAGACATAATGTTTATTATTCAGTTAAAGCACAAGGAGATGATGTGAGAGTTTATGCTACAGATGTTTGTGTTCCTATTTCAAACATTGTTGAATGTATTATGTTTGCAGAAAATGAACTTCAGGGTACAGGATTGAAAGCTCCAATGGTTGGTCATGTAGGAGATGGAAATTTTCATGTAACTATTGTCTATGATCCAAATAAAGAGAATGAATATAAATACATAAGAGAATTTAGTAATAAATTAATTGATAAAGCACTAGAAATGGATGGAACTATTACTGGTGAGCACGGTATCGGCCTTCAAAAAAAAGAGTATCTACTGAAACAGCATCCAGATAATGTTCCTTTGATGAAATTGATTAAAAAAAGTTTTGATCCAAATAATATTATGAACCCTGGCAAAATTTTTGATTAGAAATTATACTTGCTCGACTTTTTCACTTTTAATTGATCTATAGACCGCATCTAATACTTTGACTGTTTTCATACCAATATCGGAGTTTGCATGATTAATAAAATTTTTATTTAAGCAAATATCAACAAACGTATTTATAGGAGACTCTGTACTATAAGCCATAGTTCCTTGACCTTCTTTAATCTGATCCTGAATATCATTACCATCATTCAATCTAATTAATAATCTTTCTCTTTTTATTTCCATATCTAAATAAAGTGTTCCTTTAGTTCCGTGAACATTTATATAAAAAGTGCCTCCAAAATCTTTTGGAACATATGCACATCCAGAAAATGATCCGGTTGCACCATTCGAAAATTTTATAGAAATTGCATCTGTATAATCAACATTTGTTGGGGAAGGAACTGAAAAACAAAAAGCTTTTTCAGCTGTTAATTGAGTTATCTTAAAAACTCCTCCAAACATATGTGATAATTGACCCCATCCATAACCTCCCCCTTTACTAGGATCAGACCAAGTTGATGCTAAAGGTTGGAAAGTGTGGTCATTAGACTCACTTAAAGGTATTCCCTGAAATAAATCTACTAAAGAGGATGAAAAAGCAGCATCTATATGTTTTATTTCACCAATGACTCCATCCTGTATATATTTTTCAGCCTTTGGCATAAAGTGTGTAAAATTAAATCCATTTGGAACTAAAATTTCCTTCTTTACTTCTTTTGCTAAATTGTAAAGTTTTTCTGCATCTGAGGAATTTGTTGTCATTGGTTTTTCAATTAAAACGTGACACCCCTTTTCAAGAGAAGCTTTTGCATTTTCGTAATGTGCAAAATGAGGTGATGCAATTACAACACCATCTAAAGGGCTAAGACTTAACATTTCATGAAAATCTGTTGAAGCATGTTGAAAATTGAATTTGTTTTTTACAAAATTCAATTGATCTTCTTCTAATTTACAAACACTTACAAGCTCAACATCTTCTCTTTTTTTTAAATTTGGAATATGATATTCAGTTGCCCACCAGCCTGCACCGATAACTCCTATTCTAGCTTTATTCATTTTAATCTAAATGCATTTGAATAGGTAATAAATATGGAAAATTAGTTTTTGGATCGACTTCTGCTTTTAAAATATCAGACATATACTCGCCCCACTTTTTATTAACTTCACTTTTTACAATATGATCAATTGATTTTTTCAAGTCATCAGTCTCAAAGTAACCAAACAAAGTTAATCCATGACGAAAAATATTATAATTTCTTAGTCCTGCATCACTGAGCATTTGAACCATCTCTGGCCAAATTTCATCATGTCTTTTTTTATACTCATCTTCATAACCAGGTCTTACTTCTAAAACCCATGCATAATTACTCATATTATTTTTCCTTTCTAGTAAGTTGCTCTTCCTCCACTAAGATCAAATACTGCTCCAGTTGTATAAGAATTCTCCTCAGAAACCAACCATGAAACCATAGAGGCTAGTTCATCAACTTTGATAAATCTTCCACGTGGTATTTTTGATAACATATAATCAATATGTTCCTGGCTGATTTGATCAAATATTCTTGTTTTTGCTGCAGCTGGTGTAACACAATTTACGGCTATATTTTTATCTGCTAATTCCTTACCTAATGATTTTGTAAGAGCAATCACTCCTGCTTTAGCAGCACTGTATGGCATGGCATTTGGATTGCCTTCTTTACCAGCAATAGAAGCAATATTCACTATTCGTCCATAATTGGATTTAATCATGTGAGGTACTATAGATTTGCAACAATAAAACAAACCCGTTAAATCAATATCAATAACATTCTGCCATTGATCAATTGGATACTCCCAAGTTTTAAAACTTGGTCCAGCAATTCCTGCATTATTAATAAGAATATCAATTTTATTATTTTTATCTAAATTGGAAATGGTTGCTTTTTGAACACTATCATAAGATGTAATATCAACAAGTTCATAGTTTACATTTTCAGGCAATGTTAAACTTTTTAAAAGTTCTTCATCTTTATCCCAGATAACAACTTTTGCTCCAGATTTAGAAAATCTCTCAACCATTGAATAACCAAAACCTTGCGCCCCTCCGGTTATAATGGCAACTTTATCTTTTAAATCTATTTGATTCATTGTTATCTCCTTACTTTTGTGATTTGGAATAAATGTAATTAGTTAAAATAATTGCAATTATTAACATAGCACCAAGTATGGTTAATTGTGATTCGATTTTTATTCTTGCAACATTTAGACCTGCTCTTAAAATTACAACAATCCAAAAGGCAACAAAAGTGCCAAAAATATTTCCTCTGCCACCAAAAATATATGTGCCACCTAGCATAACCATAAGGACTATTTCTAATTCTGCACCAGTTGCCATGTTAAATCTTGCAACTGCTAGTCTAGAAGTAGTTAAAACTCCAGCAATACCACAAACTAAACCAGATAAAGTAAAAAGTAATAGCTTAATACGATTAACTTTAATTCCAGAATATTTTGCTGTTTGTGGATTTGTACCTATCAAATAAAGTTGCTTACCGTAAATGGTTGAGCTCAGGAAAAAACCAACGACAATTGCAAAAACTGTAAATATAATAACTGGGATGGGAACTATACCAATGTAACGATAATCTATTCCAATAAACCAAGAAGGATAACCACCTAAAGAAAAATCACTAGCTAGAGATTGAGCTATTCCTCGATATAAAGTTAATGTGCCTATTGTAAGTATTATTGAAGGTATTTGCAATTGTGTCACGAGTATTCCATTAAATAAACCACATAGTGTTCCAGAAAAGAGAGCTATAAGCATAGAGATTGGCATACCAAGACCCGCATTATATGCAGTACCAAAGATAACTGCAGTTAGAGCAATCATTGAGGCAATAGATAAATCTATTTCACCAGAAATTATTATTAATGTTAGAATTATTGCTATTAACCCATACTCTACATAAGGTGTAGCGGAGTCCATTATAAATGCTAAATCAGCAAAGAAAGGTGATAGTTGTATTGATGAAATAATTGATATTATCAACAATATAACAGCAACCCATTCTGGTCTTACAATCCAATATCTTAATGTTGGATTTTCACTTAAATAAATTGAAATAGTTTTAAGCATTAATACCGCCACTTAATTTTTTCATTCTGTAAATAATTAATTGATCTAATGCCAAAGCAACAACAATAATCAAACCATAAATTGCTTTTTGAAATTCTCCAGGTATATTTAAGACAGGTAGCGCAACATTTATAATACCTAATAAAAGTATTCCTAAAAATGTTCCTAATACACTTCCAGAACCTCCAGTAATACTCGTTCCACCAATAATTACACCCGCAATTACGATAAATTCAATTCCAACACCTGTTACTCCAGGATTCACATATCCAAATCTTGATGCATAAAACAAGCCTGCAACTCCTGCTAACATTCCACAAATACCAAAACAAAACAAAGTAACTTTAGTTACATTAATTCCCTTAAGATGAGCTGCAACGGGGTTACTACCAGTGGCATAAATCTCACGGCCTAGAACTGAATGACGCATTACCAAATGAGTAATTACTACAATTATTGCACTAAAAATTAAAATGCCTGGAATTGAAAAAAGGAAAGAAGTTTGAGAAAATGAAACTACATGTTCGGGAATATCATTTCTATCAATTTGTCTTCCTCCACTAACTATAAAAACTAAACCTCTGTATAAACTTAATGTTCCTAATGTTACTATTATTGAATGCACATTAAACCTAGTAACTATAAAACCATTAATTAATCCCATAACTAAACCAACAAAAGCAGTGATGATTAGAGATAACCAAAGTGATAAACCAGGAAATTGAATATATAATAAACCAATTACAATTGCTGAAAATGCTAATATGGATCCGATAGATATATCTACATGTCGACAAATAATAACCATCATTTGACCCATAGCCATGACTAAAATTAAAGGTATTGCTAGGAATACCGCTCTCCAACTATCCAATGTCATGAATCTTGGATCTATAATTGCAGCAACAATAACAAAAACAACAATTATAGAAAAAATTCCAAGCTCTCTGATTCTTAAAAATTTATCAAATAATGTCATTTTTAATTTATTGCATAGCTCATAATTTTTTCTTGAGTAGCTTCCTTATTGTTTAGTATTTTTGTAATTTTTCCCTCTCGCATCACAATTATGCGATGTGATAAAGACAGTATTTCAGGTAATTCTGATGATATTAAAATAATTGCAGTACCTTCTTCAGCTAATTTATTAATAATTTCATACATTTCTGATTTAACTCCCACATCTACACCTCTTGTAGGCTCATCTAAAATTAATACTTTAGGCTTTGAGAGTAACCACTTTGAAATTATACATTTTTGCTGGTTTCCACCTGATAATTCTTCAATTAATTGTCTTCCCGAAGTAAGGATAATATTAAATTTATTTATATAATCATTTGTCATTTTAGAAACCGTTTTAGAATTGATAAGACCTATATGATTAGATATGTCTTTTGGTATCGCTGAAGTTATGTTATCTTCTACAGCAACAGGTCCAAAAATTCCCATTTGTTTTCTATCTTCGGGTACATAGGCAAAACCATTATTAATTGCTTCATTAGGTGAGTTATTAATTATACTTTCTCCATTGTAAATAATTTCACCTTCATCAAATTTTTCTGCTCCAAAAATACTTTTTGCTACTTCTGTTCTCCCAGCTCCAACTAATCCTGCAAATCCAAGTATTTCTCCTTTTTTTAAATTAAAAGAAATGTCTTTAAACTTTTTGGATAGGGAGAGGTTTTTAACATTCAAAATATATTCATCATTTTTAATAAATTGATTTTCTTTAACTTCTATTTCTTCAATATTTCTACCAATCATAAATTTTATAATTTCTTCATTTGAAACTTCATTGATATTTTTTGTAGTAATCAAATCACCATCTCGAAATATCGTTACTCTATCAGATATTTGTCTAATTTCTTCTAAACGATGGCTAATAAATATTATCGCCATTCCATTAGATTTAAGCTTATTTACTATATCAAATAATTTCCCAACTTCATTTGGAGTTAAAGGTGATGTAGGTTCATCCATTATTAATACCTTTGAATTTTTAGAAAGTGCTCCAGCTATTTCTATCATTTGTTGATCAGCAATAGATAAACCTTCCATAATTATTTTTGGATCAATTTTTAATCCAATAGATTCTAAAATTTCATTTGATTTATTATTAATGTCTTGCCATTTTACTCTAGAAAAATTGTTACCCTCCATGTGTCCCATGAATATATTTTCTGCTACAGACAGATGAGAGAAAGATTGTGGTTCTTGATGAATTAATGAAACACCATTTTTTTGAGCTACTATTGGTGATGTAATATTTACTTTTTTTTCATCGAGAAATATTTTTCCCTCAGTTGGTGTATAAACACCACTTAATATTTTAACGAATGTAGATTTACCAGCACCATTTTCTCCGACAAGAGCATGAACTTCACCCGGTTTTAAGTCAAAATCTACATTTCTCAAAACATTAACTCCACTAAAGGTTTTTCCAATATTATTAGTCTTAAGTTGCATATTTTTGTTTATTTTATACTTCTATGATAGTTTTTTTAGAATAATAAGTTAAAATTTCAAATTATTCTTGATAAAAATTAGATTTTATTCAAAATGTTATTAACATTTCAATAGGAGGAATAATGAATAAACTATTCAAGATTATTTCTGTTAGTATTCTTGGTTTGTTACTAACAACTGGTGTTTTTGCAAAAACTGAAGTTGTATACATACCAAAAAATACTGGTAACCCATATTTTGATTCAATTATTAAAGGATTCGAAGTTGGGGCAGAAAAATATGGTTATAATTTTTCAACAGTAGCTCCAGCTACAGCTGATGCTACTTCTCAATTACCATTTATAAAAGCTGAGATACAAAGAGGCGTTGACGTTATTGCAATTTCGCCAAATTCAAATGATGCTCTTAATACTGTTTTTGATCAAGCAAGAAAAAAAGGTATTATTATTATGGTAGTAAATGGAGATATACCTGGCAGTGAAGCTCACAGAGATTTAGCTATTATGCCAGTTGATTTCTCTACAGTAGGGACTGCACAAATGACATTAATGGGTCAATTAATTGATCACAAAGGTCAATTTGCAATTTTAAGTGCAACAACTGATGCACCTGATCAAAACACATGGATTAAAGACATGGAGGAAAATATCATTGGCAAAGGTATGTTCTCTGATATGGAATATTTAGGTGTTGTATATGGTGATGATGATCCACAAAAAAGTACTACTGAAGCTGAAGCTCTTCTTGCTAAATATCCAGACTTAAGAGGAATTATTTCACCAACTACAGTTGGTGTTGCAGCTGCTGCACAAGTTGTAGAATCTGCTGGCAAGTGTGATCAGGTTCAAGTTACCGGACTTGGAACTCCAAATCAAATGAGACCATTCCTAAAAAGCGGTTGTGTAAAAGCATTCCAATTATGGGATCCATCTGTTGAAGGAGAAATCGCAGGTTACTTATCTGTACAAATGGTTGAAAATGGTATGAAATTATCAGAAGGTATGACAATCAGTGTTCCAGATCAAGGTGATGTTGTAATAAATGCAAATAATTTAATTTATGCAGCACCTATGCTTGATTTTGTTCCTGACAATATCGATAATTTTAACTTCTAAATTAATGATTTGAAGAGCAATAGAAATATTGCTCTTCAGACTTATAAGTGAAACAATGGATAATATTCCAATAGTAGACGCTCATCACCATCTATGGGATTTAGAGAATGAAAAAACTAAATATTCATGGTTAATGGTATCTGAAGGAGAAGCATTTTTTGGTGATTATGGAGCTATAAGAAAAAGTTATTTATTAGATGATTATTTAAATGATGCGAAAAATCAAAATTTAATTAAATCTGTTCATGTACAAGCTGAACACGATGATGATAGTCCTGTTAATGAAACAGAATGGCTGCAAAAACTTGCGGATAATCATAATGCAAAATTACCAAACGCTATTGTTGCATTTGCAGATTTTTCAAAATCAAATGTAGCTGATATTCTAGATCAACATCAAGAATTTAATAATACACGTGGTATTAGACAGATTTTATCATTTAATTCAGATGAACCAAAATATTCACACGCACCAGAAGATTATATGAAAAATACAAAATGGTTAGAAAATTTCAAAAATATGAAAAACAGAAATTTATCATTTGATATCCAAGTTTATCCTCACCAAATGGATGACTCTTTTAATTTAGCAAAAAATCATGCTGATATCTTATTTATATTAAATCATACTGGTGAACCATGCTATCAATCTGAAGAGTACATTCAACATTGGGAAGCTAATATGAAAAAGATTGCAAACTGTGAAAATATGGTGGCAAAAATTTCTGGTCTTGGAATGTTTAACCCAAACTGGACAATCGATAGTACAAAAATTTTTGTTGAGAAAACTATAGAAATATTTGGAATTGAAAGATGTATGTTTGCATCAAACTTTCCAGTTGATAAAATTTTTAATACTTTTGATAACTATTGGAATTCTTTCAAAGAAATAACAAAAAATTATTCAGATAATGATAAAAAACTACTATTTTCATATAATGCAGAAAAATATTATAGGATCTAAAATGACTTCAACTATTAAAGATGTAAGAGCAAAATTATACACATGGAAAGGTGATGTACAAAAAATTCATGAAAATTTTTGTACCAACGCAGCTGACTTAATTAATCAAGACAATATTTCAAATGATAGATGGGCTACATATAAGTTTCTAAGTTGGCTAGTAGTAGAAGTTGAAACAAGTGATGGACATATTGGTATTGGTAATGCTGCTTTATCACCAAAGCCATGTAAATCTGTCATTGATAATTACTTGAAACCAGCAATTATTGGAGAGAGTATTTGGGACTACGAACATATTTGGCAAAAAATGTATCGTCAAACTTTAGCTTGGGGAAGAAAAGGTGTTGGCATGACTGCTATTAGTGCTGTGGATATTGCAATTTGGGATGCTTTAGGAAAAGCAGTTAAGCAACCAGTCTTCAAACTTTTAGGAGGTAAAACAAAATCAAAATTACCTTGTTATGCAAGCAAACTATATAGTCAACCACTAGATACACTTGCAGAAGAAGCAAAAAATTACCTTGATCAGGGTTTTAAAGCTATGAAATTAAGACTTGGTTGGGGGCCAAATGATGGTGCAGAGGGAATGAGAAGAAACATTGAATTAATAAGAACTGTAAGATCAGTGGTTGGCGATAATGTTGATTTGATGGCTGATGTTTATATGGGCTGGACATATGAGTATGCAAAAAGAATGATGCGATTAATTGATAATGAAAACTTAAGATGGTTGGAAGAGCCTGTAATAGCTGATGATATTGATGGATATGCCGATTTAAAAGCATCCTGCAGAACACCTATATCTGGTGGTGAGCATGAATATACTCTTTTTGGATTTAGACAACTTTTAGAGAAAAAAGCAGTAGATGTAGTTCAATTTGATACAAATAGGGTTGGAGGAATCACACAAGCACACAAAATTTGCGCTTTAGCAGAGGCATTTCAAATACCTGTTATTCCTCATGCAGGACAAGTTCACAATTTTCATTTATCGATGAGCAGTATTAATGCTCCTATAGTTGAATACTTTCCGTTTTGGCCTGTAGAAATTGGTAATGAATTGTTTTGGTATATTTTTGATGGAGAACCACAAGCTAAAAACGGATTTATTGAACTAGATGATAAAAAACCAGGTCTTGGTATAGAATTGTCACAAAAATATCTTAAAGACTTTGATATTGAACTTTAATAAATTAAAATTTTCCAAGATCATCAGCAAATTGTTTTGCTAAATCAGTACCAAATTTAGTTGGACTTAAATTAGGACTTCTGTCATAAATTTTTTTTACGCCCATTCTATATGCGCATATTCTTTTTCCATAACAAGTTAAAGAATCGATAGATTGCATTGAAAAAACAATGGAGGGGAGTATTTTTTGGTAAACCTTTCTAGCTTCACTGAATTTTTTTTGTTCTAGTAGTTTATAAATTTTTATAAATATATCAGTACCCTCTAATGAAGGTATTATACCTTTACAACCTGCTAAAAAATTATCAATTATTTCCTGTCCTCCTCTACCATTAAAAACACTTAAATTTTTAGGATACCTACTAATCTCATTTTGTATTAGTATTGCCGCAGCTTCACCTTTGATAGCTCTAAAATTAGAAAATTTTTTATAAAGTTTTAATATTTGATGTGAATTTAGACCAACGCCAATATATTCTTTAGCATTCTGAATTCCAACTAAAGTTTTTTTATCTACAAAATTAATTATCTTATCAAAAAAATTATAACAGTCTTTATCTGTAGTCTTTGTATTTAATAAAGGTTGAAGAACAATCCAATTAGCATTATTAAATTGTGCTACACCTATTAATTTTTTATATTCATTAATATTTTTTCCAGATATAGTAACAACTACAGGTATAGAATTATTTGTAATATCAGAAACAATTTCAATTATTTTTTTTTTTTCTGAAAATTCCAATTTATTAACTTCTGTAGCAAGACCTAGACAAGCAATACCATTAGATCCTAATTGTTTTATAAGTGATATTTGATCACTCATTAATTTAATATCTATTGTATTGTTTCTATTAAAGAAACAATATGTCATAGGTATAATACCTTTAATCATTTTAAATTTTTTTTGAAAGTTCTTCATTGTATGCAAAAACTGCAGGACTGCCTCCAGTTAAAATGAAAATTACATTTTCTCCCTTTTTGATAATCCCTTTTTTTACATAGTCAATTAATGCAGCAAATCCTTTAGAGGTATAAACAGGATCTAAAAATAGTCCTTCTTTTTTTGCTAAAAGATTCATAGCCGCAATTCCATCTTTTGTTGGTACACCATATTTTTCACCTACGTAATTGTTGTCGTGATTAATCATTGTTGAATTAAACTCTAAATTCAGATCGAGCATTTTTGCTCCCTGATTACATATTCTGGCAATGTCCTCTTTAATATTCATATCCCAATAAACAGGAGAGATACCCTGTATTCTAGTAGACCAATTAAGTACTCTTGCACCAAGTTCACAACCAGCTTGTGTCATGTTAGCTGCTGTTACAAATAAATGATCTGCAATAAAATTTTGATTTTTCATTTGTTTGTCAATTTCAGCCATAGTATTTGCATAACTAATACCTGCAAGTGTGGTATCTTCTTCTCCAAAACCACCATAAATTATCAAAGGTTTTCGACCTTCTTTTATTAGTTCGTCATATTTTTTATCTAAATGTTTTGGAATATCCTCTAAATTTTCTCCATCAACTACGTCAACATTTGCTCCTAGGATGTTGTATAACAAAAAGTTACCTTGCATTAATTTACCTTTAACTCCATGCATTAAAACTAGATAACTTTCTAAGTTTAATTTATTAGCAGCTGCTACTGCTTGACGACAAAAATTAGATTGAGAGGCAGCTCCAGTTAAAATACAATCATACTCTCCAGATAAAGTTTTAGCCATTATAAATTCTAGATGTCTTGTTTTGTTCCCTCCAAAAGCTAAAGCAGTGCAATCATCTCTTTTTATATAGAGATTTATATTTAACTCATTAGAAATATTAGGGGCATATTCAAGAACAGTTGGTAGTTGTGCTAAACGAATTCTTGGAATTTTATTTATTCTCGAAACTAATTCTTCAGGTGATAACGGATTAAAATTACTATTCATTTTACAACTGATCTTTATAATTTTTTAAAATTAATGACTATGTCTTTTTACTTCTGCGCCTCTTTTACCGATTAGAAAATCAAGATCTGCGCCTTTATCAGCTTGCATAACATGATCTATATACATCTTTTGATAGCCTCCAGATATTTCAGGTAAAATTGGATTATAATTATTTAAACGATTTTTAATTGTTTCTTCGTCAACATTTAAGTTCATAGAACCTTTATTGACATCTATTTCTATTAGATCACCATTTTGAACCGCTGCTAACGGGCCTTTTACAGCTGCTTCAGGGGCAGTATGCAGGATTACTGTTCCATATGCTGTTCCACTCATTCTAGCATCAGATATCCTAATCATGTCCCTAACACCTTTCTTTAAAAGTTTTTGTGGAAGACGCATGTTTCCAACTTCTGCCATACCAGGATAACCTTTTGGTCCACAATTTTTCAAAACTAATATAGAGTTTTCATCTACTTCTAAATTTGGATCATCAATTTTTTCATGAAATTCTTCTACACTTTCAAAGACAACTGCTTTTCCAGTATGTTTCATTAATTCTGGTGATGCAGCAGATGGTTTAATGATTGCACCATTTGGAGCAATGTTTCCTTTAAGAATTTTAATGCCTCCATTTTTTGTTAATGGATTGTCAAATTCTTTTATAACTTCATTATTCCAACATTTAGCATCTTTGTTATTTTCACCAATACTTTTTCCATTTACAGTTAATGCATTTTCTTCTAATAAGTTTTTTTCAAGTAATCTTTTTATTACAACAGGAACTCCACCAGCATAATAAAAATCTTCCATTAAGTATTTTCCAGAAGGCTGAAGATTCACAAGTGTCGGAATTCCCTCTCCAGACTTATTCCAATCTTCTAAATCCAAATCTATTTCCATTCTTCCTGCAATAGCTGTTAGATGAATAACAGCATTTGTTGAACCACCTATTGCACCATTAACTTTTATTGCATTTTCAAATGATTTTTTTGTTACAATTTTTGACATAGTTATATTGTCTTTAACCATCTCAACAATTCTTTTTCCTGACATGTGAGCTAATGCGTATCTTCTTGAATCAACTGCTGGAATTGCTGCGTTTCCAGGAAGCGACATTCCTAATGCCTCAACCATTGAGCCCATTGTTGATGCTGTACCCATTGTCATACAATTACCTTTTGATCTGCTCATTGAAATTTCTGCATTGATAAAATCTTCTTCGGTAATTACACCTGCGTTTAAATCAGCATCAAGTTTCCAAACTCCCGTTCCAGAACCAATAGTTTCCCCCTGATGATGACCATTAAGCATTGGACCACCTGAAACTCCTATTGTTGGAAGGTCAACACTTGCAGCACCCATCATTAATGAAGGTGTTGTTTTATCACAACCCATTAATAGTACGACTCCGTCTATAGGATTGCCCCTTATTGCTTCTTCAACATCCATACTTGCTAAATTTCTAAACAACATAGCTGTAGGTCTTAAATTAGATTCACTAGCTGAAAAAACAGGAAATTCTAGTGGAAAGCCACCAGCTTCATAGACACCTTTTTTAACAGACTCAGCTATCTCTCTAAAATGACCATTACATGGTGTTAGTTCTGACCAAGTATTGCAAATTCCAATTACAGGACGTCCATCAAATAAGTGATTGGGATGCCCTTGATTTCGCATCCAACCTCTATGAATAAATGTATCTCTTCGATGTGATTTTGAATTATACCAATTAGAAGATCTGAATTTATTTTTTTTATTCATAAAAAAAGTTTTATCTAATTAAAGAAAAAAATCAAATTTTAAATTTATTATCTTCAATACCAGGAGTATTAACATTTAATGCAAATAAGCTGCCATCATATTTATTTTTACCTAAGTTATTAGCAGTAGTAATAAATAAAGTTTTAAGATCATTTCCTCCAAATACACAATTTGTTACATTTTCAACAGGTAGCTGGTAAATTTGATCAACCCTGCCTTTTGGATCAATTTTCACAACACACGATCCACCCCAACGACAATTCCAAATAAAACCATCACTATCAATAGTTGATCCATCTGGAGCACCTCTTTCAAAATCAAAAAAATTTTTTTTATCTGATAAACTACCTTCATTTAGGTTAAAATTGTATTCTAGTAATGATCCCTCAATTGTATCGGTAAAATAAAATTTTGTGTTATCAGGGCTCCAAACAAATGTGTTAGGTATACCAAGATTTGTTTCAACAATATTTAATTTATTTTCTGACAAACAATATAAAGTTCCAGATTTAGTATTTAAAGGTTTTCCACTTCCATCGTTATTAATGTTATTTTGCATCGTCCCAAACCAAAGCCTACCTTTAGCATCTGATGCACCATCATTAGATCTATTTGATGAAATATTATCTTCAACATTAATTATTCTTTCATATTTTTTAGATTGAAAGTTAAATTTATTTACTCCACTATTTGATACTAAAGCAATTTCATTCTTAGAGATTATTGAAGTTGCTGTAACAAATTCAGGCAAATCAAAAGTTTCTAATTTTTCGTTGTCTAAATTAATTTTGAATAAAACTGATTTTGGTTTAATATCTACCCAAAGCAAACTTTGATCAATTGAAGACCAAGTGATACCTTCTCCTAAACTATTTTTTACATCTTTATATAATTCGACCTCACTCATATTTTAGATCAATACAATTAAATTTAGAATTTATGAAGATAGGATTAGAGGTAGTGAGCTTTATCTTTAATACGAGCCATTACTTCTTTTGTTGCTTCTTCAGATCCGTCATGAAATGTACCCATTAGTTTATCTAAAAAGCTAGTATTACCTCCTGAGTAATTACATTCAAAGTATTTGTGATGGATATAGTGCATATAATCACCTGTTGGTATTGCTACACCATTTTTGAAAGTCATCTTTTCATATCCAGTGTGTCCAGGTGTAGGAGCTAATCCAGCATGAAAAACATGATACATCGCAACAAGAGGATGTGAAGGGATGATCCAATGAACTAAGATACCTGAAAAATATAGTATGTGCTCTATTGGATGCATTGACATACCTGACCAGGCACCAGTATTCGTGTTACGGTGGTGAACTTTATGAGCAATTTTATAAAGTGGTGCCCAGTGCAATAATCTGTGGGTTAAATAAAAATGTGCGTCTCTTATAAATGGAACAAGAAAGAACATAAAACAACAATATATTGGATAAGTCTCCCAACTTACATATGGGATTATTTGATTTGCAAATGCCCAAAATGTAATTACTTCGTATGCTGTCCATAATGGAATAGCACTACAAAAAGTATAGAATAAGTTATCTTTTGTCTGATCATTAAATAAAAATGTTGAGTTGTTTTTTTCCAAAGGTCGTGGATTATATTTAAAGGAAGTTCCTTGTGTTTTCAGTCTTAAATGAAAGAAGCCTGTCCAAAGCAAAATAATAACTGCATTTCTAAAGAATATATAGGATATCCATCCTATTTCAAAAGTCTTCATTGTTTCTAAGGAAGGAGTCAAAAAAAGATATGTAGCAACTGTTATTGCTGCAAAAACAAAAGTCCATGGGAAAAAAATTCCTGGAAATTTAAAAAAATACTTTAAAAATTTTATTGGATTAAAAAATATATCTTTAGGTGGATTAATACTAATTGTGCCAAAAGGTTTCCAATGACCTCTTTTATCTCTTGTACCGAAATCATTATCATTTAATCGATTACCCATATTGTGTTTATAGTATATTTTGAATAAAAAAAAAGAGACTAAATTGTCGTATCTGGAACCTTCACATCAATAAAATAATTTTTATCTTTGGATTGCTTAAATATTGCTGGGATTATTGATCTATAAGCAGAAATTATTCCGTAATGAGGTTCAGGCATTTGATTTTTAACTATTTTGTGAAATTTTTTTAGATTATGGCATGGGATTTTTGGGAAAATGTGATGCTCAATATGATACTCCATATTTGAATACAAAAAACTAAAAAAGGGATTCATAATAACAGTTCTTGTGCTTTTTCTATGATCTTTAATATTATCAGCTAGTCCAGCATGTTGAGTCATGCCACAAATCATTAATATAGTATTACCATAAAATGGAGGTAAAATTATCATTATTATAGGTAGCCATGATTGAAACAAAACTGAAGATAAAATTACAAGCAACCAAAAACTTAAATACAATCTTGAACTATTAATAATTTTTTTTATCTCCTTTTCAGGTACTGTAACTTTTACAACAGGAGTAATTATCCCAAATGAATGTTTAATAATTTCAAAATGTGTAAAATGTCTTATTTTTTGAATATTAATTATTGGACCAAGTGGTAAAAAATTTAAAAGAAATCTAACAGGTTCTGTTGGTTTTGGACTATTATTTTCGTAATCATAGACTTCTTCATGTGTAAATATTGTGTAAGTGTGATGATGAAAATGACTCCACTTCCATCTTACTGCCTCAAACCCCCCAAGCAAGGAAGTTATATGATAAAAAAATTTATTTAACGATCTTCTTTTAAAATATGTTTCGTGATTTGTTTCATGTTGAATACTAATGATTTTACAATAAAAAATATTTCCATAAAGTAGAAGAGCAGGGATTGACCATAGAGTACCCCAACTTATAATACATAGATACCCACTTAATATTAAAGCAACAATAAATAAGGTTATATCTATTGTACCTTTTAAATCTGATCTCTTAGATAGTTCTTTTAAAGTTTTCTTATCTATATTTGGTTTATACCAATTTTTTAAATCAACTTCTCCCGCGAACATTAATCAAAATTTTTCTGAAAGTTTTAGAAATTTTTCAAATTCACCTTCGTCGATATTAACTGTGATTTTAGGATCATTAAATTTTTTGTTTACTGTGTCATCGTGAAACTCTTTAAAGGCGCTAACTCTTTCAGCTTGTAATTTTTCAAATTCTTTTTTAAAATCTCTATAAATTCTTGCATGTCTTGGAATTTTTCCTTGGGTATAGCCTAATACATCATTAGCAAATAAATACTGCCCATCACATCCAGAACCACTTCCCATTGAGAGAGTCATGATATCAACTTTTTTGGTAATAACTTCTGCAACTTTTGGAGGAACTACTTCAAGCTCAACTCCGATAGCTCCCGCTTCTTGTAACTCAAGCGTATGTTCTAAAATTCTGATAGCCTTATCAGCAGTTTTACCTTGTGCAATAAATCCGCCAATCCAAGTAGCATTTCCTGGAACTAATCCGACATGACTGTTAATTGGAACATACTCATCTCTTAATGCTCTAATCCATTTATAACTCCAATTACCGCCATAGATTACATCTGCTCCAATATCTAAATACTTATGTGATAGTTTCATTGCTTCATATTCAGAAGCTACTCTAACTGCACCTCCAGATTGCATAAAGCAAGTTGGCGCAGCCTCACGAATTCTTTTAAGTTCATCAAAAGAATTATAAATACCAAATTGTGGAGCATCATGAGAAGTACAAATCATGTCAATGCCTGCCTCTTCAGCTGCTGCAGCTTCATCAGCATTATGTACAAACATAACACTTAATTGCCTTTTACCTTTGCATTGCAGATAATCGTAAACTGTAAGTTTTTTTCTACTCATAAAATCTCCAAAAAAATATTTAATCTATCTTAATGAAAATTTTGTCATTATCAACTTTAACTGGATATGTTTTTAAATCCTCACAAGCTGGTGGGCTTAAAGCTTCTCCGGATTTAATATTAAAAATTCCCTGGTGCATTGGACATTCAATTTCATCATCCATAACTAAACCATCTTCAAGATGTACCGCCTCGTGTGTACAAATTCCATCAGTAGCATAAAAACCATCTGTTAGCTTATACACACAAAAAGTTTTATCTTGATGATCAAATCTGATGAGATCCTCTTCTTCAATACTATCTGTAGACCCTACTTCAATCCAATTTTCTTCAGACATAGATTGTATATAATAGCTATTTTATGAAAATAAATACAAAATAATTAAATTGTTATTTTTGTATAAGTTTATTTAATTTTAGATTTTGATCTGAGAGAATTTGTTTATCTACAATGGTATCTTTCTCAGTTAATTTAGAAGTTATTCTAATGTCACGGCCTACTTTTCCTATGACTCCAACACCACATGCTCCTCTTATTTTATTATTTTTTAGGAAAAAATAAATAACACCATTATTAATATCATTACCTCTTTCGATGATTTCATCATACTCATCACAAATACCAGTCAGTTGAAGATTCAAATTAAATTGATCAGACCACATCCAAGGAATTGAAGTGTATTCTGTTTTTACTCCAGCAATATTTTTTCCAGCACATATTCCATGATTTTGTGCATGTTGATAAGACTCGAGTCGCATATTTCTTTCATAGAATGGATGATAAAAATTAGATACGTCACCTGCTGCATAAACATCTTTAATGGAAGTTTCACAAAATTGATTAGTTACAATACCATTATCAAGCTTTAAATTTGTATTTTCAAATAACTTTACAGTCGGGGTTGAGCCTATACCTGCAATTATAAAATCTGTTTCTATTAAAGAATTATCATTTAATAAAATTTCATAATCGTCATTTTTTTTAGTTATTTTTTCTATCTGTTTATTTAATATTATTTCATTTCCATGTTCTATATGAGTGTTTTGAACTAAATCAGCAATTTGTTTGGGTATAACTCTTCCCATAAGTTGATTACCAATTTCAATAACAATTACTTTCTTTTGAAGCTGAGATAAAGATGAGGCAATTTCTAAGCCAATGAAACCACCACCAATAATTGTTATTTTATTTTTATTTGAAACTATTTCTTTTATTTTTTTGGCTTCTTCTAAATTTCTTAGATAATAAATATCATTCTTTAAATTATTATCTAAAGTAAGTTTTTTATTTTCAGAACCTGTTGAAATAAGCAAACTATCATAAGAGTAAACATTATCATTATTTGCAAAAAGTTTTTTATTTTCAAAATCAACTTTATTAATTGATATATTTTCAAATTCTATATTTTCATTTTTTAGTACGTCGCTAGAATGAAAATAAAGATCTTCTGCTTTTTTTTTATCTAGCAAAAAATCTTTAGATAAAGGAGGTCTTTCGTATGGTAATAAATTTTCTTCACCTAAAATTTTAATATTTGATTTTGAATCATTTTGTCTGATCTCTCTAGCAGCATAGATTCCGGCTTGACCACCACCTAAAATTATAATGTTATTTTTCACTCAGTCTAAGCGTTGCTTGGAACAGATAATGGAATTTGATAGTCAGGATTTTTTGCTTGTTTTATGAGTGCTGGAATAATTTCTTTATAAGCCCCAAGAAGACCTTTTCTGGCAGGTGGTAATTGATCTTTAATCATAGCATGCAGCTTAGGTAAATTATGTGAGGGAACTTGAGGGAACATATGGTGCTCAACATGATATTCCATATGCCAATATAAAAAACTTAAAACTGGATTTAAATATACTGTTCTAGTTGTATACCTGTGGTCTCTTTTATCTTCTCTAAGTCCTGCGTGTTGAGTAAGACCCATAAGCATAACAAGGGTCTTTCCATAAAAATTAGGCAATAAAACATATAGAACTGGAAGCCAACTTTGAAAGTAAACTGAAGAAGCTATACTAATTATCCAAATAGAAAGATGACTCCACGCAGATAATCTACATTTCCATCTTTCATTTTTTGGAATACAAACTTTCATTACATCAGTAGTTACACCAAATGCATGTTTTATAGTTTCCCATTGAAGAGAATTTTTAAAGAAAATAAAACCAGAGAATGGAATGTAATGAGAGAAAAACACAATCAAGTCAGTTGGTTTTTTTACATGTATTTCAAAATCTACAGGATCGTTAAATTGGGTATAAGTATGATGATGATAGTGAGAATATCTCCATCTGATAGGTTCAAAATTATCCATGAAACTAGCAATGTAATAAAAGAAATCATTCCAGAATTTAGATTTAAAAGCAGTTCTGTGACCAGTTTCATGCCAGATAGCATCGCTGCATCCCCAAATATTTCCGTATATTATAAAAAATAATAATGACCACCAAGTGCCCCAAGTGACATACGCAAGATATCCAAAGAGAAACAGAGATGAAAAATAAATAATCATATGCTTAAAACCCTGCCAATCAGATTTCTTGCATAACTGCTTGAATTCTTTTTTATCTATATTTGCTCGATACCATTTACCTAAATCAACATCCATAATGAAAAAATAGCACTTTTTGATAATCTTATAAATATAAAAATTGGTTTAAATTGGTAAATAAGTGCGACTATTTTATCTATCAAAAGAAAGAGGGGTTTAATTTATAATTAGATTTTTAATACTTTAATTTAATTGTATTATTGATTTATTTACTTATAAATTAATGCATAAATTATTTGGAGGAATTATGAAAAAAATCTTTGCTGTCATTGCTTTATTTTTTGCTTTTGCATCTACTTCAGCAGTAGCAAAAAATGATTACAGCTGTGATAAGAAATTTATATTTTTCCCAGGTGGTCCTGAAGGTGGCCCATTTGGAACTATCGTTTACAATGGTGCAGTAGCTGCCGCTGAACACACTGGTTGTGAAGTAGATTACTACTGGTCACAGTGGAACTCAGAAATCATGATTAAACAATTTAAAGAAGCTGTTGCTTTACAGCCTGATGGAATTGCAATCTATGGTTTTCCAGGAGACGCTGCAATGAGACCTATCATTCAAGAAGCTAGAGAAATGGGTATAGTAATTACTACTATGAATACACCTCTTCCTGATCTTGAAGCAGAATATAAAACTGAAGGATTTGGTTATGCAGGTGCAGATCTATTCGATGCTGGATTTAATCTAGGTAAAAAAGCTGTTGAAGTTTGTGGTCTACAAGCTGGAGATAAAGCTTTTATCTGGGGTCTTGCAAGTATGCCAAACAGAGGAGAAAGAACTAAAGGTGCAATAGCTGGTGTTGAAGCAGCAGGTGTTGAAGTAGTTTATCAAGAAATTCCTGATAATGTAAACTCAGATGCATCTCAAGGAACTCCTATGTACGTTGCTACTTATAGTGCAAATCCTGATATCAAAATGGCTATTACAGATCATGGTGGATTAACTGCAAGTTTACCAACATATATGAAGGCTGCAGGTCATGGTACTGAAGAAGTATGTGGTGCTGGATTTGATTTATCAGCTCCAATTGTTGACGGAATTAATTCTGGATACATTGACGTTGTAATTGATCAACAACCATTTATCCAAGGATATATGCCAATTGTTCAGTTATTCCTAAGTACAAAATATGGAATGGCTGGATTAGCAATGGATACTGGTGCTGCATTTGTTACAGCTGATAACGTTGATGCTGTTGCTCCATTAGCAGCAGTACAAATCAGATAAATTAAATATTATAGCCTGCCTTATTTTATAAGGCAGGTTTATTTTATGGCTGAAGAACTCTTAAAATTACAAAATATTTACAAAAACTTTGGAAACGTCAAAGTTTTAAAAGATGTGAATATCAAAATAAACAAAGGTGAAGTAGTAGCTTTAATCGGTGATAACGGAGCTGGAAAATCTACACTTATTAAAGTTATAACTGGGGTTCATAGTCCAAACTCGGGAAAAGTTTTTTTTAAAGAAAAAGAAGTACAAATTAAATCAGTTGCTCAATCAAGAAAAATGGGGATTGAAGCAGTATATCAAGAAAGAGCATTATGTGATCAGCAAGAATTATACAGAAATATTTTTGCAGGAAGAGAAATTACAAACTCATTTGGTTTTTTGGATATAAAAAAACAAAGAAAAGAAGCAGAAAAAATTTTACGCGACTATATAGGCTTTACTTCAAAAGCTATAACCGTTGACTCTCAAGTAATGGGACTGTCTGGTGGTGAAAAACAAGGTGTAGCTTTCGGTAGATCTTTGTATTTTAATTCTGATTTAATCGTATTAGATGAACCAACAATGGGATTATCGATACAAGAAACAGAAAAAGTTCTTAATTTTGTCAAAGGTTTAAAGAATGAAAACAAATCTGCAATATTTATCGATCATAATATTATACACGTTTACGGCGCTGCAGATAGATTTATTATTTTAGATAGAGGTGAGGTTGTTGGTGAATTTAATAAAGAAGATATTTCAAGAGAAGAACTTGTTCAAAAAATGATTCAACTTCATGAATCAGGAAAAATAAAAGTAGAAGATTAAATGAATAATTTATTAAATAGTTATTTTGTTAAAACTCACAAACTTGAAATTAGTATTACAATAATTGCCGTAGTACTTTTCTTAATTTATTTTCTGGGCGCGCCACATGTGTTTACAAGATTCCCTATTTATAGAGCATTTATGCAATCAATGCCTTTTTTTGGAATTATTGCTATATCAGCAACATTTGTTGTTACACTAGGTGAAATTGATTTATCATTTCCATCTATAGTTGGAATTACATCTCTCATATTTGGAATTATAATGACATCGACCGATGGTAACTTCTTTATAGCATTTATTTTGGCAACTTCACTTGGAATGTTTGCTGGATTAGTAAATGGATTACTTGTTACAAAAATTGGTATACCTTCAATAGTTGCTACTATAGGTACATTATTTTTTTGGCGTGGATTAGTTAATGTAATTTCCCAAGGTAGTGGTATTGCAATTGTCGATGTAGCAGATGGCACCTGGCATCATATGATATTTGTTGAAAAATTATTTGGAAAAATTCCAATGCAATTTATTTGGTTCATTGTATTAACTGGATTGATGCAATGGGTTTATAGATACCATAAATTTGGAAATCATATCCACTTTGTAGGTGATAACAAAGCAAGCGCTCAAATGATGGGAATTAATGTCGACAATGTAAAAATTATTGCTTTTGTTCAATTAGGATTTTTCTCCGCTTTAGCAGGAATTTTTACAATGTATGAAATGTTATATTTCTGGCCTACACAAGGTGAGGGGTTAATGTTAACAACATTAGCAGCTGTCTTTGTTGGAGGAACTTCAGTTTTTGGTGGTAGAGGTACTATTTTTGGAACATTTATAGGTGTTTTAATTATAGGTTCATTAGAGTCAGGAATAGTTGCTTTAGGGTTGTCTGGGTTTTATGTTAAATTTATTAATGGTCTGATGATCACTGTTGCAGTAACAGTTTACGCTTTAATTCAAAGAAGAAAAAGTTAAAGTTATTAAATTAAAAAGTTAAATTTTTTCTAAAATATATTCAGCTGAACTTACTTGGTATTCACCATTATTTTCAATAAATCTTTTTATAACTACATTATTTTCAATTATCATGGCAAATCTTCGACACCTAAAGCCCATGTAATTTTTTGTCTTATCCGATATCAAGTCAAAATATTTTGTAATCTCAGCATTTCCATCTGCAATTCCATTGATCTTTTCTCCATCTGTATAACTCAATAACCAAGATTTCATAACGTGCTCATCATTTACAGAGAGACAATAAATTGCATCAATTTTTTTATTTATAAATGCATTATATAATTTTATATAACCCGGAAGATGTTTCTCAGAACAAGTTGGCGTAAATGCTCCTGGCACACCAAATAGAATAATTTTTTTATTTATAAATTCATTTTTCAATGAAGATACTGATGAAACACCTTTTTTAATAATAGGTACTTTAAAATCATCAATAATCATGTTTTTTATTTAACTTTATTATATGTTTCAAATATTTGTTTCTCAGTCAATATTTCACTCATTACTATGCCTTCAGGAAACTTTGAAGAGTAAAAAGCATTAAATGGTATGCCAAATTTATTATATTTTTTTAAAAATTTATTTATTTTTTCATTTGGTTGTGTCCAATCAGCTTTTATCAATGTCACTTCTTGTGAATCAAAAAAATCTGAAATTGTTTTTGAATTTAAGACATTGATTTTATTAAACTTACAGGTAATGCACCAATCAGCAGTTATATCTAAAAAAACAATTTCATTATTAGCTATTATTTCAGGAATATTTTTAGCATTAAAATCTAGCCAATTATTATTTTTATAGTTTTCTTCATTAATTTTTTGAAAAGAATTTATATATGGTGTTAAAAAGAAAATAATTATTAAAGAAATAATTAAGGGAATTTGGTAAATTCTAAATTTTAAAATTGCTGATATTAAGATTAATAAAACAGTAAATGTAACTATAAAAAAATAATTAAAATAATTATTTAATATACTTAAAAGCCAAACTATTGTTATTAATAATAAAATAGATAGAAAATATTTAAAATAAATCATCCATTTTCCTGATCTAGGTAAAAAGGAAATTAGGCCTGGAAAAAAAGCTACAACCAAATAAGGTAAGCTCATCCCTATACCCATAAAACAGAATATTAAAAATAAATATGTTGTTGATTGAGTAAATGCAGCTGTGACAGCTGTTCCTAAATAAGGTGCAGAACATGGAGTAGCAAGTAGTGTAGCAAAAAAACCATTAAAAAAATTCTTTGTATAAAAATTATTTCCTGAATTTAAAATATTAGATGAATGTAAAAAACTCGGTAAATTTATTTGAAAAAGGCCTAGTGTGTTCAAGAAGAAAATTGATATAATCATTAAAATGAACATTAAAAAGTATGGTTCTTGAAATTGCATACCCCAAGAAATTGAAATATTGATCTGTTTCAGTAAGGCAAAAAATACACCAAGTATAAGAAAAGAAGTAATAATACCCAATACAGTTATAAAAAAACTACTTTTTATCTTTTTATCTTCAGTATTAATTACAGATAATAATTTTAACGATAATACAGGAAATACGCATGGCATAAGATTCAAAATAAATCCGCCTAATAGTGAAATTAAGAGTAAGTATATAAGACTATTGTTTATAGAAATGTTTTTATCTACATTTTCAATTTCTACTTTTTTTTCAACTTTAAAACTGTGATTATTGTCATAAAAAAATATTTCTATTGGAAATTTTTTTTCATTAAATTGATCGGCACTGTAATATAAAGAGGTGTTAAGTTTTTGAAAATCAAGGGAATAATTATTTATTTGTTCTACAACAGGTAGTCCAAATGGTGTGTGAATAAAAATTTTTGGATTATCAAAAAAAGAATTTGTTGATATTTCTATATCAAAAATAACGTTATTACTATTTTCAATAGCCTTAAATGAAAAATTAGAAATAGGTGTAAAATCAATATTATTGTTTAAGGTAGTAGATAACACTTTTTCAATTTCGAAAAAATAATCCGTGTACGCTCCATCTCCAGATGGTAAGTTTAAAAATATATCTGCATTACCTGGAATACAAACATCTCTACAAACTAAATAATTTATATTTAAATTTAAATTTGTTTGTTTTTTATTATCTTCAATATCTACAATTAAAGGAAAGATAACTTTATCTTTATATCCAATTGATTTTAAACCAAGTATTTCAAATTCTATTGGCTCTGGCCATAATATTTTAATATCTTTCACATTGGAGGAATTATTCCATATAATTTTTTGAGGAAAACCTCCTCCTCCAGGTGATTTCCAATATGTTTTCCATTCCTCTTCTAGTTCATATTCTAATGCTAAAATTAATTGGTTATTATTATTTGATGCGGTCATTGGTGAAATCAATCTAACTTTTGATTTTTCACTAATTGCCCAATCTGAAGATAAGGTATATCCAGCTGTGCTAAATAGCCAAATAGCAAGTATTATTACTATTTTTAACAGATTTATAACTTTTATTACCTTGTCCATATAAAATTAATCAATACAATATTGAAAAATATAAATTAACGCGAATATATATACTATATGAATTTAACTGGTCAGTTCTTAATTTCAATGCCTTCTTTAGAAGATGATAGATTTGAAAAAACGGTAATTTATATGTGTGCTCACTCAAAA
Source organism: uncultured Alphaproteobacteria bacterium (assembly GCA_902615625.1). Taxonomy (GTDB): domain Bacteria; phylum Pseudomonadota; class Alphaproteobacteria; order HIMB59; genus CACPNW01. The sequence continues at coordinate 86,320 of CACMPM010000005.1, forward strand.
GATGGGGCTATGGGTATAATAATCAATAAAAAAATTGACTATGATCTTTATCCCGATTTGCTTGAACAATTAGGTATAGACAAGCCCTTAGAGGATAAGAAACTATACATTCGCTATGGTGGTCCAGTTGAAAGTGGCAGAGGATTTGTTTTACATTCTGATGAAGTAATTCAAAAAGAAACACTAACAATAGATAAAGGCGTTGCTTTAACTAGTACTTCAGAGTTTTTTGAAGACCTTTCTAAAGGCAATGGTCCAAAAAATAGTATTCTAGCTCTTGGATATGCAGGATGGGGCCCAGGACAAATTGAAAGGGAATTAGCTTCAAATAGTTGGATGACTCTTAAAACAGATAGTGATTTTATTTTTGACGAAAAAGTTAATAATAAGTGGAACGATGCATTCAATTTATTAGGAATAGATACAAGTAAACTTTCACTATTTTCTGGAAATTGTTAATTATAAAATAATTTCAAAGACCCTTTCTTTATCTTTTTCTAAAACCTTTTTTATTTTAAACTTTGCAGTTTTTGTAAGTTTGATCCCTTTATTTGTCACAAATGATTTCATTTTAATTACTTCTTTTTCAGGCATTTTTCTTTCATATTTCAATATATGTTTCTTTCCACTGATAATAAATGCTGTTTTCATAATTTATCTCCTTTATATTTAAGAGAGGTAAAATTACCTCTCTTATCTTTTTTTATGAATATTAATCTCTTATTGAATAAGCTGCAACTCCTACCTCAGCCTTATCAGTTCCAAGTTTTTCAGCTTCTTCACTAATTCTTAAACCCATAATATTTTTAATTAAATATATTACAATATATGAGAAAATAAAAACAAAGATACATACTGATGCAACACCTAATATCTGAATTGCATATGATGCATCAGGATTAGTTAAAGGTACTACTAATGTTCCCCAAATTCCAGCAAACATATGTACAGGAATTGCACCAACAACATCGTCTAACTTTAATGAATTTAAGAGGTTAGTTCCGTAATACATTATAATTCCACCAACTGCTCCAATTCCAATTGCAAGCAATGGACTAGGCATTAATGGCTCAGCAGTTATTGAAACTAGGCCAGCAAGAGCTCCATTTAGCATCATGACAATATCAGTTTTGCCGCCAATCAATCTTGTTATTGCTGCGCCAGCCATACATCCGCCGCAAGCTGCAAGTTGAGTGTTCATGAAAATTTTTGACATTGCTGTTGCATCTTCATAAGAACCTAATGCAAGTTGTGACCCGCCATTAAAACCATACCAACCCATCCATAAAATAAATGTACCTAGAGTAACTAATGGTATTGATGATGGAGCAAATGGGGCCATATTAGCTGGTTCACCACTTGCGCTAAATCTCCCAAGTCTTGGACCTAAAAGAATTACACCAGCTAAGGCAGCTGAACCACCACAAGCATGAACTAATGTTGATCCTGCAAAATCGGCAAATCCAAGGGCGTCTAACCAACCTCCACCCCATTCCCAACCCATTTGAATTGGATAAATCACTCCTCCAAGAACTGCTGCAAAAGTAAAGAAAGGCCAAATTTTTATTCGCTCTGCGACCGCACCTGATACAATTGAAACAGTAGCACAAACAAATAAAGCTTGAAAAAACCAGTCTGAAGCATCTGAATAACCTGTTTCTATAGATGTGTTATCAGTCCATATTGATGGTGTGCCAACATAACCCCCTTCAGGGACAGAGTATCCAAGATTATATCCTATTAAATAGAAAACAATTGAAACTATTGCGAACTTTCCAATATTTTTAGCGGCAATAGTTGATACACTTCTGGTTGTGACAAGACCTGATTCTAAAAATAGGAAACCAGCAGCCATCCACATTACTAAAAATCCACAAACTAGAAATGAAAATGTATTAAATATATATGCTACTTCAGCGTCAACCTCTGCTCTCACAGATGAACTTAGCAACAAGATAAAAGAGAATATTGTAAAAAGACTAAAAAATTTTTTATACATTATTTAACTCCATATAAAATTATAAACACATAACTGCCCTTTAGTTATGCATTAAATCATGCGTAGCTATGGAAATTAATTACTAAGATCCGCGTTCCTTCGGGTATACCTACTTCCGATTTGCAAACTGCAAATTGAACGATTAATAACTTTGCATGCGTTCCTTCGACTATCGTCTACTTCCGTCACTCCAATAGAGTGATGAACGTGAATTGAGTTATAGCTATAATTCTGAAACTATCAAGATATAGTATTAGATTTAATTAATAAAATCTGATTAATTTTTTAAACTCATTTTGCTAAAAAATGAACCTTCTTTTCTTAACCATGTATTAATCATATCGAGAAAATTATTGCTTAAATAATAATTTTTAATTCGTTTGTCTGACTTACTTTGCTCTTTAACAAAAATATTTTTTTCTAAAGCTTCGTTTAAAATAGATTGAATAGATGATCTAGATCCAATTGACTTAGGTATATTTGCGCAAATTGTTTCAAATGAAATTCCGTTCAATTTATTATTTTCATATATTTCAAGAGAAATAACATGGTGTAAAATTGATTTAAATAAAAATTTGGAGACATAATCTTCTGAAAAGAAGCTAGAATATATGTTTCTTTTTTTCTCTTTAATTATTTCTGTTTCAGTCATTAAATATCTCAATAATATTTTGTATTTTTGGGAGAGCAAATGCTCTCCCATTTTTTTAGTGACCAACTATAAGGAGTTAGTGTGCTAATCACTAAATTCATTAATCTCTGATGCTGTAAGCCATTACGCCTACTTCAGATTTATCAGTTCCAAGTTTTTCAGCTTCTTCACTAATTCTAATACCAAAGAGCATTTTCATGATGTACCAAATAATAAATGATACAACAAAAACGAAAACGTTAATTGCTATAATTCCGTAAAGTTGTGCACCAAAACTTGCCGCTGTGTTTGAAATTGGAACTACTAATGTTCCAAAAATTCCAGCAAAACCATGTACTGGAATTGCTCCAACAACATCATCGATTTTAAGTGATATTAAAAGTCTTGTTCCATAGAAGACGATTAATCCACCTATTGCACCAATGATTACTGCTAGGAAAGGAGAAGGAGCTAATGGTTCTGCAGTTATAGCTACAAGACCACCTAATGCTCCATTAAGCATCATTACAACATCTGTTTTACCGGTTACTAGTCTTGAAATAACAGCACAAGCCATTACACCTGCACCAGCTGCCAGGTTAGTATTAATATATATTGTTGCTACTGCTGTCACATCATCAAATGTACCCATAGCTAATTGTGATCCACCGTTAAATCCGAACCATCCAAGCCATAGAATGAATACACCTAAAGTTGCAAGAGGGATTGATGAATTTGCAAAAGGTTCCATTGGAGCTGCTTCGCCACTGTCAGTAAAACGTCCTAATCTTGGACCTAACAAAATTGCACCAGCAAGTGCTGCTGCTGCTCCTGCACTATGTACTAGGGTTGAACCAGCAAAATCTGAGAAACCTGCTTCCGCTAGGTATCCTCCACCCCATTGCCAACCCATTTCGATTGGATAAATGAAACCAGTTAATAAAGCACAAAAAATAAAAAATGGCCAAATTTTGATTCTTTCAGCTAGTGTTCCAGATACAATTGAGCAAGTTGTTGCACAAAATACCATCTGAAAGAACCAGTCAGAACCATCTGAATAACCTGTATCAAGAGCACTACCATCACTCCAAGGAAGCGGAGATCCAATAAAGCCACCTGCAGGAATGCCATATGCCATATTATATCCTACTAACCAGAACATTAAACCAGCTATAGAATATAAGCCTATATTTTTTGCAGCTATTGTTGCTACACTTTTTGATGTTACAAGTCCTGATTCAAGCATTGCAAATCCTGCTGCCATCCACATGACTAAGAACCCAGATACAAGAAATAGGAATGTATTTAAAATGTATTGCACTTCACCATCTACCTCGGCTCTTGCGTATGAACTAAAGAGCATAAAGACGGCAATAATGCTAATGAAATATATAGATTTTTTTAACATTAATCCTCCATTATAAATTTCACAGTACATGGCTCACATTGAGTCATGCGTTACTTTTCATGCTTAGCTATGGAAATTAATTACTAAGATCCGCGTTCCTTCGGCTTAACCTACTTCCGATTTGCCTAAGGCAAATTGAACGATTTATAACTTTGCATGCGTTCCTTCGACTTTCGTCTACTTCCGTCACTCGACTTGAGTGATGAACGTATTGGATGAAATAGTTTATTACTAAATTTTAGTAAGAATATTTAAGAGAATATTGGTATGCAATAATTGCATATATTAAAAAAACTAGTAAATCTGCTAAAATATCAATTTATTTCAGATAAATTTATCCACTTAGAATTTTTATTACTCGAAACTACAGTAGCATTAATAAATTTCATTATGTGCAATCCATCATCTATATTTGGAAGAACTTTTAATAATTCATCTTTATTATCCTTATTCTGAATGACATCTGCAGCGTCTGAGTAAATTTGTGCGAAAGCTTCAATAAATGCCTCTGGATGACCCGGCGGTATTCTTGTGTGCCCCATAGATTCTGATGTTTGTATTACACTTCCTCTTGTGATTACTTTATCGAGTTCTCCTATTTGTGAAAATCTTGCATAATTAGGGTTCTCTTGCGCCCAATGCAAAGCTCCCTTTTCTCCGTATATAGAAAGTGTAATATTATTTTCCTCTCCAATAGCTACTTGAGAAACACTTAAATTGCCTTTTGATCCATCTTCCATCCTAATTAGAATACTTGCATTATCATCAAGCATTCTTCCTTCAACAAATGTTGTTAAATCAGCGGCAACTTCTTTAACTCTTGTATTAGTAACAAATTCTGCAAGATGCATGATGTGACTTCCTATATCTCCAACGCATCCTGCAATACCACTTCTTGCTGGATCTGTTCTCCACTGTGCCTGTTTATTAGATTCTTCTTCTTTAGATCCAAGCCATCCTTGCAAGTAACCTCCTCTAATCACTCTTATTTTACCAAGTAAACCATCTTTTATAATTCTTCTCATTTCTCTAATTACAGGATAGCCACTATAATTATGAGTTAAAAAAAAATGTGCATTTGATTTTTTGACAGCATTATATAAATCTGTAGCCTGATCCATTGTTGCAGTAAGTGGTTTATCGCATATTACATTAATATTTTTGGATAAAAATTTTATTGAAGGTTGTGCGTGTAAATGATTTGGAGTAACTATTGAAACAACTTGAATGCCATCTTCTCTCTCAGATTCTATAGTAGCCATAGTTTCAAAATCTGGATAATTTCTAGATAAATCTATTCCTAATTCATTTGCTGAATTTATACCATTTTCAATGTTTGCAGAAAAACATCCTGCTACAAGTTCATATTTATTATCTAGACTCATAGCATGTCTATGCCATTTACCTACCTGTCCACCAATTCCTCCACCAATCATTCCTATTCTCAGTTTCTTTTTCATAAATTTTTTCTATATCCCTAATATTTTTTTATTTGCTTTTTCATCTGTTCCAGAACTTGCAAAATCATCAAATGCTTTTTCAGTAACTTCAATAATATGATTTTGAATAAATGGAGCTCCTTCTGCAGCACCTTGTTCAGGGCTTTTAATACAGCATTCCCACTCTAAAACTGCCCATCCATCAAAATTATAGCCAGATAATTTTGAAAAAATTGATTTAAAATCAACCTGACCATCACCTAGTGATCTAAACCTCCCTGCTCTGTTTATCCAAGATTGATACCCACCATATACACCTTGCCGACCGGAGGGATTAAATTCAGCATCTTTTACATGAAACATTTTTATTCTTTCATGATAAATATCAATGTGATCGAGATAGTTTAAACATTGAAGAACGTAATGACTTGGGTCATACAACATATTACAACGTTTATGATTATTTACTCTGTCTAAAAACATTTCGAAAGTTGAACCATCATGTAAATCCTCACTAGGGTGAATTTCGTAACAAAGATCTACTCCACACTCATCAAATTTATCTAAAATTGGATGCCATCTTTTTGCTAATTCACCAAAAGCTTCATCTTCTAAACCTTCAGGTCTTTGAGGAAATGGATAGAGAAAGGGCCAACATAAAGCACCAGAAAATGTAGCAGCAGTTTTTAAATTTAAGTTTTTTGATGCTTGAGCGACATTCATCATCCTTTTTGCTGCCCATTCTTGTCTAGCTTTTGGATTGCCCTTTACCTCATCAGCAGCAAAACCATCAAAGAGTGTGTCATAAGCAGGATGAACTGCAACCAATTGACCAGTTAGATGAGATGCAATATCAGTTATTTCAAGATTAAAATTTTTTGCTATTCCTTTTATTTCATCACAGTAATCTTTACTCGAAGCTGCTTTATCCAAATCAAAAACTGCTAAATTTTCTGCGGGCAATTGAATTCCTTTATATCCAAGATCAGATACCCATTTACAGATACTAGGTAGTGAATTAAATGGTTCTTTATCTCCTATAAACTGTGCTAAAAATATTGCAGGTCCTTTAATTTTTTTCATACATTTTCTCCAAAACTATTTAAACATGAAACTTTTAGGTAGTCATTAAATTTTTAAAATTTTCGTATAATTTTTTAGTATTATTGTTCATTTCTTGAATATTATTTCTAAGTAATTTATCCAATTCATCAATGGAGTTTTTTCCTAAATATTTTTCTAAAGCATTTTTTAATTCAGGAACTTTGGACCATCTAATTATTGTGTTTTCATCTACTTCCATATGAAATTGAATGCCATAAGCATGGTTTTTATACTTAAAAATTTGAAATTTTGTAATATCTGATGAACCTAAAATAGTAACATCAGAATTATTTATTTCACTTACTTCGTAACTATGCCATTGCAATGCTTTAATTTCATTATCAAAATTTTGAAAAAGTTGATCGTTTTTTTTATTATCTAAAATATCAATATTTAAAACCCCAATTTCTGGGGGACTAGATTTAATTACTTTACCACCAAGAATTTCTCCTAAAAATTGACAGCCTAAACAGATTCCAAGATATGGTTTTTGATTATTAATGACAAATTCCTTTATCATATTTTTTTCTTCAATCATCCATGGATATTGTTCTTCCATCCAAGTATCCATTGGCCCACCTAAACAAATCATTCCATCAAATATATCAAGATTAACAGGAAACTTATCTCCTTGATCCAATCGAATAATAGATGTTTCTACTAAGTCTTCATTCATTAACTTTGTAAAGTACCCAGGTGTTACTAAGGGCGTATGTTGAAGAATAATTATTTTATGAGACACTTTGTTCTAAGTTGAGTAATCTTTTTTTTAATTTGATACCCCCTCTACCAGAAAATCCTCCAAGTTTACCATCACTACGAATTACACGGTGACAGGGGATAATAAGTAAAAGTTTATTTTGTCCACAAACATTACCTACATATCTTGGAGATGTACCAACTTTTTTTGCTATTTCTCCATATGTTGAAACTTTACCATATTTAATTTTAGATAATTCTTTCCAAATTTTTTTTTGTAAAGAGGAACCTTCAAAAGAATAGTTAATCTTAAAATTTTTAAGTTTTCCAGAAGCATATAAATTAATCTGATTTTTAATGTTAATTAAATTTGTTGTTTTATTTGTTTTTCCAAAACTCAGTGAAAAGACACTACCACTCTTTTTTTTTACTGTAATCCAACCAAGTTTAGTTTCAAAACAAGCTATTTCCATATAAAATTAATAACATTATTGAATGAATCTATCAAAATAATTTATAGTAAATCATGGATGAAGATAATTTAAATTTGGAGATTAGAAAATTTCTTAAACAAGTTGGCATTAGCTCGCAACGTGAAATAGAAAATTACATACGAAAAAAATTTTCGGAAGGAAGTATCAAAATAGGTGGATCTATAAAAGTGTCTATGAATTTATCATCTGAAGATGGAGAACTTAATCATTCAATTAAAGAAGATATAGAAATAAAATAATGTTTTAAAATTTAATTAAACAATATTTAAGATTTTTATCTAGAATATTTTTGCGTACTTTCTCAAGTCGACATCGCTTACTGTTTTAAAAGTTCCATCTCCATTATTTATATAAACATCATTATTGCCGGGATTAAGCCAATGACCGTTAACCATAAAGTCTATGTTACCATCAAAGTTAATATCTGCAGGATGTAGTGATATGTACCAACCATTCTCATCGTGATTAACCTCTGACATAGGCCAATTCTCTTTGTTATATTTAGTTACGCTATGTATTGATTGTTGCCAGCCGATTGTGAAGTTACCCTTTCCATCATTCAAGTAAGTAATTAAATAACCTCCAACATAATTAAGACCAATAGTTGAGCCTACTAAATCCATATCACCATCGTTATCAACATCAGCAACCATAGTTCCTACTGGCATACATAACGGAATATTATCTTTAGTCTTTGTGTGATATCCTACATTTTTTATTTCTTTTGAATTTTTGGTATTCCATTTGTTAGTACCATTACCCCAAAGAATTCTTAGACTGTGTCTGTTTTTAGAACTTTTTTGATGGCCCTTCCAGTTGCTATGATATTTAAAACAATCTGAACTATGAGCACCAGCCAACATATCGATGTATCCATCACCATTAAAATCTGCGTGTCTTACAATAAAGGCAAATTGATTACCACAAGTTGAACTTTTCATATTACCTTTACCGTCGTTGATAAGACAAATCATTTCACCGTTTTTGCCTTTCCAATCAATACTTGCAAGAATGATATCAAAATCACCATCTTTATCAAAGTCACCTGTATCGGCTCTGTGTGAATAATTACAAATTCTATTATATTTTTTGTTGAAGTCTTTTCCGTTACCAATATGTGTTTCACTTGACTCTTTTAAGAATCCCTCAGGCTGTGACAAGAAATAAGAATGATACCCGCCGCAACCTGTTCCAAAATCATTAACGGCCGCTGCCAAATAAATGTCGTCCCAACCGTCGCCATTGAAATCTGCAATAAGTGGTTGTGCAGTTCCACTTTGAATAAATGGTAAATTATCTTGTATTAAACCTGTACCCCAATATGACTCTTTTCCTTCAGCTTTTCCAGTTTCTTTTTTACCAAGAATAATTTGATAGTTATGTTGTGTAACACCTTTCTCTGCCAAACAAGCACCGGCATCTTTATTAGCTTTACAGACATAGATACCTTGATCTTCGTCTAATTTTGCTTTGAATTCCTTATCAAGATTTAAAACTGTTACTACGTAATCTTGAACACCATCTCTGTTGAAATCTCCTGTTGCAATAAAATCATGCATTGTAAACCAAAATTGGGTTTTATCATACGCTAAGAGTTTCGCTAGAAATTGATCCTTAAGCATTTTTTTTGGTAGAAGCCATTTTTTCTTACCATTCAAATTTTTATCCCACAAGTACTCGGTATCAAATCCTTGACCACCTTGAAAAGGATATATCTCTTTTGTTATTGCAGTAGTTGATAGAAATATCGTAATTAAAAAAAAAGTTGCAAACTTAATCATAAAATTTTTTAAATTTTTGAAAAGTTTAGTTAATACGATTTTGTATTTTATCAATATTTTCAAGTTTAGATAGTGGTCCAATACTTGATATAGTAATTGGCCCTTTTACAATTTCATTAGCAATCTTTTGAACAGTCTCTTTAGAGACCTTATCTATATTTTGAATAGTTTCAGCTGGTTCAATTATTCTATTAAAGACCAAAAGTTGTCTAGCAGCACTCTCACATCTTCTAAATGCACTTTCTCTCCCCATCATTAAGCTTGCTTTCAATTGAGCTTTACCTCTATTTATTTCCTTTTCTGTAATTGAATTAGGACTTTCATTTAATTGATCACATAAAACAGGTATGAGCTCTTGGATTTGATTTTCACCTGTTCCACAATAAATACCAAAAACACCGGTGTCAGTATAAGATGAACTGAAAGAAGAAATACCATAAACAAGACCACGTTTCTCTCTAATCTCTTGAAACAATCTTGAAGACATACCTCCACCTAATAAAGAAGAGTAAACCAATAAAGAATAGTAATCATCATGGTGATAATCTATACCTTCAAAACCAAGTAGTAAGTGAATCTGTTCTAATTTTTTATCTTCTCTGTATTCTCCAGATTTGTAATCAGCTTTTTGTCTTTCAGTAGATAATCCGGTTGGTAGGTTAGTGCATGATTTTTTAATTGATTCAACAAATTGATCATGATCAATTTTTCCAGCTGCACTTATAATCATTTTTTTTGGATTATA